>JBKPNH010000121.1:0-31126 GCA_046732535.1 Acidobacteriota bacterium
GTTTATCGATGCCCATGCCAAACGCGTTCGTCGCCACAATCGCCTTCAATTCATCGTTCATGAAGGCGTCCTGGTTTTGCTTGCGCTCGCTGGCTTTCATGCGCCCGTGATACTTTTCGATCTTGAAGTCGAATCCTTTCAACCAATCGGTCAGTTCTTCGACCGTTTTAACAGTCGCAGCGTAGATGATGCCGGCGCCTTCGTGTTCGTTCAGTATTCGCACGAGCTCTTCGTGCTTCTCACGCTCATTTGTCACTCGCTTGACTTCAAACTGGAGATTGGGCCGATAGATTCCGGTCTTTACTACTTGAAGTCTTCCGAGGTCGAGTTGCTTCTCGATGTCGGCCGTGACTTCAGGAGTCGCCGTAGCAGTCAACGCCAGGACTGGCGGCGAACCGAGCGTCTTCACCGCGGCGCCGAGCGATAGATATGCAGGACGAAAGTCGTGGCCCCATTCTGAGATGCAGTGTGCCTCGTCGATCACGACGAAGTTGATCGTTCGTTTTCGCAACTGACCAAGGAATGTCTGATCGGTGAACCGCTCGGGAGTAACGAAGATGAAATCGCTTTTGTCTGTCTTTATCTGCTCGAGGTTCTCTTCGTACTCCTGTGTTGTCAGCGCGCTATTCAACTGCGCAGCTTCCAGACCTGCGTCTTCCAACTTGTCGACCTGATCTTTCATTAGCGAGATGAGCGGCGAGACGACAACGGTCGTGCCAGGCAAGTGCAGAGAGGGTAGTTGATAACAGAGCGACTTCCCTGCTCCGGTCGACATGATAGCGAGCGTATTGTTGCCCTCGAGCACTGAACGCATTACTTCGCCCTGGCCGGGGCGGAGTTTGGCGAGACCGAAAGTTTCTCGCAGCGTGCGTCTCATCCGGGTGAGCTCGCGTGTGACCTTTGGAACAAGTGCGCTCATAACTTCGCACGCGTGCATTCGTCTCGAACACTTTGCACGCGCGAGAAGCTGTCGGCAAGATTAGTGCCAAATCAGATTATTGGTTGTGTGAGTTGTACTCGCTGTTACGCGTTTAGACCTTGCGCATTACTCGTCAGAATCGTTAGTTTAAGGGCCAGTTTTACAGGCAGGGTTCTAGTTGCTAACCGAAAATCCGTGCGTTAACCTCCCAGCCCTGCGAAGATGAGCAAGAAACATTTCCCGGTTCATCCCCGGGTGACGTGTACGTAAAATCTGTGGGGCAATAAGAGAAACTTTAATCAGACAGAATTAGAGCGGTAGCACGATTCTCAGGCCGAACTACCGCTCTCGACGGAACGCACAGGCAACCCCCCACATTTGCCTCTGGGCTGCGCGCGCTCCAAAACTAATAAATCATTAAAGGGAGCAGGCGTTGAATAAGGCGCGAGGGCAAACCCGCTAGTGAGTTACGCCCGCTTAGTTCGGGCGTTTCGGGCATCCTCTAGATCGTCGCGCAGTTTAAGTGAAAATACACATAAATACAAGAGCGCATCTTCGTCAGGAGTCGTGTCCTGATGGGTCGCTCACGTCGAAACAAACCGCTGAAGTTAAGTGAGAAGCTATTGGCGATCAGGAAACGTTTGAATATGAGTCAGACGGAGATGGCGCGCGCGCTGCAATTGAAGGTTCACTACTCGGCTGTCTCGAACTTCGAACTCGGCACACGCGAACCTGACCTGATCGTTGTGCTGCGCTACTCCCGCCTCGCCGGCGTACCGATGGAAGTCATCGTCGACGATGAGTTAAGCCTGCCTGAACATTAGGATTGGTTTGAATCCCTTTTACATGAACCCTACTTCACAAATCTAAAATCAATAACGTCTGTTAACATATTGGCGAAGGTCAGCGTCACTACGAGCACGAATTGCGTCCACTCTCCCTGAGGATCCGCAACCCAATGACGGCCATCATCGTACTACACCCAAAACCGCCGTCATGTCTCAAAACACTTGGAGGAAGTCCATGAAGATCAAAGCCTTAGTGCTGCTATTACAACTCCTACTCGTTTTTCCCGTCTGTGTGCTGGCACAAAAACAAGTGCAAACCAAAGAAACAGTGGCGCCCCTCATCCCGTTGAAGGATTTCTTTCGGAACCCCACGAAGCTCGCGTACTCGCTTTCGCCAACCGGAGAGTATCTGGCGTTCCTGCAGCCATGGGAGAATCGGCTCAACGTGTTTGTCGAGAAAATCGGGTCGGGCAAGGCCGTTCGCGTTACCAGCGCAAAGGAGCGCGACATCTCCAGCTACGCATGGAAGGGCGACAACCGCATCGTCTATATCCAGGACACCGGTGGCGATGAAAACTTCCGGCTGTACGCCGTGGGCATCGACGGATCCAATCCCAAAGACCTGACTCCGTTCGAGAAAGTCCGGGCGCAGATCATCGACCGGCTGGAACGAAACGAGAACGAAATCCTCGTCGGGCTCAACAAACGGCAACCGCGGATCTTCGACGTGTATCGCCTCAACGTGAACACCGGCGAGATGCAGATGGTGGCAGAGAATCCCGGCAACTACACCGGCTGGGCAACCGATTGGGACGGAAAACTCCGCATCGCCTTAACTACCGACGGCGTCAACAACACACTGATGTTCCGCAATTCGGAAGCAGAGAAGTTTGCGCCCGTCATGACCACCACTTTCAGAGAGACGATCACGCCGTTACTGTTCACTCCCGATAACAAGCAACTCTATGTAGCGACGAACATCGGGCGCGACAAGACGGCGATCGTCAAATACGACGTCGATACCAAGAAGGAGCTCGAGAAGATCTACGAGCATCCTGAAGTTGACGTCACGAATCTTCTCAGCTCTCGCAAACGCCGCGTCATTACGGGAGTCGCTTACGTCACTGACAAGCAGCATTATTACTTCATCGACAAGGAGCGGGCCGACCTGCAAAAAGATATCGAGCGCCGTTTGCCGGGATACGAAGTGCGTCTGGCAGGATGCAATCTCGACGAGGACAAGTGCCTCGTGCGGACGTTCACCGATCGATCGCTTGGCGCTTATTACTTCTACGATCGCAAGTCGAAGGATTTCCGCAAGCTCGCCGACGTCAGTCCCTGGCTAAACGATCAGGATCTGGTGCCGATGAAACCGATCACGTATCAGAGCCGCGACGGGCTTACGATCCACGGCTACCTGACGCTTCCAAAAGGCGTGCCGGCTCGCAATCTTCCCGTCGTCGTGAATCCGCATGGAGGACCGTGGGCTCGCGACTCGTGGGGCTACAATCCCGAAGTGCAGTTTCTGGCAAATCGCGGTTACGCAGTTTTGCAGATGAACTTCCGCGGTTCGACTGGGTACGGGCGCAAGTTCTGGGAAGCCAGCTTCAAACAATGGGGCAAGGCCATGCAGGACGACATCACGGACGGAGTTCAATGGCTCATCAAGCAAGGGATCGCCGATCCCAAGCGCATCGGTATTTACGGCGGCAGCTACGGCGGCTATGCAACACTGGCGGGCGTAACGTTCACACCGGATCTTTACGCGGCTGCAGTTGACTATGTAGGCGTCTCAAACATCTTCACATTCATCAAGTCGTTTCCGCCCTATTGGAAGCCGTACCTGGAAATGGTTTACGAGATGGTGGGACATCCCGAGAAAGACAAAGACCTGCTAACGGCTGCCTCTCCCGTTTTCCACAGTGACAAAATCAAGGTCCCGCTGCTGATCGCGCAGGGCGCCAACGATCCGCGCGTGAACAAAGGCGAGTCAGATCAAATGGTGGCGGCGCTCAAGGCGCGCGGGATCGAAGTGCCGTACATGGTTAAAGACAACGAAGGACACGGCTTCTCAAACGAAGAAAACCGCTTCGACTTCTATCGCGCGATGGAGGAATTCCTTGGCAAGCACCTCGGCGGAAGAGTCGAAAAATCCAGTGAGTGAAGACTGTGGCGATTCGTTAATCCGTGTTCTCCTGATGCCTGAGCCAGCTAATGCGGCATTCACGGAGAACACGGATGACTGTCAAAATTGCCAGTAGTTAGTTGTTTCGCATCGAAATAGAGTCGTGCGCATAGGTTCTGATGAAGCCAATTGCGCAGCCAGACGCCGCATTTGAACGCCGGCCGTCCTCAAGTTTGTGGGACACATTGATTCGCGTCGGATTAATTGCCGGATTGGCCTTACTGTGCTTCCAGGTCTTCTCACCATTTCTGAAGCTGATGGCGTGGTCAATTATCCTGGCCGTCACCACCTATCCATTGCACCAGGCATTGGCACGAAGGATCGGCCGCAGGCAAGGGCTGGCGTCTATCATTATGGTGATCATCGGGATTTCTTTGATCGTCATTCCGACCTGGTTGCTGATGAACTCGTTCGCCGACTCCGTTCGTGGCTTTATCACCGCCATCCAACAAAACACGCTGCAAATACCGCCGCCGCGAGAGGGACTGAAGAATTGGCCTATCGTGGGCAACAAACTGTACGACACATGGTCACAGGCTCGCGCAGATCTGCCTGGTTTAGTTCATACCATGCAGCCGAAGATTGGGGAACTGGCTCGCCAGGCGCTTTCAATTGTCGCAAGCATCGGCGGTACGATGTTGTTGTTCCTGGCGTCATTCGTCGTCGCCAACATCGTGATGGCCTACGGCAAATCCGCCGCGCGCAGCAGCCGCGGTATCTTCTCTCGTCTCGCTGGTCCAGCCAGAGGCGAGGCGCTCGAGAAACTGGCGCTCGCAACGATCCGCGCCGTTGCGCTGGGCGTGATCGGTATTGCCGCCATTCAGGCGCTACTGATCGGACTGGCGTTATTGTTCGCCGGCATACCTGTGGCGGGTCTGTTAGCGATCGTTGCGCTCGTATTGGGTATTGCTCAAGTGCCGGCGCTAGTCGTCACGCTTCCTGTCATCGTCTACATCTGGTCCAGCGGTGGTTACAGCACCGGTGCGGCCATCACGCATACGATCATTCTGCTGATAACGGGCATGGCAGACAACGTCTTGAAGCCGCTCATGCTCGGCCGTGGCGTTGACGTACCAATGCCTGTGATACTGTTCGGCGCGCTCGGTGGTATGGCGACTGGCGGAATTCTCGGGATGTTTGTAGGCGCGACGGCGTTGGCGCTCGGGTACGAACTCTTCATGAACTGGGTCGCGACCAGTCCCGATCACAATCCCACTCAGTCAGTTTGATCGTCGAACCGCAGGAAACCTAGCTGGATAGCCATCGGCAACCAAAGGACGAGATGAGCCAGCACGAACGACGGCTCCGTTCCGCTTTTTTCAGCCGCCTGTCGCGCAACAACGTGAGCAGACGCGGGAAACTCGCACGCCCTTAAAAACGCAAACTGCCACGCTTCGATCTCCTTCATGTTGATGCGATAGTCAGTTCGACCGATCGCTACAACCGTACGCCGGTGGTCCGGCGGCGGAGGTTGATCCCGCTCCGATTCATAGTCCGGTTCCTGAAAAAAATCGACCAGCGAGAATTTCAGTTCGAGCAGTCGCAAACAAGGCGTCGCTTGCACCTTCAGATCATGGCTTAAGACGGCAAACGGTGAGAAGCCTTGAATCGCACGCGGATCGCCTTCAGTGCCATGGGCGCGCATCACCTCCGTGCGGGCGCGTTCCAACCGCGCGATCTCCGAAGGCAAGTCCAACAGCGCCCCCGTCTCGGCTTCGGCGTCGCCGGCAGTTGGCTTTGTTTCGTCGAGGAACTGCGCGAACCCTGCGCCCAGGTCGTACAGGCTCGGCGAGTGCGGCGGTTCAGTAACGATGTAAGCTTTCGCAAAGGCGTCAAAAACCGGCTCGCCAATAAACCGACGGAACACCGGAAAATCGGCCCGCATGCATTCAAGCAGCCGCGCAACGTAACCGCTTGTGTAAATGCTGAGACGTTCTCTTCCCGAAAGCCCACGCTTCTCCGCAACGACTTCCTCGACGCGCAGGCCATGCTGTTGCGCCGCGCTTTCCACTTTCTCGACGAAGTCGCCGCGCTCCGTGATCACGCTTTTCATCCACTGTTGTATCAGCGCGAGAGACTGTTCAGTCATTGTCCTGAGATCAGTTGAAAGTCAACGGGATTGGAAACGATCTGTGCGGCGCTTGTGTGAACAAGCGGCGCTTCAGGAATGATGCCGTCGAGCACGGCTTCTGCTTTCTTCAGTTCCAAAACGAGATCGGGAAAGTCTGGAATATTCGCGTCCCACTCCAGCAGAGTCGCGACGCCGCCGGTCAGTTCCTGGGCCAGTTTGTACAGACGCCAGACGGTTGCCGGCACGGGCGTATCGTGCGTGTCGACAAGGTACCGCCCACAATCCGTCGGGCCAGCTATATGAAGCTGCACGATGCTGGAGTGCGGCAGACTTCTGATGTAATGCTCCGGATCGAAGCCATGGTTGTAGCTCGATACGTAAACGTTGTTCACGTCGAGCAACAATCCGCAGCCTGTTTGGTTTACCAGCTCCGAAAGAAACTCCCATTCCGTCATCGTCGATTCTTTGAACTCGAGATAAGTGGACGGGTTTTCCAAAATCAACGGACGCTGAAGAAAGTCCTGAACCTGTCCTACACGTTCGACGACGTGCGACAAGCTTGCTTCAGTTAACGGCAACGGCAGGAGATCGTGTGTGTTCACATTTGCGACGCCGGTCCAGCACAAATGATCCGATATCCATTTGGGCTGCACGAACTCGGCAAGCGTTTTCAGGTCCTTTAGATAATCCCAGTTCAGCGGATCGGTGCTGCCGACCGACAAAGACACGCCGTGCATCACGATGGGCCGGATCGCTGCCAGACGTTCGAGCACGTGGCGCGCGAACCCGAAGTTGTTCATGAAGTTTTCGCTGATGATCTCAAACCAATCCACCTGCGGATCGTTTCGCATCAGGTAAGAGAAATGCTGGTTGCGCAGACCAACGCCCAGGCCCAGATTGGGCAGGCCCAGGCGGCCCAGGCGTTGGTTGTGAAGGTTCTGCACTTGAACGTTCGTCCTTTAATTAAGTAGACGGTGGAAACGCGAGACGCAGCGGATCGGGCGCCGGTTTTGTCGGCAGATCCGTAACGCCGCGACTCTTCAGTACTTCGATGTAAGCATTCCAGGCGACGTCATAAACTTTCTGGCCGTAGGAATACTGATACTTTTCATTCAATTTCGTCGGCTTGAAATCCGGCGGCGGAAAATCGTCGAGCTCCATCTGTCCAGGATTCTTGGGGTTATTTGGGTCTGGCGGCGGATACAGTTGCGAATCGGAAATCGGCACCGCACAGCCTCCGAAGGCGGCACAGGCGTTATCCGAAGGAGCGCTGTAAATAATTATCTCTTTCCGTAACGGGTCCTGCAGATCCTCAGCCATTACCTTGAAGCCGCAGATGATAGTTTGACTGCCAACCTGCTGCACGAAGCCGCAACCGCCTTCGGCCTTGCAAGTATTCGAGCCGCGGCAGGAATGAAATACGGCCACATCAGGAAGGCCATTGTTCGGAGCCGCAGCACCACAGAGCACCGGCGTCGGCGGCGCCAGGCTCATTCCCTGGCAGGCATGATAGAGCTTGCCGGGATCTTTCGGCGCGACGCCTTGAGTGATGTCCGGAAACTTGCCCGTCACCGCCCAGCAAATCGATACGCGATCTCCTGAACCATACATCGACGGGAACGGGAACGAACTGCTCTCGTTGGTCCAGAAGCCTGACAACAAACGCGTGATGCCGGCGATCGAACCGGCGGCAGCTTTGCTGAAGGTCTCGTAACTGTTCGGATCCTGATTGAGCGTGTTGAGTGCGCCGGCAATGTCCTCGGCGGTTGGCAGGGGCCACTGGTTCTTATCGTACCCTGTTGTCTTGAGCATCTCCGCGGTCCACTTGTTGCCGCTGCTATGCCACTGGTCCCAGGTGACGACTTTACCAGTTGCCAGCAGATCGTTGATTGCCTTGAAGCGATCGTGGTGATCGAGCGCCGCGTTCTTCATTCGCGCCACAGTGTTGCCGGATGGGTTGTTTTGGCTTCCTGTGTCGGTGTAGTTGGGGTAATCGAAATTCAGCGCCGCTTCGTCGGGCTGGAACTGGTCCTCAACCGGAGCGTACCCGAGCAGTCCCTGTACTTTAAGGGCCTTACGAATCTCCTGTGCTATGCCTTTGCCTTCGCCCTGGTCCGTGATGGCGTTGATCATGTCGAGGATGTTGGCTTTGGCCCATCCTGAACTGATCTCGCCCGTCGCCATGGCGCGCATCTTCGGATACTCGGGTTTGTGGTGCGAGCTGATGGCATTGAAGAGATCTCTTTCGAGGCTGCCGCGATTGAAAACGTATTCAAACAACGTCGTCCCGTCAGTGTACCGGATGTCGATGTACTCCCAGAGGCACTTGTAGAGCCAACCGATCGTGCCCATCATCGGCAAGTTTTCCTCTGTATTGGTGAGCTGCCAGTCCTTGAACGGAGTGGCGGGAAAATAGTTTTCTCGTTTGGCCTTATCGATGATCGTGTCAGCGTCGGCTTCGTTTTCTTCTATCGCCAGGAAGAGCTGGTTTTGATCGAGAGTCAACGCGTTGAGTTGCACCTTGATTTTGTTGTACGGGTCGATCGTGTCCTGGAAGTCGAGGATGTGCGGAATGACGGTCTGGTTAGGTCCATAGCACGTCCAGCCGTAGTCCGCACTTTGCAGCAACGAACTGGTGAAGGTCGGCATTACGCCAAGCACCTTCCCGATGTTCGAGGCGAGTTGCAAGTGCAACATCTCGTCGATGAAGACGCTGAAAAAGTGGTTGAACGCCTGAGCGTTTGTCGGGTTCGGCTCCTGGTCGGGATCGCGGCTTGGACCGGCGCCCGGCCAGAGGCGGCCCTGGTAAAAATCATTTCCCTTGCTCGTGATCTGGTGCATTCCCTGAATGGAGTACATGGAGACCATGTACAGTGGAATGGTGAATAGTTCCACGTTGATGGTGGCTTGCGCGAGGGCCTGCAGTGCAGACTTATCCAGGTCCTTATTGGCTGGATCGCGTGGTGTAGGGGTCGCCAAAGTTACCATAGTCGTAAATCTCCTGTAGTTGCGAAGGGTTGTTGAATTGTCAGCTCCCAAGCCTCTCAAGTGAGAGGCCGTGAAGAAAGAACGCAAGAGAGGTGGATTGCCATCCTTCGTACCGGTGTTCGCACTCCCAGACGGCCACCTCGCTATCCAGAATCAGCTCATAGTTTCCGGCTACGAGGTCGAAATCGATCGAGAAGAACCCATCGCGTCTGGCGTCGTAGTTGTCATACCACGGCGCATGAAAGGCCTGCGCGCTAATAGGCTTATCGACTCCGAATCCGTCGACGGAGTTGTAGAACTCGTTTTGCGATCCGTTCGGATGTTTCAATCTCAACCGGTTGAATACGTCCCAGATCTGCCCGAACGCCGTTCCTCCCTGACCGTCCTTGCGTGGATCGCGGTGAATGATCGAAGCCACATGAGCAGTGAGCCGCACCTTTGTCGGCGCGCCTGAATAGGTGAAAAGCGGATGCCCCACATAACTGTGCTGGCGAATATCCAACCGGTAGATGTGTACCTCGGTGAAAAACGTCTCGAAAGCATCGCCCTTGTCGCTCGTCATCGGGTGATGGTAGCCGGTACATTTCTCGTTGTAGTAGCCAAGGTCAGGCGAGCCTCCCTGAAACTTGTCGAACTTATACGAATGCGGCGTTCCCGAAGGAAGCCCGCGATACAACCGGCTCACGTCGAACACGCTGGCGGCGAGGACGCCCGGCTGGTCTGGACCAAAAACAGGATAGAGCTTCGGCGTGACGCCGCCGCGCTGGGTCGGATCGATCGGCTTTTCCGCTGCGGGTGGAGGCAAGGGAAACGACCACGAATAGTGGGCTACGGTCACGGGCGAAGAGTTCACGTCGCGGAGAACGCTGTGTCCATCCGCTACCCTCAGATCGAGACAAGGAAAGGGCAACGGACGCACGGCCGTCGCCGCCGCTGCGGGATATCCCGCGGGCGCGATGGAAGGCGCGGCTCCGTTATTCAAGTCTGAAGGGCGCAACAGCGCGCGGCCATAGATGCCCTGAATCGCAGCTTGAATCGAGGGCGATGGTTTGCCTGCCTGATCGGGCTTATGCGCGACGAGGTTCAAAGCCGCGGCGATCAGATCGGCACGCAGCAGAATTTCGTCGACTTCCTTGGGAAACTCGCGTTCACCCATTCCGTCCCGCAGTCCGGTGGGCATGGTGGGCTTCAAGGTCAAAAAGATCAGCAGCTCGACCGCCTCGACGAAAGCCGAGGTTTGGCTCTGCATCATCCTGGCAAAGTTGTCTTCCAGATAAGTATGAATCAACTGTGGGCCAAGCTTCTCATCCGTACCCAGGGCTACACAGTGGACGCTGACGCCTTTGAGCTGGGTCGAGATGGCTTGCAAAAAGTAACCCTCGAGGACGAGATACGCCGCCTCGCGATCGATCTTCTTCGCGTTCACTTGCTGAGCTAGCTCTTTGGCCCAATACACAGGCAATGTGTCCTGGCCGAAGGCCACCTTGGCGAGAACAGTGTTAATGGTTGCGATGCGATCCGGCATATCTGAAACATACTCGGCGAAGTCTTTAGCCGCCTGTTTTAGTCTTGCCGTTGTGATGTCCTGGTAGTGAGGCATTATTTCGACGAGCAGGCGCAAGTAGATGGGCTGACCTGTTGCCGCCTCGCCGAGCATGACTTCCGAAGGGCGGCCATTGTATGCGACGTCAATTCGCGTCATCGCGGCCTCGAGTGTTTGGAGCTTCAGGCTCTTTTCCATGAAGTCCTTGAGTGCGGCGAGTTGTTTCAAAATCTCGGCGGTCATTTCGGTCAGCCGGTCCAACGATCGTTGCACTTCGACTAACTGGTTGCTGATCTGATCGAGCCTCGCCACCAGATCCGGACCACCTAATCCGATGGCGTCCATGACTTCGCTGAAGAGTTTGCCGGCAGCGGCGCCGACAATTCCGCCGGCCACTTTTTCTCCTACCCATTTACCGAGGGCGCCGGCAACGGCCCACGTGGCGGGACTGAGTCCCACACCGGATTGGGAGGACGTTTCCAGTGCAGGCTCATCGTTCGATGTAGTTGTCGTAGTTGTAATCTCCAAGGGGGGACCTCCTGCCCGAGTACTTCTGGGCGTTATTCGAGAGTCGACGGCTGTATCCGAAACTCTCAATAGGTTGACTAAAAATTTCACGTCCCAACAGGAGGGACTAGTCGAGGAGTAGAGAGTTCTCGAGGGTTCCCGTTCCTGAGAAATTCAGACGTAGATCGGTGGTAACACTTCGAACTGCCTTGGGTCGATCGTAGAGGAGCTGATGAAAGTCAGCGGACGAATACTATTCGAGTGAAGTTACTTTCGTCAACATTGATTCGTTTCTATAGATGCCGCGCTTACGTTTCGTCCGTAGAGACTACGGTCTCTCGAGTATGAGCAGCTTCTTACGGTAATCAATGGTCAGGATGAAGTCTTTCAAAAACACGTTACCGATATTTAAGCCCCAGGGCTTTTTGTCCCGCCCTGTTCCTTTGCCAAAAAAGACGACGTCCGGAGCATCGACGGAGATCCCGCCGATCGTGACGTTGTTGACCTTGCCTTCCCTGTTCTCCGCGACTCCGTTGTAGCCAACGCCCGTCGTAGCTTTCGCGCGGCTGACTTCTTCTTCCAGTCCCAGGTAAGAAACCGCAGCCGGCGTGAGATTGAAACTTCCATTCGATCCTGTATCTAAGTTGGCTACGACCTTCTTCCCGTTTACCAACACGTCATCGATCAGAACATTGTCGACGTATCGGAACGACAGGACCGTCCGCGTCGCTGTATTCGCTTGATTGGCTCCTTTAACAAACGGCGACGCCGAATAGAACCGTACGATACTCTTCGCATAATCGATCTGAACGACGCGGCCGTTCAGTAAGCTGTGTCCGAGTACTCCATGCAACGGCTTTCCAAAACGCTCAGCTACTTTCGACAGATTGAGCGCCAGCGCTTCAAGGTTCTTAACAGTGAAGCCACCACCAAGGTCGACGAGCGCCAACTCGGCCCCATACGGCAAATTCACTTCCGTTCCACCGCCAGTAACCGGCTTGCCAAGTGGGATCAGTTCGACACCCAGTCCTTTAGCAGTCGCAAGATCGATAGCGGATGGATCAGTGCCGGTATCGAGCATCATGTTGAAAGGACCTTTTCCGTTGATCTTCACCTGGAGAATGATCTCGTTGCGGTAAAACTCAAACGGTATTTCAACAAGCGGCGGTTTGCTTTTCACCTGCGCCGAGGCACAGACGCAGGCAAGCGTTAACAGCAAGGACGCGCACGTGATTCTCGTCTTCATTGAATCCCTCCGACAAGTGAGATTTATCAATCCAAGTCGCAACTCTCATTATAAAGAATCAGGAACACAGCTATTAATAGTCTTATTCGACTCATTAGACGTGTCGTTAACGCTACGCGTTAGCAGCCGAGTTTTGGCGGACGACCGGACAAAAGTTCGCGTGGTCTAAGACACCAAAAAGAATAAAAAAGTACTTACATTCATGAGACAAGATACATAGGCTGTTTGGCCCCAATGCTCAAGCCCTGTCGTGTGTTCTTCTCATGCAGTAACTACATCGACGTAATTGGACGAACCGGAGGGAGTGAAGATGATACAAAACGCGACGCCTCTTGTGCTGGATCTGGACCAGGTCGGAGCCGGCGATGTCGAGCTGGTAGGAGGTAAATGCGCCAGTCTGGGCGAACTATTTCGTACGTTGGCGCCGAGAGGAGTACGTGCGGTTGACGGCTTCGCTACGACCCGCGAGGCGTATCGCCTCCTGCTCGAGACTGACGGTCTCGGCCAGCGTCTGCGTGAGCTGATGAACGGGCTCGAGTATGAAGACTTGAAAGCCCTGAACAAGGCCGGACGCGAGGCGCGCGCGCTAATGCTCGACACTCCATTGCCACGCGAAGTACATGAGGCGATTGTCGGCGCCTATCGACGTCTTTGCGAGCGGACCAGGGCCAGTTGTGAAGTGGCCGTGCGCTCGTCTGCGACCGCTGAAGATCTTCCGGAGGCATCATTTGCAGGCCAGCAGGACACGATCCTCAACGTCCGAGGTGAAGAGCGACTAATCGAGGCCTGTCACAGATGCTTCGCTTCGCTTTGGACCGACCGCGCCATTTCATACCGCGCCAGCCGCGGATTCGATCATTTCGATGTGTCGCTCGCGATCGGCGTGCAACCGATGGTCCGTTCAGATCAGGCGTGTTCGGGTGTGATGTTTACGCTCGATACCGAATCGGGTTTTCGCGACGTCGTCGTCATCAACGGCGCGTGGGGCCTGGGAGAAGCCATCGTTCAAGGGATGGCCACGCCGGATGAGTGGATCGTTTTCAAGCCGACCCTGGCTACCGGCGCACGCCCGATCGTCAGCCGCCATATCGGCACTAAAGAAGTAAAGATGGTTTATGGCCTCGACGGCAAAGGCACTCGCACTCGAGACGTCGTCGAGGCTCAACGCCAAAGGTTTTGTCTCAGTGACTATGAAGTGCTGCAACTCGCGCAGTGGGCGTGCATGATCGAAGAGCACTATTCCAACCTCGCGGGCCGGTCCACTCCAATGGATATTGAATGGGCGAAGGATGGTATTACGGGCGAGCTCTTCATACTCCAGGCTCGACCCGAAACAGTTCATGCGACAAACCATGACAACTACATCGAGATCCACAAACTCACCGGCGAGCATAGCGCGCCGCTGGTAACGGGGATCGCCGTAGGCGAACGGATCAGCCAGAGCCAGGTCCATGTGTTGGCCGATCCCGATCAGCTCACGCAATTCAAGGTAGGCGCCGTTTTGGTGACCTCGATGACCGATCCCGCGTGGGAACCGATCATGAAAAAAGCGGCTGCGATCGTTACTGATCGCGGCGGTCGCACGTGTCATAGCGCCATTGTGAGCCGCGAGTTGGGACTGCCGTGCATCGTCGGCACGGGAAACGCGACGAAGGTGTTGAAGTCGGGAATGGACGTGACGGTTTGTTGCGCCGAAGGTGCTCGCGGCAGTGTTTACGAAGGACTGATCGACTTCTCAGTTGAGAAGCGTGTCGTCGGCAAGGAGAACAGGCCGCGAACGAAGGTGATGATGAACGTCGGCGATCCGGACCATGCTTTTGTGCTTTCCGCGTTGCCGAACGACGGAGTCGGACTTGCCAGGCTGGAGTTCATTATCAACAACCACATCGGCATTCACCCGATGGCGCTGGTTCGCTATCCGCACCTGGAAAATCCGGAAGTCGTGCGCGAGATCGAGCGTCGTATCGGCGAAGAAGATCCGCGCGATTTTTTTGTGCGGCGTCTGGCGGAAGGCATCGGGCGGATCGCCGCCGCTTTCTATCCGCATCCGGTGATTGTGCGTATGTCAGACTTCAAGTCGAACGAATATGCGATGCTTGTCGGTGGGCAGGAATTTGAGCCGACTGAAGAGAATCCGATGCTTGGTTTTCGCGGCGCTTCGCGTTACTACGACGAGCGTTATCGCGAAGGGTTCCATCTCGAGTGTTTGGCATTACAACGAGTCCGTGAAGACATGGGACTGCGTAACGTCAAAGCGATGATTCCCTTCTGCCGCACAGTGGAAGAAGGCCGGCGCGTGATCGCGTTGATGGCTGACTACGGGCTGAAACAAGGTGAGCACGATCTCGAGATCTACGCGATGTGCGAACTGCCGGCGAACGTCGTATTCGCCGACGAGTTCCTGCGTATCTTCGACGGCTACTCCATTGGGTCCAACGACCTGACGCAACTGACGCTCGGACTCGATCGCGATTCCGAAATGGTTGCGCATCTTTTCGACGAACGGGATGGCGCCGTTGAGAAAATGGTCGAGATGGCGATTGCCGCGGCGCATCGCGCCGGAAAGAAGATCGGAATCTGCGGCCAGGCGCCTTCAGACTATCCGGAGTTCGCCCGGTTCCTGGTGGAGAAAGGGATCACGTCGATGTCGCTCAATCCAGACACCGTGATTCAAACGACCCAGATGATCCTGGAAGTTGAAAGCGTCACGCCGGCCGTTCCGATTTACGAAGCTGACGAGAAGAACACTCTTGTCGCCTCGCACACTAATTAGCTTATGTTGTTTAGTTTCTTGTTCTCGCCCATCTCGACTTGCTTGCCGGTGAGAATGGCGGACACAAAACTAATTGCCTGAGCAATCGTGCTCGACGGCCCGTCCCAGTATTCCGCTTTCTTCATCTTGACCCTGAGCAGTGCAACGTCAGTCTGCTCAGGCCCATCCGGGAACCACGCCTTGAGCACTGGTTTCCAAAGCTGCTTGATCTTTTCTCTATCGCGTACGAGCTCGGCCACACCTGATACCGAGACGTAATGTTGTTTACGGGTGTCGATAAAGCTGACGTTCACGTTCGGAATGCGCTCGATCTCGCTCGCTTTGTGTGAATTGGACGACGTAAAAAACCAGAGATTCCCGTCTTCGTCAACGTCGGCGTTGAGTGACATTGGACGGCTGTGCAGATCATCGCTTTCGTCTACAGTGGTCAACATGCACAAATCAATGTCTTTAATCAGCTCCTTGAATTTTTCGAAATCCTCAGCCTGCGACATATATTCCCTCCATCATTCGATCGTATAGAGCCGATCTTTAGTCCCTGAAATCACAAATGGTTGTCGCGGATGAGAAGAAATTGCGGGAACGGGCTGGTGAGACGCTTGACTACCTCGAAATTTGTGCCTAAATTCGACTTCGCGAATTAGATGATGACTCGGTCTAGTCCTGGAGGCCTAATCAATGTACAGAAGATTGTTAATGTCCCTCGGCCTGCTCGTTGTGCTTAACGCCGTCGCGCTGGCCCAACAAACGCCCCCTCCTAAAACACACTTGAAGGTCGGCGACGCAGCGCCTGACTTCACGCTTCGAGCCACCGACGGAAAGACCTACAAGCTCAGCGATTTCAAAGGCAAGAAGAACGTCGTGCTTGCGATTTACGTGCTGGCGTTCACCGGTGGTTGAACGAAGGAGTTGAAGGCGTATCAGGCTGATATCGCCAAATTCGAATCCAACGAGACCCAGGTTTTCGGCATGAGCGTAGACAGCATTCCCGCCAACCGCGAGTTTGCAAAACAAATCGAGATCACGTTTCCCATTCTCAGCGATTTCAAACGCACCGTCGTCAAGTCCTATGGCGTCTTCAACGAGGAGCAGGGTTTCGGCAACCGCGCCACGTTCCTGATAGATAAAGAAGGCATCATTCGCCACATCGACGAAGGAAACGTCGCCGTCGATCCAACCACCGTGGTCGAAGCGTGTAACGTACTCCAACATAAGAAGACGGCAACACCGTAGACACAGATTGGGCCTCACTCCCAACTGTTTTCACGGATTTGTGTTCAGCAACAATTTTGTAACAAACCCGCAACCCGATCCGCCTAGGCATTCCTGTAGTCTCTCCGCGTTCAAGTGCAAGCAAGTCTACGACTTGCCGTAAGTTCCTTCTGAACCAAAATACATAATCCCGATAACCCGATGTACTGATGATGAAGATAGCTCTACCTATTCCTGTATTCATTCGACGGAGCATAAATGTCCATCTCCCAAGTCTGTGCTGTCCCAGCCCCCTTCGTTTCCCTGAGAATTAGTGTCTTTGCTGTTCTTTTAACTTTATTCACATTTGCGTCAACCACGCTCGCGGCAACTATCGCAGTTCCCGCTGGAGGTGATCTGCAAGCCGCCATCAACACGGCCGCTCCGGGCGACACGATCGTCCTGACAGCCGGCGCTACCTACCGCGGTCCTTTCATACTGCCGAAGAAAGCAGGCGACGCCTATATAACGATCCAGTCGTCGCGGGCCGCCGAAATTACCGGAAGAGTCTCGCCGTCGCAAAACGGACTGCTTGCGATACTGCGGTCGAACGTTGGCGGCGATCCGATCATCGCGACCGCCACGGGCGCCCATCACTACAAGTTGATCGGACTCGAGATATCCACATTCAGTGCGACGGATCTCGTTTACGATCTCATCCGGCTGGGCGACGATAAGCAGACGGATCTCTCAAACGTGCCGCATCATCTGATATTGGATCGTTTGTGGATCCACGGGTTTTCGACCCAGACCGTCCAGCGCGGCATCAGTCTTAATACCGCGGAGACGTCGATACTCAACTCCTACATCTCCGACATACACGGCGCCGGCTTCGACACGCAGGCCATCTGCGGCTGGAACGGCCCCGGGCCTTACCAGATCATCAACAACTACCTGGAAGCCGCAGGGGAAAACGTGATGTTTGGCGGTGCGACGCCGGCGATCGCGAACGTCATCCCATCCAACATCGAGATCCGGCGCAACTACTTTTTCAAGCCGCTATCGTGGAAGGTGGGCCACCCAACTTACGCGGGCATTCACTGGAGCATAAAAAATCTTTTGGAGTTCAAGAACGCACGCAACGTGAGCGTCGACGGCAACCTGTTCGAAAACTCCTGGACCGACGCGCAGATTGGTTACGCAGTTCTCTTCACCGTGCGCAGCGAGGATGGGCGAGCGCCGTGGGCGACCGTGGAGAACATCAGCTTTACAAACAACACGGTGAAGAATACGGAACAGGCGTTTCAGTTACTGGGTAGTGACTATCCGAATCAGTCGGGCCGCGGTAACAACCTCGTAATCGCAAACAATTTGTTCACCGGCATCGCGAACCGTTTTCTCACGATATCCGGTTTCTACAACGTCAAGCTCGATCACAATACGCACTTTCAGGACGGCAACGTGACGGCCCTTTATGGTGAGCCGTCAATCGGGTTCGTTTACACGAACAACATCACCGCGCGTTCTGGTTACGGATTCTTTGGTGACGGGATGGGCGAAGGAAATACGGCGTTTGCGAACTACACGCCGGGAATGGTGTTTCAAAAGAATTTGATCGCCGGGGCGTCATCGTCGATTTATCCAGCGAGCAATTTCTATCCGTCGTCGATCAGCGGAGTGCTTGATTCAACGTTTCAAGTCGTCAACGCCGCGTATAAGTTGGCGGGCACGGACGGTAAAGATCTCGGTTGCGATATTAATGCCTTGAACGCCGCACAAGGAGGCACTGGACCGACGCCTACTCCGACTCCGACCCCAACGCCAACTCCCACTCCTACGTCGACCCCAACCCCCACACCGACCCCCACACCAACTCCGACGCCTACTCCGACGCCAACTCCGACGCCGACGCCCGCCGGCGTGGTTCAATTCAGCGCATCGTCCTATAGCGTCAATGAAGATGCTGGTTCGGTGACGATCACTGTGACTCGTACGGGCAATATTTCCACGAGTGCAACCGTGCAATACGCCACTTCGAATGCGAGTGCTTCCAGCGGCAGCGACTACACCGCCGCTTCTGGAACATTCACCTTTGCGGCGGGTGAGTCGTCGAAGAGTCTCAACCTGTCGATCACCAACGACACTACGAAGGAGTCAAGTGAAACATTCAGCGTAACGTTAAGTAATCCGTCGAACGCGAACCTCGGTAGTCCTGTTATAACCACGGTGAGTATCTTCGACGACGACAAGAAAACGCGAAGCCCGCGTGTGGCGATTCCACTCGTCGGCTCGCGGCGTGAGGTTAAGTTTGCGTTCTGATTGACAGAAGTTGTTATCCTTGTCGCTCGGTAATGGTCCGACCCTCGATAAAGGATAAACTTCTATGAAACAACTACTGGCCACCACGCTTGGGATTGTTCTGTTGTTTTCAAGCGTGGTGGTGGTCTATCCACAGCAAAGGCAGGCGAAACCCGACGCACCAATCGAAGAGTTTTCGTTTCTAATCAAGGATTTTAAAATCGACCATCAAACTGAAACGAACACGCTCAACATTTCGATTTCGTTTCGCTACGTGCCGAACATAGCGAGTTCCGACTACCCTGACTTCCGCTGGTTGGCTAAAGACGTGGAGACGCTGCTGACGAACTACCCAAATGAGAACGACTACTGGGAGATCGTAAACAAACAGATCACGTCGCTGCTCTTGAAGAAGTATCCGGCTCTAACGAGCGTAACCTGCGAGTTGAAAGTAGACCCCTCGCGCCTAGTTCCGTACTCCAGATCCAGCCGCGTCACTCGCGAACGTGCTCGCAGACATTGACCTGAACGGGCCTTCCCGATTAGACTTCGCAAACCCCAAAATCCCGACCCCCTTCGGCCCAGATCAAGGAGGAGGAAACTTCGATGCGCAGGCTACTTTTCTCAGCTTTGTTTTGTCTCTTTGCAGCGATCACAACCCAGGCAGACCCATTCGTTATTCTTCCGAATGGAGAACTAGGGTTCAACACTTCATTCACTACGAACGGCACTTTCAATTGCACGCTCTGTACCGGCTCCGGCACCAATTCCGTTGTCTTTGGTTCGGGCGGAAACACCGTGCAACTGACCTTCACAGGCGTAAACACCACGATGGTGGTCAGCGGAGCATCACAGCCGGTAACACTCGGTCAGATTCAGGTGGTGGCGAGTGGCTCAGGATTCGTTTTTCCCACGCCTTCTAACCCGAATTTCCCGCTGGTAACGTTGAGCCTGGGGATTTCCCAGACATCGCCGAGCGTCGGTGGAACCGGAATTAATTTGATTGCGTTCGGTGGTGGAACGTCGTTGAATTTCCTGCCCTTTAATACTAATTGGGGCTCCATTCCGATAGGTCCAAACCCTGCCAGCTTCACCTTTATCGTTTTCACGTTCCAGAATTTTACAATTCCGAACACCAACGCCACCGTACCTGTGACTGCGGATGTTTCGGCTGTACCTGAACCGGCGAGTGTGTTGCTGTTGACTTCAGGAGCAGGACTGCTGTTTTCGTTCAGGAAACGATTCTTAAAGCATTAAGTTGGCACCGCGAAAAACGCGGCGTGATTACGCCGCGGACCTGGCAGCAACACGGAGACGGTCGGCAATCGCTTGCCGCGGCTGGAGACCGATAAGGCGATCGATCAACTGGCCGTCTTTGAAAAGCAGCATGGTCGGGATGCTGGCGATCTGAAAACGCGAAGCGGTTTGCGGGTTTTCGTCGATGTTCAGTTTGGCGATCACGTATTCGCCTTGTGATTCGGCGGCGAGCCTGTCGAGCGTCGGAGCGATCATCAAACAGGGACGGCACCACGGCGCCCAACAATCAACCAGGATCGGACGTCCTCTCGCTTGCAACACCTGGCGTTCGAAAGTCTGGTCCGTAATGGTTATCGGCTTAGGCTCCTCGTCAGCGCGAGCGGCCACGAGCGTTTCTCCACAGCGGCCGCACTTCGCCTCGCTCTTCGCCAGTCTTGATTCTTCGATTCGGTTCTTCGCTCCACATTTGTTGCAAACAGTTACTTGCATAGCCCGCCTCTTTTGCGCGCAGTAGACCAGCCCTCAGTCAAGAAACTTTCGCGAAGAAGTGTCTTTAACCTGACTCGATCTTTTGGTGTATAAGACAAGGCATATGCGCGGAGCTTACGAAGCGGCGTACAACCGATGGCTGAAAGATCCGGAAGGCTTTTGGGCGCAGGCCGCAGAGTCTGTTCACTGGTATAAACGGTGGGACAAGATCTTAGACTCTTCAAACGCTCCGTTCTATCGCTGGTTTTCCGGTGCGCTCGTTAACACCTGCTACAACCTGCTCGATACGCACGTCGAAAACGGCCGGGCAGAACAACCCGCTCTGATCTACGACAGTCCGGTAACGGGCGTCGTTAAGTCCTATACCTATCGCGAGCTGCTTAACGAAGTGGCGATGTTCGCCGGGGCGCTTCGCCGCGAGGCCGTCGAAAAAGGCGATCGCGTGATCATCTACATGCCGATGGTGGCCGAGGCAGTGATTGCGATGCTGGCCTGCACGCGCATCGGCGCGATCCATTCCGTCGTCTTTGGCGGCTTCGCGGCCGACGAGTTGGCCACTCGCATCAACGACGCACGTCCGAAAGCGATTGTCTCCGCGTCCTGCGGCATCGAAGTGAACCGCCCGATCGCTTACAAGCCGATGCTCGACCGAGCGATCGACTCCGCGAAGCACAAACCGCAGCGTTGCATCATCCTGCAAAGACCGCAGGTCAAAGCGGAACTAATCGCCGGCCGTGACGTCGACTGGCATGACGCGCTTGCAGCCGCCGAACCGGCGGACTGCGTACCGGTAGCTGCTACCGATCCGCTTTACATTCTTTACACCTCCGGCACGACGGGCATTCCGAAGGGCGTCGTGCGCGACAACGGCGGTCATCTCGTGGCGCTCAAGTGGAGCATGAAAAACATCTACGGCGTCGAGCCCGGTGAGGTCTTCTGGGCCGCGTCCGATCTCGGTTGGGCCGTGGGCCACTCGTATATCGTTTACGGGCCGCTGCTGCAGGGAAACACAACGATTCTTTACGAAGGCAAACCAGTAGGCACGCCGGATCCCGGCGCTTTCTGGCGCGTGATTTCGCAACACAATGTGCGTGTCCTCTTTACCGCGCCCACTGCCTTTCGCGCCATCAAACGCGAGGACCATGCGGGCGACTATCTCCGCCAATACGATCTCAGCCAGTTCCGCTCGTTGTTTTTGGCCGGCGAGCGTTGTGATCCGGATACGCTCGCGTGGGCGGAGAGACAACTGGGCGTGCCGGTTATCGATCACTGGTGGCAGACAGAAACCGGTTGGCCCATCGGGGCGAATTGCGCCGGACTGGAGTTGCTGCCTGTGAAGCCTGGCTCCTGTGGCAAGCCGGTGCCGGGTTATGACGTTCGCGTGCTCGATGATGAAGGTTCGGAGATACGCGATCACCGAATCGGCAACATTGCGATCAAACTTCCTTTGCCGCCCGGCTGTCTGCCGACGCTGTGGAATAACGACGCCGCGTTCGTCGAGTCGTATTTGGATTCGTATCCCGGCTATTACAAGACGGCCGATGCTGGTTACATAGACGAAGATGGCTATCTGTGGATCATGAGCCGCACGGACGACATCATTAATGTTGCGGGACATCGTTTATCGACCGGCGCATTGGAGGAAGTGCTGGCTGCGCATGCGGATATTGCTGAGTGCGCGGTGATCGGCGTTGCCGACGAGCTCAAGGGTGAAGTCCCGCTTGGGTTGGTCGTCTTGAAACGAGGAGTTGAAAGAGCCGAACAAGAGATTGTCGCCGAGTTGGTTCAGTTGGTGCGGGAGAAGATCGGAGCGGTTGCTTCGTTCAAGATCGCGACCATCGTAAACCGACTTCCCAAGACTCGTTCCGGTAAGATCGTACGAGGCACGATAAAGAAGATGGCTGACGGCGTTCCGTACGTCATTCCGCCGACGATCGAAGACTCCGCCGTCATCGACGAGATCAAAGCGAACCTGAACGATCTGGGTTATCCGCGCAGTTAGACGTCAGGCCATGAAGCAGGCTTGTTAACACCGCGACGACGCGAAACGTCTAACGCGTATGCGCGACTCGCAAACGAAAACCCGCTGCTGCGTGCTCCTGATCACGCTTCTTCTAATCGCCACCGAAACTCCGGCACAAACAGTCAACCTCGGATTCGAACAGAAGATCCCTGCCTGGTTGAAAGAGACGAACGTTCCCGCTGCCGGCGTCGGCGTTATTGAAAACGGCAAGCTCAAATACGCGAAGGTGTTCGGCGAGCTCAAGAAAGGGCAGCCCGCGGCTGCACTTTCGCCGTCGGACACGATCTTTCAAGTCGCTTCACTGACCAAACCCGTCGTCGAGGTCTTAACCCTGATCCTCGTGAGCAGAGGCGAATGGAACCTCGACGAACCGCTTGCTAATTACTGGGTCGACCCTGACGTTCAGGACGACCCGCGTCACCTGAAACTAACCACGCGTCACGTGCTGACACATCAGTCAGGCTTTGAGAATTGGCGCTCGCTGAACGCCGCCAACAAACTGAAGTTCATTTCCGATCCCGGCACGAAAGTGAACTACTCCGGAGAAGGTCTCGAGTATCTGCGCCGCGCGTTGGAGAAACGATTCAAACAGCCGCTCGACCAAATCGCAAAGAAGCGACTCTTCCAGTTGTACGGAATGAAGAACACGCGTTTCTTTTGGGACGAATCGATTGACGAGTCGAAGTTCGCCGTCGCCCACAATAAAGACGGCAAGCCATACGATATTCATAAGAACACGTCCCCGAACGCAGCGGACCTCATGCTGACAACTATCGAAGACTACGCGCGCTTCGGTATCAACGTGATGCAAGGACGAGGGCTCTCGCGGCCGGTTTTCGAAGAAATGGTTCGGCCTCACGTCCCGTACCCGAGCGGCAAGAACCTGTTCTTCGGTTTGGGTTGGATGCTGATGCCTGACCTGAGTAACGGCGAGTACGCACTGTTGCACACGGGCAGCGACCCCGGTGTTAGCACAGTCGTGATTCTCTTCCCCAAATCGCAACGAGGATTAGTGGTCTTCACCAACGGCGACAACGGCGTGCAAGTCTGGACCAGGATCGTTGCGGAAGCATTCGACGTCGGAAAAGAAATGCTCGGCCGCGGTTGAGACTGCGCATAACGACTGAGGGCGTTCGCTAACATTGCATTCACTTCGTTCGCATTTTGACTTTCGATTTCGTATATCGATTGACGAAATAGTTTATTTTTAGCGACTGCGCTATCTACTTGTCACAACGTTGTCATCACTACCTCACGAATACGGCGAAAAGTTCGAAGGTGTAACAGTTAGCGTAGTGGCACCGTGATTGCTCTACTACCAGTGCAAAGGAGACTGTCATGAAAACTATGTTGCTGAAGAAAAAATTGTTCGCAAGTGTCTTGGGTTTATCTCTCCTTCTTGGTATTGGGTTAACGTCGGCGAGTTCGGTGGCCCAGGCGCAATGGCAAGATCGCGACTGGCAGCGTGAACAGATTCGCCGGCAACGTGAATGGGAACGTGAACAGCGCAGACGTGAGCGTGAGCGTGAGTATGACCGGTACGGCCGGCGCGGGGATGATAATTGGCGGTATGGTGGTGGTTCTTTTGATGCTCGGCAGACAGCTTTGAATGCCGGCTACAACGAAGGCATCAAGGAAGGCCGCAAGGATCGTAACAACAACGATCGGTTCGACTATCGCGACGAGGAAGACTATCGGAATGCGAATACCGACTACCAGTCGCGGTTTGGAAATAAAGAGCTGTACCGGCAGTATTTCCGGCAGGGTTTTGTGAACGGTTACACGGATGGTTATCGGGGTTACTAATTCGACCCTTAACTACCTGAACGTAAACTAACGTAACGTCAACGGGCGGACTTCGAAATTTGAAGCCCGCCCTTCCTGTTTTTCCCGCCGTTCACTTTCGCCCTTTGATGTCCCACGCCCACATCGTGCCGAGATCGCGAATGTAAAGCGTGCCGTTGGCGATGACCGGATAGGCATAAGCACTCTCCGGATATTGGCCCACCTGTTTCTTCGGCGGTTGAGCCGGCGGAGTGAAGCGGCCCTTCTCGCGATAGCCTTCGGGTGTTGCTTCTATTAGTGCGAGATCGCCGTTTGTTCCGTGGAGATACAACAACCCATCGGCAGCAGCGATTGAGCCCATGCCCAAACTGTCAGCTTGCCATGCAACTTTTCCGGTCAGGAAGTCGGCTGCGACCAATTTCCCGCCAACTTCCGTCCCGTAAATATGTTCGCCGACCACGACCGCTCCACCGATTCCATTCGGAAGGCCGCGTATGAAATAAACCTGCTCGGCAGCGACTCCGCCTGCGTTCGGTTTTAATTTAACCAATCCGCCGCCGACACTGAGCGCTCCGCCGTAAACGTACTCGCCGCGCGCAACCGGAGTGAAGAATTGCGCTGGTCCTTTTGCTGCTTCGGAGTAGCGCCAGAGAAACTGCCCCGTCTTCGCGTCAACGCCGACGATGCCTTTCGTCAGGAACTGCACGTACTGCTTTCGTCCCGCGGCGTGGACCACGATCGGCGACGCATACGCGGCGGGATCGCCACCCGGTATCGCCGATTTCCAGATCACGTCGCCTGTCTTCTTATTAAGAGCCGCCATCGTCGCCTGCGCGCCGCCAGGCGTGACGACGACGAGGTCTCCATCAATCAGCGGAGACTCCGCGTAAGCCCACTCGCCCGGCTGTCCGCCAAATTCCTTGCGAAGGTTCTTTATCCAACGAACCTTGCCGCTCTTTGCTTCGAGACATGCGAGATCGCCATCGGAGCCGAGTGCGTAGATGAGGTCTCCGTCGACAGTCGGCGTGGATCGCGCTTTGGCGTAATTCGGCTGTTGGTTCGGATTGCCGACGTTGCCGACGCGCACTGTCCAGATCACCTTTCCATCCTGGGCCGACAGCGCCTGGACAAATTCGTTGTCCATGCCGCGATTGCTCATCAGGTAGATCCGGTTTCCGACGACAACGGGCGTTGAATAGCCGTCGCCGAGATCGTTCACCTGCCAGAGGAGTTTGGGTCCACCCGCCGGCCATTGCTTGAGAAGGCCGACTTCCTTCGATGTTCCGTTGCGTTCGGGACCGCGCCATTGAGGCCAGTCAGATGCTGACGCGGATAACCACAAACAGAGCGCGGCGACAGGTGTTAGTAATAGCTTCACGCGTTCTCCTTTGCATGATTAAGGTTTGCAGTTGAATTTGCTGGTGATGTTACGGAACAGTCCATGAAAATGTTCCACTTCCTGACGGCGTGCTGCTTGCGTTCGTATTCGCGTGGAGAATAAAGGTGCAGCTCGACTTCTTGAACAAACACACAGATAAGACGTTGCCCGAAGGACTGCGCTACCAGCCGTCGCTGATCGGCGCTGCTGAGGAACGAACGCTCGTCGCGCGTGTGAGCGAGCTGCCGTTCCGGGAGTTTGAGTTTCACGGTTACGTTGGCAAGCGCCGGGTGGTTTCCTTCGGTTGGAAATACGATTTCTCTTCGCAGCGATTGCAGAAGGCGGAGGACATTCCCGATTACCTGCTCGGTTTGCGCAAGCTCGCGGGTGAGTTTTCCGGTTTGGACGCGAACAAGCTGCAGCAGGTGCTCGTCACGGAATATGCGTCCGGCGCAGGAATCGGTTGGCACCGCGACAAGGCTGTTTTCGGAGAGGTCGTCGGAGTATCGCTTCTCGCCCCGTGCACACTGCGCTTCAGACGCAAGACCGGCGACACGTGGGACCGCGCAAACCTTCACGCCGAACCACGCTCCGCCTACCACTTGAGTGGTCCAGCGCGATCGCTGTGGGAACACAGCATTGCCAGGGTCGAGTCACTCCGCTATTCAATCACCTTCCGCAGCATGCGGGACGAGTGAAATTTATTTCTGGGCCAATAGTAATATCGCGTCGCCGTCGGCAACTTCTTCTCTTTGGGTAGTTATATAACTAAGGAGAAGAAAATGAAGAAACGATTGGCTTTCATACTTGCCGCACCGTTGCTGTTTTTTGTGCTGGGCTTCCAGGGCTCCTGCCGTTCACAGTGTGAAGAACTGCGCAACGAACTAATAAAGGACTGCCGAGCCGATCTCGGCGCAAACAACGAACGCTGCCGTGAGGACCAGAAGCGCTTTCAGGAAATGTGCCGCGAAGATCTCGACAGCAATTAATCGCTCGCGTGGTCCAGCGATGCAGGGATAATCACTTTTCCGGTTAGGGGAAAAGCTCAACTGCATCGCTTCCTCATTTTTCTTTCCTCCATTAAGATCCTTTCGCATGTCACAAGGCGCGTATCCCTGATAGTAAACTGATCTTCACAGACTATGAGGTCACGATTGAGGAACTCATCAAAGGGAACCTCAAACAAGCCAAAACGATCACCGTCACCATTCCTGGCGGCCGCTTTTATTTTGAAGACGGCACCAGTGCTGAACAACTGACGCCAGCGTTCCAGCAACCTCACATTGGACACGCGTATACTCTGTTCCTTACGACCGAGGCTGCCCTGCCCTCCGTGTTTTTCCTATCGGGCGGACCCCAGGGCATGTTCGACATTGAAGACAGTTCAGGCGTCAGATCACATGGCAGAGCGGAGGACCCGGGGGCTGTCGAGACAAAGGGCAAGAGTAAAGACGCATTCCTCAACGACGTACGAGCGAACGCTCGCAAGTGGCCCAAGCCCGGCAAGTGCTGCGGCTGAGTTTACGACTTGATCTCTTCGGTCTTACCGGTCAGGCGCCTGAAAAAGCGGGCGATGATGGCCCACAGGGCACTGAAACCCAGAGAGGCGGCGTCGACGGCTTTAGCTTCCGGCGCCGCCTTGGTCTGTGCAGGAGGCGAACTCGGCTCTTCGGATATGGTTTCAGTAGTTTGATTCGGAGACGGAGAATCCTCGGGAGTTTCCAGGCGGCTCTTCACACACGTCGCAAACTGACGGAACATCTGGCGCGACACTTCCTCGATCATGCCGCGGCCGAATTGGACGATACGGCCGACCAGGTTGATCTCGGAGTCGACCGAGACTTCCGAGCCGCCGCCTTCCAGCGCTGTAACGACGCTGACCATCGTCACTTTCGTCGAACCCGAACCCCCAACCTCACGCGCCTCGCCCACCATTCGCACCGTATGCGTCTCGTCGTTCACTTCAGTAAAACTGGCCTTGCCCTTGTAAGACATCGACAACGGCCCGACTTTCACTTTTATGGCGCCAAGAAAATTGCGATCGTCCTGTGTCTCCAGCAACTCCGCCCCCGGCAGACACTGCACAACACTCGCCGGATCGATCAAATACTTCCAAACACGCTCTACCGGAGCTTGCACTTCAAAACGTTCCGCTATCTTAAAACCCATTGCTGCCCTCCCTGCCCAAACTTAACACGAACCATGGTCCAATATTGACGATTCCGACGACGCCCCCGTATCATCAAGCCCTTCCCGTTTGAACGCACGAAAAATTTGATTCCGATGTAGGAAGGTGAAGATCCATGATACCTCGGAGCTTTGAATACTTCTCTCCTCGTACGCTTGACGAAGCAATCGCGCTGCTTCAGAGACTCGGCCCTGAAGCAAAGTTGCTGTCCGGCGGCCAAAGCCTGATTCCGATGATGAAGTTAAGGATCTTATCCCCGCAACACATTGTCGATATCAATCGCATTCCCGGCCTCGACTACATCTCCGAAAGCGACGGTCATCTAAGAATCGGCGCCCTCGCTCGCGAACATCAACTCGAGACATCGGAAGTCATTAAAACCAAGCTGCCCATACTCGCCGACACAGCGAAGTTCATCGCCGATCCACTCGTGAGAAGCCAGGCGACCGTCTGCGGCAATCTCGCCCACGGCGATCCCGCGAACGATCATCCGGCGACGATGTTAGCGCTCGGTGCTACCGTAGTCGCCACCGGACCAAAAGGCCAGCGCGAAATCCCGATCGCGGACTTCTTCCCGGGCCTCTTCACGACCGCCCTCGAGCCTGAAGAGATACTGACGGAAATAAAGATCCCGCTTCCACCGCCGAAGAGTGGCGGCGCGTATCTGAAACTCGAACGAAAAGTCGGCGACTTCGCAACGGCCGGCGTCGCGGCGCAGATCACACTCGACGATGCAGGCAATTGCGCGAAAGCGGGCGTCGGCCTGACCAACGTCGGAATGACTCCGATCAAAGCCACCAAAACAGAAGCGTTTCTCGCGGGCAAGACGCTGGACGAAGCGACTATCAAACAAGCCAGTGAAACCGCCGCCTCTGAATCACAACCAACCGACGACATCCGCGGCTCGGCCGATTACAAACGCGATCTCGTCCGCGTACTTACCGCCCGCGCACTGACGCGAGCGCTCGACCGCGCGAAAGGAGGCGCTTAAGCGCATGGATAAAGTCGCCATTAATGTAAACGTCAACGGAGTCGATCGTACCGCCCAGATCGAACCGCGCCTGTTGCTGGTCCACTTCCTGCGCGAGAACCTGCGTCTCACCGGAACGCACATCGGCTGCGACACGAGTCACTGCGGCGCGTGCACAGTCGTCATGGACGGCCGCGCCATTAAGTCGTGCACGGCCTTTGCCGTTCAAGCTGACGGACGAAAGATCATGACCGTCGAAGGACTCGAGCAGGACGGCAAGCTTCATCCACTTCAGGACGGCTTCTTCCAGGAGCACGGCCTGCAATGCGGCTACTGCACTCCCGGCATGCTGATGACCGGCGTCGCCTTTCTCGGCGAAAACAACAACCCGACTGACGACGAAATCCGCCACGCGATCTCCGGCAACCTGTGCCGCTGCACGGGCTACGTCAACATCGTGAAGGCATATCAATACGCCGCGCAAAAGATGCGCGAAAACGGAGGTGCATCGTAATGGCGCCAAAAACGTCCCCTGAAATCGGTGGCATGGGCCACTCCGTCAAACGGAAAGAGGATCCGCGTTTCCTTCGCGGCCTGGGCAACTACGTCGACGACGTCGTGCTGCCTGACATGCTCTATCTCGACATCGTTCGCAGCCCGTACGCGCACGCGAAGATCAACAGCATCGACACGTCGAAAGCGTTGGCGATTCCGGGCGTGCTCGCCGTGATCACCGGCAAGGACCTCGAGAAGTACAACCTGCACTGGATGCCGACGTTGATGTCTGACACGCAGATGGTGCTGCCGGTCGACAAGGTGATGTACCAGGCGCAGGAAGTCGCCGCGGTGTTGGCGACAGATCGTTACATCGCCGCCGATGGCGTCGACGCAGTCGAGATCGACTACGATCCGTTGCCCGTCGTCGTCGATCCGAAGAAAGCGCTGGAGCCCGACGCGCCTGTTCTGCGCACGGACAAGCCTGACAAAAAAGACAATCACATCTGGCACTGGGAGTGGGGCAATCGCGAAGCAACCGACAAGTTGTTCACCGAAGCTGAGGTCACCGTAAAAGAGGACATCTACATTCCGCGTATTCACGTTTCGTCGATCGAGACGTGCGGCTGCGTGGCCCATTTCGACAAGGTGCGAGGAAAGCTGACCGTCTGGATGACCACGCAGGCGCCACACGCGATCCGTACCGTGTTTGCGCTCGTCGCGGGACATGTGGGGCTTTCGGAAGAGAAGATTCAGATCATCTCGCCTGACATCGGCGGGGGTTTCGGCGGCAAAGTGCCGGTGTATCCGGGTTACGTAATCGCGGTCGCGGCGTCGGTGCTCACGGGCAAGCCGGTGAAGTGGATCGAAGACCGGATGGAAAACCTGCAAGCCGACTCGTTCGCGCGCGACTATCACATCACCGCCGAGCTCGCCGGCAACAAAGACGGCAAGCTGACCGCGATACGTATTAAGACGATCGCAGACCACGGCTACACCGACGCAGCGGCGAACCCGTCGAAGTTTCCGGCGGGACTTTTTCACGTCTGCACTGGTTCATACGATCTGAAAGCGGCGCACGTCGAAGTCGACGGCGTCTACACGAACAAGCCGCCGGGCGGCATCGCGTATCGCTGTTCCTTCCGCGTCACCGAAGCAGTACACACGATCGAGCGCATGGCCGACGTGATGGCCCACGAGATCGGCATGGACGCCGCCGAGTTTCGTATGAAGAACTTCATCAAGCCCGAGCAGTTTCCGTACAAGTCGGCGCTTGATTGGGAATACGACAGCGGCAACTACGCGGGCGCGTTGCAGTTGGCGATGGACAAGATCGGATATGCCGATTTGCGCAAGGAGCAGGCGGAGAAACGCGCACGCGGTGAGTTGATGGGCATCGGCATCAGCAGTTTTACGGAGATCGTCGGCGCTGGTCCGTCAAAACATTTCGACATTCTCGGGCTGAAGATGTTTGACAGTGCTGAGATCCGCGTACACCCGACAGGCAAAGTTCTCGCTCGCTTCGGTACTAAATCACAGGGTCAGGGACACGAAACAACATATGCACAGATCGTAGCGGAGGAATTGGGATTTCCTGTGGATAGCGTTCTGGTTGAGGAAGGCGACACAGACACGGCGCCGTACGGGCTCGGCACGTACGCAAGCCGCAGCACACCGGTCGCCGCGGCAGCGTGTGCAATCGCTTGCCGGAAAATCAAAGACAAGGCGCGCAAGATCGCCGCGTACCTCCTGGAAGCGCACGAAGACGATCTCGATTGGGAACCCGGAAAATTCTTCGTCAAAGGCTCACCTGACCGCGCGAAGACGATCCAGGAGATCTCACTCGCCGCTTACACGAACCATCCGCCCGGAATGGAGGCCGGGCTCGAAGCCGTCAACTATTACGATCCGCCGAACCTTACGTATCCCTTCGGCAGTTACATCTGCGTCGTGGACATCGATAAAGGAACGGGCGAGGTCAAAGTGAGGCGGTTCGTCGCCATCGACGACTGCGGGAACATCATCAATCCGA
>JBKPNH010000122.1:0-55930 GCA_046732535.1 Acidobacteriota bacterium
AACAACGTCGGATCGTCGGCCGGCAGCAGCGGCGACGAACGCACGCGCGTATGCCCGTGTTCCTCAAAATATTTCAGAAAAGCTTCGCGAATTTCGTTACCAGTCATCATCGATTCGAGTTTAGCATCCCTCAGGATCATCCGTGTAATGCGTGGCGGATCGCACTTTCTCGCTCACCAGATCAAACGCAAACCCCTGCCGCAGAAGATGATCGAACAGTTTTTTCGCTTCCGCGCGGTCCTTCGGCCGCCCGCGCAGGCGAATGCGTTTTTCAATCGCGCGATCGATAAGCTGCTCTTCGGGCGTTTCGGTATAGACGAGCTCGAGCGCTCCGGCGGCGACGTTGTTCTCGATTTTCTTGAACTTCAGATCGCGCTCCAGACGCCGGCGTCCTACAGGGCGCTGTTTAACTTTCGACGACGCATAACTAAACGCGTACTGCTCGTCGTCGAGGTAACCGTACTCACGCAGTCTGGCGATCACGGTTTCAACCACGGCTTTGCTCGTTCCGCGTCGTTGCAGTAATCGCTCCCGCAACTCAGCGACGGAGCGCGGCTTTGCCGCTAAAAGTTTAACGGCGCGTTCAAAAGTTTTACGCCGGAGTTCGTCAGTCACAGGGCTTCCAGCTTAAACGGATCGGGAGGAAAACGGAACATTGCTGATCTAAAATGATCGCCATGGACGGACTGCTGGTTATCGACAAAGCCGCGGGCATGACTTCGCACGACGTAGTGGCCGCCACGCGCCGTATTCTGAAGGAACGACGTGTCGGACACACCGGCACACTCGATCCCTTCGCGACGGGCGTCATGCTGATCCTCGTCGGCAGGGCGACTCGGCTCGCGCAGTTCTTGAGCGGAGCAGACAAGGAGTATGACGCAATCATTCGTCTGGGCTTCACGACTGACACCGGCGATCGAATGGGCACTCGCATCCCTGGGCCAACAGGCAAGTCCAGACGGAAGAAGTGGCGTGAAGAAGAGATCGAAGCGGCGCTCGCGAGCTTTCGAGGTTATATCGACCAGGTTCCGCCGATGTACTCCGCGAAGAAGATCGGCGGCAAAAAATTGTACGAGCTCGCGAGGCGCGGTGAAGAAGTCGAACGTGAGCCGGTTCGAGTCTGCATTCATGAGTTTAAGGCAATCAAGAAGGATGGCGAACTCATAAAAGACAATCTCGACGGCACGTTCGACTTGCACGTACACGTCGGTTGTTCAACGGGAACCTATGTTCGCACGCTTGCGGAAGACGTCGGAAAGCGTCTGTCCGTTGGCGCACACTTAGCGGAGTTGCGCCGTACACGTGTCGGTGATTTTACTGTCACAAACGCTATTACTTTGGAACAACTAAAAACGAGTTTTGGCGAAGAGGCGGTAGGGACCATCATGCTACTCCCGAACGCAGCGCTCTCGCGCCTTCCTTTTGTGCATCTAAATGCCGAAGACGTGCGACGCGCTCGTCACGGAATGGAGGTGAAAGTCGCGGAATATGACTGGCCCGACGGTGAAAAGGTGAAGATGTGCGACGTTAACGATCACCTGATTGCGATTGGCGACTACGATGCCGGCGCAAGGCATCTGCACCCCAGCGTGGTGCTGGTTTGATCGGTGTAACAGGAAACACAGGTTTAAAATAAAGCATTGACTTGAGCCCGGAACGCCTGTGGTATACTTAGCGGCCTAGGAAGCGCGAGTGAGATCGCTTCCAAACTAGTGTTCCCCACCGCGACTTCCTGTTGAAACGATCATTGAGAATCCATGCTTCGAGGACGTAGCTCATGCTTACGCGCGCATTGAGGCGTATCACGAGGCATAACCGAAAACAAACCGCGCTTCCCCGACGTATATGCGGTTGCTTACTATAGCGTGGCCTCTCCCCACACGCTGTCCAATGCGCGAAAGCCGAAGAGGTTTCAAAGGCTATGCAAGAGCAGGATGGCAACAAGAAATTCAATATCAGCGAACGTTTAGAAGATCTGCGCCGCGAGCACGAAGCGTTGCGCTGGGAAGGTACGTTTCGAGACTACTTCGAGCTGGTCGCCCAAAACCCCCGTATTGCCCAACTTTCGCACGCGCGAATTAACGACATGGTTCATGCGGCGGGTGTCGAACGACTCAACGAGGGCACCCAACATGAAGTCCTCTCCTACAACTTCTTTTCCAGTGAACTGTTCGGCATCGAAGAACCGATAGCGAAGATTGTCGAGTACTTCAAATCAGCCGCACAGCGTCTCGAAGTCCGCAAACGCATCCTGCTTTTGATGGGCCCAGTCGGCGGCGGCAAATCGACGATCGTCAACATGCTCAAGCGCGGCCTCGAAGAGTGGACGCGCACTGAAGGCGGAGCAGTCTACGCCATCAAAGACTGTCCGATGCACGAAGAACCGTTGCATCTGATTCCGCACCAGCTTCGCGCCGAAGTCGAAAAACTGTACGGCATCTACATCGAAGGCGATCTTTGTCCGCAGTGCCGCTACGCTCTCGATCGAACTTACGGCGGCCGCCATGAAGACGTGAAAGTCCATCGCGTCGCGTTCCCCGAAAAAGAACGAGTCGGCATTGGCACTTTTTCGCCGAGCGATCCGAAATCTCAGGACATCACGGAGCTCACTGGTTCGATCGATCTCTCGACCATTGGCGAAGTCGGCGTTGAATCCGATCCGCGCGCTTATCGTTTTGACGGCGAGTTAAACATTGCCAACCGCGGGTTGATGGAATTCGTCGAGATGTTGAAGGTCGACGAGAAGTTTCTCTACAGCCTGCTAACGCTTTCGCAGGAGCAGAGCATCAAGACTGGCCGCTTCGCGATGATTTATGCTGACGAAGTTATCCTGTCGCATTCAAACGAGAATGAGTACATCGCGTTTGCCGGCAATCGAAAATCGGAAGCGCTCCAGGATCGCATCATCCTGGTGAAGGTTCCTTACAACCTCCGCGTCTCGCAGGAGGAGAGGATCTACGACAAGCTGTTGCACCAGTCGGAAGCGCTTCGCAACGTCCACCTCGCGCCGAACACGTTGAAAGTCGCGGCGATGTTTGCCGTGATGACACGCCTCGAAGAACCGAAGCGTCAGAACGTCGACATCGTAAAGAAGATGAAGCTTTACGACGGCGAGGACGTCGAAGGTTACAAGTCAAAGGACGTGCGCGAACTAAAAGAAGAGACCGTTCGCGAAGGCATGGACGGTATCTCGCCGCGCTACATCATCAATCGTCTTTCCAGCGCGCTCGTTCGCGACGGCGTCACCTGTATCAATCCGATTGACGCGCTGCGCGCCATCAAGGACGGTTTCGAACAGCACACCGGCATCAGCAGCGAACAACGCGAGCGCTACTTGAACCACATCTCGCAGGCCCGCAAGGAGTACGACGAGCTGGCGAAGATCGAAGTGCAGCGCGCGTTCGTCTACTCGTTCGAAGAGATGGCCCGCACGATGTGCAACAACTATCTCGACAACGTCGAGGCGTTCTGCAACAAGGAACGCATCAAGGATCCAATCACCGAAGAAGAGATGGATCCGGACGAGCAGTTGATGCGCTCGATCGAAGAGCAGATCGGCATCTCCGAGAACGCGAAGAACACGTTCCGCCAGGAGATACTGATCCGGATCAGTTCCTACGCGCGCAAAGGCAAGCCCTTCGAATACAACTCGCACGAGCGTTTGAAAGAAGCGATCGAGAAGAAGATCTTCGCCGACCTGAAGGACGTGGTGAAGATCACGACTTCCGCGAAGACGCCGGATCCCGATCAACTGCGACGCATCAACGAAGTCGTCGACCGGCTTGTCAAGGAGCACGGTTATTGCCCGGTTTGCGCGAACGAGTTGTTGACGTACGTCGGCACGCTACTTTCGCGGTAGCATGAAGAAACGTTATTGGATCGCGGGCGCCGCCACACTTGCCATCGCCAGCAAGTTGTTGACGCGCCCGCGAGATGCTAATTGGGCCCGGAACCGGCACATTGTTTTTCATTCCGATTACTCGCGCTTTGTCGACGTCGACGGCACTCGCGTTCACTATCAGCAAGCCGGCGAACAGAACGCGTCTTTGCCCCCCTTAATCCTGATTCACGGCTTTGCGTCCTCGACCCTCGTCTGGAGCAAGGTGTTTTTACCACTCGCAAAAGCCGGCTTTCGCGTCATCGCGCTCGACATGCTGGGGTTTGGCTATTCCGGAAAGCCGCGCAACGGCGAATACACCATCGCCGGACAAGCGAAACTCCTGATCGGCTTGCTCGATCAACTCGGCATCAAACGCGCGACGCTGGTCGGCAGTTCGTATGGCGGCGCGGTCGCTGCGACGTGCGCCCTGGATTATGCGGAGCGAGTCGAGCGGTTGGTCCTGATCGGCACGGTAAACAACAACCGCCCGCTCAATTACAAGCTGATGCGCGTGTTTAGCTCGCCACTTTTCGGCGACGTCGTATCGCCGCTGTTGATCGGCTCGCGGCGTTTGCTGCGCCGGCGCATGAAGCGGGTCTATGATCGTCACGCATGGGTGTTGGACGAACGCAGAGTCGATGCACGCCACCTCCCGCTGCGCGCGGCCGGAACGCAGCGCGCCATCATTCGCACCGTGCGCGGTTGGGACGCGGAACGCATCTCGCGCGACGCGCATCTCATTCGTAAGCCGGTGTTGCTGCTCTGGGGCAAGAACGATCGCGAGATTCCGCTTGCGGACGGCGAAAGGTTGCACGAAGAGATCGCCGGTTCGAGGTTGATTGTGTTTCTCAACTGCGGCCACCTGCCGCATGAAGAATATCCGGAGGCGTTCACGAAAGTCGTAGCAGATTTTTGTGGATGAAGCATTATGTCTATCCAACGCAACGACTGGTCACTGCAACGCAAGGGCATCATCGATCAGGAGCGCCACAAGGATCGCGTCAAAGAAGCGATCCGGAAGAACCTCGGCTCGATTGTCTCCAACGAAGCCATCATCCTTTCCGACGGCAAGCGCACCGTCAAAGTGCCTATCAGGGCACTCGACGAGTACAAGTTTCGCTTCAACTATCAGAAGGGCAAGCACGTGGGTCAGGGCGACGGGAAGACGCGCGTCGGCGACGTCATCGGCCGTGAGAGCCGTCCCGGCAGCGGCCAGGGCAGCGGACAGGCCGGACAGGACGCCGGCGCCGATTATTACGAAGCGGAAGTGAACATCGACGAGATCGCCGCGCTGATCTTCGAAGACCTGCAACTGCCATATCTTCAGGAGAAAGCCAAGAAAGCGGTCCAGTCGCGCAAGACGCAGTTCAATGAGATTCGCCGCACGGGCGTGATAGCCAACCTCGACAAACGCCGAATGATTCTCGAGAACATTCGCCGCAACGCGCGCGAAGGCAAAGCGCGGTTTGGCGATATCAAGAAGGAGGATCTGCGTTTCAAGACCTGGGAAGAGGTGCTGCGCTACGAGTCGAACGCGGTCGTGATCGCGATGATCGACGTTTCCGGCTCGATGGGCGAGTTTAAAAAATATATCGCGCGCAGTTTTTACTTCTGGATGGTCCGTTTTCTGCGAACGAAGTACGACAACGTCGACATCGTCTTTATCTCGCACCACACGGAAGCAAAGGAAGTCACCGAGGAACAGTTTTTCACGCAGGGTGAGTCGGGCGGAACGGTCGTATCGTCCGCTTATCAACTCGCGCTCGACATCATCAAGCAACGCTACCGCCCGTCTGACTGGAACATCTATCCATTCCATTTTTCCGACGGCGACAACTACTACTCCGACAACGAAGAAGCAGTGAAACTCGCCGACGAACTGATCTCGACCTGCAACCTTTTCGGATACGGCGAGATCGGCGAAGAAGGATCGTCCAGTTATCGCCGCTCTTCCGGCGCGCTGCTTTCGATCTTCAGCGACCGCCTGCAAAACAAGGATCATTTTGTCGGCGTGCGCATCGACGATAAGGAAGACGTGTATCCGGCGCTGAAGCAGTTTTTCGGCAGGCGAGGCATCGATACACCGGCATAGTTCTTTATGGAAGACAAGGAAATAAAAGAGCTCGAAAAGGCGGTTGAGCAGATCTGGGAAGTGGCCCTTCGCTTCGGCCTCGATCCGTATCCGACCAACTTCGAGATCGTGCCCGCGACCGTGATGTACGAGGTCGGCTCCTACGCGCTTCCCGGTCGCTATTCTCACTGGACCTTCGGCAAGGCTTACCATCGCATGAAGACGATGTACGACTTCGGACTGTCGAAGATCTATGAAGTCGTCATCAACACCAACCCGGCTTACGGCTTCCTGCTCGAAACAAACAGCCCCATACAGAACAAGATGGTGATCGCCCACGTGCTGGGCCACGTCGACTTCTTCAAAAATAATACCTACTTCTCGAAAACCAATCGCCGCATGGTGGAAAGCGTCTCCACGCACGCGCAGCGCATGATGGAGTATGAGTTCAAGCACGGGCGAAAGACGGTCGAACGATTTCTCGATTCAGTGCTGGCGATCGAAGAGCACATCGATCCTTATTTCTTCATCAAGCGTGAGATCTCGGTCGAGGAAGAGAAACGGCGCGCCGCCCAGCATCCGAAGGACGGGCGTTACGACGATCTGTGGCACCTCGACAAGGCCGAACGCGATGGGCGCAACGCCACTTCGTCGACGGCTGCCGATGACAAAGAGCGCTCACCACGCGAACGCCTGCCGGAAAAGGACCTGCTTTTCTACATGATGAAGCACTCGCCCTCGCTCGCTCCCTGGCAGCGCGACGCCATTGCGATGGTCCACGAGGAGATGGAGTACTTCGTGCCGCAAATGCAGACGAAGATCATGAACGAAGGTTGGGCCAGCATCTGGCACGCCCGCATCATGCGCGAACTCGATCTCAGCGATAACGAACACATCGAGTTTGCGAACCTGCACTCAGGCGTCGTGTCGCCGCAGAAGGGGCAACTGAATCCGTACTATCTCGGCTACAAGATCTTCGAAGACATCGAGCGCCGCTGGAATGAACCGACGAAAGAGGAGCGCGAGAAGTTTGGCCGCGCTGGCAACGAAGGACGCGAGAAGATGTTTGAAGTGCGCGAACTCGAAAACGACGTCTCGTTTTTGCGCAACTACCTGACGGAAGATCTCTGCGAAGAGCTCGACTTGTTTGTGTTTGAGTTGGTCGAAGAAGAGGAATGGACGATCACTGAGAAACGCTGGGAGAAGGTCCGCGATCAGCTCGTTTCGAACATGACCAACTTCGGCTTTCCCTACCTGGAAATCATCGACGGCGACTACAACGGCAACCGCGAGCTCTACTTAAAACACCGCTACGAAGGCACCGAGCTCGATCTGCGGTACGGACGCAAGGCGCTCGAGCACGTCCACACGCTCTGGGGCCGCCCGGTCCATCTCGAAACCGTGATCGACGAAGAGCCGACCGTATTGCATTTCAACGGCGACGAGCACGGCGAGGACTGAACCACGGATTTTAGCTCATCTTCAGCGCTTCGCCGACCGAAGGATCGCGCCTCACTCTCCAAATCTTCGAATCCAGATAATAGTGAATGAATGCGTATCCCCAGAGGAACGCGATACCAAGCTGGTTGTTCTGTGGCCCAAGATAGTTGAGGAACTGTCGTGGTCCCTGGTAGACGATCCCAAACAAGATTCCGAACGCGATATAAAACACCAAGCGTCGACTAATAAATTCCGCGGCCCCATACTTTTCGCGCGATTTATATTTGCGGTTATGAAACCAGATGAGGCGGTGATACTGGAGGTTGTGATAGATGGTCAGAATCGCGACGATGGCTATCGGCTTCGCCGGCATCGGCGTCAACAGGACGATCCAGTGCATCGGAATCGCCGCCGCCAGGATCAGGTATTTCGGAACATTCAACGGTTCGCCAGTAATGGCGCGTTGAATCTGGCGCCCGAGCCAAACTACGAACGACAGAACCGTACCCGCCAGTAATAGCTTCGCGAACCCGTTAACGCCGCCGCGCAAGATCGCCGGCACTCTGGACATCGCTTCCGGATCGCGCGCGATGAACTCGACAAACGGATAATTAAACGCGAACAGCAACAACGTCCGATCGAGCACGTTGTCGATGCGCGCCAGATCGCCGTTCTTCTTTTTGTACAGCACCATGAAGCCATAGTGCTGCTTCACGAGATGGTAATAGGCCCACAACGCCGCGACGAAGAAGAACACCAGACCGGCGCCGGCGAGCACCATCAATGGCCCAATCGCGAAGAAAAGAAGCGAGCCCCACAAAAGGCGGGCCCGGTTCTGTCGCTCGGTGCGATCGAAGTAGGTGCGAGAGAAAGTCCCGAAGACGTGCGGAGCGTCGATCAAAATCGCCCACACCGCGACCATCGGAAAGAGCGGTATGATCCCGTTTACGTACAGAAGCAGCAGAACGTAACTCGAAACGACCGAGCCGATGAACCAGACGAGATCGTCGCGCGCGCTGATGATCCATCGCAACGAGATCACGTTGGCGACGGGCTTGGTTATGATTTCGGCGCTGGCAGTCATACCCACAAAAGCACGGGCGGAATTTGGTTTCGAACTGGCGTCATCTTATCATCGACGCCGATCAGAGAAGAAAGCCGATGAACAAACAACTATTTCAAGCCCATCCCTGGCATGGTGTGACGCCCGGCCCGCGCACGCCCGACTTCGTCAATGCGTACATCGAGATCGTTCCCACCGACGCGGTCAAGTACGAGCTCGACAAGTGGTCCGGTCATCTGCGCGTCGATCGTCCGCAGCGTTTCTCCTCGCTGTGTCCGACGCTCTACGGGTTTATTCCGCAAACGTATTGCGGCCGCGAAGTGGCGGAACTGTGTGAAATCCGCACCGGACGAAACGGGATGGAAGGCGATAAAGATCCGATGGACATCTGCGTGCTGTCTGAAAAGACGTTCGCCCACGGCAGCTTCTTTCTGCATGCTCGGCCGATTGGCGGGTTGAGAATGATCGACGGCAAGCAGGCTGACGATAAGATCATCGCCGTGCTCGAGGCGGATCTTGCGTTTGGCGGGATTCAGAATATCGACGAAGTGCCGCAGGGACTGGTCGATCGTCTAAAACACTACTTCCTCAGCTACAAGCAGCTTCCCAACGAGAAACAAAAGAAGGTGGAGATTACGGACGTCTACGATCGAGTCGAGGCGCTGGAGGTGATCACGCGGAGCCTGCGCGATTACGAACGCGAATTTGGACATTAGATCCGGGACACGGGTTCGGCAATCCCGCAACGAGGGCACATCAGACCACGAAGCCCATTGTCCTCGACCCACTTAGCCAGAGGCAGTGGCGCGTTACGCTGAGCTTCGTGCGGATGTTGATGCTGATGATGTTGTTTCCGTTCCGTGTTCTCCGCGCTACAGTGCTTACACAACCACCCATAACCGAGATTGAAGAAATGGGTGGTCTGGTTCATTGAGCCACCTCCGCCGGTTAACGACGCGAATCTGGCGATTCGGACAAGCGCGCGGGCACTGACATCCGGCGGCCGTTGCGCCAGATCTGCACCTGCACTGTTTCGCCGATCTGATGTTTATCAAGCACGCGGAACAGATCGTCCGAATTACCAACCTTGTCGCCGTCGATGCCGACGATGATATCGCCGAGCTCGATGTCACCCATTTCGGTCTGCTGCATGCCGCGCAATCCGGCAAGCGCGGCACCGCCGCCACGCGCAACCTGCACGATCAGCACGCCGTCGTCTATCGGAAGATCCACTTGGTTGCGGATCGTTGCGACGTCGCGAGTGCTGATCCCGAGCTTGGGCCGGCGCACCTTCCCGTTTTGCAGTAGCTGCGGCACGACGCGCTTGGCGATACTCACCGGCACCGCAAAGCCAACACCGGCCGAACTGCCCGACGGCGAAAGAATCTGCGAGTTGATCCCAATCATGCGTCCACGTGAATCGAGCAGTGGACCACCGGAGTTACCCGGATTGATCGACGCGTCCGTCTGGATCGCGCCTTCGATCAGACGATCGTTTCGAGCGCGGATCGGACGTTGAAGACCGCTGATCACGCCGGTCGTCAAGGTGCGGTCCAAACCAAACGGGTTTCCGATAGCCAGCACTTTTTGTCCGACAACGAGCTTGTCAGAGTCGCCCATCGGAACAACTGTCAATGGACCAGCAGGTTTTTCGGTCAAGCGGATGACTGCCAGATCCGTGTCTGGATCACCGCCGACCACGATCGCCTGATAGTCTTTCTTGCCGCCCATGCTGACTGAGAGTTTTTGCGCGCCGGCAATGACGTGATAGTTGGTAAGAATGTTTCCCTGCTGGTCCAGGATCGAACCGGAGCCGGAGCCTTCCTGCGGCTCGACGAAACCGAAGAAGTCGCGGGAGTAGGAAGTTGAATGGATGAATACTACGCCGGGACTCAGCGCGCGATAGACTTCGATGTTGTTCTGTTCGTCAGTCGCAGTCGAGGGATCCGTGAGGCCGGCCGGCGGCGCTTCCGAGAACGCGGCTTGCGACGGCTCAAAGCGATTCATCATGCGGTCGACACCGACGACGATTCCGGCTGCGAATAAAGCTGAGATAAGGGCGATCATTAAGATCTGGCGGGCGGAAAGTCTGTACATAAAGCTCCTTCCCTCTTTCTATTTTGCGGCTGGGCATTATATCCCGTGTTTCAGTCTGAGAAACACGGATTTACAGGATTTGGATGTTCAATCCGAGCGCAACGCAGCCTGTGAGGGCGTGAACGAACATCAACGCGCCGTAAATCGCCAGGACCACAGTCATTCCGCGTCTGGCGAGCGGAACATTCGCGAACCGATAGAGAATGTAGGCGGCAACGCCGCCGATAGTGAGCTTGATAGCGAAGAAAGGAAGGTAACCGTGTTCGAGGAGGCTCGCCATGAGCGCGTTTCCTTCGGTGGCGACGTTCATGCGGATCCAAAGCAGTGTAAGCTGTCCGTCGAGCCAGTTGAGTGTGAATAGGAGCAAGCTTTTCGACAGTGGAGCCATTGAGAACCCCTCTTCGGATATCGCCAAACGTTGTTAAACTCTCCCCTTTATACGCCAGAACCCTCGTAGCCTGTCGCTACGAGGGTCCATGACGTCACGGGAGGAACGAGACTCGTCCTTATGCTCAATAGAAATGTTGAATCATCAAGCGCTTCCGAAATTCAATAGATGACCAACTCAATTTCCGATTTGCTGAAGGAAGCGTCGCAAATACTAAACGATGCGGGCGTGCCGGAAGCACGCCGTGAAGCGGGTTCGCTTCTTTCACACGTCATCGGCAAAGATCGGACGTTCCTGATCAGCCACGCGGAAGATCGTGTCGGCGATGAAGCTCTCGCTCGATTTCAGGAAGCGATCGCGCGCAGAGCGAGCGGCGAGCCGCTTCAGTACATCGCCGGAGTACAGGACTTTTACGGACGCGAGTTTCGTGTAACGCCGGACGTGCTTATACCGCGTCCTGAGACGGAATTACTAGTCGAGGCTGCGCTCGAGATGATCGGGGGCGAGCAGACTCCGGTAATTTGCGACGTGGGAACCGGATCGGGATGCATCGCGATTACGTTGTTGTGTGAGAGAACGGACGCGCGCGCGACTGCGGTCGACGTTTCAGAAGCGGCGCTCGCCGTGGCGGATGAGAACACGCGCCGTCACAGTGTCGGCGACAGAATGCAATTGAAGATTTCAGATTGCTTCGACGGATTGGATCCGACCACATTTGATCTCATAGTTTCGAATCCCCCCTACGTTTCCTCCGATGCGCTCCCGGGTTTGCAACGTGAAGTCAGAGATCACGAACCGCTCGTAGCGCTTTCGCCCGGCGCTGACGGATTGACCGTGATCCGGCGTCTGCTTCAGGATGGCGCTGCGTTCCTGAAACCAAACGGGCATTTGATCATGGAGATCGGGTTCGATCAGGGCGAAAAGGTTCAACGGCTCATCGATCCCGCCCTGTGGAGTCTGGTGGAGCTTCGCCCGGACTTACAAAGTATTCCTCGCATCCTGGTCGTCCAGCGGCGGACCTAGATTCCTGTCACAAGCTCCAACGCAGCGGTGTATATCGTCCAGAAGCCGCTTTAAGGAACGAGCAAAGACAACCCCAGACAAAAGGCGCGTGCGCGCGCCGCAAAGGAGATCGAAGCCATGTACAGGTTCTTAGGCAGAAGTGTGTTGATTGCCGCGTTGGCGGCCCTGACCGGTGTTTCCGTGTTGGCCCAGCAAAAGGGCGGCACGTTAGCTTGCCGCGATAACAACTGGTACAACGACAAGTTAGTCGGAAACTGCGAGGTTCGTGAGCAGACGCTCGCGTCGACCGGCGCAGCGATTGGTATCGATGGCCGGCAGAACGGCGGCATTGCGGTTAAAGGTTGGGACCAGAACCAGATCCTGGTGCGCGCTCGAGTGCAAACCGGAGCGCCGACCGCCGAGGAAGCAGCCGCGCTCGCACGGGAGATTAGAATCGAGGTCAGCGGCGCGAAGATTCACGCCACTGGCCCGGAGCACCGACAAAACTATCACTGGGACGTGAGCTACGAAGTGTTTGTCCCGCGGCGTTCGGATCTCTCGCTGGAGACACACAACGGCGGCATCTCGATCGTAGACGTGAACGGACGGATCGAATTCAGCGCGCTGAACGGCGGCGTGGTGTTGAAGAAAGTAGGCGGAGCGGTGAAGGGCTCAACCACGAACGGCGGGCTCGTGGTTGAGCTGAGCGGCGATCGTTGGGACGGCGAAGCGCTCGACGTGACCACGACGAATGGCGGCGTCGTGATGTCGATCCCCGAAAACTACTCTGCGAAACTGGAAACCGGCACCACCAATGGCGGCATCAGCGTCGACTTTCCCGTACCCGGCCAGGATCAGGCCGAGCGGAGAAAGAGTAAGCAGATCGCGGTGAATCTCGGTTCCGGCGGCGCGTTGGTCAGGGCTATAACGACTAACGGCGGCGTTCGCATCAAGCGGACCAACACGGAAGAATAAACTCCGAAACATTATTCAGTTACACGAGCCACAGGTTACGCGGATCTGTATAATCTGTGGCTCGTGGACAAATTTCGCATCAAGGGTGGCCGGGCGCTTCGCGGACGGGTCTCCATTAGCGGCGCCAAGAATTCGGCGTTGCCGTGTATGGCGGCGGCATTGTTAACGCCCGAAACGGTCACGCTCCACAACATCCCTTACGTTCGCGACATAATCACTCAGCGGCGTCTGCTCGAAGACATCGGCGCCACCGTTCTCACTCCCGAGCTCAGGACCCACAAGATCACCGCAGCCCACATCGAACTCTTCGAAGCGCCGTACGAACTGGTGAAAACGATGCGCGCGTCGGTGCTCGCGCTGGGTCCATTGCTGGCGCGGTTCGGCAAGGCGAAGGTATCGCTGCCGGGTGGTTGCGCTATCGGCACGCGTCCTATCGATCTGCACCTTTCAGGTTTCGAGAAACTCGGCGCGCAGGTGCGGCTCGAAGCGGGAAACGTCGTCGCTCGCGCTCTGAGCGATGGACGACTCATCGCCGCGGACGTCGAGTTTGGCAAAGTCACCGTCACGGGTACAGAGAATTTGATGATGGCCGCGACGCTTGCTCGCGGTACGAGCACGCTTCGCAACTGTGCGCGCGAGCCGGAGATCGTCGATCTCGCCGAACTGCTGAACAAGATGGGCGCGCGCGTCAAGGGCGCCGGCACTGACACGATTCAGATAGAAGGCGTTCCGTCACTCGGCGGCGCCGAACACACGATCATCCCCGATCGAATCGAGACCGGAACGTTTATCGTCGCCGCTGCGATTACCAACGGACGGCTCGAAATCAAGGACTGCCGGCCGGATCATTTGCAGGCCGTGATCGCAAAGTTGCGCGAGGTTGGCGTGGTGATCGAAGAAGTTAATCCGACGACCCTGGAAGTGTCGTGTTGTGCGGAAGGGCTTTCGGCGGGCGACGTAACGACCGAGCCGCACCCGCGTTTCCCGACTGACATGCAGGCGCAGTACATGGTGTTGATGACGCAGGCGCGCGGCCGTTCGGAGATCGTCGAGACTGTTTTCGAGAACCGGTTCATGCACGCGTCGGAGTTGCAGCGTATGGGCGCGCAGATTCATATCGACGGGCATACGGCGGTTGTCGAAGGCGTTACGCCGCTAACGGGCGCGCGAGTTATTGCGTCTGATTTGCGCGCGTCGGCGTCGCTTGTGCTGGCGGGATTGATTGCGAGCGGCGAGACGTCGATCGATCGCGTCTATCACATCGATCGCGGTTACGAGAAGATCGAAGCGAAGTTGCGGGCGGTTGGCGCGGACATCGAGAGAATCACGACGTCGGTGACGGCGAGCCTTGTTAGTTCAAACGCGGATTAAGGAGTTGGATAGATGTCGGAAACGAGTTGCTTGTTTTGCAGGATCATCGCCGGTGAGATACCGGGTGAGTTAGTTCATCAGGATGAACGATGCGTGGTGATTCGTGATATCAATCCCCAGGCGCCTACGCACTTGCTGGTGATCCCGCGCGAGCATATCGAGTCGCTGGACGACGCCTCGCAAAAAGATGAGGCGCTATTGGGGCACCTGCTGCGTATTGGCGCGCGGATGGCGAATGAACAGGGGCACGCAGATACCAGTTTCCGGACCGTGATCAATACCGGCGCCGGCGCCGGCCAATCCGTGTTCCACCTGCACGTGCATGTGTTGGCGGGTCGTCCAATGAACTGGCCGCCAGGATAGCCACAAAAAGGCACAAAAAACACAAAACAAAACAGCGACGACGCTAACTGATTCGTTTGTGTTTTTTGTGCCTTTTTGTGACTAAGCCTTCGGAGCGACTGCGCGGACGGCTGCTGAGACGCCCGCCTCGTATTTTTTGAAGTTCTCGTTGAAACGTCGCGCCAGATCTCGCGCCCGGGTGTCGTAGGCGTCTTTGTCTTCCCACGTATTCCGCGGTTGCAGCACGTCACTCGGAACGTCCGGACACGAAACCGGAACGTTGACTCCAAAGATCGGATCCGCCGCCGTTTCGATCTGCGCCAGCGAACCGTTGAGTATCGCGCGAATCATCGCTCGCGTGTAACTGATCTTCATCCGCTGCCCGACGCCATACGGACCACCGCTCCAACCAGTGTTGACCAACCAACACGCTGCGTTGTGCTTCGCCATCTGCCGACCCAACAAGTCAGCATAAACACCCGGATGCAACACCATGAACGGCGCGCCAAAACACGTCGAGAAAGTCGCTTCCGGTTCTTTAATCCCTTTTTCCGTACCTGCAACCTTCGCCGTGTAACCGGAAAGGAAGTGGTACATCGCCTGTTCCGGCGACAATCGAGCAACCGGCGGTAGAACGCCGAACGCATCAGCGGTCAACATGATGATGTTGCGCGGATGACCGGCGCGTCCTTCCGGCACGATGTTCTGAATACTGGTCAGCGGATACGAAGCGCGCGTGTTCTCCGTCTTGCGCGGATCGTCGAGATCGATCTGCCGCGTCACTGGATCGTAAACGACGTTTTCGAGAATCGTGCCGAACATCTTCGTCGTGCGATAAATGTCGGGCTCGGCTTCGGCCGACAGCTTGATCACTTTCGCGTAGCATCCGCCTTCGAAGTTGAACACGCCGTTGTCAGACCAACCGTGCTCGTCGTCGCCGATCAAACGCCGTTCAGGATCGGCGGAGAGCGTCGTCTTGCCTGTTCCTGACAGACCGAAGAAGATCGCGACGTCGCCTTCGGCGCCGACGTTGGCGGAGCAGTGCATGCTCATCACTCCGCGCTGCGGCAATAGATAGTTCATGATCGTAAACGCGCTCTTCTTCGTCTCGCCTGCGTAAGAGGTGCCGCCGATCAGGACTAGCCGTTGCCTGAAGTCCATCAGGATGAACGTTGGCGAGCGCGTGCCGTCGCGGTGTGGATCAGCCTGGAAACTCGGAAGGTTGATGATCGTGAATTCCGGCTGGTGCGGTTCGCTGTCTTTGACGTTGCTGATGAACATCGTGCGCGCGAACAGAGAATGCCACGCCAGTTCGTTGATCACGCGGATCGGCAAACGGTATTCGGGATCGGCGCCGACGAATGTGTCCTGCACGAACAGATCGCGGCCGTTTGCATGGGCCATCATTCGCTCTTTCAGCGCGTTGAACTTGTCCTGCGGAAAATCTTTATTGACGTCGCCCCAAAAAACTTTGTCCTCGCTTCCGGGTTCGCGCACAATGGCTTTGTCTTTCGCGGCGCGGCCGGTATGTTCGCCTGTGTCGACGATGATGTTTCCGTAGTCTGAAAAAGCGCCTTCGTTGCGGCGGGCGATCTCTTCGTAAAGTTCGGGTGTGTTCAGGTTCCAGTAAACGCGTGCGGGCTCGTCGATGCCGTAGTTATCTAAATCGAAAGTCGTATTCTTGCGCCCCAGATGTTTAGTGGCGCTTTCAATGCGGGTCGAAGCCATTAAGTTGTCTCCAATCAAACGAGGAAATCCAGGCGCCGGCTTGGTTATTCGTCTTCCGCGGCCTTGCGCTGCTGGGCCAGTTGCCGCAGAGCGTCGGCGAGATCACGAGCGGCGCGCTCGATTCGATCGGCATTCATTTGCAAGGAGTCGATATCGTCGGGTGAACGCGAAGCGACCATGGCGAGCGCTGCGTCCACTTGCTCTCTCAAACGATTTGCCTCATTTTCGGTTTCTTGTTCTGCGCGGGATTTTTGTGAAGCTGCGGCCTGCTGGTTCATGCTTGAAGTCATTTCGAAGTTACAAAGATAAATGCGAATGCTACTCGGAGATTAAACCGGCGATTAGTGTCTAACCGGGATTCTAAGTGTCACATTTGCGAGTGAATGAAGCAAGTGCGCGTCCGGGTTTTGCAGGCACCATGAACAAAGTCTCACGAATACGTTGACGAGTGAAACCCTTGCTAGTGAAACATCGCCGACCTGACAGAGATTGTTTTACCAGGAAGGAGTGGGAGCTTGTGCAACGGCTCAATACTCCGGCAAAGGTGCAACGCTACTTCAGTTCGCTACCGTACAATTGGGAGCGTAAGGGGGGCACGATGCGCTCGTTTCGCGAACTGGTGAAACGACAGGAGGTCCATTGTCTGGAGGCGGCTGTCGGGGCTGCGGTGATTCTCGAACAGCATGGATATCCGCCGCTGTTGCTGGACCTCGAGTCAGTCGACTTATTGGACCATGTGATCTTTGTATTTAAGGACAATGGTGGATGGGGATCGGTTGCGCGTTCGCGGGATATCGGGTTACACGGGCGGAAGCCGGTGTTTCGATCGTTGCGGGACCTGGCGTGGAGTTATTTCGAGCCGTACGTGGATTTCACAGGCAGGCTCAAGGCTTATGGTCTTACGAGTCTTTACGACCTCGGAGACTACGACTGGCGCTTCTCTTCTCGCAGGATGCTGAAGATCGAAAATCACCTGCGTTCGCTCTCCCACAAGCCCCTCCCTTCTTCTGACGAGCGCTACAAAAAACTCATCACCCGCTATCATCGCTACAAAAAGCGCTTCCCCACCCGCTCTCCCAGCTACTATGACAGCCGCGTAAGCTGGATGCTATAATCCGGACCAACCCACAAACCTCATCGGAGAAAACTATGGACTGGGTAAATACATCACCTCTTGTAAAGACGTATACCCTCGAGGAGTTTTGGGAACTTCCTGAGCCGCCAGACCACTCCAAAATTGAATTAATCGCAGGAGTCCTCTACATGACACCTCCTCCGGCCGGACCTCACAACAATGCAGTCAGCCGGCTTAATCTTCTGCTGTCGGAACATCTTGCAAAGACCAACGATAAAGGTCGTCTTTATCTACCTCGAACCGGAACCTGGACCAGACCAAATACATGGCTCGAACCCGATCTGTTTTATTTATCCGCAGAGACACGGGCGCGCCTCGACCCGGATTACCTGACGACAGCGGATTTGGTGATCGAGGTTATCTCTCCAGGTTCAGCAATCTATGACCGGAACACAAAAGCTGACACTTATGCCGCACTTGGCGTGAAGGAGGTGTGGCTGGTGGACGATTCCTTCGGTGTAATCGAAGTGTGTGTTCTTGAAGGTGATCGCTATTCGAGCACTATTCTTCAAAGCGATGACTTTCTTACCTCGAAACTGCTTCCGGGTTTCGAATGCCGCGTGCGGCAGGTTTTTGAAGACTAACCGTGGGCTGTTTCCAGTGGTGGGTGCCGCTTGATGCCGGCGTCCAATAACATATGAATAATCACGGCGGTGATGATGATGGCGCCGCCCAGGAGGGCCCAGCGGGACGGGCGCTCGCCGAGGACGAGAAAGACCCAGACGGGGTTAAGGACCGGTTCGATGTAACAGATGATCCCCGCGTCCAGCGACCTCACGCCGCGCGTCATGCCTACCGTGAATAAGGTGTACGAGATACCGAGCTGGATAATGCCGAGATACATCACGCTGAACAGGTCGTGAGATCCAACGCGAGAAACGGCCGCCAATCCCCACGGCGCCGCCACCAATACACACAAAAGATTGCCGTAGATCACCGACGAAGCGCGATTGACCGCTCGCGCCTTCGGATGCCGCAGCGACAGAAAATAGAGCGCGAAACAAAACCCTGACGCCAGCGCCATCAAGTTTCCACTGACGTCCTGCGGCCGAAGTTGTCCGACGAAAAACAACGCCATTCCAGCAACGCACACCAGCACAGTCACCAGATCCCGCTTGCGAAACTTCTCCTTGTAAACAACCGGCTCGAGGATCAACAAGTAAACCGGCGCGGTGTACTGGAGAAAGATCGCATTCGCGGCTGTCGTCTGTTTCGTCGCCATCACGAAAAGGATCACCAGCACAGCGTACAGGATCGCCGCAGCAGCGGTGATGCCGTTCAAACCAAATCCTTCATGTCTCGTGAAGAGCGCAACCGTCAACAGCGCAAAGAAAGAGCGAAAGCAGGAGAGTTCGAGGCCGGAAAGTGAGGTCCACTTGATGAAAAGCCCGCCAGTACTCCAAAGCAAAGCCGCCGCGAGCACGAACAATAGCGGTGACGCGAACGTGCAGCGATCGAGATCCGTGTTCACGGATTATTTTTCAAGCCTTTTAAGTATTTCCCGAAGACGCCATTCCACGGCGGGATGACGATCGACACTGCGCCGTGCGTTTGCGCCTGACACGCAAGCCGGATCAGCGGTCGCGGCTCGGAAGTATCGACGTATCCAAACTCCTTGATCTTCTTCCCCTCACGCGCCGCAACATCGGACAGCTTCTCAGCGCCACCGAGAACACCCACCCAACAAGTCCCACATGACGCGGAGCGACACTCAACCGGTATCGGCCCCTCAACGCGCCGCGGATCGATCTCCCGCCAGTTGCGCGTACGATCTTCAGCCGCGCCCCACGCCAGATCCTGAACGTGATTCATCCGATACTTCGCGCCATCGTCGTTCTCATCGAAAGTGACAGTCCATTTCTTGTTCACCGTCCGCAAGAACCCAAGAAGCCCCTGACTATCGTCCTTCGCCCGTTCCCGCAAAACATCTCCCGGCGACTTGCGCGCGTGCTTCTTGTCGATCAGCATCCTGCCCGGCGCCTTTTCAAACGCCTCCAGACCAGCCTGCTGAACCGTCATGAAAGCAACGGCCGTGATGCCGACAACCAACGACCGATCCACTTTCAACGAAGCCGCGACTTTCTGCGCGACCGCCAGAATCTGATCCGCCAGCGACTCCTGATCGTTAAACTCCCGCGCCTGCTGTTCCACGGCGCGCTTCACTTCCGGCCAGTAACGATGCCCGTAGAGAAACGTGTGCGACGAATCGATCTGATCGCGCAGATAAAATTTTCCCTGCATCAACAACTGCTGCCGCAATTTTTCCGGATCTTCCGCCGCAGCGAGCGCCTGAAACAGCGCCAGCGGGTAAAAAGCGAACCAGATCTGCGTCGCGTTCTGATCTACCTCGTGAATCGACCGCAGCAGGGTAGTCAACGCGGCTGACCACGCCTCTTCGTCATGCCGGGCAAGAAAGTTCTCGAAAGGATTCATACTAGAAAACACTGATTTATGGTAAAGTTTGTCACCGCAATGGATCCAAATAGGCAACAACAAGTGGCGAAATCAGGCCGAACTTTCGACAGTGCTTACAGCTTTTCATTCAGCATCGTCGTGGGTCTCGTTCTGTTCATCGCCGGCTTGATCATTAGTTTGACACTCGGCCAGGGCGCCACGATCGGCCTCATCTTCGGCATCCCGCTGCTTGTCGCCGGTTTAGTGCTGCCACTGTTCATGATGCGCGAACTCTTCCATCACAACGAGATCAGCAGCACATGTCCATACTGCGACGCGCCCATCAAAACGTCAGACGCTACCATCCGCTTGAACTGCCCATCCTGTAAGCGTTTGATAGAGGTGCGGGAACTGACGCTCCAGCGCGGCGAGTAACCATTCAGTAACCAGTCGACAAGACGCCCCTCGTCAAATAATCGCTGAACGTAAAAGCGAACAGTATCGCCATCCAGAAAAACGCGGACGCCAGGATCACCCAAATAAGCCGGGAACTATATCGCACGTGCATGAAGTAAAGCACGACGAACGTCGCTTTCACCGTCGCGATGGTCAGCGCGATGATAGTGTTGAATCTCCAGGGAAAATCCATGAACGCCGCCAACACCGTCAGGAAAGTGCCCACCAGCAGCACCAGGAAGATCGTAATGTAAACCCTGACTGAAACTATGTGTTCGCTCATCCGCCATGCTCCAGATGCCGTCCGAGCAAGTAAAGCAACGGAAACAGAAAGATCCAAACGATGTCGACGAAGTGCCAGTAGAGCCCGATCACCTCGACCGGACTGTGATACTCGGGATCGTAGCGGCCCCTCGCCGAGAAGATGATCAGGAACGTCAGCAGCCCGGCGCCGATCACCATGTGCAACGCGTGCATGCCCGTCATGGCGAAGTAGATCCAGTAGAACAACTCCACCTGCTTGACGCTCGCGCCGGGAAGCAGGTGCAGTTTGTGTGGATCGTGGTCACCCTCGTGCGCCACTTCCGGACCGAACGATCTTCCCGGAATCAGGTGGCCGGGAATCAGCCGGTCCTCGTATTTGTCGTGATACTCGACTGCCTTGATACCGAGAAACGTCAGGCCGAGCGCCAGCGTCAAGACCAGACACAAAATCTGCGGACGTTGTTTGCCTGTCTGCGTGAAATACACGGCCAGCGCCATCGTTAAACTGCTCAGGATCAGCACGCCGGTATTCACAGCGCCGAGTGTGATGTCGAGGTGATTACTCGCAGACGCGAAGGCCTCTGGAAACTTTGATCGGTAGAGCGTGTAGGCGAGGAACATCCCGCCGAAGAACATGATCTCGGTAACGAGAAAGATCCACATGCCGAGCGTACCCGCCTCACGCTGCTGCTCCATATTCTCGAAATGGTGTTGCAGCGCCCGGTGGCCGTGCATCTCTGGTCCTGTCGCGTGACTCTCGATCAAGCTTGCTCCTTCAATCCTCAATCAACTCATGCCGGTTCTTCCTGACCCCGGAACTTGCCGACGACTTCCGTCTCCTCGCGCGGCGCGAACTCATAGGCGTCCCACGTCACGACCGGCGAAGTTTCGAAGTTCTCGGTCGGCGGCGGCGACTGCGTGCGCCACTCGAGCCCCGGCAGGTGCCAGGGATTTGCTTCCGCGTGTTTGCCGTAACGCATCGACCAGACGAAGTAGATCGCCGGAATCAACATGCCGAACCCAAGAATCGACGCGCCCGCCGTCGAAAGCACGTTGAACACCTGAAACTCCGGCGGATAAGCGTGGTAACGCCGCGGCATGCCGAGATAACCGGCGACGAACTGCGGCAGGAACGTCAAGTTGAACCCGACGTAGATTACCAGCGCGCCGAATCGTCCCCATCCTTCGGGATACATGCGTCCCGAGATCTTGGGCCACCAGTAATGAAGCCCGCCGAGATAGGCCATCAACGCCCCGCCGACCATGATGTAGTGGAAGTGCGCGACGATGAAATACGTATCGCTCAAATGCACGTCGACGGCGATTGACGCCAGGAACAGTCCGGTCATGCCGCCGATGGTAAACAAGCCGATGAAGCCGAGCGCGTAGAGCATTGGCGTGTCGTACGAGATTGACGACTTGTAAAGCGTGGCGGTCCAGTTGAAGACCTTGATCGCCGACGGTATCGCGACAGCGAAACTCAGAAACGAGAAGATCATGCCGGCGTAGACGGATTGGGGAGTCACGAACAGATGGTGTCCCCAAACCAGAAAGCCAAACACGGCGATCGCCAGGCTGGAAAACGCGACAAAGCTGTAGCCGAAGATGTTCTTGCGCGAGAAGTTAGCGACCAGCTCGCTGACCACGCCCATCGCAGGCAGCACCATGATGTAGACGGCCGGATGTGAGTAGAACCAGAACAGGTGCTGAAACAGTACCGGATCGCCGCCGAGTCCCGGATCGAAAATGCCGACGCGCGCCACACGCTCAAACGCCAGCAGCAGCACCGTGATCGCGATCACCGGAGTGCCCAGGATCATGATCAGGCTCGTCGCGTAGTGCGACCATAGAAACAGCGGCATGCGAAACCAGGTCATGCCGGGTGCGCGCATCGTGTGGATCGTGACGATGAAATTCAGCCCGGTCAGGATCGACGAGAAGCCGTTGATAAAGATGCCGACGCCGGTGGCGACGACGTACGAGTTCGAAAATGTCGTGCTGAACGGCGTGTAAAACGTCCAACCGGTGTCGACGCCGCCGGCGAGCAGGGCGTAGATCGTGATCACGCCGCCCGCCAGGTAGATGTACCAGCTAAGCAGATTGATCCTGGGAAACGCGAGATCTTTTGCTCCGATCATCATCGGGATGAGGAAGTTTCCGAGAGTCGCCGGGATGGACGGGATCAGGAAGAAAAAGATCATGATGATGCCGTGTTGAGTGAAGACCTTGTTGTAGGTGGTCGAGGCGAGGAAATCACCTTGCGGGGTCAACAACTCGAGACGAATCATCAGTGCGTAGATGCCGCCGATGAAAAAGAAGAAAGTAATAGATCCGAGATAAAGCAGAGCGATGCGCTTATGGTCTTTGGTCAACAACCACGACTTCAACCCGTACTGGGCGTTGATGTAGTTGACCTTCGACGGCGCCGGTAACTCAAATGACTCTATTGGCTTCATAGTTCTTAAATCCGTGTTACCTGATACTCCGCGTCGGCGACGGTGACGGTGAAGTAACAGGCGCGGCGCCCGGGGTGCCCGAGGTCACCTGTAACGACTTGATAAACGCCAACAACTGCACCAACTGATCCTCGCTCACCTGACCCTGAAACGTCGGCATAATCGGACCAAACCCCGCGACCAGTTTCGCCTGTGGGTTGATGATCGACTCGCGCAGGTAAGCCTCGTCGGCTACGACCGATTCACCACTTGCCAGCGGCGTTTGCTTGCCAAACACACCCGCCAGGGTCGGTCCGCGCCCGCCTTCACCGTTGGCGCCATGACACGAAGCACAGCCGAGCGTTTGATACAGTTGCTGACCGGCAGCCGCCGGCGTCGTATTTCCCGTATTTCCACTCAGCCAGTTATCAAATTCCCGCGGTTCCATGACGACGACGGATCCAATCATCCCCGAATGGTTCATCCCGCAATACTCGGCGCAAAACAAGTGATACGTTCCCGCCTTCGTCGCCTCGAACCACATCACCGTGTACCGGCCCGGCACCACGTCCGTCTTAGTGCGAAACGCGGGCACGAAAAAATCGTGAATGACGTCTTCCGAGGTCATTACCAACTTGACCTTTCGCCCCACTGGAACGTGCAACTGATTGATCTCCCGCTGCCCCGTCGCGTGTTGCAGCTTCCACATCCACTGCTTGCCGACGACGTAAACCTCAATCGCGTTTTGCGGCGGTTTGTACTGCTCGAAATAGATGGTCGCGCCCCAGCCGAACATCGTCATCGCGATCACGAAGGGAATGATCGTCCAAACCGTCTCGAGCTTGTGCGAGCCGGCGATCGGACGCGGAATCTCGTACGGCGTGCGCCGCCGGTAACGAATAATGAAGAAGACCAGCGTGGCGGAAATGAGCAGCGCGAAAAATAGCGTGACGCCTGACAAGTAAAAGTACAGAGCATCGACCTTCCACGAAAACGAGGACGCACTTTCCGGAACTAATGGAATCCAACCCTGCATTACTGAACCGCGCCTTTTGCCACTTGCCGCCGATTGCGCGGCTTCAGCAGAAACAACATCGCCACGATCGCCAGCAAGGTCATCACGCCGGCGATCCGCATGACACGCATGACAGCCGCACCGTATTTACCCGTCGCCGGGTCGTAGTGATAGCAGTAGAGCAATAACTGATCGACCGGCGATCCGATCTTGTTTTGCGACGATTCGATCAAGCCGAGTCGCAAATCGCGCGGCGCATAGTCGATGCCGTAAAAGTAGCGTGAAAGTTTTCCTTCCGGCGTCGCGACCATGATCGCGCTGGCGTGCGCAAACTGGCTGGTCGCTTCGTCGTAGTGATAGCGGAAACCGACGGCGTCGGTGATGCGTTCAATACTTGTCGCGTCGCCAGTCAGGAAATGCCAGCCGCTGTTGGCGCCCTCCTCCATTTTGTCGGGCAGGTAATCGATGTAGAGTTTTTTCTTCTGCGACGCGAGCGCCGATGTTTCGCGCGGATCGAAGCTAATCGTCACCACGTCGAACTCTTTCCCGACTTGAAACGGCAAGACGCGAAACGACGTGATCATGCCGTTGAGCACTTGCGTGCAGAGCATCGGACAGTCGTAGTAGACGAGCGCGAGCACGACCGGTTTCTGTCCGAAGTACTGTCCGAGTTTTACTGTCTGGCCGGCTTCGTCACGGAAGACGAGATCGAGCGGCAACTGCTGGTTCAGTTTCTGTTCGATACGAACGTCGCGCAGAGCAGTGGGCAGTCCGGTTGACGGATTGCCCGCAGGCGGACGCGCACCGTAAAGCGGCGAGCTCGGCCCCGGCGGGCCTTGCGCAAACACCACGACGGTCGCGCCGAAACAAATAGAAACAAGCAAAACAAGAACACTAAAACGGCTTACTTGTGTTTTTTGTGCCTTTTTGTGCCTCATTGCAACTTCTTTATGGTCTCTCTGCCGGAGCTCATGTCACTCGGCATACTGATCGCGTAATCTTCCAATTTGCCCGGCGCTTGCTTTGTCCTCGTAGGCAGCCCTTCTCCGGAAACGATCTTTTCCATCGCCTGGTCGATCGGCAGACCGACACTGTTGCCGGATTGATCTTTCAACCCGGAGCGCAGGACCTCTTCCCACTGCTTTCGCAACTCTCGATACTCAGCCTGCGGCTCCCTCAATTCCAAGGGGACTTTCTGCCCGCTTTCCAACTGTACCTGGAATCCCGGCGCTGCCTGGAGTCGCGGCTCGGGAGGCAGTCGCTCTTCTTTACTCATGTTGCGCAAAGCCAGCGGCCCGGGAGCGCGCTCTTTCGCCTTTTCATTATTGAAATACTTGAACAGGAACCAGAGACCGGCGGAAATCACGATCGTCGCCAGCGTCAGCACGACGACAAACGTCAGGACGCCGCGTACGCTGACGTCGCTCGGCTCATGCGCGACTTCGACGTTGCGAATGTGCGAGACGTCCGGCGTCTCGGTCCGATGTCCGTCATGTCCGTTATGTCTGCTCATCAGTGACCTGCGTGTGCCTGTTCCAGCACCGATTCATACTGCGGATCGTTGATCGGAATCAGCGATCGTTTACCCAACTGCCAGGTGAAAACTCCTAACCAGATCCCACCGAAACCTATCAAAGCCAGGACGTCCAGCCAGACCCAGTTATGCCCGTCGAAAGCCGGCGCAAGCATCCAGATAAGATCGACCATGCGCATCACCAGGATCAGCAGCGCCACCAGCACCAGCCGCTGTGGATTGCGTTTCAAATCGCGCGACAGCAGAAACAGGAACGGCGCCGCGAAGTGAAGGATCGCGATCGAGATTATCGTTGCGCCCCAGACGCCGTGCTGGCGATCGAGGTAGTAGCCGATCTCTTCGGGAAGATTGCCCGACCAGATGATCAGGTATTGCGAAAACGCAAAGTAAGCCCACAGCATCACCAGCGCGAGCAACAGCTTGCCGAGATCGTGAAAGTGCAGCGGCGCGACGATTCGGCGCAGCGGTTCATCCTTCGAAAGCATTGCCAGCGCCGCGATCGTAAACGCCAGCGCGCTCAAACTCCACGAAGCAACGTAGATGAAACCGTAGATCGTCGAGAACCACTCTGGTTCGAGCGACATGTACCAGTCGATCGAAGCAAACGTGACTGTAAAGATCAGCGCCACCATTCCCGGCCCGCTCAGCATGCGCAGGTTCTTCGTGTAGCGATTGTCGGCGGTGCGGTCCTGGGCCAGCGACCAGCGGTTCAAAAGGAACATCAGCGCGAGCCAGACGGCGAAATAGATAACCGCGCGCACCGTAAAAAACGGGAAGTTCAGATAGCCTATCTTGAACTTTACCGCCTCGTGCTTCTCGGCCTCCGCTTTGTCCATCCAGTGGTGATAGAGCGAGTGAGCGCCGACCAGCACCGGTATGAACAGGAGCGCCATGACGGGAAGTGTTCGCGTCGAAGCTTCCAGTATTCGACGGATCACGAAGCCCCAACCGCCGCCGGTCAGGTGTTGCAGCATCAGCAGCGCGATCGACCCCACGGCGATGCCGGTCCAGAACGTCCAGCCGATCAAGTAGGCTTCGAAGAACCGGTCGTGATTCCACGGCAGAATGGTCGCAACGAGAAACACCGCGCCCACGATCAACGCACGCCGTTGGAACCGCGACATGTTTGGAGGATTGAACGACATGCTCATCAGTCGTGTCCTCCTGGCGTCCCAGATGGTGACGCTGCCGGCGACGCTGCGGGCGAAGCTCCCGGGACCGGCGAAGGCGTCGCTCCAGCGGCTGCCTGCGGGTTCTGTTGGCTGAGCTGCAGCGCGCGGATGTAGGCGATGATGGCCCAGCGATCCTGCACCGGGATTTGCGATGCGTAAGACGGCATCGCGCCCCAGCCGTTTGTGATAGCGTCGAAGAAGTGGCCCACGGGCGCCTGGCGCAGGCGGTCGTCGTTGAACGACGCGGCGCGCCGAAAACCTCGACGCACGACCATGCCGTCGCCGTGTCCGGTCAAACCGTGACAGACGGTACAGAAGATCTCGTAACGCTCGCGGCCACGATGAACCGTCTCTTTAGTGATGGGAAATGGAAAAGTATCGACGTCGTCCGTGAAAGCATTTGCGTTTTGAACCGCGGGTGACGCGGGTGACGAGGATGACGCGGATTTTTTGCCGGTGAAGTACTCGGTGTCAGTGCGCAGGAACCCGCGCGGGATCGTGCCTTCGATTGGCTGACGTCCGGATAGCCCATCGACAAAGAACGTCGATCCGCGGAACGGTTTCATCTTCGGCTGGTCCTGCATGTCGCGACGACACCCTGCGCCCGCCAGGCATAGGCCTATCGTCAGCAACAACACACCAAACCTGTTCCTACACTTCAACATCGCTAACTTCCGTCGCATTCAAACTCTTCAACAACTCCACCACCCTGTCGTGATCGAACTTCGGATCATTTGCTTCCACAGCCAGAAAGAACCGGTCGCGCGTGGCCAGCGCGAAGTTGGGCGTGTTGAAAACCGGATGGTACGGCTGCGGCAACTTATTCAGAATCAACATTCCCAACACTGCCGAGAACGCCGCCGCCAGCACCGTGCACTCAAACGTGATCGGAATGAACGCAGGCCAACTGTTGTACGGCTTGCCGCCGACGTTCAACGGATAATTGATCACTTCGATCCAGTACTGCATGAAAAACCCGGCAAGCCCGCCCACCACTCCACCAATGAAGACGATCAACGGCAAACTGGTGTGCGTGAATCCGATCGCTTCCGAAAGCTCCTCGATCGGATACGGCGAATAGCCGTTGATGCGTCGATAACCCGTTTCGTAAACGCGGCGCGCCGCCTGCACCAGTTCGTTCGGACCCTCAAACTCCGCAATCACGCCGTACAGCGGCGGCGCGTGACGCCGGTGATGATGCGGCGCAAACGACGCGACCGGGCCTGACAACGACGACGGCCGCTCAGGCTCATCATGCCGGCCGTGTGTCGGGTTCTCTATGTCGTCGTCGTACGCCATCGTCAGTCCTATTCGTCGACTTTTATTCCTCGACCTCCGCGCTCGGCAGAATCGTTCGCATCTCAAAAATTGAAATCATCGGCAGGAACCGGATAAATAGAAACAGCAAGGTAAAGAAGAACCCGATCGTGCCGATAAACATCGCCCAGTCCCACTGCGTAGGTTGGTACATTCCCCACGATGACGGCAGATAGTCGCGGTGCAAGCTGGTGACGACGATCACGAACCGCTCCAGCCACATGCCGATGCTCACGATGAAAGCGATGATCCATAGCACCAGCAGATTCGAGCGCAGCCTCTTCGACCACAAGAACTGCGGCGTGACGATGTTGCAGAGAATCAGCGCCCAGTAATAAAGGCTGTAAGGGCCGTGCATGCGGTTCCAGATCATGAACCGTTCATACTTATTGCCGCTGTACCATCCGAAGAACGCTTCCATGATGTAGCCGTAGCCGACGATCAGTCCGGTCGCGAGCATCACCTTCGCCATGTTGTGCATGTGGCGCATGGTGATGAAACCTTCGAGACCGTAGAACCGCCGCAGCGGGATCGTCAGCAGCAGCACCATCGCGAAGCCTGCGTAGATCGCGCCGGCGACGAAGTAGGGCGGGAAGATCGTTGCGTGCCAACCCGGAATGATGCCGACCGCGAAGTCGAAACTGACGATCGTATGTACTGAAAGCACGAGCGGAGTCGCGAGTCCGGCGAGCAACAGGTACGCCATTTCGTAGCGATGCCAGTGACGCGCGGAGCCACGCCAACCCATCGCGAGCATGCCGTAGAGAATTTGGAACGGTTTGCTGCGAGCGCGATCGCGTAAGGTGGCGAAGTCGGGAATCAAGCCGACAAACCAGAACATCGCCGATACGGTCGCGTAAGTTGAAACCGCGAACACGTCCCACATCAACGGGCTGCGAAACTGCGGCCAGATGCCCATCGTGTTGGGATACGGAAACAGCCAGTACATCAGCCACGGGCGGCCGAGGTGGAATATCGGATACATGCCGGCCTGGGCCACGGCGAAAAGCGTCATTGCTTCCGCGAAGCGGTTGATCGAGGTGCGCCACCTTTGGCGTAGGAGCAGAAGAATGGCCGAGATCAAGGTGCCTGCGTGGCCGATTCCGATCCACCAGACGAAGTTGAGAATGTCGACGCCCCAGGCGACGGGGACGTTGACGCCCCACAATCCGATACCGACGAACACAAGGTTCGTGATCGCCAGCAACATCAGTTGGAAGAGTGCGAATGAGACCGCGAAACCGAAGAACCACGCCAGCGACGTCTTTCGTTTGAGGACGATCGAGCTGATCTTGTCGGTCACGGATGCAAACGTCAGCCCCGGATCGATCACCGGCGACGTCGAGTGCATCGGACCTTCCATGTATGGTTTGTGCGGTTCTTCGGCCATTCGGTTTTTAATCCGCGTTCCCTAAACCCGCTCGATCTCCGGGTTTGGGTTCTTCAGTTGCGACAGGTAACTGGTGCGCGGTTTTGTGTTCAGTTCGCCGAGTAAATCGTAGTTGCGCTCGTTTGCTTTCAGTTTCGATACGCGGCTGTTCGGATCGTTGATGTCGCCGAATACGATCACCTCGGTCGGACAAACAGCCTGACACGCGGTCACGACCTCGCCATCACGCAGCCTCCGCCCTTCGAGCTCCGCCTGGATCTTCCCGTTCTGAATGCGCTGCACGCAGTAAGTACACTTCTCCATCACGCCGCGGCTGCGCACCGACACTTCCGGGTTGCGCATGAGTTGATAGAGCGGCGTATCCCAATTCTGATAAAGGAAGAAATTGAACCGCCGCACCTTGTACGGACAGTTGTTGGAACAGTACTTCGTGCCGACGCAGCGGTTATAGACCATGTCGTTCAGGCCTTCCGCGCTATGGACCGTCGCGTGTACCGGACAGACCGGCTCGCACGGCGCGTTTTCGCAGTGCATGCACGGCACCGGCATGAAGCTCGTGCCTTCGGGCTGGTTGGGATCGTGACCTTCGAAATAGGTGTCGACTCGGATCCAGTGCATCTCGCGGCTGCGAGTCACCTCAGTCTTGCCGACGACCGGAATGTTGTTCTCCGCCTGGCAGGCGATCGTACAGGCGTTACAACCGATGCAGTTGTTCAGGTCAAGCGCCATACCCCACGCGTAGTTGGGCGCGTTGACTTCCTGGTTCTTGTAGTCGTACTCCTTCGGATAGATCGTCGGATGCTCGTGTTTCTCTTCGTGCGTCTCACCGTGTAGAAACTGTTCGAGCGTTTGCGAGCGAAGGATATCGCGCGGTTCGCCGCTAAAGTTCGGATCCTCCAGCGTGAAATGGAGCTGCGTCGTTGCGAGCTCGTATTGAAGGCCCGTATTCCTAACCTGCACGCCTCGCGAAAACCACGGCTCCCAGGAGTTGCGCAGCTTGTACGCGTCGAAGCCGATCAGCTCGTCAGTTGTTGCCCCGCTGCCGACTCGGCCGGCAAGACGACGCCCATAACCGAGATGCACCGTGATCACGCCGTCAGGCTGGCCCGGCAGGATCCACATCGGCGCCGTTACCGACTGTCCCTGTTGGTTTTTGATCTCGATCTGCGGGACGTAATGCTCGCGGCCTTTGACAGCACCGCGGTTGGTCCTGGTACCGGCTATTTTCTCAGCGGAATTCGGACTGACGATCGCGACGTTGTCCCATGTGACTTTCGTCAACGGCTTCGGCAGCTCCTGCAACCAGCCGTTATTGGCGAAACGCCCGTCGTAGATCGACGGATCCGTGCGAAAGACCAGTTCGTAGCCTTCAGCAACCACGGACGACGTCGATGGAGGCTGAATCTGACCGGAAGCCGTAACTGTCTTCGCGGGCAGCGCCGACTCCGCGATGAATCCATCGTGGATTGACTGCCGCCACCACGTCTCAAAATCCGCGCCGGGCTTTTGCGTCTGCCAGTACGACTTCACGATGTCGTACGGACGGCGGTCATATTGATCCGAAAACACCGCCAGCAGTTCGTACGCCGACTTCCCTTCGTGAAGCGGTTCGATCAGCGGCTGCATGATCGTGATCGTTCCATCGTATGAACGCGTGTCGCCCCACGTCTCTAGAAAATGTGTTGCCGGTACGTGCCAGTGACAAACTTCCGACGTCTCGTCTTTGTATTCACTCAGATGGGCGCGAAGCTTCACCTTCTCCAATCGCTTGAGGTCGAGCTTCAGATCGGCGGGCGTGTTGTGGACCGGATTGCCGCCGATGATCACCAACAACTCGACTCTGCCGCCGTCGATATCGTTCAGGAGATCCTGCAGCGACTGCCGGTGGTCCACCGAGCTGACTTCCAGCGGGTCCGTGTAAAAGACCGTCTTGCCGACGTTACCGAGCGCGCTGTTCATCGCATGGCCCAACGCGTGGATGTGAGGCGGCTGGTTCTCGCCGACGAGAACGATGCTGGCGCCTTTGTGTTGGTGCAGGTCGCGGAGAATCGCGTCAACCCACTGCGCGGGCGAAGCACCCTGACCGGCAAGCGCTCGCGCCAGCGCCTCAATCTCGCTCGGCTTCACGGTCCAGGCGTGATCCGCACAAGCGCCAGTGTTAGACGGCGTCGGCTCGATAACGTAGAGCCGGTTCATCTCGCGATTCGTTTCGGTGATTCTTCGCCGCGCGAAGAAATCGCGCGCGTACCGCAGTGTGCCAGGCATGGCTGAAAGGAAGTCACAATCGATCGAAAGCACGCGTTGCGCGAGATCGAAGCGATAAGTCGTGTTTACCGGCTGTCCGAGCGCCATGACCGCGCCGTTTCGGCGGTTATCGCCGTTGGCCGGTTCCCACTGGTGCCACTTTGCTTGCGGCAACGCGCGAAGCAGGTCGTTGATCTGCTGCCCGAGCGACGGCGAGATGATGGTTTCCGTCAGGAAGCGAATGCCCGCGCCTTGTTTCGGGCGCTGCTCGTCGAGCACTTCCCTCATCTTGCCGACGAACGAAGTCCATGTGCGGATGTCTTCGCGATAGGTAATCGTCTGCGAGCGATCCGGATCGTAAAGATTCAGTATCGCCGCCTGCGAGAAGATGTCGGTCGCACTCGATCCGCGCGGATCGCGCACCGGATCTTCAGGTGGAAAGTCGGTCGGACGGTTGTTCGGATGATCCGGATTGCCTTCGATCTTCGTGGGCCGGCCTTCGTTGCTGCGCACGAGAATGGGCGTGGCCGCACCGAAGAGCGGCGCCGCGGTCGCGAAGAACAGCGGCTTGCCGGGGACGTTGTTCTCCGGCTGGTTCACGTAAGGAACGATCTTCTCCGGTGGTTGAAAGACGCAACCACTCAATCCCGCCAGCGCAAGCGACGCGCCCATCAACTTCATGAACGTGCGACGCTCGACCGGATCGTTCCAACCTTCAGCCTGTTGCGGAAACTCGCGCGCGACGAACTCGCGAAATTCCGGCGTGTCAGCCAGCTCTTCCAGACTGCGCCAGTACCTCTTGCCCGTGCGCGGCCCTTGCTCCGCATCCTGCAAAGACAGGATGTGGTCGCGCATCAGCTTGAAGTTTATGTGACGATCGCTTTCGCTCATTTCCGCACTTCTGAAATTCCTATCGATGACAAGTCGAACAACTTTCTAAAATCTTCCGTCCCTGGACGTGATATTGCGCCTTCCACTGATGGCCTTCGTTAAGCTCAGCCGTGGTTTTGTTTTCGGGCCGCCACGTCATGTCGAAAATCTTCTCCGTGGGCCGCAAAAATCTTTCCGGCGCGCGATGACACTCCAAACACCACTCCATCTGTAACGTCGCTGCCTGGTACATGATCGGCTGATCGTCGACTCGTCCATGGCAAGTCGAACAACCGACGCCTTTCTTCACGTGAATGCTGTGATTGAAATACGCGTAGTCCGGCAGGTCGTGTACGCGGATCCACTCGATGGGCTTGCCGCTCCGGAAACTCGCACGCACCGGTTCGAGATAAGGACTGTCGGCCCAGATCTGCTTGTGACAACTCATACAGACGTTGGTCGACGGCATTCCCGCGGAAGCGGAAGTTTCAACGGACGTGTGACAGTAGCGGCAATCGATCCCGTCGTCGCCGACGTGGTGTTTGTGACTGAACTGGACCGGCTGCTGTTTTTCGACCCATTGTCCCGTATTCCAGGAAGATCGATTCAACTCGGCGGCCACCCACAACAAGGCGACGGCAACAAAAACAGCGCCATAAATCGTGACTTTCGCCAACGCGTTGGTGCTGTGATGGAAGATCTGTGGCATTGCAGCCGAGTTCATGAGCGCGAGTCACACCGATACTCTGGCAGACACAACAGCCCCACAAACCTTTCGAAGCTAGTGATGTTTATTGCAAAGTGAGTTTACTTTACCAAATAGATCGCAATTTTCAAATTGCACCTTAGTTCACAAGGTGTGACGGAAATGAGGAATTAGTAAGGCGAGATTCTTCCGGAGTTCAACTAATACCCGCGTCGCGGGCCAACAAAGCGGCGCCGATGGGCGCGGCGTCCGGGCCGAGTTTGGCGGCGACGATTTCGGTTGCTTCAAAACAACGCAAAAAAGCGCGGCGTTTAACTTCCTGAATGACGGGATTGAGAATCAACGCTCCGGCGTCCATAACGCCGCCGCCAAGCACAATCCGCTCGATATTCAACAGGTTGATCACGGTCGCGACACCCGTGCCGATGTACTTTCCGGTGCGCTCGATCATCATCAATGCGAAATCGTCACCTTCATTCGCGGCGTGCGCAACGTCGTCGGCGGTGAAGTTTTTGTTTAGGCCCAGACGCGACAACGAGGACGTCGAATCGCGGTGCAGCCGTTCTCGCGCGCGGCGTACGATGCTGGGCGCGGACGCGACCGTTTCCAAACAGCCCGTGTTGCCGCAAACGCATTCGAGGCCTTCGGTGTCGATCGTGATGTGCCCGACTTCGCCGGCGAAACCGGAAGCGCCGGTCCACAGCTTGCCGTCGAGAATGATCGCGCCGCCGATGCCGTTTCCGATCATCATGTAAAAGAGATTGCGGCTGCCGATGCCCGCGCCGGCTTTGTACTCGCCATAAGCTTCGGCGTTCGCGTCGTTTTCGATCTTAACTCGCAGGCCGGTGGCGCGCATCAGTTCGCCGTGCAGATCTTCGATAAAGGGCGGCGGAAGATCGCGTGCTGATACAACACGATCCGTTTGCCGATTCACCAGACCGGGGATTGCGACGCCCAGTGCCGCGACGGGATCTCCTGCTGAACGGAGTTGCGCCGCGAGCTCCGCAAGCTGCGTGACGATCGTCTCGGGCGTGAACTGAGTGTTGCTTCGATGGAGTATCTGGCCGCCGTTGTCGACCAGCGCAGCGCGCACTTGCGTGCCTGAAACGTTGATCCCGATGAAGTTAGGCCCTGAAGTCGTCATCTTAATTTCGTTGGTCTGGGGCGGTAGCAGTCGCGTTGCACGAAGCATAGACGAGGGTTTCTAGGCTGTCAAACAGGTGGTTCTGGGATAGAATTGGGCGCGCGAAACGCGGTCTTTGGTTTTTGGCTTCGGTCTTTGGAGATTCAGCCAACGACCAGGACCAAAGTCCGAGACCAAAGTCCAAAGGCCCAAATGGACATTCGAACCATACTTCTACCCACGGACTTTAGTGAATGCGGTAACTACGCCCTTTCTTACGCGGCGTCGCTGGCGCGCACTTTTCGCGCCACGATCATCTGCATCAACGTCATCGAGCCGATTGTGCCGACGGTCGGCTACTCTGGAATGACCGAGCCGTTGCCGATCGCCGATATCGCCGAACAACTCGAAGACTCAGCGGAACGTGAGTTGCCAAAGTTAGCTGAGTGCGAGGAATGCGCCGGGATCGACGTGGAGGAGTTGGTCGTCCACGGCGAAGCGGCTTCTGAAATTGTGCGCGTCGCGAAAGAGCGTGAAGTTGACCTGATCGTTATTGCGTCGCATGGCCGGACGGGTTTGGGACGGATTCTTTTCGGTTCCACAGCCGAGTCAGTCGTGCGACATGCCTCGTGTCCCGTGCTCGTAGTGAAACCTCCACAAGAGGAACAACAGAGCAGTAGTCAATAACCAGCCCTCCAGTTTATTCTTGTCGCCGCCGGCCGATCTGAAACACGGATGAACGGATGCACCTCGACTTTCTCTACGAACTGATAGGCCAGTACGGATTGTATGCAGTGCTCATCCTGGTGATGATCGAGGGCGACATCACTCTACTGATCGCCGGAGTGTTGGCGCACAGCAGCTTTTTCGGCGAGTACAGCTTTGCGCGCGTTTTGGTTTGGGGCACTTTGGGCGGCTGCGCCAGCGACAACCTCGCTTACTTCGCCGGCCGCGCGTTTTGCGAAGGCGTCAGAGATCTTCGCTTTTATCGCGCGGCGAAACCCCGGCTCGAGCGGCTGACGAACAAGTTTGGCCCGCTTTCCATTTTTCTTTCGAAGTACATTTACGGGCTGCGCTGGGCGTCGTGCGTGTTTTATGGCGTGGGACGCATGCCGTATCTGCGTTTCCTGCTGCTGTCGTTTGCGAGCTGTTTTCTGTGGGTGTTTGTGCTGGCCGGCGCGGGGTATTTCTTCAGCGGCGCCGTGATGGGGTTGATCGGCGACTTCCAGCGGCTCGGAAAAGTGTTGCTGGTGATCGTCGTCGTCGGTATCGCCGGGTTCTATCTGGCGGAGCGGTTCTGGATCTCGCCGAAAGTCGAAGAAGCCGATCCCGAGCGTTTGCAATCGCTCGAGCACGCGGCGACGGAAAAACTCCATGACTTGCGCGATGAAATACACGAACACATGCCTTTCAAACGCGGCGAGCACAAAGAACGCAAATCAGACGGCGATTAATTACATTCAGACTAGGACAACCACCAGATGATAATTGAGTCTTCAGCACCGCCACGCGTCGACCTGGCGGGCGGCACGATCGATATTTGGCCTCTATACCTGTTCCATCCCGGCGCAACGACCGTCAATTTCGCTCTTTCGCTCTACGCACGCTGCCGGATCGAGACGCGCGACGACGGACGCATCATCCTCGAATCACGCGACCGCAAAGTATCGTTTGAAACACACCTTTCAGCGCTCGAGGACCTGCTGCTCGAGGAGCGCCTCGAGTTGGTTTCGAAGCTCGTCCACTTTTTCAAACCGACAACAGGTTTCCACCTCGTCGTCGACAGCAACGTGCCCGCCGGCGCGGGCCTCGGCGGATCGTCGGCGCTCGCGATTGCGTGCATCGGCGCGTTGAATCAGTTGGTCGGGAACCGTTACGAGGAACGAAAGTTCATCACTCTCGCAGCTAACATCGAGTCGACCGTGATCAAAGTACCGGCAGGGTTTCAGGACTACTATCCGCCGATGTATGGATCGGTGCTGTGCATCCATTTTCGTCCGGACGGAATGCAGCGAGAATCTCTGGACGTGAATATCGACGAGCTCGAGCGCCGCATTGCCATCTGCTACACCGGTGAGCCGCGACTCTCCGGAATCAACAACTGGGAAATCTACAAACGTCACATCGATGGCGATACGGAGTTGTTTGAACTTTTCGACGGGATACGCGATTCAGCGCACAACATGCGTGAGGCGCTGCTGGCGGATGATTGGGACAAAGTCGCGGCCGTGATGAAAAACGCGTATCCGGGTCGGAAACGGTTGGCGCCGACGATCACGACGCCGCAGATGGATATGCTGGTCGCGAAGGCGTTGGCGAATGGAGCGGAAGCGGCGAAAGTCTGCGGTGCGGGTGGCGGTGGATGTATCGCGTTTCTCTGCGCGCCGGGAAGACGGGCAGACGTCGAGGCGGCGTTGGCGAGTGAAGAAGGCGCTGAAGTCTTGGATTGGAAAGTGGCGCGTGAGGGGTTAACGGTTACGGTCAGTTAGCCACAAAAAAGCACAAAAGAGAGTTAATTCAGTTGAGGCCGGTGTTGAAGAAAGATTTTTGTGCCTTCTGTGTTAACCACCTTCTGACCGTTGTTTGGCTGCCGCGGATAGCGCAGTCAATCGCGCGACTTTTTGTTCGAAGGTCTCACCAGGCACTGGGCCAGTGTCGACAACTCCGCAGTAAGTTGAGCGTTTCATCATCGTCCTGTCCGCGTTGCCGGTTGGTTTGTGTTCACCGCTCGCGGCCGGTGCAGCAGGAGCAGGCGTTGCAACCGGCGCGGCTGCTGCTGGTTCAGCAGCAACTGGAGCCGCAGTCGGAGTGGGAGCGACCGCAGGGGCCGCAACAGCAGCAGGCTCACTTGGCCCACCACCTTCTTCCTCGCGTTGTTTCGCCGCCGCCGAGAGCGCTTTGAGTCTCGCGACTTTCTGTTCGAAAGTCTCACCAGCAACTGGACCCGTGTCAGTCACACCGGCGTAAGTCGAACGCTTGAACAACTGCCGATTCGGGTTCTGTCCCAGCGTCTTATGTTCGGCGGGTTTGGCTGGTGCTGCGGGTGCGGCAGGTTTTGCGGCTGCTGGCGCCGCTGCTTTCGGCGCGGCCGGTGCTGCGGGCGCAGCCGCTTTCGGCGCAGCGGGCGCGGGCGGTTTCGCCGGCGCAGGCGCATGACCTGACGCCTCGGTTTCGACCATCACATAAACGCCGCGCTCATTCTTCTTGATGACCGGCAGCGTGCCGCCCGCCGCTTGCAACAACGCAGTCAACTCCGCTTCCACGAAACGAACTTGCTTATTTGGATCGCGCACGTGGCCCAACGGCGGTCCCATGTACAGCATCCCGCACGTCTGGCATTTGGAAAGCACGTCGTCGCCGCGCAGGTGAATCTCTGCCGGCTCGCCGGCGGTGCGCAACTGTTTAAGGTGCCCGTTACAGAGCTTTCCCTTTTCGTTCTTCTCGTTGCAAACCGTCTGCGCGTTGGTGATCCGCTTAGGGACGGGCGCGGTCGTTACGTCGGTAGCTGCCATAGTCGATGCTCGAATCTTAGAAACGACGAATCACGAATGTCAAATTATTTCTCGTGTTACACGGATTTCGCCGGAGACTGTGATTGATGTATGCTCTGCGGCGCAATCCAAAACCATTCTGGAGAACCCAATGGTCGAGCTGATTCCGTCCCAAGACGCCGTGATGCAGATACTGAAGCGCACCGGAGCGTTTCGCGAGGGCCATTTTGTTTACCCGAACGGCAAACACTCGCCACACTACTTTCAAATGCCGCTGGCGTTTCGGTACTACGACACTGCGCGCGTCCTTGCCGTAGCGTTAAGCCGCAAGTTCCGGCTTGAAAAGGACATCTCCAGTCAATTGCCGAAGATCTCCGTGATCAGTCCCAGCTCGGGCGGCATTCCGGTCGCCTTTGGTGTTCGCGACGCGCTCAACGCCGAGCAGATCTATTGGGCGGAACAGGAACAGGGCCAGCGCATGTTTCGCCAGTATGTGAACCAGGGTGAAGTGAACCCGTGCATCATCGTCGACGACATCATTCGCAGTGGTAACGCGATCGAAGAGACAGCCGAACTGGTGAAATCACTGGGCGCGAAGATTATCGGCTGCGGCGCAATCGTCAGGTTCGACTCGGCGCCAAACGAGATCGAGGGCGGCCCGGTCAGATCACTCGTCGACTTCGATGTGCGCCTTTACGATGAGTCTGAGGATTGCCTGGAGTGCAAGGACGGCGTTACCGCGGAGCACGTCCGGTTTTAGATTAAGATTCGATCCGTGTTCTCCTATGGCCGTTACGCCAGCTCACGCAGCGGTTATAGGTCTAAATCTCATGCCGATTGGACAGCGCCTTGTCCATCGTCACTTCATCAACGTACTCGAGATCGCTTCCCACCGGCATGCCCATCGCGATTCGAGTCACTCTCAACCCTAACGGCTTCAATAGACGGCTGATGTAGTTTGCCGTCGCTTCACCTTCGGTCGTCGGATTCGTAGCCAGTATCACTTCCGTTACGGCAACGCCTTCGTTGTTCTCCGGCTTCAGCCGCGGCAACAAGTTCGCCAGGTGCAACTCGCCCGGGCCAATGTGTCGAATCGGCGACAAGCTGCCATGCAACACGTGATAGACGCCTTTGAAGCTGCGCGTCTTTTCGACTGCGACGAGACTGTGCGGTTCCTCGACGACGCAAATTACCGAATGGTCCCTCGTCGGCGACGAACAAAACCGGCACGGATCGACGTCGGTGAGGTTGTTGCAAACCGAGCACAGGACGATCCGCTGCTTCACGTCCCGCATCGCCGCGATCAATCGTTCCAGATCGGTTTCCGAAGCACGCATCAAGTGAAACGCAAGCCGTTGCGCAGACTTCTGCCCAATGCTGGGCAAACGTTTTAGCTCGTCGATAAGCTTAGTTACTGGCTCTGCGTACTCCAACATTTTCAGCCAAACAATCCGCCGAGCCCGGGCGGCAACATCCCGCCAAGCTTGCCCTTCATTGCTTCATCCACTTTCCGGTTGGCCTCGTTCGCAGCAGCCATGATCAAATCCTGGAGCATCTCGACGTCGCCGTCTTTCACTGCCTCGGGATCGATTTTCAGCGCGACCACTTCATGATTGCCTTTCATCTGCACAGTGACTACACCGCCACCCGCGGAAGCATCGACGCGCAGTTCTTCCATCTCCTTCTGCATCTTCTCCTGCATCACCTGCGCCTGCTTCATCATCTGTTGAATATTCAAACCACCTGGGAATTTCATCGCTAACACCTCTCCGGAAAAGTTGGCTCCAACATGCCAGCCAGTTTGCCACAAAAACCTATAAAAGACACAAGACGGCATTTGTGGTTTAGAATGAGCGCCGATGAGCACGCTTATCAAAGACCGTACTCTCCAGGCGCGCATCAATCTCTACTACGATCTTCAGCCTGCATCGAGCTCACCAGCGCCGCTGTTGATTGCGTTGCACGGTTACGGCGCGTTCAAGGAGCAGATCATGCGCGAGGCGCAATCGATGGCGCCCGACGGGTTCGCGATCGCTTCATTACAGGGTTTTCACCAGCACATGAAAGAGCCGCGCCAACCGGGTGGACCACTCAGGTTCGGCTTTGGTTGGCTGACGAGTTATCGCAGCGAAGAATCCGTCGCGGTCCATCACCAGGCGTTGCTCGATCTGATCCATACCCTGACAGAAGAAGGCATCGCCGATCCATCGCGCGTCTTTCTGCTGGGCTTCTCGCAGTCGTGTGCGCTCAACTATCGGTTTGCTTTCACTCATCCGGAACGCCTGCGCGGCGTGATCGGCATTTGCGGCGGCATTCCCAGTGATTGGGAAACGAGCGGCTTGTATCGCGAGGCGCCGTTCGACGTCTTTCACCTTGCCGGGACGCGAGACGAGTTCTATTCGCCCGAGCGCGTCGCGGATTACGAAAAACAGTTGAGCACGCGCGCGCGATCCGTGAAGTTCAAGAGCTATGACGCCGCACACGAGATCGTTCCCGAGATGCGAACGGACGTCAAAAAATGGCTGACTTGACCAATACCCCTCCAAGTGTTGCCGAGATCGAGCGCGACGTCGAAGCCCGCAGCGGCGTCTTGAAGAAAGAATTGGGACTGTTCGATCTCGTGCTTTCGCAGGTCGTTTTTGTCGTCGGCACATTCTGGGTTGGTTGGGCGGCGAGGTTAGGCAACGAGCAAAACGTTTTCTGGCTCATGGCGATCGTCACGTTCTACCTGCCGCTCGCCGCTGCCGTGATTTTTCTCAACCGCCTGATGCCGCTCGAGGGTGGTCTTTATCAATGGACCAAACTCGCTTTCAACGAATTTGTCGCGTTCATGGTGGGTTGGAACCTGTGGGTATTTGCCATCTCGATTCTGGCCGGCATCGGATTGGTCGTTACCACAAACATCTCTTACGCGATTGGGCCATCAGCCGCGGAGATGAAAAACAACCCGCGGATGATCGTGCTGATCGCTTTTATTCTTGTGGTTGGCATGGTCGTGGCGGCGGCGCGCGGTTTGGGTCTCGGCAAGTGGATTCACAATGTCGGCGCGCTGGTACACCTGCTGACTTTCGCGATTTTGATTTTTCTGCCGCTCTTCGCCTTCTCCGTGGCGACGGCCGGAGAATACCGGCCCTTTGCTATTCAGTTTCCGACTTTCTCTGAATACAACATCAACGTCGGCAGCAAGCTCGCGCTCGGCGCTCTGACTGGTTTCGAATACATCGCTATCCTCGCCGGCGAAACGCGTTCGCCGGCGAAAAACATCGGACGCTCCGTGGTAATAGCGTCGCCCATCATCGCCATCATGTTCATCCTCGGCACCAGCTCCGTGCTCACGTTTGTTCCGCGCGATCAAATCGATCTGATTGGGCCAATACCGCAGGTCCTTTCGATTGGATTTCGATCGCTGGGCTGGGTCGGGACAATCGGCTCGATCGCGATTCTCGGGATCACGGTCAGATCGATTGCGCTGATGAGCATTTACTTTGCGGGAAACACGCGTCTGCCGATGGTTGCCGGCTGGGACCGCTTGTTGCCGTCGTGGTTCAGCCGTTTGCATCCGAAATACAGGACGCCGATCAATTCCATTCTGTTTGTCGGCGCCGTGACCATGGTGCTGACCGTGCTCAGCCTCATGGGTGTGCACGCGCAGGAAGCGTTTCAATTGATCGACAATGCGGGTGGCGTTTTTTACGCGCTGACGTACCTGGTGCTGTTTGCGATCCCGCTGTTTGGCATGAGGGCGCTTGGCGTAGAGGCGCCGTTGTGGCTCAAGATCGCGTGTGCGTCGGGTTTCGTGGTGACTTTGATCTATATCCGCTTCGCCATCGTTCCGATTACCGAGGTCGGAAGTCCTCTCACGTTTGCGTTGAAGATCATCGTTACAGTGTTGTTAGCAAACGCTATCGGCATCACGATTTACATGTTAGGTAAAAGAAGATCTCCTTAATTCGTGTTAGCGATAATTAACTCGCAATTAATAACACTCGCCGGTCCCGCTCGGCCGCGCCTCGGTCTTGAAATGCGAGACGTGGGAATAATCGAACAGGGTGCACTTCTTGTCCGTGGTCCGCTAATTGAACGGGTAGGTAACACGGATGAAATCCAATCACTGCTTGATAATGACTGTACGGTGATTGATGCGGGCGGCCGGGTTGTGATGCCGGGGTTTGTCGACGCGCATACGCATCCGGTCTTTGCGGGAACGCGCGCAGGCGAGTTTGAAGAACGCAGCACGGGCGCAACGTATCAGGAGATCGCCGCTCGCGGCGGCGGCATTCAATCGACGGTCAATCAAACTCGTGCTGCCAGTGTCGATGAGCTTGTTTCTATTGGAAGGCGTTACGCAGAGTGGTTTCTGCGCGGCGGCACGACGACAGTCGAGGCTAAATCAGGCTACGGATTGTCGGTGGAAGACGAGCTCAAGCTCCTGCGCGCGATCAAAAAACTCGACGCCGAGACGCCGCTGCGTTACGTTCCCACGTTCCTCGGAGCGCACACGGTCCCAAAAGAATATGCGTCACGTCGGGACGAGTACGTCGCGCTGGTAATCGACGAGATGTTGCCGCGAGTCGCGCAGGAAAAGCTCGCCGAATTCGCCGACGTGTTTTGTGAACAGAATGTGTTCTCGACGGACGAGTCGTGGAAGATACTCTCCGCCGCACGCTGTCACGGACTCGGTTTACGCATTCACGCGGATCAGCTCTCGTTGTCAGGTGGGGCAAAGCTCGCCGCCGAATTGGGCACAGTTACCGCCGACCATCTTGAACATACCGACGCCGAAGGGATCGCGGCTTTGAAATCCGCGGGCGTGCAGCCCGTGCTGCTGCCCGGTTCGGTTTACGCCCTCGGGTCGTCACGCTACCCGCCGGCGCGCGAGATGATCGACGCCGGTCTGGCCGTAGTCCTTGCGACGGATTTCAATCCCGGCTCTTCACCAACGCCGTCGATGCCGATGATTCTTTCGCTCGCCGCGACGCACATGAAAATGACGCCGGCGGAAGCGATCACCGCCGCCACGATCAACGCCGCGTACAGTTTGAATCGCGGCGCGCAACTCGGCTCGCTCGAACCCGGCAAGATCGCCGATTTCGTGATTCACGATTGCGACGACTATCGCCAAATTCCGTACTTCTTCGGAGTCGAGCACGCCTGGAAAGTCTATGCTGCCGGTCATCTCGTGTTCGAACGAGATAAATGAACAAATCTTCACAAAAAGCGGTTGACGGTCACTCCGTTGTATCTTATGATTTGCACAACACTGGAAAGGAGGTGATTCTAAAATTTATGAGTTCTAATCACAGTGAGGTGGCTGCGGCCTGACCTCTGAACCAGCTAACTCGTTAGGATTCTGGTTCGGTAGTCTCACTGCAAAGTGCTCCTCCTTTCTGGAAGCAAGCACACAGTAGCCATCAGGCCAATCCCAACAGTTCACCGGAAGCCGTCCACGGTCTCGCAATCGTGGACGGCTTCTTCATTGGGCTCAATTTTTGGGTGAAGGAGACGGCGTGGGCGACGGCGAGGAAGAGCCAGCCGGTTGCGTTTGTTCTGAAGCAGGAATTCTCGACGGGTCGGGCATATCGGGCGACGAGTGCAGGTGAATGGCTTTCCAGGCCGTGCCGACTCGTTTGAATATCAGGGTCATTCGGCCCGAAACCGTTTCCGGAGTTCCCTTATACGTCTGCGACTGCGTCCAGAGACACGTGACAAGCGCACCGTCTCTCCCGAGCATCGTGATTGAACGGTCACGCACCTCCAATTTTACGTCTTTGATCTGCGGGTAAGAGCTCTCGCGGTTCTTGCGCACCTGCTCCCACCCTTTCGTGACCGTGCCGTTGTAATTAAAAAGATTGAGCTGCGGGTCTTTCCAGTAGACGCCCATCACTTCATTCACACTCGCGTGCTTGATTCCCGCAATCAACTTGTCGAAAGCCGCGACCACCGTCTCGGCGTCTGATTGTGGCGCTGCCGGCTTGGTTGGCGGTGTTGCTGGTTTCGTCTGAGGAGTTGTTTCTGGTTTCGTCTGTGCATGAGCCGCTGTTATGAGAACAAGAATTAAAAGAATCGCTGTTTTCATAGAATCTCCTAGTTGAACGGAATACCACTTCGCAGCCGCTGCACCGATGCCTCGCGACCGAGCACGTTGAAGATTTCGAACATCGACGGCCCGACTGCCTGACCAGTCAACATCGTCCGTGACCCGTTGATGAGCAGACCCGCATTCACGCCGGCTTCGTCAGCAAACGCTCGCAACGCCGCTTCCGACGTTTCGGCATTGAACGGCTCGACTGGCTCCAGCTTGTCCGCCAGACCACTCAACAGTTCTCGCAACCGCGGCTCTTTGCGCAGGTTCTTGTTGACCGCACCCTCATCGAAATCGAAATCGTCGGAAAAATACGCCCGCCCTTGAGTCGAAAAATCTTTCAGCGTGAAATAGCGCTCGCGAATGAGATCAAGAGTCTTCAACAGCCACTCGCGGTCGTCGTCGTCATACTCCTCGCGCCAGAGCTTGTTCGCCCGCAACTCCGTCTTGACCATCGGCAGCAACTCTTCAAGCGGCATCGTGCGGATGTACTCAGCGTTCATCCAGAGCGCTTTGTCGTCAGTCCAGCGGCGCGGATCGTTCTCGTGAAAGTTGAAGATCGCGTTTGCGCGGCCGATGCCCTCGAGTGAAAACAACTGCACCAGCTCTTCTTTGCTCAATATCTCTTTGCCTTCCGGCGGCGACCAGCCGAGCAGCGCAAGAAAGTTGCGAAACGCAGCGGGCACAAACCCGCGATCGCGATACGTGGTCAACGAAACTACTTCTCCGTGCTTCCTTTTCGAGAGCTTGCCTTTGTTTGGCGCAAGAATCAGCGGCAGGTGCGCAAACCGCGGCACCGATGCGCCCAGCGCCTCGTAGATAAGGATTTGCTTGTGCGTGTTGGTGAGATGGTCCTGCCCGCGAATCACGTGCGTGATGCCCATCTCGATGTCGTCGATCACGACCGAGAGGTTGTAGAGCGGGTGGCCGTCCGAACGCAGCAGCACGAGATCTTCGATCTCGGCGTGACTGCGCTCCTGCGCTCCGTAGACGACGTCGTCAAACATCGTCTTGCCCTCGAGGGGCACTTTCAACCGCACCGCGAACGGCTCGCCCGCCGCCGCGCGTTGATCAGAGTCTGCTTTTGGCAGATCGCGATACGGATTGCTCCGCTGGTCGATACCCTCGACTGACTGCGCTTTCGCACGTTCGGCGATGTCCTGCTTTACGTCTTTGTCGTCGCGCTGCTCCTTCGGCGTGAAGTCGCGATAGGCTTTGCCTTCTTCGAGCAGCCGATTCGCGGCCGCGCGGTGTTGCGGCGCGTTGTCTGACTGGAAGACGAGCTCTTCGTCGTAGTCGAGTCCGAGCCACTCGAGGCCTTCGATGATCGAGCGTGTCGACTCATCGGTCGAGCGTTGAAGATCGGTGTCTTCTATGCGCAACAAAAACTTGCCGCCTGACTTGCGGGCGTAGAGCCAGTTGAAGAGTGCCGAACGGGCGGCGCCGATGTGCAGGTAGCCGGTTGGGGACGGAGCGAAGCGGACGCGAACAGTCATAATAAAAAAGTAGTCAGTAGTCAGGGTTCAGTAAGAGCGTTTACTGACGAACTGGCTACTAACTACTTACCACAGAAGTCTGGCGGAGATGACAGGATTCGAACCTGTGAAGGGCTTTTGACCCTTAACGGTTTAGCAAACCGCCGCCTTCAGCCACTCGGCCACATCTCCGTGCCGTATTCAGCGAAGACCAATTCTAATCGCGAGCGGCGGATTGTCAACCTGTGATTCTGTCAATCCGTATTCTTATTTTTCCTATTGACACTCAGAGCACGGCAGAGTACTTTATATTGCCAAGCACGTGAGGTGCATTGAAACGGAATTTAAGCTCACGTCGTAAAAATCAGTGATTGGAGTACAATGCCGCCACAATGAGTCTTCTCGAGAGTATTAACTCGCCTGCCGACCTGCGCGCGCTTCCAGTCGATCAACTTCGAACCGTTTCCGACGACATTCGCAACTACATCCTTGAGACCATGTCTCGCGTCGGTGGACATACCGGCGCCTCTCTCGGGGCCGTCGAACTGGCCGTCGCGCTGCACTACGCGTTCGACACGCCACACGATCGTCTCGTCTGGGACGTGGGCCATCAAGCCTACGCGCACAAGATCCTGACCGGACGCCGCGAGCTGTTGCCGACGATCAAACAGTACGGCGGCATCAGCGGATTTCTCCGGCGTGACGAGTCTGAGTACGACACGTTCGGCGCCGGTCACGCATCGACTTCTCTTTCGGCCGCTCTCGGAATGGCCATCGCACGCGATCGAAAGAACGAGGACCATCACGTCGTCGCGCTGATCGGCGACGCTTCGCTCACCGGCGGCATGGCGATGGAAGCCATCAACCAGGCAGGCCATTTGAAGAGCCGGCTGATCGTCGTGTTGAACGACAACGAGATGTCGATCGCGCCGGCGGTCGGCGCGTTGACCGGATACTTGAATCGCATTCGCGGCGCGCACGGTTATCATCGGTTCAAAGACGAGGTTGAAGAGAAGCTACTGGCGATACCGTCCCTCGGCGAGCGTCTGCACCATGCAGCCAAGACAATGAAAGACGTGATCGCCGCCGCCGTTTTGCCGGGCGCGCTCGTCAGCGAGCTCGGTTTCAAATATATCGGCTACGTCGACGGCCACAACCCGCGCGCGCTCGTCGCCGCATTCAACGAAGCGAAGCTGATCAAAGACGGCCCGGTCATCGTCCATGCGTTGACGACGAAAGGAAAAGGATTTCCGCAAACCGAACCTGATTACTATCGCTGGCACGCGACCGGACCTTTCGATCTCAAGACGGGTGCGCCCGTGAAGAGCAGCGCCAAAGCGCCCACTTACACGCAAGTATTTGGCGACACGCTGGCCCATCTGATGGAGAAGGATCCGAAGGTCGTCGCGCTGACTGCGGCGATGCCTGATGGAACGGGTGTTTGCACGCCACTCGAAAAATTTCCGGAGCGATCGTTTGACGTCGGCATTGCCGAACAACACTGCGTCACTTTTGCGGCGGGAATGTCGTGCGAAGGCTTGAAACCAGTTTGCGCGATCTACTCGACGTTCCTGCAACGCGGTTTCGATCAAGTCATCCACGACGTCTGCATCCAGGATCTGAACGTGAAGTTCTGTCTTGACCGCGGCGGCATCGCGGGCGGCGACGGACAAACGCACCACGGCTTACTCGACATCGCTTATCTGCGCCCGGTGCCAAACATCGTCGTGATGGCGCCGAAAGACGAAGGCGAGATGCGCGACATGCTCTTCACGATGCTGGAGCACACTGGTCCAGCCGCCATGCGTTACCCGCGCGGCAACGGCGTCGGCGTTGACATCACACGCGAACCGGAACTGCTCGAGATCGGAAAAGGCGAAATACTGAGAGACGGCGGCGAGGTCGCGATCGTGGCATATGGCGCGATGGTCCACCCGTCGCTTGCCGCAGCGGAACAGTTATCGAAAGAGCGGATCGAGACGACGGTGGTCAATGCCCGTTTCGTGAAGCCGCTCGATGCGCCGCTGTTGCTGGCGCTGGCACGTACCAAGCGGCTGATCGTCACTGTCGAAGAAGCTTATCTCGCCGGCGGCTTTGGCTCGGCGATTTTGGAGCTGTTGGAAGAGAACGGGCTCCAGGACAAGGTCCGCGTAGTTCGCATGGGCATCCCCGATCGACTCATCACCCATGGCGACGCGAAGTTGTTGCTTGCCAAGTACGGTCTTGACGCCGACGGCATTTACAACCGCGTGAAAGAGAGCATTGAAGTGCTCGACGATCGTCGCGCGAAGTCGCGGCGTATCGTCCCCTAAAACAACACGCGTCATTTCCGTGCACCATTTGGGTTGTTTTCGCCTCTCCACATCCACGTAAATCGCGGTTTTTCCTCGAAAATTCGTGGCCTCGTGCTTGCAAGGCATATTTTTGTTTAAATGAAAGAGCCTCATTTCGACGATCAGTTTGTGGTGCAGCGAGCGCAGCAAGTTGTGCCGTTAGAAAAGATTCGCGCAGGGCGGCGAAACCGTACGATCTTGTTTCTCGGCAGCGCCTTTGTCCTCGCAATGATGTTGGGAGCAGCTTCTGCGCTGCTGACCGTTCGCATTAAGCAGCACAATCAGCTCACACAAATAAACACCGATTTAGCACCAGAAACGAACGCGTCGCCTGAAACTGTTGCCGCAGCGCCTGTTGAATCACCGACTGAAGAGCCGATCACCGAAGACGTCGCACCAGAGCCCGTCAAACGAGTGGTTGCGGTGAAAAAAGAACAACCGGCCGTCGCGGACAGACCGCGCATCGTGGGAGCGCGGCAGGATGAAATCCAACCCAGCGAAGAAGAGCAACTCGAACAGATCCGCGAAGCGGTGCTTTACGAGCAGTGGCAGGAACGCCGAATGCGCCGGGCGGAGAGACGTGAGCGTCGCAATCGCTACCGCGACCGCGACCTTTCGCGCGTCGACGAGATCTTCGAAGGTCCGCGCCGGCGCGACCGGCCATAAAAATCGATCATCAATGGTAAATCTTGTTGACGGATCTGCAATCGAGTGGCATCATCACGCCAAGCCTGTTTGAACCTCACGATTAAACCCCGACGAGTTTAATAACAGTTCATATTTTGCGCGGATGCGGCGCGAAGAAATATGGGGATTTATATGAAGAGACAGATGTATCGCGAGCGGGAGTGTATTCATAGGGACGAAGGCGCTGCAGGCGAATTTTATAACGGCGCTTTTTATATCCAGGCTTTGCAACGGCTTCGGGTGGATCAGGCGGTCGAAGTGGCGGGACGAGTGAGCTCGTTCTTTTGGTCTGATGCTCCCAACATCATGGTTTGGCTGTGCGACTCGTGCGCCAGTGAGTTGCGGCTCAACGAGATGCCGCGAGCGGTCACCTCGGCAGCGCGCCGCCAGGCTTAAGTCCAACCTTATATTCGCGTTATGGTGTAATGTTCCATGACGTGAAGCGTGAGCGAATAGATAAACTTCTGGTTGAACGAGGCCTCGCCGAGTCGCGGACGAAGGCGCAGGCGCTCGTGATGGCCGGAGTTGTGCTCGTCAACGAGCAGCGCGTCGAAAAACCTTCGGATCAGTTTGTGACGGATGCTCCGATCCGCGTTAAGCACGCGGACGATCCGGCATCGCGTTACGTGGGGCGCGGCGGATTAAAACTCGAAGCCGCGTTGCGCGAATTTCAACTGGACGTGGACGGCGCGGTCTGTCTCGACGTCGGCGCATCGACCGGCGGCTTCACCGATTGCCTCCTGCAAAAGGGCGCGCAAAAAGTCTTCGCCATCGACGTCGGTCATAACCAGCTCGACTGGCGACTGCGCAACGATCCACGAGTCGAAGCCCGCGAAGGCGTAAACGCACGCTACCTCCAACCCGACGACTTTCCCGTTAAATTCGATCTCGCGGTTGTGGACGTTTCGTTCATCTCCGCGACGATGGTGTTACCTGCGATCGTTCCGCTGATAAAAGAAAGCGGCGCGATCGTTACCCTGATCAAGCCGCAGTTTGAGGTGGGCCGCGGCGAAGTCGGCGGCGGAGGCATCGTTCGCGATCCCGCGAAACGAACGCGGGCAATCGAAAAGGTAAATCAATCCGCAGACAACCTGGGGCTGCGCCTCGCGGGCGTCGTCGAATCACCGATCCAGGGAGCGGAAGGCAATATCGAATTCCTCGCGTTGTATAAACCAAAATAACTCCGTATCATCCCGGCCCAAGCGCTCAACCATGTCGGCAATCAAGCGAATAGGAATAGTTCTCAAGCCGCACCAGAAGGATGCGTTGAAGACCATCTGCGAGCTGGTGACATGGCTCCACGAGCGCGGGATCGAGCTCGTCGGCGGCCCGGAGATCGAGCGTGAACGAATCGAACACGAAACCGGGTGCGCCATCTCGGAAGTTCCGCACGACGAAATCGCCGCTACCGCCGACCTGATGTTGGTGCTCGGCGGCGACGGCACGATGATCGCGACCGCGCGCATGATCAGCGATCGAGAAGTGCCGGTGATCGGCGTCAACTACGGCGGGCTCGGTTATCTCGCGGAGTTTCGCATCGAAGAGCTATACCACGCGCTCGAATCGATCCTTTCCGGCAACTTCCGTCTCGACAAACGCGTCATGCTTGACGTCGAGTTGAAGCGGGGCGATGAATCGATCACTCGCAAGCGCGTTCTCAACGATGTAGTTATCAACAAATCCGCGCTCGCTCGAATCATCGAGATCGAAGCTTATCTCAATCAGCACTTCGTAAACTCCTTTCGCGCGGACGGGCTGATCATCTCGACGCCGACGGGATCGACGGCTTACAACCTTTCCGCTGGCGGGCCAGTGATCTTTCCGTCGATGAACGCAGTGGTGATCACTCCGATCTGCCCGTTCACGCTCTCCAATCGGCCCATCGTGGTCCCGGACAACGCGACTATCGAACTGCTATTAAAAACCGATCAGGAAGAGGTAACTTTGACGCTCGACGGGCAAGTTGGTTTTGATTTAAACGTCGAGGACCGCGTGGTGATTCGAAAAAGCAGCGTGACGTTCAATCTCGTGCAGCCAAGCAATAGAAACTATTTCGATGTGCTCCGCGACAAGCTCCGGTGGGGCCGGTAGGTAAAATATGCCTGACGATAAAGACAAACACGGATTACATAGAGATGAATTCGAACGCGAAGTCGGAACGGATCTCGACGAAGAGACGCCAGACAAACCGAAGGGCCTGGCGCTTCACACGAAGATCCTGATTGGCCTATTAGTCGGCGTGGTCGCGGGCATCGGCGTGAACAAGTGGCTCGGCGGCGATCACCCGACGGTCATCAAGATCGTCGATAACTTCACACAGCCCGTGGGCCAACTCTTTCTTCGCCTGTTGCTGATGATCGTAGTGCCGCTGGTGTTTTCATCGCTCGTCGTGGGAATCGCCGGCATCGGCGACATCCGCAAGTTAGGGCGTGTCGGTTTGAAGTCGTTTGCTTATTGTCTTGTGATATCGGCGATCTCAGTGGCGATCGGCCTCACTCTTGCGAACACGATCAGACCCGGCAAAAAGATCGATCCAGCCACGTCAGCAGCGCTTCAGCAGCGTTTTGCGAATGACGCAAACACAAGAGTTCAAGACGCGCAGAAAGCGAGCACCGCCCCGACGACACCGTTGATGTCCGTCGTGGAAACGATCGTTCCGAAGAACCCGTTCTACGCGATCGCCGCGAGAGAAGACGCGAACATGCTGCACCTCATGTTTTTCGCGTTGATGCTCGGTATCGCCATCACGTTGATCCCGGTAACGGTGACGGCGCCGCTCCTGCGCGTGCTAGAGGGCGTGTACGAGGTCACCGCCAAGATCATCGAGATGATCATGAAGTTCGCGCCGTTCGCAGTCGCGTGTCTGTTGTTCAACAACACGGCGCGCTTTGGTCTCGATCTGCTGCAAGCGCTCGGGTGGTTCATCCTGACTGTGCTGCTCGGTCTCTCGCTGCACATGTTCGGCGTCTACTCGATCTCTATCTACCTGCTGTCACGCATCTCGCCGATCGAGTTCTTCCGCCGCATCAAGACCGTCATCCTGACGGCTTTCTCCACTTCGTCATCAAACGCTACGTTGCCGACAGCGTTGCGCGTTTCCGAACAGAACCTCGGCGTGCCGCAGGAGATCAACAGCTTCGTATTGACCGTCGGCGCAACCGCGAACCAGAACGGCACGGCCTTGTACGAAGGTGTTACCGTGCTCTTCCTGGCCCAACTCGCCGGCGTTGATTTGACGCTCGGACAACAGTTGATGGTGGTCTATCTCGCGATCCTGGGCGGCATCGGAACGGCAGGTATCCCGTCGGGCTCGATTCCCTTCATCATCGGTGTGCTGGTAACGATCGGCGTCAATCCCGCGCTGATCGCCATTATCCTGGGCGTCGATCGCATACTCGACATGTGCCGCACGACCTTGAACGTTACCGGCGACCTGACGGCGGCGACGTACGTCGCGCGCTCGGAAGGCTATGAATTACTGCGGCCGCACGAGCCCGCGATCGTCCATGCCGGCGTTCCCATAACAAACCGCGTGGCGGATTAACTCTTTAGTAACAGGCACGTTAAAATCTCCGCATACGACCGGAGTTAAAATTTCTGACTTTTCAGAAATTGAGGCACGAGGACCATGGTCTTTCCACTCTACGACGACAACAGCGACAGAACAATTACTCCCTGGGTCAACTACGCCTTCATTGCCCTGAACATCTTCGTGTTCGTCGTGCTGCAAAAGCTGGGAAACGACACGGGTTTTACTTATTCCTTTTCAACGGTACCGCAGGAAATCATGACCGGAGCAGACGTAGTCACTTCGGCGCGCGTTGTGGAGTATGCCGGCCAGCCAATAGAAATCCCCGGATTGGGTGAAACACCGTTTTCCGTATATCTGACGTTATTCACCTCGATGTTCATGCACGGCGGTCTGGCCCACATCGGCGGCAACATGCTCTTTCTCTGGATCTTCGGCGACAACATCGAGGACCGCTTGGGCCATGTTCGTTACTTGCTCTTCTATTTGCTCTGCGGTGTGATCGCGTCTTTGGCTCACGTGTTCACCACGGCTGCTTTTGCCGGTGAACAAGGCGACATGCTCGTTCCCAGTCTCGGAGCGTCGGGAGCGATCTCGGGCGTGCTCGGCGGTTACATCCTGTTGCATCCTTCGCGTCGCGTGACCGTCATTCTCTTCCGCTTCCTCACCGACGTGCCTGCATACGTCGCGATCGGGATCTGGTTCCTGTTCCAATTGATCAGCGGGCTCGGCGTCTTTGGACAAGGATCACAACAAGGCGGCGTCGCTTACGCGGCCCACGTTGGCGGGTTCCTCGCCGGTCTGGTATTGATCAAGTTCTTCGATCTGGGACGCAGAAGCCAACAATGAATCCGGTGAACCAGCAATGTCTCGACATCCAGTCGACGCCACGCGCGGAGATGAACCTGTTTCCGCTCGACACGTTCGCGTACGAGTTTCCCGGACGCGAAATCAGGATCAACTTCGAGATGACGGAGTTTACGGCTATCTGTCCGTTCTCGGATTTTCCCGACTTCGCGACGATCCGGCTGGAGTACGTTCCCAACGAACGCTGCATCGAGTTGAAGAGCTTGAAGCTCTACATAAACTCGTTCCGCAACGTGAAGATCTTTCACGAGCACGTGATCAATATTATTCTCGAAGACTTCGTCGCCGCGTGTGACCCGTTGAGCGTTGAGATCGAAGGCGATTTCCACGTGCGCGGAAATATTAAGACTGTGGTGAGGGCCCGCTATCAAAAGTCTTGAGGCCGATGAACGGATTCCGGGGCTCTGGGGACGTTACCGGAAACTGCCCGCCAACGTTGTCGCTATCGGTCTCGTCAGTCTCCTCAACGACGCTTCAAGCGAAATCATCTATCCGCTGCTTCCGATCTTCCTCGCGTCGAGCCTGGGCGCTTCTGCCGGTGCGATCGGAATCATCGAAGGACTCGCCGAATCGATTGCCAGTCTGCTGAAACTGTTTGCCGGCCACCTCAGCGACCGCCTGGGAAAGCGAAAGTTGTTCGTAGTCGGCGGATACGCTTTGGCATCGGCGGCGCGGCCGCTGCTCGCGTTTGCGACTAGCTGGCTGCAAGTGCTCGCCATTCGTTCGACGGATCGCATCGGTAAAGGATTTCGCACCGCGCCGCGCGACGCGATGATCGCCGATTCAGTCGGCATGGAGCAGCGAGGCATCGCGTTCGGATTTCATCGGGCGATGGATCATGCCGGCGCTGTTATCGGTCCCTTGCTCGGTTATTTGCTCGTCCTGTCTTTCGCGAACGACTTCACGCGGATTTTTTTATTCGCGTCGATACCGGCTTTTCTGGCGGTGCTGGTGGCGATCTTCGTGATGCGGGAGTCGCCCGCAGTCCGAACGGACGGCACGGGGATACCGAGGCTTTCGCTGCGCGGGTTCGATAGCAATTTCAAGCGGTTCCTGATCATTCTCGCGCTCTTCACGCTCTCAAATTCGTCCGACAGTTTTCTGATCCTGCGCGCGCGCGAGTCGGGCGTGTCGATCGCGATTATTCCCCTGCTGTGGGCCGCACACCACGCGATGAAGGTTCTGAGTTCGTTGTTAGGCGGCGATCTGTCTGATCGTCTGGGACGCAAGCGTTTGATCGTGTCGGGCTGGGTGCTTTACGCTGCCGTTTACGCCGGCTTTGCGTTTGTCACCAACGCGTGGTCGGTCTGGGTGTTGTTTCTGATTTACGGAATCTACTTCGGACTGGTCGAGGGCGCTGAGAAAGCGCTCGTGGCGGATCTCGTCCGGCCCGAACAACGCGGAACGGCTTACGGGCTTTATAATCTCGCCTTCGGCATAACCGTGTTTCCTGCTTCGCTATTGATGGGTATGATTTGGGACTGGAAAGGCGCCACCACTGCATTCCTCGTCAGCGCCGTGATCGGCGCGACCGCAGCCGTACTCTTGTTAACATTTGTTCAGCGGCGTGCTGAAAATGAATTTGTGAACTGAAAGGGCGTAATTGAATGAGACGCAGAGTGCTGACTCCTCATCCCGGTTTGTCGACCGGCATTGGCTACTACCTCAGCGGAATGGAAGAAGTGCGCAACCAGCTCGTGGATGCGGTAAAAACAATTCCCGACGATTTGATCGGCAAACCGGCGTTTCTCGGCGCGCATTCGATCGGCGCGCTGGTGTTGCACATCGGCGAAGCCGAATGGTTTTGGATGCAGATGGTCGTGGGCGGCCATGAGCTCACCGAAGAAGACAAGCTAGCGCCTTGCTGGGACATACTCGACGACGTCGAAGGTGTTGCGCGCAAGGGATACACGACCGAGTTCTGCTTGCTGGAAGCAGAGAAAATTCGCAATCAAACTCGCGACTTGCTCTTCGGATACAACGACAAAGACCTCGAACGCATCATCACCTTCGACAGAGACGAAAAGACAACTGAGCACAACTTGCGCTGGATCCTTCATCACCTCATCGATCACGAAGCCCAACACAAGGGCCAGATTTTGATGTTGAAGAGACTCATGGCAATCTAGTCCTCATCGATGACGAATTACCAGGTAATCAAGACTCCGGATGAAGTCCGCAGAGCAATTGAAGCGATCTCCTCACAACCGGTGGTGGGGCTCGACACCGAAACCACAGAGCTCGATCCGTTCACCTCGCGGCTGCGTCTGATCCAGCTCGCCACGCCAGAGCGCGTGTTTATTTTCGACTTCGACCAGTTCGCCAATGGCGGAGCCGCCGCCCACAGCGACGCACTCGCGCCGTTGCGCCGGCTGCTCGAGGCGCCGCGCCCGGTCAAGATCGCCCACAACGCGAAGTTCGACGCGAAGTTTCTCAAACACAATCTCGGCGTAGATCTCGGCACGTTGTTCGACACCTTGCTCGCGAGCCAGATCATCAGCGCGGGCGACATTGAAGAACGGCACGGACTGGAAACGGTCGCCAGCCGTTATCTCAACGAGTCAGTCGACAAGAGCGAACGGCTGAGTAACTGGAATTTCGAACTCTCCGAGGCGCAACTCGAGTACGCCGCGCGCGACGCCGCGATCCTGTTGCCCCTGCGGGAAAAGTTGATCGAACGATTGAAGGCTGAATCGCTGGTGAAGTGCGCGCAGCTCGAGTTCGAATGCATCAACACCGTGGTCGATATCGAACTGGCCGGCTTCTTCATGCACAAGGACCGCTGGCTCGAGCAGCTCGGTATCGTCGAAAAACGAAGAGTCGAACTCGCTGAGCAGTTGCAGGAAGTGCTGGCGGAGGAATCGTCGCAGGGGTCGCTGTTTGGCGGCCCGCAACGTAACGACATCAATCTCGATTCGCATCAGCAGTTGACCCACGCACTCAACCGGCTCGGCATTCCTGTGCCCGATTCGACGCGCAACTGGAAACTCCAGCCCCTCGCGGCCGAGTATCCGATCATCGGGACCTTGCTCGAGTACCGTACGGTGCAGAAGG
>JBKPNH010000123.1:0-2923 GCA_046732535.1 Acidobacteriota bacterium
CTTCTATATCCGTTTTACCCGCTAACGCAGCACTCGTGGGAAAACGGATATAACGGATTACTTGATCGGGAAATTCAATCCACCTGGAAGAGGCTGGGCCGCCGGCTCAGCCTCTTCCAACTGCTTGAGCACCTTCTCGTAGATCTTGATCGTCCCGTCTCGTTTCATCCGCTGCTGAGCAGCAGTGATGTAATCCTCAAACACCTGGCTCTGACGATCTCTCAACATCGTCCCCTTGATGCGATCGCGGTCCGCGTTGAATGTCGCCATGTTGGCGTTCTCTCGCTTGACGATGCCGATGATGACCCACTTGTCGTCAACCCGGATCGGCGTCTTGCTGATCTCGCCTTCCTTCAAGGCGTAAATCGCGTCGTCCAGCACTTCGCTGGCGCCGGCCTTGCCGAGCGTCGACTCGCGTTTGTAACCCTCTTCGAGTCCTGAATCGAACCCTTCGCGTTCGCCCGCCGCCTTCAGATCTCCTGGTCCACTCAACGACGCAGCCAGGTCTTTCGCTTTTTGTTCGAGCTGCTCCTTGGCGCGCTGCTGTTTGAGCGCGTCGGCGATTTTTGTCTTCACTTCGTCGAACTCAGGAACGCGCGGATCCTTTTTATCGAGCAGCATCGGAATCGCGAAACCGTCTTTGACTCCGGTGACTTCGCCCACGTCGTTCGGATTGTTGAGCGCCGCGAGGGCGCCTTCAAACTGCTGGTTCGTACCGATGTTCGGAACGTCGTCACCAGGTTTGATGTACGCCGTCTCACGTACCATGTCCGCGGGCGCCATGTTTGCTTCCGTCGCAAACTCCTGGGCCACCTTCTGCGGATCTTTCGTCTCCTGCAAACGAGTGTGCGCCTTCTGCGCGAGCTGGAACGCCACTCCGTAGCCGCGACGATTGCGCAACGAAACCAACAGCTCCGGCTTGGCTTGCTCAAACGTCTTGGGAACAGAATCGCCGCGACGGAGGATGTACCAATTACCGCCGTAGCGAATCGGAATATCCGAAACTTCGCCGACTTGCATGTCTACGGCGCGATCGTAAAGGCCGTGCGCTTTGTTCGGGTTCTTCTTGAACGGGGCCGTCAGAAACCCGCCGTTTCTGGCGGTCGCCGGATCTTCCGAGTGTCCCTTCGCTGCTTCCGTAAACGCCTGCTCCGTGCCTGTGCCGTCTGGACCACGCAATTTGGCGATCAAGTCTTTCGCTTTCTGTTCGACTTGCGCGTCGAGATCCTGGCGCGCGACTTTCAACAGAATCTGCTGGACCTTTATGCCGGCTTCTTTGTATTTCGGCTCGAGCCCGTCGTACTCGGCTTTCAGATCCGCATCGGAGATCTGAAGCTTCGATCCGGCCTTCTCGGTGTTGACGAACACGTAGCGGACTTTCTTCTGCGGCTCGCGGTATTGATAGTCAGCCTTGTGACTCTCGAAATAACTGCGCAGCTCTTCGTCGCTCGGTTGAATCCTGGCGGCGAGCTTGTCGGCCGTCAGCGAGATGTAGCTCACGTCGAACGATGAGTTGCGGCGCCGGAATTCCTCTTCAATTTCCTGGTCAGAGACGTTGACGCTGGCGCTGAGAAACGCTCTCAGCTTCTCCGCTGAAATGTCGGCGCGGGCATCGTTCTCAAACTTCTCGACATCGCCGTACTCCGCCGTGATCGACTGCTTGTATTTCTCGATGTCCAATTCGCCTTGGGCGTTCCGGTATTGCCCGCGAATCTTATCGGCCAGTTCAGCGTTGCTCGCCGCGAGGCCCAATCGCTCCGCTTCATGGAGGATCACGTACTTGCTGATCAGACTGTCGAGAAATTGGCGGTTGCCAAACTGCCCGAACATTCGACCGCCCGTCATTCGCATGAAGTTCTCCCGCGCGCGGGCGATGTCAGCGACGGTGATGGACTGCGATCCGACTTTCGCCACCACTTCAGTGTTGCGCGATGGGTCAAGGTTGCTGGCGGTGCGGCCGGGAGCGTAGAAAAAGATCAAGCTCACGGCCATCAGGATGGCAAATCCGAGTATGACGATATTGCGGGTTCGTTCGAGTCGTCCTAGTTGTTTAAGCATGATTGAGTACCTTTCAGCGGAAACGCGGATTTTAAGGGAGACGACGGAAGGGCTGCAACTCTCAACGGCCTCCGTTGTTACGAGAGAGGCGGATCGGGCTGATTGCCCAGATCGGAGTCAAATGCTATTTTACTTTTCTACATGGATTCAATTAGTGGCTCAACAGGGTTGTGGATAGGCTTCAGTCTGTTTATCTTGACCATGCTGAGCCTCGACCTCGGGCTCTTCAACCGCAAAGCTCACACAATCAGATATAGAGAAGCGTGGATCTGGAGTGGCGTTTGGGTCACTCTCGCGATGCTGTTTGCCGGGCTCGTGTTTCATTACCAGGGCTCGACGCGCGGACTCGAGTTCCTGACGGGCTACCTGATCGAATTATCGCTGTCAGTCGACAACTTGTTCGTCTTTTTGCTGATCTTCTCGTACTTCAAAGTACCGGCGAAGTTTCAGCATCGCGTGTTGTTCTGGGGCGTGATGGGCGCGCTGGTCATGCGTCTGACGATGATCTTCGTCGGCGCCACGCTGATCAACCGATTTCACTGGATTATCTATATCTTCGGCGGCTTCCTGGTTTACACGGGCATCAAGATGTTCCGGGAGGAAGAAATCGATATCCATCCCGATCAGAACCCGCTCGTCCGGCTGGTTACACGCTTTCTCCCGATCTCGAGGGCGTACGACGAAGAGAAGTTCTTCACCGTCGAGAGAGGCAAACGCACCGGGACGCTGCTGCTGCTCGTCCTGATGGTCGTCGAGGTCACTGACCTGGTTTTCGCCGTCGACTCGATTCCAGCCATCTTCGCGATCACGACCAACACGTTCATCGTCTACACGTCCAATGTTTTCGCGATCCTCGGCCTGCGAT
>JBKPNH010000124.1:0-25575 GCA_046732535.1 Acidobacteriota bacterium
GAACTACAGTTTGCTGATGAGGAAGAGGTGCTGGGAGTTGCGCAATAGACAAGTTGTGGTCTTGGGTCTTTGGCCTTTGTAAGATCACTTCCGACTGAAACAAGACCAAAGTCCAGACCGAAGACCAAACAAGATGAAATCCATGACCGGATATGGCAAGGGGACGATCACGGGTGACGACTTCTCCGTGTCTGTTGACCTCAAGACCGTCAACAATCGCTTCCTCGACATTCACCTTCGCGCCGGTTCGGAACTCGCCGCTCTCGAACCGGCAATCAAGAAACGAATCAGCTCGCGACTCTCGCGCGGCCGCGTCGACGTCACCATCAGTGTCGAAAGAACGGCCCAACTCGCTTACGAACTGAATCGTCCACTCATCGCCGGCTATATCAACGCGCTGAAGCAACTGCAACAGGACTTCAACATCGGCGGCGAACTGGACATCAACCTGCTCGCTCGCATTCCCGGCGCGCTCCAGCCTGCTCGCAACGGCATCGACGAAAGAGTGACGTCCGCGTTGAACGCCGCGCTGGACCAGGCGCTGAACGAGCTCGAGAAGATGCGTGAGCAGGAAGGCGAGGCCTTGAAACTCGAGCTCCGCGATCGCGTGCAGAAGATTGAAGCGCTCGTGCCGACCATCGAGGCTGCCGCCGACGGGCTGGCCGATTCGTATCGGCAGCGTTTGCAAAAGCGGATTGGAGAGCTGCTGAATCGCGGCGGACAGGTTGTCGAACTCGATCCCGCTCGATTGGCCCAGGAAGTTGCGTATCTCGCCGATCGCAGCGACGTTAGTGAAGAGATGGTCCGGTTGCGCAGTCACCTGACGCAGTTTCAGGAAGCGCTGGACGCACCTGGAGAGGCTGGAAAGATGCTCGATTTTCTGTTGCAGGAACTAAACCGTGAAGCCAACACCACTCTCTCCAAGTCGACCGATCTGACGATCAAGGAAGCGGGACTGGCGATCAAAGCCGAGGTGGAGAAACTTCGCGAACAGGTTCAGAATGTCGAGTAAAGTGACTGATTTACAAACGGCCACTGAGGTCACTAACCCCACAACGCGCGGAACGCTTTTCGTCGTGAGCTCGCCATCCGGCGGCGGCAAAGGCACGCTCATCCGGCGGGTGCTGGAGGTCGTCGATAATCTCAGTTATTCTGTGTCGTACACGACTCGTGGTCCACGTCCGAATGAAGTGAATGGCCGCGAGTATTTCTTTGTAGACCTGGCGACGTTCGAGGAGATGATCGCGGGCGGCGAGTTTCTCGAGTGGGCGTGCGTGCACGGGAACTTTTACGGCACTTCCAAACGGCAGATCACCGAGCAGACTGCCGCGGGCATCGACATCGTTTTGGAAGTCGACGTGCAGGGCGCTGCCAGCGTGCGGCAGTTGCTGATGGATTCGGTGAGTGTGTTTATTCTGCCTCCGTCGTTTGCAGTCTTGCGCCAGCGTTTGCGCGCGCGCGGGACTGACACGCCGGAGTCGCTGGAACTGCGGATGCGCAATGCGCCGGCGGAGTTGAGACAGTATTCGAAGTTCGATTACGTGATCATCAACGACGAGATCGAGCGGGCGGCAGGCCAGCTCGCGGCAATTATCTATGCAGAACGAGCAAGGTGTGTCCGGCAGGAACCGGTAGTAGAACAGGTTATTAAAGAATTCACATCGTTACAGGGCGAGCAATCATAAAGGAGAGATCGAGTGGCAGAGATTGACAATGAAATAGATGGCGCCGGCGGACAGGAAGTTGATTCGAAGTATCGTTTGATTATTCTTGCCGCGAAGCGCAGCAAACAGTTGCAGCGCGGCGCCCAGCCCCGGATCGAGATCGATCCGCAGAAACACAAGCCAACCCGGATCGCGTTAGAGGAAGTGATTCGCGGACGCGTGCACTTCGATATAAAAGAAGAAGAAGAAAAGTAAATCCGCGTTTTATTAAAGACCTTTGTAATCGGGTCCGCCGCCGCCTTCAGGCGTTACCCAGTTGATGATCTGGTAAGGATCCATGATGTCGCACGTCTTGCAGTGGACGCAGTTTGAAAAGTTGATCTGCAAGCGGCGACGGCCGTTTCCACCGTCTTCTACCATTTCATAAACAGCCGCCGGACAGAACCGCTGACACGGGTTCCCGTACTCTTCCGCACAGCGAGTCGAGCAGATGTTGGTGTCGAGCACGTGCAGGTGCGCAGGCTGGTCCTCGTCATGCCCGACAGCCGCGTGATAGACGTCCGTGACTTTATTGAACGTCAGCTTGCCGTCGAACCGCAGGTCCTTGTAACGCTGCTCGAGCTTGTCGCCGTTGTACCCGTAAGCGGAGAGCTTGCGCATTTCTTCATGTCCGGCAGCCGACGTGTCTCGATCGAAGATTCCCCACGCGCGCCCGCCTGTCAGAAACTGCAACCCGCCGTTGACGAGCCCCAGCCATCGTCCATGCTTGAACGCAGCGTGGAAATTTCGCACCTTGCGAAGCTCGGGAATGATCCAACTCTCATTCACCAACTGCTCGTAACGCTGTAACTGTTTCGCGGAGAAGTCGCGGGCGAGCAACGCCTGAAAGATCGTCTCGGCGGCCAGCATTCCGCTTTTGATTGCCGAGTGAATTCCCTTTAGTCGTTGGGCGTTTAAGAAACCGGCGCAGTCGCCCGTGAGCAGCACGCCGTCACCGTATGTGCGCGGCATCGCAAAGTAACCGCCCGCGGCGATCGTCTTCGCGCCGTAGCGGATCATCTTGCCGCCTTCGAGCAGACGGGCGATGTACGGATGTGTCTTGAAGAGTTGAAACTCAGCGTGCGGATCGATCAGCGGATCTTTGTAATCGAGCCCTGTGACGTAACCGAGGTTCAGCACGCGGTTCTGCATGCCGTAGATCCAGCCGCCGCCGTAAGTCTGCGAATCAGACGGAAAGCCGAGCGTGTGCGTGACTCGTCCGGCGGGATAACGGTCGTCAGGCAATTCCCATAACTCTTTCACGCCGACGCTGTAAACTTGCGGCTCGCGTCCTTCGTCGAGCGCCAAACGTTCGACGAGCTTTTTCGTGAGCGATCCGCGCGGCCCTTCGCCGAGCACCGTGACCTTCGCCAGCAGATCGACGCCGGGTTCGTAATTCGCTTTCTGCTTCCCTTCCTTGTCGATGCCCTTGTCGCCGGTGCGCACGCCGAGCACGCGGTCCGCTTCGTCATAGATCAGATCCGATCCGGGAAACTCGGGAAAGATATTTACGCCTGCTTCTTCACACTTCTCTCCAAGCCACGCCGTGAGCCGATTCAACGAGACGATGTAGTAGCCGTGGTTCTTGAGCGGCGGAGGCGTTATCGGCGAACGAATCGCGTGTTTAGGTGTCAGGTAAAGAAAGTAATCTTCGTTGACGGGCGACTCAAGCGGCGCGCCCTGTTCGACGAAGTCGGGGATGAGTTCGCGCAAGCCGCGTGGATCCATCACGGCGCCGGAAAGGATATGCGCTCCAATGCTGGCGCCTTTTTCGATGACGGCGATCTCGACGTCGCCGAGTTCATGTCGTTTGTCAGCGCCGGCGGTTTCCTGATGTTGCTTGACGAGGCGCGCGAGGTGCAGCGCGCCGCTCAGATTCGCTGGCCCAGCGCCGACGAATACGACGTCGAATTCTAAAGTCTCACGTTCTGTCATTTGGTCGCGAGTATATCAAAGCACCGATTGGTGGTGGTACACTCCTCCGAAATCGCGATGCATTTCTTAACCAATAAAAAGCTCTGGCTTTTGCCCGTGATCGTGCTGTTGCCGATCTCCTTGTTTGCGTTGCGCAGCAAACCAGAACTACCGCCGGTGATTATTTGGGCGTGGGAGCGGCCGGAGAAACTCGACTTCATTGACACGGATCGAGTAGGTGTAGCCTTTCTCGCCAAGACCTTACGATTACAAGGTGATCGCGTCATTGCCAGACCACGTCTTCAACCGCTGGAACTGCCGCCCGGAACAAAGCTGATTGCAGTCGTAAGAATCGAATCAGATCATCCAACACTCTCCGCAGCTCAACTACAAAAGACCGCGGATGAAATCACCGAATTATCCGGCATATCCGTGGTTCAAATAGACTTCGACGCAACCGTATCCGAAAGAGACTTCTATCGCGCGTTGCTGCGCGAGGTGAAACCACGAGTACCTTCCCTATCGATCACGGCGCTCGCCTCATGGTGCGCCGGCGACAACTGGCTCTCGAATCTTCCGATCGACGAAGCCGTGCCGATGCTCTTTCGCATGGGCGTCGATCGAGGACTGCGGCAATTCGATGCTGCGATCTGCCGAAATTCCGCAGGCGTCGCTACCGATGAACCGATCATACCGCCCGCAGTTGATCGTCTTTACATATTCAATCCAAATCCGTGGTCTCGAGATTCGCTTAACAGCGCACTGGAGGCATATAAAAGATGACTCGTCGCTTGATCGCTTTTTCTCTGGCAATAATTCTTTTGTCCGGAACAAGCGCCCTGGCTTGTGGACCATTCACTCTTGAAGCCATCTTCGTTCATACAGTCCATCCTACTTATCCCCTGGCGCAATTCGCAGCCGGAAAGATCGGGGTCGTTCAACCCAGCTATGCGCGCTCGTATCTCTACACCGCTTATCGCTATCTCTCCGGCCGAAGCTTCAGTCCGTCCGAACAGAAAGCCATGGTCGAGTTGTGGAAAGAGCGGCTCGATTTCAGTTCAGACAACAACCCGGAAGACTGGAGCAAAGGCTGGCTCGAGGCGCGAAAGAAAGTAGCCGGCGTGCAGGACCGCGGCACCATCGACGTCTATCGCAGCCGCGACAAGCCAAACGAATACGAGAGTTACGTCAACTGCAACAAAGACTCATTCGACACCGCAGCCGCGACCCTGAATGAACGAATCGCGAAATATGGCGCGGACAACCCGGCATTGCAGAGTTGGGTCGAAGCGCAGGACGTAGTCTTTTCAAACTGCACTTCCGGCACGGCGATTCCAGACCCGCTTCAGCCAACTGAGGATGCGCTGATGCGCGCGGACCGCGCGTATCAGATCGCCGCGGCAAACTTTTACGCAACCAACTTCGACGAAGCAAAAAAGCGCTTCGAAACCATAGCTGCCGACAGCTCTTCGCCGTGGCGGCGTACCGCGCCATATCTCGTCGCCCGCACACTCATCCGTAAAGCCAGCATCGGCGCTCCCGAACAGAAACAAGACTCGTTAAGCGCGGCTGAGAGTCAGTTGGCGAAAATACTCGCCGACAAAAACCTGACCCATTTGCACGCCGCCGCCACTCGCCTCGCGAACCTCGTCCGCCTGCGTCTGCACCCTCATGAACGGATTCGCGAACTCGGCCGGATACTCGTCAATGAGAAGCAGAACGACAACCTCAAACAGGACCTGTGGGACTACACGACCTTGCTTGACAGCGTTCTTAGCGAGGACGCAGCCCAGCCGCTCCCTGCTGCCGGCAACGACGATCTCACGGATTGGATAGGAACGCTTCAGCAGACGGACGCTGGTTCACTCGATCATTCGTTGGAACGTTGGCAGGCGACGCGGACAGATCCGTGGCTCGTCGCGGCCCTTAGCAAAGTCGACGCCAAACATCCGAAAGCAAACGAGCTCGTCTCTCAGGCGCTGAACGTCAGACCTGCCATGGCTGCGTTTGCTTCAGCCCGCTTCCACGCCGTTCGCCTGATGATGGAATCAGGCAAGAACGACGACGCACGCACGCTTCTCGATCAGCTTTTAAAAACGAACCTGGCGCGGTTTGATGAATCGTCCCTGAACTTGCTCCGAAGCAAGCGAATGCTGCTCGCAACCACTCTCGCGGACTTTCTTACGTACGCGCCTCGCATCCCAGCGGCGTTGAGTTGGAACGATGACGGCCGCGAGGTACCGACTGACGACGAATCCCTTTCAAATGAGACCAAATCTTCAAAAAACCAGCCCCGGTTCGACTACGACGCGGGCCAGGCGCTGAACGAGCGAATTCCTCTCTCCGTCTTGAAAGAGGCAGCGAAGAGCACGACTCTGCCCGAGCCGCTCAGACGCGATCTGGCGCAGGCGACATGGCTGCGAGCGGTGATTCTGGGAGATACAAAAACCGCGGACGAGCTGGCGCCAATCCTCAGCGCGCTCGTTCCGGAACTCTCCTCGCTGCTCAACGACTATCTCTCCGCTGCAACACCGGAAGCCAAAAAGTTCGCCGCGATCTACGCGTGGCTGAAGTTTCCCGGCCTCGAACCAGTCGTCGATATCGGAGTCGGCAGACAGGAGCCACTGAATAAACAAGACTCTTATCGCGACAACTGGTGGTGCGGCGCCGCTTTCCATCCAAATGAAGGCGAAAATGAGAGCGACGAAGAAGGGGCGGTCTCTTTTACCGCACGCGACACCCAGCCACTGCTGTTTCTCTCCGCGGCTGAAAAGGCGAAAGCGGAACAGGAGCTTAAAGCACGGGCGGTGGTGACCGCGGCGCCTAACTATATCGCGCAACAAGTGATTCAGTGGGCGACGAAGAATCCCGCCGATCAACGAGCACCGGAAGCGCTGCACCTCGCGGTCACGACGACGCGTTACGGTTGCTCCGACGACCAAACCGGGCGCTGGTCCAAGGCCGCGTTCGACCTGCTGCATCGCAAATACCCCAACACCTCCTGGGCAAAGAAAACCAAATACTGGTTCAAGAACTGAACCTCAGATCAAGCGGGGTCCTAATGGAAGAACAACACACATTCACCAACCATCTGATTCACGAAACCAGCCCGTACTTACTGCAACACGCGCATAATCCTGTCGACTGGTATCCATGGGGCGACGAGGCCTTTGCCAAAGCGCGCGCCGAAAAGAAACCCGTCCTGCTAAGCATCGGCTACTCCGCGTGTCACTGGTGTCACGTCATGGCCCACGAGTCGTTCGAAGACGAAGAGATCGCGCGCCTGATGAACGACAACTTCGTAAACATCAAAGTCGATCGCGAAGAGCGGCCTGACCTGGATCAGATCTACATGAACGCCGTGCAGATGATGACGCACCACGGCGGTTGGCCCATGACCGTGTTTCTGACTCCGGAAGGCGTTCCGTTTTACGGCGGCACCTACTTCCCGCCGCAGGACCGCTACAACATGCCCGGTTTCCCTCGCGTCCTGATCAGTGTCGCCGAGGCTTACCGCGAGCGGCCGCAGGATATCGCGGAGACCGGCACGTCGCTGGTCAACGAGCTGCGCCGCATGAGTCAAAGCAGCGGTTCCGATCACCCGATCGAAAAGGAACTGCTCGATGCATCGTATGTCGGCGCCGTCAGAAGTTACGACGCGCACAACGGCGGCTTTGGCGGCGCGCCGAAGTTTCCTCCGTCGATGACCCTCGAGTTTCTGCTTCGCACGTACCATCGCACCGGAAACAAAGACGCCCTCGACATGGTCAGCAACACCTGCCGCAAGATGGCTGACGGCGGCATCTACGATCAGCTCGGCGGCGGCTTCCATCGTTATTCAACCGACGCCAAATGGCTGGTGCCTCACTTCGAAAAGATGCTCTACGACAACGCCCTGCTCTCGCGTCTCTATCTTCATCACTATCAAGTCACCGGAGACGCAGCATCGCGCGAAACGGTGGAAGGCGTGCTCGATTATGTCTTGCGCGAGATGACGGACGCCGGCGGCGGGTTCTACTCGACCCAGGACGCCGACTCGGAAGGCCATGAAGGAAAATTCTTCGTTTGGGACATCGACGAGATTCGATCCGTCCTCGGCGAACCTGCCGCGACGCTCTTTTGCGACTACTACAACATCACCGAAGCGGGAAACTTCGAAGGCAAGAACATTCCCAACGTCACACGTACGCTCGAAGACGTCGCAGTCGCCAATCGCGTGTCTGTTGAAGAACTGAAAGAGTCGCTGTCACTCAGCAAAACGAAGCTCTTCGACCTGCGCGAGCTGAGGGTCAAACCGGACCGCGACGAAAAGATCATCACCGCGTGGAACGGATTGATGCTCGCCAGCTTCGCCGAAGCAGGCGTGATCCTCAACCGGCCGGATTACACCGCCGCCGCGCGTCGAAACGCCGAGTTCGTGTTAGCGGAACTGCGGCGCGAGGGCCTCCTGTTGCGGACGTTCAAAGACGGCGTTGCCAAGTTCAATGCATATCTCGAAGATTACGCGTTCTTCGCCGAAGGACTGGTCACGTTCTTTGAAACGACAGGCGAGTTTCAATGGCTCAAGGAAGCACTGGATCTGACTGAGAGGATGATCGACGAGTTCTGGGACGAGGAGAACGGCGGGTTCTTCTTCACCGGCAAGAGTCACGAAAACCTGATCGTCCGTTCAAAAGACTACTTCGACAACGCCACACCGTCGGGAAACTCAGTCGCCGCCGGCGTTCTTCTTCGGCTCGGCGTTTTGACCGGCAACGAGCGTTACCGCAGTCTCGCCGTCGCCATTTTCCAGGAGGTGGGCGATACGGCACGGCGCTATCCGTCAGGGTTTGGATACCTGCTTTCAGCTATCGACTTTTTGCTCTCCACTCCTCAGGAAGTCGCCATCGTCGGGCAGGATGCGGCGGACGTCGAACCGTTGCTTAAGGAGGTATGGCGCAAATATCTGCCTAACAAGGTCGTCGCGCCCGGTTTTTCCGGCGAGACTGACGCCGTGAACCAGCTTCCGCTATTACAGAACCGGCCGCTTGTGAACGGCGAAGCCACTGCTTACGTTTGCGAACACTACACTTGCAAACAACCCGTCACCGACGCCGTGGCGTTAGGGATTCAACTCAGACAGTAGTCTCCCGCAAAGGCGCAAAGGCGCAAAGGAAGGTCATGTTCTGTCTTTGCGCCTTTGCGCCTTTGCGGGAAACATGCCTGACCCACCTCCAACCGGCAACCCGGATCTTGACGACAACCTCCTGAAAACGCTATATTTATCGCTGTGCCAAACAATGTTTGGCACAATATCGCGCGGCGTAATCACATCCGAGCCGAAAACCCTTTCGATTTCAGGGAAGGATCGATCTTCACCAATGCTGAAAACCAACTGGAAGAGCACTGCTCTCCTGGCAGGAATTTCAGTGCCCAGCGCTGCACTGCTCCTGTCGGCTGTCATCGGTACGGTCCATCTCGCGTTTCTTAGCACGGAGGGGATCGGTTCCTGGCTGATACTGTTGCTCCTGACCGTGGCGGCGAGCCGTTTGACCGTGCTCGTCACCAACGCCGACGGCAAGCACCGCAGCCGCGAGTCGATCGCCGATTCTTTTGTCTTCGTCGCAGTCATGCTCTTCGCCGTACCGCCGGCAAACGTCGCGGGGCCCGCGATGCTGCTGGCTGCGCTCGTTGGTTTCATCTCGTCGTACGGCGTCGCCACCAATCGTCAGGTCGCACTCAAGATCGGCATGGCCGTGATCTCGACTTCGATCGCCGCCTCGTTTTACGGCGTGCTCGTCGACTTTCTCACCGTCGAAAGCGACTTCACACGCGAAGGCGGACTTCCACTCGACAGGTTCCTGATTCCAGTTCTGGTGCTCGCGACTTTGCAATACGCGTTGAGCACTATCGTCACCAGTTGGTTCCTGAATTTTGAAGCCGGCGACACCGTGATCCTGATTCCCTCGCAGGAGACGGTCGTTTGGACACTGACGACTAAACTCGCCGGCGCGGCTTCCGCGGTCCTTTTCTACGCCTCGATCATGGGCAAGGGGCTCTCATACGCCGTAGTCGGCATCCTGCTCTCCGCGCTGATCCACTTTCTGTATCGCTTCAACGAGCGCCGCCTGCAGGACGTCCGTCGCGCCGAAGCCGAACAACGCCGGCACGTGGAAGAGATGGCGACGATCCACATGAACACGATCGAGTCGCTGGCGATCGCCATCGACGCCAAGGACCAGACCACGCACGGTCACGTTCGCCGCACGCAGATCTACGCGACACAGATGGGCAAGCTGTTCAACGTCACGCCTTCCGAGCTGCAAGCCCTCCACGCCGGCGCCTTGCTTCACGACATCGGTAAACTCGCCGTTCCCGAGTACATCCTGAACAAGCCAGGCAAACTGACGGAAGCCGAGTTTGCCAAAATGAAGATTCACCCGACCGTCGGCGGAGACATCCTGAAACGAGTCAACTTCCCTTACCCGGTCGAAGACATCGTGCGTTATCACCACGAGAAGTGGGACGGCAGTGGTTATCCGAAAGGGCTCAAAGCCGAAGCGATTCCGCTGGTCGCGCGCATTATCTCTGTCGTCGACTTTTACGATGCCACTCGCTGCGATCGTCCGTATCGCAAGGGAATGAAGCGCGAGGATTCGCTGAACCTGCTGCGCGGCATGGTCCGAACGGCCTTCGATCCGAAAGTGGTCGACATTTTCATCGAGCACGTCGAAGAGTTTGACCGGATGATCGGTTTGGAAGACATCCAGGAGCAGGTTTCTTCGACGCAGATAATCGACACGCAAACGGCGACAAAACCGGACGCTGGTCTTGCGTCGGACATTCTCGGAACGCCGGACGAAGAGACATCGGGATTCCGTACGATCAGCGAAGCTCAACGCGAAGTCTTCGCGCTGCACGAGATCGCGCAGACGATCGGTTCTTCACTAAACTTGAACGACACAGTCACGCTCGTCACCAACAAGCTGCGGGCTATTGTTCCGTTCGACACGTGCGTCATCTATCTGGTCGACGAGCGTTCCGGAAGGGCCGCTGCCGTTCACGCCGTAGGTGCGGAAGCGGAGACCTTTTCACGAAGGCGCGTCGACATCGGCGAGGGCATCACCGGTTGGGTAGTGGCAAACGGCCGCTCGATGTGCAACGCGACGCCGGAGCTCGACATGGTCGGCATGCCGGACGAGTTGGTGAAACGTTTTCGCGGGATACTGGTGTCCCCCTTGCTGCGTGAAGACGGCGCGTTCGGTGCGATCGCGCTGTATTCGCAGAGCCGGACCTCGTATTCGTCGGAGCACGTGCGGCTGCTCGAGTCAGTTTGCCAGCACGCTTCGAGTGCGCTGAACAACGCGTTGACGCATGAGAAGACGAGAGAAAGCGCGCTCGTCGATCCGTTGACGGAGCTGCCCAACGCGCGCGGCTTCTACATGATGCTCGAGCAGCGAATCGCCGAGTGCCAGCGCATGAATCGCGAAGCGCTGTCGGTGATCTGCATGGACATCGACGATTTCAAGGTTGTCAACGACCAGTACGGCCATTCAACCGGGGATCGGCTGCTGGCGAGTGTGGCCGGCGTCATCCGGCGCGAACTGCGGCAGATGGACATTCTGACGCGTTACGCGGGCGACGAATTCGTCGCGATCATGCCGATGGCATCGAGCAAGATGGCCGTGTCAATTTGTGATCGAATCCGAAATGCGGTGGAAGAACAGTTGTTCTCGGTTCGGGAAGGGACGTTGATCGGGCTCGGCGTGAGTCTGGGCGTCGCGTCTTTTCCGGAAGATGGAGAGACCAGCGAGGAATTGCTGACCGCCGCCGCGCGCCGAATGCAGCAGAACAAACACGGCCGAAAGACCTACCTGACCGTCGCCGAAGCCGGCGTCACATCCATCGACATGATGACGTAATCTGCGTTATCCGTGTTCCTCACTTAACCACGGATTTTGCGCGACCTCGCGCTTCGCGTATAATTCTGCGCTTTCAACACATGAGCAAACAATCAGCAGCACCGCCCTCAGCAGCCAGAGCGGAAGAGCAAAGCTCGACCGGCGTTATCGACGCCCCGCCCGATCTGGACAACCAAGAGCTTGATCGCGAGCGCGAAGAGGCAAAAGAACGCCAAAAAGAGCGCCTGAGCAAGCTCAAACCTGACCAACTCATCGAACTCTACCGCCAAATGCTCCTGATCCGGCGTTTCGAGGAGAAAGCAGCCGAGGTCTACGTCGCCGGCAAGATCGGCGGCTTCTGCCATCTCTACATCGGTCAGGAAGCAGTCGCCGTCGGCGCGATCTCGCCGCTGCGGAAAGATGACTACGTGCTCGGCAGTTACCGCGAACACGGTCAGGCGCTCGCCAAAGGCATGTCAGCCCGGGCGATCATGGCCGAGCTCTACGGCAAAGCCACCGGTTGCTCGAAAGGCAAGGGTGGCTCGATGCACATGTTCGACAAGGAGCTGGGCTTCCTCGGCGGCCATGCCATCGTCGGCGGACAGATTCCACTCGCGACCGGCACCGCGTTCGCTTCGAAGTATCAGGGCACGGACCAGGTGACCGTCTGTTTCTTCGGTGAAGCGGCCGTGAACCAGGGCGCCTTCCACGAGTCGCTCAACATGGCCCAACTCTGGAAACTTCCCTGCATCTACATCTGCGAAAACAATCAGTACGGCATGGGGACTTCGCTGAAACGCGCCATGTCGTTGCAGGACATCGCGCAGAAGGGCTGCGCCTACGAGATCGCGTCGGAGTTTGTCGACGGTATGGACGTGCTTGCGGTCCGTGAAGCCGTGGAGCGCGCCATCGAACGCGGCCGTAAAGATTATCTGCCGACCCTGCTCGAGATCCGCACTTATCGTTTCCGCGGCCACTCGATGTCGGACCCAGGCAAGTATCGTACGCAGGCTGAGATCGAGGAGTACCAGCAACGCGATCCGATCATGCTGTTTGCCGCCAGCCTGTTCGAAGAAAAGATCACCGACCAGCAGACTCTTGACAAGATCGACGGCGAGGTACGCGAGATAGTCGAAGACTCCATTCGCTTTGCCGAGGAAAGCCCCTTCCCCGAAGCCGAAGAGCTCTACACGGACGTTTACGCCAACCCGATCGATCCAGCACAGAATAGAACCCGCTAACAAGATGCCGACACTTACGATACGCGACGCGCTCAATCAGGCGATCCGGGAAGAATTGGCCCGAGATGAAAAAGTATTCATCATGGGCGAAGAGGTTGCCGAGTACGATGGCGCTTACAAAGTAACCAGAGGTTTGCTCAAGGATTTTGGCCCCAAGAGAGTGATCGATACGCCGATTACCGAGCTCGGTTTCGCCGGACTGGGAGTCGGCGCCGCGATGGCCGGACTGCGGCCGATAGTCGAGTTCATGACGTTCAACTTCTCGATTCTCGCCACGGACCAGATCGTCAACTCCGCCGCCAAGATGCTGTACATGTCCGGCGGCCAGTTCAAAATCCCGATCGTATTTCGCGGGCCCGGTGGTTCCGCGTTTCAGGTCTCGTCACAGCACTCGCAGGCGATGGAATCGTGGTATGCGTACTTCCCCGGTCTGAAGGTCGTCATGCCGTCAACGCCGGCGGATGCGAAGGGACTCTTGAAGTCGTCGATTCGCGACGACGATCCCGTGATCTTTATCGAGCAGGAACGAATGTACGGCAACAAGGGCGAGGTTCCCGAGGATCCTGACTTCACGATCCCGCTCGGCGTCGCCGATGTGAAGCGAGAAGGTACGGACGTGACGATCGTGGCGCGCTCGCTGATGGTGCCTGTTGCTTTGAAAGCCGCGGACAAGTTGCAGGAGCAGGGCGTTTCGTGCGAAGTGATCGACCCGCGAACGATCCGTCCGCTGGACATCGATACGATTATCGAATCGGTTAAGAAGACGAACCGGGTGGTGTTAGCGGAAGAGTCGCATCCGATTTGCAGCGTCAATGCTGAGATCAGCCACCAGATCATGGAGCACGCGTTTGATTATCTCGATGCGCCGGTGAAGCGCGTTTCGGGAGCGGATGTGCCGATGCCTTACGCGAAGAACCTCGAGAATTCGGCGATACCGGACGTAGAAGCGATCGTGGCTGCGGTGCGTGAGGTTGCGTACCTCGATTAAGGACAGATTACACACAGATAGGAACCGTGGATGGCAAGCAAGGTAATCATGCCGAAGCTCTCCCCGACCATGGAGGAGGGACAGATTGCGAGATGGTTGAAGAAAGAGGGAGACAAAGTCTCCGCCGGAGAGCCGCTTGCGGAGATCGATACCGACAAGGCCACGATGGAGATGCAGGCTCTGTCAAACGGCGTCCTGCGTAAGATATTGATCAACGAAGGTCAGTCGGCGCCCCTCGGCGAGTTGATCGCCATCATCGCGGAGCCTGACGAAGACATCGCGTCGGTACTTTCGGAGAAGAAAGAACCAGCACCCACACCCAAACCGGTCGAACAGCCTGCAGAACCCGCACCAGCAGAACCCGCACCAGCAGCCGCACCAGTTGTTCACACGGATAAAGGCACGGATAAAGGCAGATTGATTGCTTCACCGCTCGCTGCGCGGATGGCCAAGGATTCCGGCCTGGATCTGCGTTCTATACAAGGCAGCGGCCCGAACGGCCGAATCATCAAGCGAGACATTGAGGCTGTATTAACTCAGCCAACACCCACAAAACCATCGGCAACAGGCTATCGCGACGAACCGGCCACCCAGATTCGCCAGACGATCGCGAAACGGCTCGTCACCTCGATCGGCCCGGTGCCGCACTTCTTCCTGACGATCGACATCGAGATGGACCGCGCCGCCGAGATGCGCAAGAACATTAACGCGCTCGATGCTGATCTGAAGATCAGCGTCAACGACATCATCATCAAAGTCGCTGCCGCCGCCTTGATCCAACATCCGCAAGTGAACGCATCGTTCCAGGAGAAGTTCATCCGCTACTACGAGCGTGCGGACATCGGCGTCGCCGTGGCGATCGAAGACGGGTTGATTACGCCCGTTATCCGCGCCGCCGATCAGAAATCGCTGAGTCAGATAGCCGGCGAAGTGCGTGAGCTTGCCGAACGTGCGCGGACGAAGAAGTTGAAGCCCGAAGAATACATGGGCGCAAGTTTTTCCATCAGCAATCTCGGAATGTTTGGCATCGACGAGTTCACGGCCGTGATTAATCCGCCGGAAGGCGCCATTCTCGCAGTGGGCGCGATGACGCCCAAGCCAGTCGTGCGCGATAACGAGATCGTCGTCAAACAAATGATGCGGGTGACAATGTCGTGCGACCACCGCGTCATCGACGGCGCCACTGGCGCCAAGTTTCTCCAGACGTTCAAGAAGATTCTGGAGAACCCGCTCTACCTGGTCGTATGACCCATCGATTCAGGCCTCACTTCGCACTTCTCCTCGTCCAAATTCTCTTTGGGAGTTGGCCTATACTCGGCAAGGTCGCTTTGCGATCGATGTCGGCATCAAGCCTGGTTGCATGCCGTCTCACTGGCGCCGCGGTCGCCTTCGCGTTACTGCAACGCCGCATTACGCCCCTGCTGAGAATGCCGATCAAAGACATCGGCTTACTGACCTTGTGCAGCATGATCGGCGTCGTCGGCAACCAGTTTCTCTACGTCAAGGGACTCTCGTTGACGACCGTAATCAACACGACCTTATTGAGCACGACAATACCTGTCTACACGCTCGCGGTCAGTATTCTCTTCGGTTACGACAACTGGTCATTCAAGCGTCTCGGCGGGATCGTGCTCTCCGCACTGGGCGTCATTTATCTGATCAATCCGACGCGCGCAGACCTGGCGTTTCACGCTACGGCAGGCAATCTGCTGATTCTGATCAACTCGCTTCTCTACGCGATCTACATCGTGATCTCGAAGGATCTCTTCGAGCGATACGGTGCGTTAAATGTGATTACGTGGATCTTTTTGGTGGGTTCGGTGGTGACGGTGCCGGTCGGGATCTACTCGTTGCAACAGGAGAACCTGGGCGCGATCGGGATCAACGTGTGGGCGGCGATCGGGTTCATCATTCTCTTTCCCACAGTCGGGGCTTATTACCTGAATGCGTGGGCTTTGACGCGCGTGTCGCCGAGCACGGTCGCGATCTACATCTATCTGCAACCCTTGGTCGCCTTCGGATTCGCCCCGTTGTTGCTTGGTGAAAGTTGGAACTCGCGGACTCTGGTCGCGGCTGTCTTGATCTTCGCCGGCGTGGCAATGGTTACGATACGAGGGCGCAGTCAGGCTGTCCGGGAGATCTCGGAACATCCTGAGGCCCTCGCTCGCTAGAACTACGGCTCGACCAGGGTTAACTAGGCGGCGCGGACGTTCTTACTGTTCTGGAAACAGCTCAGAATCTCATCTGCGTCGAGGGTGTCGCGCTCCATCAGCATCTCGACCAGGCGTCCAATCGACTCACGCTCGGCGTGGACGATCTCGCACGCGCGTTCGAGTTGCGTGTTGATGAGCTCGTTCGTCGCTTCCTCGATCCGGTCGAGCAGGCTTTGGCTGTGCGGCTGATCGCTGTTGCCGAGGTGAATCGGTCCCAGGCGGCTCATGCCGAACTCACTCACCATCTTCCTCGCGATCTCCACCGCGCGCTCGATGTCGTTTGAAGCTCCAGCCGTCATCGTCGCGAGCAGGATCTGCTCGGCTGCACGGCCGCCCAGAAGCAGCGCGATCTGATCTTCGAGGTACTCGCGTTTCTTCATGAAGCGATCGCGTTCAGGCAGCGACTGCGTCACTCCGAGCGCGCGTCCGCGCGGCAGAATAGAAACCTTGTGTATCGGATCGCCATTCTCGACAGCCAGACCGACGGCGACGTGCCCGGCTTCGTGGACGGCGGTCGCATAGCGCTCGTCTTCGTCCATCATGAAGCCCTGGCGTTCAGCGCCCATCAGTATGCGATCGCGCGCGAACTCGATGTGTTTGCGGCCGACAGCGGCAGCATCATCACGCGTCGCGGCGATCGCGGCCTCGTTCATCAGGTTCGCCAACTCGGCGCCCGAAAAACCAGGAGTGCCGCGAGCGATCCACTGCAGGTCGAGGCCATCCTCGAGTTTCAGATTGCGGGCGTGAACGTTCAGTATCGCTTCCCTGCCGCCGACGTCGGCGAGATCAACTGCGATCTCGCGATCGAACCGTCCGGGACGCGTCAGCGCTTTGTCGAGAATGTCTGGCCTGTTGGTCGAAGCGATCACGACGACGGCGCTCGACTGGTCGAAGCCATCCATCTCGACGAGCAACTGGTTAAGTGTCTGGTCTTGATCGGCTGAGGCTGAGTCGCCGCCGCGGCCGCGTTGGCGTCCGAGCGCGTCAACCTCGTCGATGAAGATGATACAGGGCGAGAGCTTTCGGCCTTTGGCGAAGAGATGCCGGACACGCGCGGCGCCAAGTCCGGCGAACTTCTCCTGGAAACTTGATCCGGAAGCGGCGAGAAACGCGACACCAGCTTCTTTCGCTGCCGCTCGCGCGAGCAGCGTCTTGCCCGTTCCCGGCGGTCCGTAAAGCAGAATGCCTCGCGGAACTCGTCCACCCAAACGGCTGAACCTCTCAGGACTGCGGAGAAACTCGATCGTTTCGCTCAACTCGGCGCGTGCTTCGTCAACGCCGGCGACGTCGTCGAACCCGACGTTCTGCTGTCCGTTGTGATCCGTCAGCTCGAACGAGCCTTTGCCGCTCATGCTGGCGTAAATCCGCCATCCGGCAAATGCGATAAAAGCCAGGGTCAGCACCGGCAACAGCCAGTTCAGGGAGCTGACGAGAAATCCCGGCTGCAAGGGACGAAATTCAACCGGCACGTTGTTCTTGCGAAACAGTTGGACGACGTCGTTCTGCGGGCCTTCACCCGTGACGATCGCCTCGACTCGCGAGCCGTCGTTGCGCGTGAGCGTTAGCGTCTCGCCTTCAACTTGTAGCGCGACGACGTTGCCGGCGGCTGCGAAACTGTAAAGCTGTGAATAATTGATCCGTTGCACCGGCGGCTGCGCGCGCTGGTAGGTAACGACTGAGGCGGCAATTATGAGGGAGATACTAATAACTGCCATCGTTATCAGGGCGACTCTGCGAGTGCGAACCGATACGCGTGGCGAGGGGGTTGGCATACAAAAAAACCTCCAATTTGCCGCCGGAAACAGTCCGGGGCAGATGAATACTCAAAAACACAAAGAATCGGGTTATTAAAAGCGACGGAACTTCTGGGGAAGGACCCGCACGCGAAACTGAGAAGCGTTGTTAAAACGCCGTCCCAACTTTACCAGCCCCTAACATATGAAGTCCAGAACAACTTCGTGAAAATAAGAACACCGATTAAGAAATTATCAGCGGAGTCTCATGAAATCGGCCACTGAATTTAAATCAGTGCCATGTTTTCGTACGCCGCACGGCACTTCTCTCATCAAAATGCCCACAAAATCGCGTGAAACAGTGACGGCATGGACGTTGCTCAACTCCTCTTCGCTAGCTTTTGTGCCAACGCTACTTAGGCAAACTTGGGGACGTGGTTGACAAAAGGAGGAGAACGAAATGCTTTGGACGATATTTGTAATCCTGTTGGTCCTGTGGTTACTCGGCGTAGTGAGCAGCTACACGATTGGTGGATTCATTCATCTACTATTGGTGTTAGCACTGGTCGTGCTGCTTATTAACATAATCGGAGGACGACGCACGGTCGTTTAGGCAAACAAACACACTGTTTGCCCTGCTCGACGCCCGGCACTGCCGGTCTGATGACCGCAAAGGTCGGGCGTCCTTGATTTTATAGAAACGGTAGATCGAGCGCAGTGATGATTCGCCCTACTGGATAAAGATTCATCTGTGGATCCCAGTAGGGCGAACGTTTGTGAAAGAACCGCAACCGCAGGAACGGGCTCGCGGCAAACGCCTGGTCGTTCGCGAGCAGTTGCTCGAACTCTCGTTTGAGGGTGGGATCGTTGGCAATCATTTCACGGGCCAACGCTTCCAGCACGTACGGTTCGCCATATTCTTTTTCTTCGAAGATCGCGTTGAAGAAACCCCAACGCGCAAACGAGTCGGGCGCTTCCGGCTCCAACAAATTGATTGCCACTCTTGCCAGGGATTGGCCCAGCGGCACGACCAACGATCCGGCCGCAAACACTCGCTTCTCTTTCACTGGTTCGACTTCGAACCGCGGCATGTGCCGTCCTTCGAACGGTCCACTGGGCCACACGACGTTCTCGAATCGATAACTCTCGACCTCAATCTCCGTTGCGACAGCGAGCGTATGATGTTTTAGACCGTGCGCTTTTAATACTTCGATTACTTCACTCCATTGAACCGGAACGATGTACGACAGCGGCGGCGCTGCCGCGCGAACGACGCGAAACGTTTGATACATCGGCACAGTCAAATCGAGCGGCTCGCGCCCGTACACGACCCGCACGTCGCCTGATATTTCGCTCCGATCCGTTTCATATTGATAGGCCCGCACTTGAAAAGGCGTTGCTTGATCCGTGGTCTCGAAGTCGAGCGGGTAAAGCTTCGCCGGATCGTAATGGGAAGTAACTGCGACCGTTCGTTCGTCTGCTTTGCGTCCGAGTTGGCGCAGGCGTTCGGGATCTCGATTCACTTCGTCCAGCGCTGCCTTAAGAAAATCGTACGTGCCGATCACGCGCGACCGGTAGTCCTTGATCATGTGCGTCTCGATCAGGATGCCGGGACGGTTTCGGCACGGCACGTAGCCGGTCGAGAAACGTGGTGAGCCGTTGAAGTCTCGCGTGCCGAGCGGCAGATTGCGATTGTCGATGAACTCGAGATACCAGGAGATGACGTTGCCGGCGGCTTCTGTTGCGGGTGCGACCTTACCGCCGAAGACTTCGCGTTCCCACTCGACGATTGCGTCGTCAACGCCGGCGTGGTGCTCGTGATGATAGGTGATGTTGCAGCGATAGTCCGCGCCGTCTGTGACGTGGCAATCGATGAACAGATCCGGGTTCCACTCATTCCATAGCTTCAACCACGCGCGAGTTTCAGGCGTGTCGGCTTTCATGTAATCGCGGTTGAGGTTTTGATACGTGCTGGTGGTGCGCCAGCCCATCGGACTTGGCCCATTTTGATTGATTCGATTGTAAGGGCTGGAGCGTTCGTGTCCGTCGGTGTTGTAGATGGGAATGAAGAGCAACACGACGTTGTTCAGCAAGCCGGCGGCCAATTTCGTGATAGCGACGTCTCTCAGCAACGCGAATCCGGCGTCTTTTCCGTCAGGTTCGCCAGCGTGAATACACGCTTGAATAAGTACGACCGCTTTTCCCTGCGCCTGCGCAGCCTCGGGCGTGAACGTGCCGGTTTCCGAAGCTATCAGTAACGGCAGCTCGCGGCCTTGTCCGCTATGACCGAAGCCGCGGTACTCAATTGCAGGTGAAGCTTCCGCCAGGCGTTTGGCGTAAGCGATTGTGTCGTCGTAGTTGGGTGTTTCGCGATACTCGGTGATCTCGGCGTGCGTTTGCCACATGTTTTTACGCGGATTAAAAGTTAACGAAGTTCTGTATGACAAGAGCGGCACTCATCGCGCCGTTTGGCGTTAAGAGTGCCGCACGATATGCAGCGAACATACATCGCTCGCGCAAACCAACTGGTAATGAACGCGCTAACCCCGAGGATCAGGATCAGAACGACAGCGTTCAGCAGAAAATCCTTCAATCCGTGTTCCCTCTTTGACGAAGCTCGTCGATATCTTCGGCGCCCGAACTCTTGATGATCTCGCGCGCACGATCGGCCTGATCGTCAATCACATAGGCGACGACAATCGAATCCCCACGGCTCAGAGAATCTTTGTAGATATAAAGATCTTCATGAGGAATACCTTCGCCCAGTTCTTCCTCTACTGAGTCGCCGACGGCAGATCCGGCTGCCGCTCCAAAAGTCCCAAGCAAGGCAGCGCCGATCATTCCAAATGCGAGCACTGGCCCAACGCCAGGCACCGCTAGAGTCGCGACTGCAAGGCCCAGGGTTGCGCCACCGGCGGCTCCCATCGCACCTCCAACCGCTGCACCCATGGCGCGGCCCATGCCCGGTTCCTCAGTGTCGGTGACCGGCACGCCACGCTCGACGCCATCCGGCCGCGAGTCCGGCGTGATCAAGCCGACCTTCTCCGCCGCCACTCCCAGATTTCGTAGTTCATTAACTGCCCGTTCCGCATCCGCTCGTGATTTAAACACACCAGTTACGACTTCCATGTTGGTCCCTCCGCTGTTGGTTTTCAACTCTAAGTTCTAACGCCGTGGGACACGGGCAGCAAGCCGGAAGCGCCGTCGACACAAATCGTTGAGGAAATCCGCAAAGCTATGTTAGAGTTCTGGTTACGGTCTAATAAATCGGAAGTTAACTGAACAAGAGGCTCAAGAACGAATGTTCGATATCGTAGACAAACACTGGCCAATGTCGGAGGGCGACGGAAAGGCGACGCGCAAGAAGCGTCCGCGCATACTGGCGATCACCACCGATTGCTGCACGGGCTGTTCCGGTTCGCCGGCGTGTATCGAGTATTGTCCGATTGAAGCCTGTATGTTCTGGGTTCCCGATGAAGACCACCCGCCGTTTGGACGGATCGAAGTAGATCCGTATCTCTGCATTGGCTGTCAGAAGTGTACGAGCAAAGGTCCTGACGGCGCGTTTCTCGACGGCTGTCCGTGGGACGCGATCGAGATGGTCCCGACCGACGATTGGGAAGCGCTGCACGGCATCACTTTGCCTGACTCGCCGCCCGCTCCACCTGCTTGATGGTCAGTTTGGCTTGTTCACGGATACGCTCCGAAGCAGTCGTCGAATCCGCATAGCTTTGAATAAGCGGCAAGTCTTCTTTTCTGCCGATCAAACTCAAGCCGCGTAAGGCTTCCCACACGCTGCCTTCATCGGAATTGAGACTCATGATCTCATCACCGGGCGAGACTTCGTCGCCATTTGTCTTGAAAATCTTGTTGATTCTGCCTAGCAACGGCGAACGAACCTCGATAACTCGATCTGTGTTTTGAATGCGAGCCAAAAGCGTTCCTCGCGCTACTTGTGAGCCCTCCTGCAAATTACTCGCGATCACACCGCCGGCGCTTGCGCGGACGACGTAAGGACTCAACACCGATAGAAGTTCGTCGTGTCCACTCGGATCGTTGAATCTCACGAGAGCGAGCGCCGCGTTTCGTCTAACGAGCGGTTCCTGGTCCTGGAGTAGCTTCTTCAGCGCCTCATGAAACTCCGCCGACTTGTTGTCGAATCCCATCAACCATGCGACCGTCAGACGGAACTCTGTTTCGGGATTGCCACTCAAGGTGACCAGTTGCGGATACCAATTTTTGGCGCTCGCGTCGCCGCGTTCGATGCGCTGTTGAATTTGGAGCAGTGCGTGTTGGACGTGCCGCGGGTTTTTAACGTCGGTCAGGTACTTCGTGATGTCTGCGTCAGACAATTCGCGGCCGAACCAGGTGAAGTACCAGGCCAGGAACGTGGCAACCAGAAAGAGCAAGGCGAGCAGGAGAATCGGACCTGACCCCGAGGTTAGTTTGCGCATCAGAAAAAATCAGATCAGGAAGGATAGATCTGGTAGAGCATAAGATAAACGATCACGCCGGTGATCGACACGTAGAGCCACAGCGGAAGCGTGATTCGCGCGATGCGGCGATGACGGACGAAGTCGTTGCGCAGCGCGCGGTAGAACGTCAGTATCACGAGCGGGACGATGACGATCGCCAGGATCGTATGACTCGTCAGAATCGTGAAGTAGATCGGGCGCACGATGCCTTGGCCCTGGAAGCGCGTCGAGCCGTGGTGATAGTGATAAGTGAGATACGAAGCGAGAAACAGCAGCGAAACGACGAGCGCCGCCAACTGGCAGGCGCGATGGGCCGCGACGTTACGCGATCGAATGAACGTGTATCCGGTGAATAACAGCACCGCGCTCGTGCCGTTCAGGCAAGCATTGACGTGCGGCAAGTAAGAGATGTAATCAACCACAAATTACTTCTGCGCGGCGGCTTGTTTCCCTTTTTCGGTCAGCGAATAGAAGTCGTTTCCCTCTTCCGCCAGCAAACCGTTGGCGACCAGCTTCTCGACGATATCAAACACAGCCGTTCGCGCTTCGGGATCGTTGCCGCCGGCTTCAAACAGCTCGTGGAGATCGAGCGTCTCTTTTCGCCAGTGCGCAAAACTCCCGAGCACTTTCTTTGTTAGATCATCCACGGTGAAAAACGGTTATCAGGCGTCCTTTGCTTCCGCCTGATTCATGCGGGAGACCATGGCCTTGACGTCGGGCGGGACGGCGCGTCCTTTTGCGTCGAGCAGAGGCGGCGCGGTTGATCTGAGCTGCCCCCAATCGCTGCGGCCGGCGACGACTCCGGCATTGTTGCCACCGCTGACAGCCGGCGCACTCGAGCGGCCGATAAACGGCAGCGGCAGCTTGCCTTCCGATCTCATGTAAAGCAGCGGATTGATGGCAAACAGCAACGCCATCACCAAGCAGACAGTGATGATAAAAAGATTGTCCGTCGTGAAAAAATCGCCGGAAGAGATGACGCTGATGACCGCAATCGCCAGAAACGCGAGCGCCGCCAGGATGCAGAGAAAGTTTAGCAGTCGCAGTTCTTTGTTCATCAGTTGAACTTTATCAGTGTCGCGCTTTTCCAGCGGGCTTCTTGCGCTCGTTCACTTCCTCGTATCCGCACCGTTCGCACTGCCAGATTGGAAAAGCCGCTTCAGGATTCGCCGTCGCCTCGTACACGGCGCGGTTCGAGGGAATGATCTTGCCGCCGCAACGCGGACATGACCGTCCGCGCGTCGTCTGCTTTTCCACGTCGAGAGCGAGGGGATTGTCGTCAGCCATTTCCTCTATGACGCCTCAACAGGATAAAGATCGAACAGAAGATCGTGACCGGCGGTATCAAAAGAACCAGCACGCCCATGTTGATTGCCCGGACCAGGCGACTGTTTGCAGTGCTCGTCAACGCGGCCCGGCACATCGAACATTGGGCCTCCGCGTCAACGCTCGTGAACAGCAGCAGGATTCCTGCCGCTACCGCTACGAACAACAACAATCGCCATCCGCGCAAACTCATTACTGCTCCTCAATCGGCGCCGGCGCTACTGGCGGCGCTTCTTTGAACTGGTATCTCAACCCCAACGACCGGTAACTGTCTGGGAAAAAGACAAACAACAGCAGGATACAGACTACCAGCATCGGCACTATTGTGAGAATCAGGCTCAGCCGCTCAAATTTCAAGTGCATGAAATAAGCCACGATCAATGCCGCCTTGATGATCGACAAGCCGAGCAGGATCGTCAGCATAATATGGATGGACATGGGCCGGTAGGCCAGAAAGATTTCGACCAGAGTCAGCGCCACCAACCAGACCCAGATCGAGATGAACAGCTTGTTACTGCCGGCAAAATGTTCGTCCGCGTGTGCGTGTGCGTTCATTCTCAGGTTCCTCCGAATCGGGCCCTCAGTGGCCGGCCAGGTGTCCACCAATGTCGACCGACATGATGTAGATCAACGGGAACACAAACATCCACACCAGGTCGACGAAGTGCCAGTACAGGCCGCTGATCTCGACGTCTTCATGCTTGAGCTTCTTGATTCGAGCCGCGACGACCGCCAGGTAAACCGCGCCGGAAGCGACGTGAAACATGTGCAGGCCCGTGATCGTGAAGAAGGTCGCGCCGAAGAGCGGGCTCGGCGGCACGCCGTTCGTCGTCGTGAACGCCTGCACCCAGTGCTCCGGCAGATAGAACGGCCGCAGTCCTTCATGGAGCAGGTGTTGCCACTCGATCAAGTGGAGCACGACAAACGCCAAACCGAAAAAGATTGTTGCCAGGATCCACTTCCGCGCCTTCGCCTTGTCGCCTTTGCTCGACGCCGACACGCCAAACACCATCGTCAAGCTCGACGACAGCAGGCAGAACGTCATCACCGAAGAAAAGACGATGCTGGGATAGAACGGAAACGGCGTGGGCCAAACGTTCGACGCGCGCAGATAGCTGTAGCCAATGAGCAGCGCGGAAAACGTCAACGAGTCCGAGACGATGAACAGCCACATCCCCAACTTGCGATGGCCGACCCGATACGGGAGCGCGCCGCCTTCCCAATCCACTGCCGGAAAATGTTCTGCACGTGCTTCAGTGCTCACCCTGTCACCTCCAAAGGAATAGGAGTAGGAATAGGTAGATCCAAAGAGCGTCCATGAAATGCCAGTAAATCGTAACTGCGTCAGCCGAAGCCTGCCGTTTGTGCACCTGTGCCGCTTCTTTCAGAACGCGACGCGAGCGCAACCACAGGAAACTGATGCCGAGTAAACCTCCCGCCAGGTGCACTGCGTGAGCGCCCGTCAGCAGGTAGAAGAAAGAACTGTGCGGATTGCTCGCGAGGTAGAGTCCCTGCGCCGCGAGTTTTCGCCACGCAAACAACTGCGTCACGAGAAAACCGGCTCCGAGCACAGCCGTGATGAAGAGCCACTGCGCATATGCTACAGGCGCGCCAGATGGAGACGCTTTCAGTTTTCGCCGCGCGACTTCGAGCGTTACGCTGCTTGCCAGAATCAGGATCGTGCTCGCGATCAGCACCGACGGCATTGGCAGCGACACCCAGTCGTTCGCCGAAACAGCCCGCACGATGTAGGCGCTGCTAAGCGACGTGAACATCATCGTTACGGACGCCAGTCCGACCCACATGCCGATGCGGTAACGATTGGCGTGCGACTCCGGATCCCGAAAGTCGCCGCCGTGGCGTTTCGAGCCGTTGCCGTTAGGTCCTGGAAAGCCCGGCCCAGTGCCGGCGCCCTTTTTGATTGTCGGTCTAGTGCTTGTGACCATTGTGGCCATTATCGCCCGGCACCTCAGCTTCTATGTCAGTCTGCATCACGAAGTCTTTCGGGGCGCCAGGTACCGCAAACTCGTAGGGCCCGTGATAGACCGTAGGCAACACGCCGGCGAAGTTGTCGTGCGGCGGCGGCGACGTCGTGTTCCATT
>JBKPNH010000125.1:0-37233 GCA_046732535.1 Acidobacteriota bacterium
CAAAGATCATGAAGCTGCTGCCCGATCAGTTGCTCGGCGGGATCGGGATGCCGCAGTTGAACGAAGAGCAGTCGGCGATGATGGAAAAGGAGCTGAAACGCACCGAAGCCATCATCGACTCGATGACGTGGGAAGAGCGGAACGATCACCGAATCCTGAACGCGAATCGCCGGCGCAGGATCGCTCGGGGCTCCGGCACAAACGTCGCCGCCGTCAATCAGCTCATCAAGCAGTACGTCGAGATGCGGCAGATGATGCGCCAATTATCGAGTTCGGGGTTGTTTGGCGGCGGCGGGATTAAAAGCAAGATGTTGAGAAAGATGACGGGCATGCCTGACATGGCCGGTTTTTCGGGCGACGAAGGCGAGATGCCGCAGTTGCCGCCGGGCCCGGTTGGTCCCATGGGTCCATCGCGAAAGAAACTGAAGAAGAAGCGAAAGAAACGAAAGAGATAACGAGGACGGCCGTGCATGGCGCGGCATACCTGAAGGAGGAACGAGTTGTTAGCAATTAAGTTAATGCGCACCGGCGCCAAGAAGAGCCCGTCGTACCGGGTCGTCGTTAAAGAGAAACAGTCAAAGCGCGACGGGGCTTATCTGGAGAAGGTCGGCACCTACAACCCCACCAGGAACCCGGCCGAGATCAAGCTCGATCTGACTCGCGTCAACTACTGGATCGAAAAAGGTGCGCAACCCACTGATACCGTTACCCGGCTGATCAAGGCCAGCAACAAAGCCGCTGCGCAGGCGGAAGCCGCAGTCCAGGAAGGCCACGGCTAAAACTTCAGTCGCCAGTCTTCTTCTAAAAGCCATGCGAGACGCCATTGAAATGATCGTCAAGTCGTTGGTCGACGATAGCGAGAACGTTGACGTTCGTGAAAGTGGATCAACGTAATGGCTCGACATTGATCGAGGTGCGAGTCGCGCCTAACGATGTCGGCAAGATCATCGGCAAGCAGGGAAAAACCATTCGCGCCCTGCGTTCGTTGGCCCGCATCGCGGGCACCAAAAAGAATCGTCGTTACCTCCTGGAAATCGTGGAGTGAAACGAAATGCAGGAACCCGGCTCGGATTTGGTGTTAATTGCGCGAGCCGTGAAGACCCACGGGTTGAAAGGTGAAGTCGTCGCAGAACTACTGACCGACTTCCCAGAGCGATTCGAAGACCTCGACCAGGTGATCCTCGTTTCGCCCAAGAACGAACAGAAGCCAATACGTATCGAGGACTTCTGGTTTCAAAAAGATCGCGTCGTGCTGAAGCTCGAAGGCTACGACGACGTCGACATCGCGAAGGAATTGATCGGATACGAATTTGCCGTTCCCGAGTCCGATCGCGTTCAACTCGAAGAAGACGAGTTTTACGATTGGGAACTTGAAGGATGCACCGTTAAAGTGGGCGACGAAAGTATCGGACAGGTTCGCTCCGTAATGAAAACGGGCGGGACGGAGATACTGGTTGTTAGCGACGGAAGCGGAAAAGAGAAGTTGGTGCCTTTGGCCTCTGACATTGTTTTAGAGATCGATCCTGCCGCAAAAACAATCGTGGTCGATCCGCCAGAGGGACTTTTAGATCTTTGAGATGCTGCGCTGCGACGTCATCACGATCTTCCCCGAGTTTTTTAGCCAGTCGCTCGACTGCGGGATCGTGAGACGAGCGCGTAACGCCGGGCTCGTCGACATCAAGGCCCACGACTTACGCCAGTGGACCACCGACAAGCACCACGTCGTCGACGATCGTCCATTTGGCGGCGGCGACGGGATGGTTCTGAAACCGGAACCGATGTTCACGGCTGTCGAAGCACTGACAGGCTTTGCGCGCAAAGAAGATTTCACGCCGGAAACGCGAGTCGTCTTGTTGTCGGCGCAGGGACGAGTTTTTTCGCAGTCGCTGGCACACGATCTTTCAGTGAACGCGTCGCGCATCGTGCTGATTTGCGGGCGGTATGAAGGCGTCGACGAACGAGTCTCGGAAGTATTAGCGACTGACGAGATCTCGATCGGCGATTACGTGTTGTCCGGCGGCGAGCCGGCGGCAATGGTCCTGATCGACGCCGTGGTCCGATTGTTACCGGGCGCGTTGGGCAGCGACACGTCGGCCGTGTTTGAATCTTTTTCGGAAGGGATGCTGGACTACCCGCACTACACCCGGCCACCCGAGTTTCGCGGGATGAAAGTCCCGGAAGTTTTATTGAGCGGCAATCATGCGGAGATTGAGCGTTGGCGCAGACAAGCAGCGCTCGCAAAGACGCGGCGTAATCGACCTGATTTATTGCAATAATTAAGGAGCAGAGAAATGAATCGATTGGATAAGCTTGAAGAGACCCAGTTGCGACCGAACATTCCCAAGTTTCAACCGGGCGATACGGTCCGCGTTCACGTGCGCATCAAGGAGTCGGAAACGAAAGAGAGATTGCAGGCGTTCGAGGGTGTCGTGATCGCCCGCAAACACGGTGGCGCGCGTGAAACCATTACCGTCAGAAAGACGAGCTTCGGCGTAGGCGTCGAGAGAATTTTTCCGCTGCACGCCACGATAATCGATCATATCGATCTCGTGAAGCGCGGCCGCGTGCGACGCGCCAAGCTTTACTACCTGCGTGGACTCCGTGGCAAAGCTGCTCGTATCCGCGAGCGTGATACTCGTGGTCAGCAGAATGAAGACGCGCAGGCCACAGGCGCCGGCAAGGCGAAGTAAGATCGGACGGGGGAACCCCGATTGCGGATCGCAATCGACGCTCATTCAGTCGGAACCAGGCTTGGGGGAAACGAAAGCTACGCCGTCAATCTCATCGAAGCACTTGCGCAGATCGATGACGTTAATGAGTACACTCTCTTCGTAACGACGGCCGAAGCCCGCAATCGTTTCCACCAGCGTTGGCCCAACTTCAAAGTTCGCGCAACCCTTCCTCACACGCCGCTAATTCGCATCCCATTGACACTCAGCGCCGAGTTGCGCAAGCATCCCGTCGACGTGCTGCACGTGCAGTTCACGGCGCCGCCGTTTTGTCCGTGTCCGGTGGTGGTCAGTATTCACGATCTTTCGTTCGAGCATTTGCCCGAGACGTTTCACCGTCGCAGCCGCATCCAACTGCGACTGACCGTTCGCCGCTCAGCACGACGCGCCGCAAAAATTTTGACTCTTTCCGAGCATACGCGGCGTGACGTCATAGACACTTACGGCATCGAACCGTCGCGAATCACCGCGATCCCGCTCGCTGCACCAGGGCATTTCAACCCAGTAAAAGACAACAGGGAACTGCAACGGGTGCGACACAATTACGGGATAGACGGAAAATACATTTTGTCCGTCGGTTCTATTCAGCCGCGTAAGAATCTGGCTCGTCTCGTTCAAGCGTATGCGCGCGTGCGTGCTTCACTGCGAGATAGAGTTACTGAAACTGAATTGCCCAAGTTGGTCCTGGTCGGAAAGCGAGGTTGGCTTTACGGCGAGACGCTCCGGGCCCTTGAACAAACCAAAGTCGCGGATTCCGTTATTCTGACCGGTTACGTGCCCGAATCGGATCTGCCGGCGTTATACTCCGGGGCGCTTTGCTTCGTTTACCCTTCGTATTTTGAGGGTTTTGGGCTCCCACCCCTGGAGGCAATGAAGTGCGGCGCGCCTGTGATCGTTGGCAATCAAACCAGCTTGCCCGAGGTTGTGGGTGACGCGGGCTTATCGGTAGATCCTTTTGACGTCCGTTCGATTGCCGAAGCAATCGAGAAATTGATCAATGATTCAGTCCTTCGCCAGGAGTTGAGCGTCAAAGGTCAGAGAAGAGCTGAAATGTTCAACTGGCGGAAGACGGCCCAACAAACACTGGAAATTTACCGGCAGGTTGGCAGACGGATTTAAGGTTATGCGTATTGCGATTTTGGGAACGCGAGGCATTCCCGCCAGTTACGGCGGCTTCGAAACCTTTGCGGAACACCTTGCTACGCGACTTGTGGCGCGTGGACACGAAGTCACCGTCTATTGCCGCGCGCATTACGTTTCCCCACGACAACTCGAGTATCACGGCGTGCGGCTCAAAGTTTTGCCGACGATCAGACATAAGTATTTCGACACGGTGGTCCATACTTTTCTTTCCGCGATTCACGCCGGCTCACGGCGCTTTGACGCGGCCCTGATCTGCAACGCAGCAAACGCTCCTTTTTCAACTATCCTGCGGCTGACGGGCACGCCTGTAGCAATCAACGTTGACGGGCTCGAACACAAGCGCAAGAAATGGGGCTGGATGGGCCGCCGCTATTATCAAATGGCCGAGCGTCTCTCGACGATACTGCCGAACGAGATGGTCACGGACGCACAAGTGATTCAGGATTACTACCTCGCGCGTCACAATGCGCCCTCGACGATGATTGCTTACGGAAGCGAAGTCGAACGCCGGCCGGATAGGGAGATGGTGCGAAAGTGGCGAGTCGAGCCGAATCGCTATGTGTTGTACGTCTCGCGGCTCGAGCCGGAAAACAACGCGCATCTCGTGATCGAGGCTTTCAAAAAAGTAAGGACTGCGTATCGGCTGCTGATCGTTGGCGACGCTCCGTACGCCGAACAGTACATCAACAGCTTGAAAGCGTCGGCGCGGGGCGACAAGCGCATTATCTTCACCGGCTTTGTCTTCGGACAGGATTACCGCGCGCTCCAGCAGAACGCCTACTGCTACGTACACGCGACTGAAGTTGGCGGCACGCACCCTGCGCTGCTCGAAGCGATGGGTTACGGCAACTGCGTCCTGACGCTCGCGACACCCGAAAACATTGAAGTCGTCGGCGACGCCGGGCTTCCTTATTCGGATGAATATGATTTAGCCGAGAAGTTGCAGCGCGTTTTGCGCGATGGCTCGTTAGTCCAGGCCTATCGCCACCGCGCGCAGGTCCGCATCCGCAGCCACTACGATTGGGACAAGGTCGTCGATCAGTACGAACAGCTCTTCGGGCGGATGTCCGGCAAACCGGTACAGATTGGGCCCGAGCCACGAAATGCCGAGCCTGCAGAGACGCTGCAACATACCGCGAAACATTAAAGCATCCAGAATAGAGGGTCTAAAGAGAGGAAGCCCCGCCGGTTCTTACGAAACCGACGGGGCGAAAAACTTTACGGGTAGGTTCGGGCAAATCAGGGTGGCAGACAAAAGCATGATGAATCGTCAGAGTTCACAACGACTCATTTCGGGCGGTTCGTTATGCGGGCGGAAAATAAAGCCAAAGATACAACCAAGCCGCGCCCTCAAACCCGTCGGGACACCCTAAACAATTTTTCAAAACAGCAAGAAATCTGACTACGTTTTTAAGTTGTGCGAAATTATACGATTAAACCGTGACCTGTCAAGGACATTATTAACTTTTTCGCAAAAATATTGTGACAGGTAACCGGGAATCCGTGAGATTTAGTGGCCTGAACGGGCTTGAGCTAACCGGTAGGCCTGCCGTCTCACCGTTTCGGAGACATTCCGGTTCTGTGAGAGAGTCTCGAGATCCTTCGTCCGAATCCGGAGCAGGATGGTCATGACCGTCGGTATTGGCGTGCGCGGGTTTCGCGCGAGGTTGTGAATTATCGGGTACTGGCGCGCCCAACTCCGGTTCATGGAGATCAGCCGCAGCACTTCGTCCGCCACGGTACGCATCGAAGCGATGTTCTCGACCTCCTGCTCGGTGATGCGCGGGTTCTTGATCACGGCTGAACAGACGACCTTGTTCGAATCACGGATCAGAATGCTGCGCGCCTCGCGGTCGCCCTTCATCGCGAGCTTCATGCGATCTCTGGCGTTCATAAACATGACGCGCCTGATCAGCGACACGCGCTCGGCTGTGACCTCGCCTCCTTCGAGACGCTCGTTCTCGATGATGCGCGCAATGTTTGCAGCCGACTCTTCAGCAGTTTCCGTGAGTAACTCTTCATACCGTTCCGCCGGCAGCCACGAGTCGTCGATATCGGCGTCAGAGACCTCGATGTGCTGCGCGATCAGCCACGCGTCGTCAAAATTCAGTTCACCAGTCGCGGTGCTTAGATCGGCGGATTCGAAAAACTCCGCGGCGGCAGTTTGACCGCGCGCTCGAAGCTCGTCGGCAATCTGCTTCGCGCCTCGTTCTTTTTCGAAAAACTCCTTGCGCGTTTCGGCGGCGCGCCGTTCTGCCTCCCCGCTGCGCGCGGGATTGGCGAGGATCGCATCGATGATTTCCGGAAAACGCAACAGGCGTTGCTGGTTGATGGCGATGAGCTCAAGCAGCGAACCGTTCGACGTCGCGGCGGCTAATTTAGCGATTGCGTGGTCCGGCGTTTGGTTGTTGAGGATCGTGGCTTCGAATACTTCGTTAGCGCCGGTCGGGTGCGTCGCGAGATAGGCCAGTACGTTTGGCGACGTGTCGGGGGCTTTGGCGGCGACTAGTAGATTGTCGGCAGTTTCAGCCTGAAGCGTTTCAGTTGCGGCGGCGGCGATCTGTTCGTCGTCGCTCGCCGTCAGCGCGACCAGTACCTCCAGCAGATCGTTCTGCTGTAGCGGCAGCATTCCGCGGGCAGCGGCGAGGCATGCCGGTTTCGGAGCTTTGCCGGTGATGATGGCGGCAACGACGGGATTGGTGGAGGTGACTTCTGAGCTCAAGAATGATCAGTACAAACTGAAGTTATATTCGAGTTGCATGAACGTCGACACGGGCCTGCCGTTAAGGAGCGCCGGCTCAAACTTGATTCGCTTTGTTGCGGCGACCGACGCTTGTGTCAGTCCGTGTGTCAGAGATTGCAGCACCAGGACGTGCTGAATTGTTCCGTCCGCCGCGAACACACACGTAAGGACCACCGTGCCGGCTACCAGTTCCGTGCGGGCCGTCTCAGTGTATGAAGGTTCCCGTTTGTCGATTATCCGCGCTTTGTGTGTTACCTCGCGAGCAAAGTAGGTCTCGAAAGATCCTGTACGACCGAGGTCGTTCGCCACGTAGAACCGTAAACTCTCCAACTGCTCCTGCCAGTCTTGCACCGCTCGTGGATCGCTCGACAGTCGAAGATACTGATCGAGAGCATTGAGAGCGGCCTGATACCTTTGCAGCCGCGCAGGCGGTGTTTCCTGTTGGATAGACGTCACACTGTCGTTGAAACCCAGCAGCACCATGCTCCTTAACAAATGGCCGTCAGCCAGATCCGGCTTCGACGCAATTATGGCATCCGCGTTCTTGAGCGCTTCATCTCTCGCCCGACTGCGCAGCTTTATGAGCGCGTTCGTGTAAAGCGCATCAACGTTAGTGGGCTCCAGCTCTAAAGCCGTACTCACCTCCGCCAGCGCGTCTTTTAATTGGTTGCGCAGCACGAGCGTGTACGCGACTTGAGCCTGTGTGCTGGCGGCCAGCCCGGGTTGGAGCTCTTTCGCACGGTCGAAAGCCCTGGAGGCTTTCTTGAAGTCATTATGTTGAAGATAGGCGATGCCGAGGTAGTACCAGGCATCAGCATTAAATTTGTTTTCGTCGACTGCCTTGTTTAGTTCGTCGAGGACTTGCGAGTTTCGTCCCTCGCGAAGGCGGTTAACCAGACCAGAAAACTCAGGCGTGGAAGACAGAACTGGAGTTTGACTAAACGCGTTGCCGGCAGCGACGGTAACAATCACCAGAACTACCGGCAGAACACGAATTACACGAATGATGATATTTAATCTCAGGCGTTGATTCCGTGACACTTCTTGTACTTCTTACCCGAACCGCACGGGCACGGTTCGTTGCGTCCGACCTTCGGCTGATCGCGAACCACTGTCTTAACTTTGCCGTCTTCCTCGCCGGCCGGCGCCGCACCCTGGTTAGGACCAGTGAAACGCAGTGACCCGGGCCTTCGCGCAGCCAGCCGCCGCTGTTGCAATGTCTCCGGCGGTTGTTCGGTTACGACTTGCAGGTTGAATAGCGACCGGATCGTCGTAGTGTCGATACGGTCCAACATCTCCTGGAACAGGTCGAAACTCTGTTTCTTGTACTCGACGAGCGGGTCTTTCTGCCCGTAACCGACGAGGCCGATTCCCTGTTTAAGGTGGTCGAGCGACAGCAGGTGGTCCTTCCACTGCGCGTCGATGATGTTGAGCATGATGATGCGCTCGTAAGTGCGCATCGCTTCCGGTCCAATCTGTTGTTCCTTGCGCTCGTAGGTGTACTTCAACCGTTCCCAGATCGCGTTGACCACCTCCTGCGACGTCATGGTCTCGAGGGTGAGACCCTCCGCATCCGCGTCGAAGTCATAGATGGTCTTGATCTGAATCTTGTAATTGTCGACGTCCCAATCATCCGGCGAAACGTCCGGATTCAGATACTGCCGCGTGATGTCAGACAACAGATCGTACGCAACACCAGCGGACGGCGGATCACCCATCAGGTACTCGCGCTGATCCGGCTCTTCCATCAATTGACGACGCAACCCGTAGATCGTCTCGCGCTGCTTGTTCATGACGTCGTCATACTCGAGCAGGTGTTTGCGCGCTTCGAAGTTGCGGCCTTCGACCGACTTCTGCGCGGACGCGATGCGCTTCGAAACCATCTTCGACTCGATCGCGACGCCCTGTTCCATGCCGAGCCGTTGCATCAACGCTTTGACTTTGTCGCCGGCGAAGATGCGCATCAGATCGTCTTCAAGTGACAGGAAGAACCGCGATGATCCGGGGTCGCCCTGGCGTCCGGCACGTCCGCGAAGCTGATTATCGATGCGGCGTGACTCGTGTCGTTCGGTCCCGACGATGTGCAGGCCGCCGAGCGCGACTACTTCCTTGTGCTCCTCTTCGACGATTCGCTTCGCTCGCTCGTAGGCAACGCGCCATTGATCGTCCGTCGCTTCATCCGGATCGATCTCCTCCGACTTCAGGAACTCACGAGCCATGAAGTCAGGATTGCCGCCGAGCAGGATGTCGGTGCCGCGGCCGGCCATGTTGGTCGCGATGGTCACCATGCCTTTGCGGCCGGCCTGGGCCACGATCTCCGCCTCGCGCTCGTGATACTTCGCGTTGAGCACGTTGTGCGGGACCTTCTCTTTCAACAGCCGCCGCGCAATCAGTTCGGAGTTTTCTACGGAGACGGTTCCGACGAGTGTCGGTTGGCCCTTGTCGTGACACTCCTTGATCTCTTCGATCACGGCGTCCCATTTCTCCGGCAACGTGCGATAGATCACGTCGGAGAAGTCCGTGCGGACCATCGGCATATGCGTCGGGATAACGATCACGTCGAGTTTGTAAGTCGACGCAAACTCGGCCGCCTCAGTTTCGGCAGTACCGGTCATGCCCGAGAGCTTTTCGTAGAGACGGAAGTAGTTTTGCAGTGTGATCGTGGCGAGCGTTTGGTTCTCTTTCTCGATCTCGACGCCTTCTTTAGCTTCGACTGCCTGGTGCAAACCGTCCGACCAGCGGCGGCCTTTCATCAAGCGACCAGTAAAGTCGTCGACGATGATCACTTCGCCATCCTGAACGACATACTGGTGATCGAGTTTGTAAAGCGTGTGCGCTTTCAACGCCTGCTCGACGCAGTGCAGCAGTTCCATGTTCGACGGATCGTAAAGATTGCCGACGCCGAGCAGCCGTTCAGCTTTATCGACGCCTTCTTCGGTGAGCACCGCGGTGTGCGCCTTTTCGTCGACGACGTAATCGCCGGTCTTTTTGCCGTCGACGTCCTCACCCCTTTTAAGGTTCGGAATGATGGCGTCGGCGTTGCGGTATTTGTCAGTCGCCTCGTCGGATGGTCCAGAGATGATGAGCGGCGTGCGGGCTTCATCAATCAGGATCGAGTCAACCTCGTCGACGACGGCGAAGTAATGACCACGCTGGACGCAGGTGGCGAGGTCAAACTTCATGTTGTCGCGCAGGTAGTCGAAACCGAATTCGTTATTCGTGCCGTAGGTGATGTCGGCCGCGTAGGCGGCTTGCCGTTCGAAATCATCCATGTCGTTCTGGATGCAGCCGACTTCGAGACCGAGAAAACGATGGATCTGGCCCATCCACTCGGCGTCGCGCGACGCCAGATAGTCGTTAACAGTCACGACGTGAACACCGCCGCGTCCGGTCAGTGCATTCAGATAGGCAGGCAGAGTCGCGACGAGAGTCTTGCCCTCGCCGGTGCGCATCTCCGCGATTTTGCCCTGGTGCAGAACGATGCCGCCGATCAACTGGACGTCGAAATGGCGCATGCCGGTCGTGCGGACGCTCGCTTCTCTGACAGTCGCGAAAGCCTCGGGCAGGATCTCGTCCAAAACTTCTCGCTCGCGGTGTTTTAGTTTGTCCTTGTCGGTGATGCCGGCGACAGCTTGCTGGACTTTCTCTTTGAACGCCGCCGTGCGCGCGCGTAACTCGTCGTCCGACAGCTTCTGCACGCTGGGTTCGAGCGAATTGATCTCGTTGACCAGTGGCCCTACCGTCTTTAGAAATCGCTGGTTGCTGCTGCCGAATACTTTCGTCAGAAATTTATCGAAACTCATGCCTGATAATTTACTCCAAATAACCGGACGGGAACCACTAAGCACCGGGCTCCAACTGTTTCTTGAGCATGTCGGCGACACTCTGGCGCGGCATCGAAAAGTTCACCAACACTTTCGTACCGGCGGCGGTCGCTGTCGTGTTCTTTATTATAACTTCCTCATCTTTGCCTGCTCGCAAAATAGCACCGGTGAATAGTGCGCCGTTCAGCCCACCGGCGCCTTCTTTCGCTTTTGTAGTTGATTGCGTTTCCATCTCGAACGACGCAAGCACTTCGGCTTCGCCTTGCTTGACTGTAATTCTGACGATGGACCCTATATTTTCTTTGCTGATGGGCGATAGATAGATCAGAAGTCCACTATCGTTCAGCGCCGCAATCATGCGGTTAAATAGATTGAGCAGGTTCTCGTCGCCCACTCGTTCCACGGGGCGGGGATTCTGTAGTTTCCCCTTCTCGTCCCAGGTCGCTTCGATCACTATTTTGAATGGTTTATCGAGATCGAGTTTGCCCTGACTCTTTAGATCGTTCGCATAAACCGCCAGGTCTTTCAGTGGTTTCTTGTTGATCTCGGTCGCATCCGGCAGCCCGACGTTACCCTCCGCCGCAATTTTCTCGAGCTGCTTCTGCGCTTCTTCCGTAGTCAGCGGACTCGCGCTCGGACTTGGACTCGCGTTCTTTGCGATGGCCGGCGATGCGGCCGGCGATGCGGACGCAGCAGGACTCGCAGACGGGGACGCGCCCGGCGAGGGGCTCGCATCCGGAGTCGGCGAAGGCGACGCTTCCGGGTCTGGCTCGTTGGCTCGCCACTGCGAGATTATCTTCGGCGCAAACGGATCGTTCGCCGCAGCCACCAACCCGGCTCCGGCTTGTCCTTCGAGGGCGAAATAACCCTCCGGATAGCGAAACTTCTCGAGTTCGACGATCTGCACGTCGTCCCCGATCTGCGTCGCAACGTAATCCTTATCTACAAACTTGGTGCTGGCAATCAGGGCGGCGATATTCACCGTATCGCGAACCGCCGGCACATAAATTACGAGCCAAACGAACGCCAGATGCAGCACGAGCGAGGCCCCGAGGAGTTTGGAAAGTATTGGCCACTTGGGGTCGCGATTAACTTCAAATTTGTCGAACAGCTCAGCCATCCTATCTGAAAACGCCAGCCGGGGTTTTTTGTTTCAGTCGGGTTAGACGCCCGCAAACCTCGCGGCGTTGTGAGTCGGAATTGTAACTCTCCTGTATCGGGTTAGAATAATCCCCATGCCGCGGGGTCGTCGAAAATCGAACACATATCGGAGCCGCAGGGGGACGGATCGCAAAAAAGAGACCGCTGCTCCCCAAAAGCCCGCCCGTGGGCCGTTAACCCAATCCAGCGAGCTGAAGAGACTCCTCGAAGGCATTGGAACGCCCCGGCCTGCCCCATTCAAACCTGACCCGTTTCAGCTCGAAGCCCTCGCGATGCTCGAATACGAGGACGTGCTCGTGACCGCTCCGACCGGCAGCGGCAAGACCTGGATCGCGCGCGAGGAGATCAGGCGCCTGTTAGGCAACGGCCGGCGCGCCTGGTACACAACGCCGCTGAAGGCGCTCACCAATTCCAAGTACCAGGAGTTTATCGACGAGTTTGGCGCGGAGCGGGTTGGCATTCTGACCGGTGATCGTAAAGAGAACTGGGATGCGCCGCTGATCGTCGGCACGACCGAGATCTATCGAAATCAACTGTTCGATTCATTGCGCGGCGGCAGTGAAGTCACTGCGGATCTCGTCGTGCTCGACGAAGCTCACTACCTCGCCGATGAGGACCGCGGACACGTTTGGGAAGAGGCCATCATCCTGACGCCGCCGCGAATCCGTTTGCTCCTGCTGTCGGCGACGATCGGGAACGCGGGCGAGTTTGCTTTGTGGCTCGAAGAAGTGCGCGGCGTGCACTGCGGCGTGATTACCGGACCAGGCAAGCGGCCGGTGCCGTTGCGGTCGGCGGTGCTGCTTCCCGATCGCCGATTGCTTCCCCTCATCAATGACGACGGTAAGCTGAACCCCCAGATTGCGCGATTGATTCATGAAGCTGCGAATGCCTGAGATGCCGCCGGCGACGTTGTTGTCGACCCTGGACGGTTACAACCTGCTGCCCGCGATCGTGTTCATGCCAACGCGACGCCGCTGCGATCAAGCAGCGTCGGAGGCGGCGCTCGCGCGGCGCGATCCGAATGAAAGCCGCCGTGAAGCGCGGCGCGATTTCATGCGCAGCTTCGTTGAACAGAATCCGGAAGTGCGTGGACATCGCCACTGGGACACGATCATTCGCGGCGGCGTCGCTTCACATCACGCCGGCCATATTCCCGCCTGGAAACTGGTGATCGAAAAACTGATGAGCGCCGGCCTGCTCGACGCGATCTTCGCGACGGCGACGGTTGCAGCGGGAGTCGATTTTCCAGCACGCAGCGTGGTGCTGACCGGCGCTGATGCGCGAACGGGAAGTGGTTGGCGTCCATTGTCTGCTTCCGAACTGCAACAGATGACCGGCCGCGCTGGGCGGCGCGGGCGCGACAACGTCGGTTTTGTCGTCGCCGCTCCCGGACTGCACCAGGATCCCGCTCGCATCGCGCAACTGTTGAAGGCCTCGCCGGATCCGCTCATCAGCCAGTTTCGCGCGACGTACACCACCTTGCTGAACCTGCTCGACGCTTACGGCACGTTCGCTGGCGTTCGGGAAATCGCGGAACGCAGTTTCGCGTATCGCGATTACGCGCGGCAGATGAGTATGTTCGAAAAGACCCGCCGCCAAAGCGAAGAAACAATCTCCAACAGATTGATCGAAGCCGGTTGTGATTTGCCTATCACGACTGTTCTCGGCCTCGAGCGACTGATCGGCGCACGGGCTCGACTTCAGGAAGCGAAGCCGCAGACCCGCGCTGAAGTGTTTCATCGCTGGTTGAACGAAGTCGTCAAGCCCGGACGCGTCGTCGGCGTGGGTCGCGCGAGCCGAAGGCTGGTGATGGTCACGGAAAAACGCGACGGCAGCGTACGTGGTTTTCGCGAGGACGGCAGCAGCGCGAGTTTTCCGCAGGAACGGATCGGGCGTGTGTATTCTCCAGTTTATCGTCTGCGCGACGACGATATTGAAAACGCGTTCGAGGAAATCCGCCAGCGAGGACGCGAAATGGTTTTGCCTGAGCCGCGCCTGCGCGATGCGTTTGAAGAAGAGACGGACGCGCTGAAAGTTCTCGACGATGCGATCGAGAACCTGCTGCCGGCGGACATCCGCGGCGAAGAGCGGCAACGCTGCACGCAACTGCTCTGGGATCTTCACGAGACTGCCGAAGATTATGAACGCTCGTCGCGGCGCATCGGTCTGCTGCGCGAGGAAGTTTGGCAGCCGTTCGAGCAACGCGCCAAGGTGCTGGCCGTTTTCGGATACCTCGACTACGAAGCAGAGAAAGTGACGGAGCGCGGGCGTTGGCTGGCCGACCTGCACATCGATCGGCCGCTGCTCGTCGGCGAAGCACTCGAGAACGGTCTGTTCAACTCGCTCGCGCCGAAACAGTTCGCCGGCATCATGGCCGCGCTCACGGCTGACGAAGATCGCGATTACGGCGAGCTGGAGTTGGACGACGATATCGTTACTTCACTGTCGCGCTTCGCAGACATCGGTTTCAAAGTCTCGTCCGAAGAATGGAAACATGGCGTCGAACCATCGCCTGACTTGAACTCCTCGGCTGCCGGCGCGGCTGTGCTGTGGGCTAACGGCGCTGAATGGTCACGGATCGTCAGAGAGACTCGCGCTGAAGAAGGAGATCTTTACCGGATGTTCTCGCGCACCGGCGAAGCGCTGTTACAAATCGCTGGGCTGCGCCGCAGTCATCCGCAGGCGGCGGAGATGGCGGCGCACGTGGCCGAGACGGTGTTGCGCGATCCCATTCGCTGAGTGCAGAATCAGCCACCTAACTAATTAAATACGAGAGGAATAATTCATGTCGACTCCTGCGTCCCAGCAACCATCACCACAGCTATTCTTCCAAACAATGAACGCGCATCAGCGCACGGAGGCGTTGAAAGCAGCTATCGAGCTCGAAGTCTTCACCGCGATCGGCGAAGGCAACACGACCGCCGCCGATATCGCCAAACGGTGCCAGGCGTCAGAAAAAGGAATTCGCGTGCTCTGCGACTACCTCACGATCATGGAGATGATTACGAAGGAGAACGGCCACTACGGGCTCACGCTCGACTCGGCCGTGTTTCTCGACAAGCGTTCGCCCGCATATGTCGGCGGCGCGATCGAGTTTCTCGGTTCGCCGCTGCTCGCTGGCAGTGCCAAGCTCATGACCGATGCCGTGCGAAAAGGCGGCACCGCGATGGATGACGAGGGCACGGTTGCGCCGGACAATCCGGTTTGGGTGACGTTCGCACGCGCGATGGCGCCGTTAATCTCGTTGCCTTCGCAACTCATTCCAAAAATCGTCGACCCGAAAGCCGATCGCAAGTTGAAGGTTCTCGACATTGCCGCCGGTCATGGTCTGTTCGGCATCGGCTTCGCACAAAACAATCCGCAAGCGGAGATCACCGCGCTCGATTGGAAAGCAGTGCTCGAAGTTGCGAAGGAGAATGCCGAGAAGGCCGGCGTAGCCGATCGTTACAGCACGATCGAGGGCAGCGCCTTCGACGTCGATTTCGGCAGCGGTTACGATCTCGTGTTGTTGACCAACTTCCTGCATCACTTCGATCCGGCGACGTGCGAAACGCTTTTGCGGAAGGTCCACGCCGCGCTCGCCGACGGCGGCCGAGCCGTGACTCTCGAATTCGTCCCGAACGAAGATCGCGTCACGCCGCCAGACGCCGCCGGGTTCAGCATGGTCATGTTGCTTTCCACGCCCTCCGGCGACGCCTACACGTTTTCTGAATTGGAAAAGATGTTTGCCAACGCCGGCTTCTCGCGCAGCACGCTCCATCCGCTGCCGCCGACAATTGAACACGTCGTAGTCTCGGAGAAATGATTGCGATGCGCCTCTGCGTCTTGCTCCTTCTCTGTACCGTGGTTCTTCTACCTGCAACGAAAGCTCAACAACGACCGGCGCCTCCGGAGCCGGTCTATCTCCTCAAATCGGCACATGTTTTCGATGGCGAGTCAGCCCAACTTCACGATGGTTGGGCCGTGCTCGTCCGCGGTCAGAAGATCGAAGCTGCCGGTCCGTTGAGCAGCATCAACGCGCCGCGAGATGCGAAAGTGATCGACCTGCCGGGTCTGACATTGATGCCGGGATTGATCGAAGCCCACTCGCACGTGCTGCTGCATCCTTACTCGGAGACTGTTTGGAACGATCAGGTCGCACGCGAGTCGCTGAGTTTGCGCGTGGCGCGCGCGACGAACCACTTGCGCAACACGCTTCAAGCAGGCTTCACCACGGTTCGCGATCTCGGAACTGAGGGCGCCGGCTACGCCGACGTCGGACTCAAACAGGCGATTGAACAAGGGATAATTCCCGGTCCGCGGATGATCGTAACGACGCGGGCAATTGTCGCGACGGGCAGTTATGGACCAAAAGGTTATGCGTCCGAGTGGCGCGTGCCGCAGGGCGCGGAAGAAGCCGACGGCATCGATAGCCTGACGCGCGTCGTGCGTGATCAGATCGGACACGGCGCTGACTGGATCAAGATCTACGCCGACTATCGCTGGGGCACGCAAGGCGCTGCTCCGACGTTCTCACTCGACGAGATCAAGCTGGTGGTTCAAACGGCGAAGAGCGCGAACGTTCCCGTCGCAGCTCACGCGACCACCGCGGAAGGAATGCGGCGCGCAACGTTAGCGGGAGTGGAGACGATCGAGCACGGCGACGGCGGAACGCCGGAAGTCTTTCGCTTGATGAAAGAACACGGCGTCGCGCTTTGTCCGACCCTGGCGATCGCCGGCGCGAGAGCAAAAGCCAAGGCGGCGGTGTTTCAGGCAGCGCTCGCCGCAGGCGTTACGATTGCCAGCGGCAGCGACGTCGGGGTCTTCGCTCACGGCGACAATGCACGCGAGCTGGAGACGATGGTCCAGTTCGGCATGCCCGTGATCGACGCGTTGCGTTCGGCGACGTCCATTAACGCACGCGTACTTCACATGGGCGACAAGATCGGCATGGTCAAGGCTGGTTTACTTGCAGACGTGATTGCCGTCGAAGGTGATCCGACGCGTGACGTAGCTACTCTGCGGCGAGTCAAGTTTGTGATGAAAGACGGCGTGGTCTACAAGCAGTAGGAACTTACTTCGAGACGAGTCTTTTCACTGTCAGCAGCAGTTCTTCAGTGCGGAACGGTTTGCCGACGAAATCGCTGAATCCGGATTGCAACGCGCGGACACGGTCGCGATCGGTATGCGCCGTAACCGCCACGCACGGAATGTGGGCCGTCAGCGAATCGGCTTTTAGCTCGCGAAAGACTTCCCAACCGTCGAGGCCCGGCATTGAAAGATCGACCATAATGAGGTCGGGCGGATTCTGTCGCGCCAGGTCCAGACACTCCCATCCGTTCCTCGCTTCGTGGACCTCGTGGTTCGCGCCTGCCAGCAACAGCCGCAGGAGTTCGCGATTGTCGTCGTAGTCTTCGGCGATGAGAATGGTGGCCATGGGCGTTCCCAGAATACCAAAGTATTATTATTCGTTAAATCCGGGGAAACACGGATTTTAAAGATTATCGAACATAATGCGAACATAATGATTGACTAGCAGAATAGCAGCCGTTCATAATCACCTTGAGTACTCGCGGCCCCTGCGAGGCTCTCATTGCTGGCAAGCAACCTTGGGTTAGTTAATCCCTACCTGAAAAACCTTGAGGTTTCGTCACCCTACATCACCACGACACGGAGGAGCGAGCTGTGGTCAACGGACATTTGGAAGATAGTTTGCGGCGTGAGATTGAAAGCTATCTCGACGGTCGCCTCAACGCGATCAAGCAGGAAATAACAACGCTGCAAACCCTGCTCAATGAATCACTTTCGAACTTTCTTGACCGCCAGGCTGACGTGCACATGGAAGGCAGCCTGGTCGCTTCCATCACCGAGCACCTGCACGCCGCCCACGAACGCGGGGTCGAACAGGCAGCCGCCGAATCGGCACGCGCAAAGGCGTCGAGCGACATGGCCATCGTCAAGTCGGCCATCTCCGAGATCCACGAGCAGAAGTCGCAAGCCGACGTGCTAAAGGCGCTCGTCAACCGTGCCTCGTCTTTTGCGCCTCGCGTCGCATTCTTCGTGATTAAGGGCGACAAGGCGAGCGGCTGGCGCGGACGTGGTTTCGAAGGGACTGTCGGCGACCAGGCGATCCAGGACATTTCGCTCGCGTTGAACGGCGATCACGTTATCGGTACGGCAGGCAGGTCGTTGCAGACGTGGAGTGGCGGCCCCGGCTCACATGCGGAAGACCATTCGTTACTGAACCGTCTCGGCGAGGAACCGCCGCAACGAATCGTCGCGATCCCGCTGAACGTGCGCGGAAAAGCTGTCGCGGTGTTGTATGCGGACTCAGCGGCTCTCGATTCAGAAGCGATCAACCTCGAAGCGCTCGAAACGTTGGTGACTGTTTCTTCGCTGGCGGTTGAGTTGTTGTCAGTCGCTCGCGCGGGCACGGCGAAGCGGCCTGCTGAAGAAACTGCCGCGCCGGCGCCCACGCCACAACCCGAACCCGTCGCCGCGCCTACATACACTGAGGCGTACACTGAGACCTACACGCCTGCGAGTGAATATCAGGATGAAGAACCCGCGCCCGGGCCGTCGTTCTCCGGCGCTGAGACGATTGAGAATTACCAGCCCGAGCCAGTCGCGCAGGAGTCGTATGTCGACGCGGCGCCTGTTGAAGAAAGTACTTACGAAAGCCCGGCAGAACCACCGGCGCCTGAAGCTTGGACAGCACCGCCGCCGGTCGAAGCCGCCCCGGAATCTGCACCGCGACGCCGCTATGGTCAGGACCAGGAGCTTCCGGTCGAAGTCTCCGGCGACGAAGAACGCCGGCTACACAACGACGCCCGCCGGTTTGCGCGGCTGCTGATCTCGGAGATCAAGTTGTACAACGAGCAGAAAGTCGCGGAAGGACGTTCGGAACACGATCTTTACGACCGGTTGCGAGAATACATCGACCGTTCGCGTGAGATGTATGACAAGCGCGTCAAAGCCGAAGTCGCTTCGCGATACGACTACTTTCACGGCGAACTGGTCAACACGTTGGCCGAAGGCGATGCCTCAAAACTCGGATCGAATTATCCGGGGGCAACTGTAAACGCTTAACGAAGCACCGAAGTCATTTTCCATATATCATTTGACATTTATCCTGTGTCATTTGATTTGGCGCGGTTTGACCGAATCCAAATGACAAATGAAAAGTGTCAAATGATATATGGAAAATGTTTTTTCTAAACACCGCTTGTTGCTGGTTTTTGCTGGTGTTGTAGTTGCCTGTGTGGCTTCGCTTCCGTACCTCATGAGTGCGAGCTGCGTCACGCGCCCGCAAACTCTCGCCGAACAAAAAGCCCTCGACAGTCTCCGCGGCATGACGCGCAACGACGTGTTGCCGTCGGAAGACGTCGTTACAGGCATCGAGAACCAGTTTCCGCGAACGAAGACGGCCGCGCTGGCTCGCATCCTCCGCGCCCGAATCAAACTCAACGCGCGCGACTTCGCCGCAGCAGCAGCCCTGCTCGATGCGCGAATCATCTCCGATCACACGTCAGTCGCCGACTACGCGCTCTTCATGCGCGCCGATGCGCTGCAACAAGCAGGGAAAACACAGGAAGCGCGCGCTGTCTATCAGCAGTTGATCCAGGAACACCCGAGCTCGCTGCGCGCGCGTGAAGCGACATTGCGCGCGGCTGACCTGCTGGTGAAAAACGGCGAAGCTGCCGCAGCGCCGCTCCTACTAAAAGACCTGGCCCAGGCCGACGACGCCGCGGCACTGCTCGCAAGCGCCAAAGCGTACGAACAAACGTCTGATCGAACACGCGCCCTCGCCGCCTATTGCCGGCTCTACTTTTTCGCGCCCGACGCCGGCGAAGCCGCTGAAGCCGCCACGTCGATAACCAGACTCGAGTCGACGACGTCGCCTGCAACCGTCGAAGAAGCGATGACGCGCGCGGACCGTCTTTACGCGTCCAAAAAATTCAACGACGCGCTGACAGCCTACAACGACGCCTTCGCAAAGTTTCCCGCGACTGCTACTACCGAAAACCAGCTTCGTCGCGGCATCGCTGCCTACAACTCCAGAAAGACAGCCGACGCCGTCGCCGCGTTGAGCACCGTTCCGATTTCAGCCGCTGAGACGCGCGCGGAAGCGCTTTTCTATCTCGCGCAAACTTACGCGCGGGCGAGGCAATGGGAACAGGCGCGCGCCACCGCCGAAGAGCTCCGGCGCGCGTTTCCCAACAGCAACTTCACTCCGCGAACTTTCGTCGCGGTGGGCCAGATCGCGGAAGACGCGAAGAACACTGCCGACGCTTCATACTTCCTGCGCGCCGCTGTGAACGGCTGGTCGAGCTCGATGGAAGTCGCGCAGGCGCAATTCGATCTCGCGTGGGAAGCGCACGAGGCCAGGAACTTTTCCGAGTCGGCGCGAATGCTGACCGAGCATCTCGCGTTCTACGCCGACAAGAACACCGACAATCGCGGACGAGCCGGCTACTGGGCCGCACGCGATTCGGAACGAGCTGGGAAACTGGCTGAAGCGCGCGCGCTTTACGAAGCGATGCAGGCGCGATACGACGCCAACTGGTACGGCTATCTCGCCAAGCAACGCCTCGACGTTCTAACTAAAACAACGCAGCCGAAAACCTTTGCGCCTGACTCGATCGTCGCGCGCGCCGTCGCCAATCTAAAAACCGTCACCGTCGCCGAAGAAAGCGCCGGCCCTGACGCAGACGCGCGGCTCGTCAAAGCCGACCAGTTGTCAAACATCGGCCTCGATGAGTGGGCCGTGAAAGAGTTGACGACTGTAAGCGAAAAAGCTCCCGACAGTCCGAAGATCAACCTCGCGATGGCGCGGATCTACCGTTCCGATGAAGAGAACGTCCGTGCTCTGAACGCGCTTCGCCGCAGCTTCCCTGACTATTCGCAGATGAAGCCGGAAGAGATGACGCGCGAGCAGTGGGACGTTTTCTATCCGCTCAACTACTGGGACATCATCGTTCAGGAGTCGCGGGCGCGGAGCCTCGATCCCTATCAAGTGGCTGGTCTGATTCGTCAGGAGACGGTCTTCATCACGCGCGCACGCTCGGGTGCGAACGCGTACGGGCTGATGCAGGTGCTGGTGCCGACGGCTCGATTGACCGCTCGCAAATATGGTGTCGGACGCGAGATCACGGCCGAGTCGCTTTTCGAGCCGCGTCTGAATATTCAACTCGGCACGGCGTATTTGCGCGATCAGATCGACAAGTTTGGGCGCATCGAGTACGTCGCGGCGGCGTACAACGCCGGCCCTGGACGCGCAGTCGCATGGAAAGCCTCGCTGCCGTTCGAGATCGACGAGTGGGCCGAAGCGGTTCCCTTCAAAGAGACGCGCGGGTATATTCAGGGCGTGGTCAGAAACCGGCTTCAGTACTCCCGGCTGTACGATGAAAAAGGAAACTTCAAGCCGGAAGTCGGAGCGCGTGTGGTGGAGTCGAATCCCGAAGTGCGGAAACGACGAGTCGGTGGGCCAGGCAACGAAGAATAAATCCGTGTATGAAGTTTGCAGTTACACTCACGGTCCTGCTGTTTCTCGCTCCAGCGATTAACGCTCAGCAGCAACTGGTAATCACAACCGAGCCAAACGCCATTGTCTGGATCGACGACGTCAGGCGCGGAACAGCGGACGCTTCCGGAAAGCTTACGCTGACGAAAGTGACGCCGCGCCGGCACACGGTTCGTGTTCGGGCCAACGGCTTCAAGGAAACGGCTGTCCCGCTCGTTGCCGGCCGTCGCGCGCTCTCAGTGAAGCTCGTGCCGACGTCCAGCGAGGCCGAGCTGACATTTCAAAAAGCCGAGACCGCTCGCGAAACCGCGCGCGACAGCGCCGCCAGACAAAAAGCCGCCGACCTGTATCGAGAAGCGATAAAGCTAAGCCCGTCGAATGCGGCGGCGCACGTCGGTCTCGCGCGCGTGTTGTTGGATCTCGGAAACTTTAACGACGCGCTCGACGAAATCGACGCCGCGCGGCAAGCGCGTCCGAACCATGCCCGAACGAGCGCAGAGGCTTCAGCAGTCGAGGGGCGCATCCATCGTGACGAAGGCAACCTCGATCAGGCGATTCGTTCGTTTAGACGTTCGATCCGCGAGGCTGGAGGATTTCAACCGGAAGCGCGAGTCGGGCTGGCGCGCGTGCTGGAAGATAAAGGACAGTTTGCGGAAGCTGTCGTAGAGCTTCGCGCCGCGATCGATCAGCTTTCCGACAGCGAGCCGGTCATCTATCAAATGCTCGGTGCCGCGTACGAGAAACTCGAGAAGCCAAAGGAAGCCGTGGCCGCTTACGAAAAGTATCTTCAACTCGCCCCCAACGGCAGCTACGCCGCTGCGATCCGTTCCATCCTCGATCAACTGAAACGCGAAGCGGCAGGCGAAACAATAATTCCGTAAAAGGATCCAATCGAATGTCCACACCTTCAATTTCAAAGAGCCGCTACGTTTCTCACAAGGCGACCCGATTTACCGAATCCGTGATTCGCGAGATGACGCGCGAGGCGATGAAGTACGGCGCCGTCAATCTATCGCAAGGCTTCCCCGATTTCGCCGCGCCCGAAGAGATCAAACGCAAAGCGATGGAGGCGATCGAGGGCGACGTCAACCAGTATGCGATCACCTGGGGCGCGAAAGACTTCCGCGACGCACTCACTCGCAAAACCAAGTGGTATCTCGGGCTCGACATAGATCCCGAAACGGAGATCACCGTCACCTGCGGATCGACCGAAGGCATGATCTCGGCGATGATGGCCACCGTCGATCCTGGCGACGAGGTGATCGTCTTCGAGCCTTACTACGAGAACTACGCGCCGGACGCAATTCTTTCAGACGCGCGCCCGCCCTACGTGCCGCTACGCGCGCCCGACTGGAATTTCGATCGCGATGAACTGCGCGCGACCTTCAACGCGAAGACGAAAGCCATCATCGTCTGCAACCCCAACAATCCGACCGGCAAGGTTTTCAGGCGCGACGAGATGGAGTTCATCGCTTCGTTGTGCAAGGAGTTTGACGCGCTCTGTTTTACTGACGAGATTTACGAGCATATCCTCTACCCGCGCGACGGCGCCAAGATCGAACACATCTCGATGGCCCAGCTCGACGGCATGCGCGAACGCACTGTCGTCGTCAACTCGATGTCGAAAACTTATTCGGTGACTGGCTGGCGCGTGGGTTACTGCATCGCACCGCCGGGGATCACGGCCGCGATTCGCAAGGTCCACGACTTTTTGACTGTCGGCGCGGCTGCTCCGCTGCAAGCCGCGGGCGCGTACGCGTTGTCGCTACCGCCGGAATACTACGATCACCTTCGCTTCGACTATCACATGCGGCGCGACGTGCTGTTGCCGGTGTTGGAAAAGGCCGGGTTCGGAACTTTTATTCCTGACGGCGCCTACTACATCATGACCGACATCTCGTCGTTTGGGTTTCCGAACGACGTGGAGTTTACGCGTCACCTGATTCGCGATATCGGCGTCGCCTGCGTCCCCGGCTCGAGTTTCTACAGCAACCCCGCGGACGGCGCGCAGCAAGTTCGCTTCTGTTTCTGCAAGAAAGATGAAACGCTGAGTCTCGCTGCGGAGCGACTCTCAAAACTATCAAGATGAGATTCTTCAAAATCTGTGTTCTCCTGCTTCTCCTGGCAGCAAGCACGCTGGCCCAACAACAACCGGATCTCGAATTCAATACCTCCGTCGAGAACCCGGCGTATTCGAAAAGCGGGCCGCGCGTGATGTTTGACGAGGCGCATCACAACTTCCACACCATGGAAGGAAGATACAAACCGTTCGTCGATCTGATCCTGAACGACGGCTATCGCGTGATCCGCGGTCGCCGGCCGTTTGCGAAACAGTGGCTCGAAAGTTTCAAGGTGCTGGTGATCGCGAATGCGTTGGGCGCCGAAGAGATGGACGATGCCGGCGCTGACGCTTCGGCTTTCACTGAAGAAGAGATCCAGGCGGTTTATGACTGGGTGCGAGGCGGCGGCGCGCTGCTGTTGATCGCCGATCACGCGCCGTTCGGATCCGCTGCCGCTGCGCTCGGGACGAAGCTCGGCGTCGACATGAGCAAGGGATACACGCTCGACTCCGCGAATTCCTCGCCTGGTGCTCCTTCGTTCCTGATCTTCTCGCGCGAGAACAAGCTGCTCTCCGCGCATCCGATCGTCGAGGGACGGAACGAGAAGGAGCGGATAAATCGAGTATTGAGTTTCACTGGACAGTCGCTGAAGGGGCCGGAAGAGAGTTTTAGCATCTTGAAGTTGTCGGACACGGCACAGGACGCGCTGGATCGGGAATCGAAGTCGATGGTGTCGGCGGCTGGACGGGCGCAGGCGCTCGCTTTCAAGGTCGGTAAGGGCCGGGTTGTGATCCACGGCGAGGCGGCAATGCTCAGCGCTCAGATCGCGGGAGCTGAGAGGCATAAGATGGGAATGAACGTCGAGGGGTACGACAACAAGCAGTACACGCTGAACCTGATGCACTGGCTGTCGGGTGTGTTGAAAGAGAAATAGGAATTGTTTAGATTTCCTTTCTATGTGTTTCCCGCTTGCGGGAGGTCAGTGAAATAGGATTTGTACGAATTCCTTTTACGTGTGTTTCCCGCTTGCAAGAGGGTCATGAAAAGGAATTTTCCAAATAGGGATTCTTCATGTGTGGGATCGGAAGCGACAATTGATCTGGCTGATCGGCGGGTTAATTGTCGGAACGTACGTCGCCTACTCTGATTCTTTCCTCGACGACGGAACGTTCGTTCCCAGTTTCTTCGTTTTTATGGAAAGTCTCGTGCTGTTGATTATGGCGGGACTCTTCTACTTCTACTCGCGCCGAAACTAATTCGGCTGCTGCATCGACTTCGACCTAACAGTAATCCCCTGGTTCCCCAAAACGAGCAAACTTCTCGCCTGCCCAAACGGCGCGCTCGACGGCACGTACGAAAGCACGTAACGATTCTGCCGCAGCTCATCGCAGATCGCCTTCGCCGCCACTTGCGGTTCATCAATCGAGAAGATCTGTCCGCCAGTACCTTCCGCCAGCTTGTCGATGACGACCTTCGGCTTCGGCACGTCACGACGGATCGCGCCGCGCGTGCGATCGATCGCCTGCACCGCATAGACCATGATGTTTTCCGCTTGCAGTTCCGCGAGCGTATCTTCGAACGTCGCCTTGCTTCCGCGATCGAGCCCGTCGCTGATCACGACGATGATTCGCTTCTGTCCCTGCAGCGGCCGCAGCGCTTCCTCAACCACAGCGCGAATCGCGTCAAACAAGTGCGGCTGGCCCTTCTTGCGAAACAGCTTGAGCGACTTTTCAATCGACTTCGCATCGTCCGTCCAGTCGGACACGATCTCCGCCTGTTCGTCGTAGCCGACGATCAGCAACTTGTCGCCTTTGTAGATCTCGTAAGCAAACTCGCGCGCCGCCCCTTCGAGCTTGTCAACGTCGGCGCGAATGGATAACGAATTGTCGACTAACAGCACGATGTTCGCAGGCGACGGGTCGGGAGTGAAGTTGCGGATTGCCTGTTCGATGCCATTGTCATAAACGGCAAGTTCCTTGCTCGTTATCGGTGTGCTCTTGTTGTCGTCGCGGCGCGCAATCACGCCAAGCTGCACGCCGCCGGACGCATTGGCGTTCGGCTTGTTGCCGGACTGCGCCGCGATGCAGGCAGCGACCAAAAAGATCGCGAGAATTACTGTGAATCCGTGTTTTGATGACCTCATTTGAGAGGATTTAGTCGCCGGTCGATGCTTTCGGAGAAGATTTGTCTGAAGTCTTCTTCGCGGGGGAGCTCTCTTTAGTTTTCTTCTCAGTCTTTTCGGATTTGGCTTCAGTTGACGACTCGGATTCAGACTTCTCGCCCTTCGTTGCCTTGGACGCGTAGTCAGTCACGTACCACCCAGACCCCTTGAACTGTATGGCCGGCGCTGAAATCTTCCGCTCCAGCCGCCCCCCGCACTTTTGGCACTTGACCGGCGGCTTGTCGCTTACCTTCTGAAAAACTTCCATGTGTGCCTTGCATTTTCGGCACTCAAACTCGTAAATAGGCATGTCACGGATTATAAAGGCCGTGGGAACACGGATTCAACTAATGTCCAACAGCGCCCAATCTCTCTCCCTGGAACGCAAGATCAAGATGCACGAAGCCCGCGAGGGGATTATCAATCGCCTCGCGATGACTCTGCCGCGCGCCATCAATCTCGACCGCTTTCTCACCGTGATCGTGTCGGAGCTGGGCCGGATGATGGAGGTCGATCGCTGCGACGTCATCCAACTCAAATCCGCGAGCGAGCTGCGCATCAGTCATGAATGGCGTGCTTCCGAAGACGTGCCTTCGAGCTTGGGAACGGTCATCCCGCTGGATATCAAACAACTCTCCGAACACGTCGACATCCGCAAGCCGATCCGGCTCGACGACACCACATCCCCCGGACTCAATCAGAAGGTCCGGTTTCTGACGGCGAGTCTTGCGACTCGTTCGCTGCTCGTCGTGCCGGTGATGCTCGGCGACGACGTGCTCGGGCTTGTCGGGCTGCATACGACGCGCACGCCGCGCGAATGGCTGGACGACGAGGTCTCATTTCTGGAGTCGATCGCCGGTCAGATCGCGATCGGTTACCAGTACACACGGCTGTACACCGACAAAGAACGTGAAGCAGAAACGAAACGAGCGCTGCTTTCGATCGCCAACGCGTTGAATGCGCGATCGGATTTTCGCGAGGTGTCGTCGCTGGTGTTGGAGCGCGCAATCGCGCTTGTTGGCGCGGACTATTCAGCTCTTGGCGTGGTCGATCCTGCCGGCGGGAAGATCAGTCTCGCGGCATTCCAGGCGGCGCCGAATGCCTCCGTAGATCTGCTTCAGGGTCTGTTTGACGAGCACGGAAGATCGTTGAACGTCACCGCGTTTCCCGCGTTGGTGGAAGTCCTGGCCCAGGGCAAGACTCTGCGTCTACTCGATACCGATCTGCCATTTGCGATTCGTTTGGCTTTCAACTCGCTGCTCGGCGGACGCGCCGCGCTCGTCGCTCCGGTGCGCGTCGGCGGACACACTTTCGGATTGCTCGGTTTAGTCTGGAGCGAAGCGCGCGAAGGTTTTGAGGAACACGTCGTCGCGCTCGTCGAAGGCATCGCTGATCAGATCGGCACCGCTCTCGAACGCGATCAGTTGTCAGCGGAGATCATGCACCTCCGCACCGCGCTTCACGAACGCTATGGCGAGGACCGCATCATCGGTCAAACATCCGGAATACGTCGCGCCATCGAGCTCGCGTTGAGCGTCGCCGATACGCAGACGACCGTTTTGATCGAAGGTGAATCCGGGACCGGCAAAGAATTGCTCGCGAACCTGATTCATTACAACTCCGGCCGCGAAGACCAGCCTTACGTCAAACTGAACTGCGGCGCGATTCCGGAGACACTGCTCGAGTCTGAACTGTTCGGGCACGAAAAGGGCGCGTTCACCGATGCGCGCGCGTTGCGTCGCGGACGGTTCGAAGAGGCGAACGGCGGCACGTTGTTTCTCGACGAAGTCGGGGAGATGAGTCTGTCGGCGCAAGTGCGGCTGCTGCGCGTGCTGCAAGACGGAGAGTTCACCCGCGTCGGGGGCAGCGAAGTACTGAAGACTGACGTGCGAGTCCTCGCGGCGTCTAATGTCGATTTAAAACGCGCGGTCGAGCTTGGCACCTTCCGTCAGGACTTGTTCTATCGTCTTTCAGTGTTTCCGATTAAGCTGCCGCCGTTGCGCGAACGCCCGCAGGACACGCACCCGCTCGTTATCCACTTCATCGAGCACTACAAACAGAAGACCGGTCGTTTCATTTCCGGCATTTCGAAAGACGCCCTGCAGGCGCTGATCACCTACGACTGGCCCGGCAACATCCGCGAGCTCGAAAACGCGATCGAGCGCGCAGTGATCATCGCGTCCGGGCGCCAGATCGAGCTCGAAGACCTTCCGGAAGCGATCACCAAGATCGCTCTTCAGGAACGCGATCGCATCAAGGTCGAGCGCGCCAAAGCCGCCAGCGAAGGACGCACGACTACGTTCGAAGTCACAGTCCCTTCGTCGATGGAAGAGATCGAACGCCAGGCCATCGAAGCTACTCTCGACTACACCCGCGGTGATAAATCTCACGCCGCCAAGGCCCTCGGCATCGGCCGTAAAACGCTCTATCGCAAGCTGGAGCAATACAATGGTGGCCCCAAGCAGTAAAACCGGGATCTGTGCTATAGTCCAAAACACCGAAATAACCAGAGGAAAGGACCCAGAAAATGGGATATGACGATTATCGGAAAGACAGCGGCGACAACATCTCTACTCGATTGACCTACTTGCTTATTGGCGGCGGCATCGGGGCGATCCTCGCGCTGCTTTTTGCCCCTAAGTCAGGACAGGAACTGCGCGGCGACATCGCCGACGCGACGCGCAAAGGCATCGATCGCTCGCGCGAAGCGGCCCAACATTTGGGCGATCGCGCCGGTGAGTACTACGAAGCGACCCGCGACCGCGCGTCTGAGCTCTACACGCAAGCGGCGGGCAAAGCCAGCGAGTTGGCCCAAACCGCGCGCGAAGCCGCGGCGCGGCAGGGTGGCACCGTGGCTGCCGCGATCGACGCCGGCAAGAAGGCGTACCAGGAAGAAAAGCGGAAGACCGAGATGTCGGGACGCATCGAAGCTCCCAATTTCGGCGGCGACAAAAACAACTGAGACCCATAGACCATCAGCAATATGTACATCGCACTCTTGCAGATGAACACCAACGATCCGATGTTCTGGATAATGGTGATTATTGCTGCTTCGTTTCTGATCATTGCGATCGCCATGGTGGCGATCGCGGTGTTCGTCAATCGCGCCGTTAAGACGGTCAACCGGATGGAGGAGAAGATGGAGCCGCTCATCGAACGTGTTTCCGCGATGAGTGAGCAGGGCAAGCAGATCGCCGTGCAGGGGAAGTTGATTGCCGAGCAGTTCACGGCGGTTTCGGGTCATCTGTCTACGGCAACACAACACTTCTCCGAGTCGCTGGCGATCATCAAAGCCGAAGTCAGTGAACTGAAGATGCTGGTCAGCGACACTGCTGTCGAGGCCCGCGACAAAGTGGCGCTCGTCAGTCGCACGATCGACCGGACGCACACGCAAGTGGCGCTTACGACTGACTTCATTCAGTCGAAGGTAATAGAGCCCGCGCGGGAGCTGGCGGCGATTATGGCGGGCTTCCGCCGTGGCCTCGAAGTCCTCGTCGCGCCCGTGCCGAAGCCCATAAATCAGACTTACGCCGAGGATGAGATGTTTATAGGTTAAACCAGAGTCCAAACGGATTTACCGGAACCCGAACCATCTCATCCAGGGTGGTTCGGGTTTTTCGATGTTATCCGTGTTTGCTAGTATTGCGAGTTCAAAATCATGTCCACAGAAACCCCACTCGATCTCAAAAAAACAGTCAATCTGCCTAAGACCAACTTTTCGCAGAAGGCGAACCTGGCGCAGGCCGAACCCGCGCGGCTGCAAAAATGGCAGGAACTCGATCTCTATCGATTGATTTGCCGCGCCCGCTCCGGACGCGAAAAGTTCATCCTTCACGACGGGCCGCCGTACGCCAACGCCGACATCCACCTCGGCACAGCGATGAACAAAGTGCTCAAGGACTTTATCGTCAGATCGCGGACGATGATGGGCTTCGACGCGCCTTACGTTCCGGGCTACGACTGTCACGGTCTGCCGATCGAGACACACGTCGAAAAGGCGCTCGAGAAAAAAGGTAAAAAGAAGAGCGATCTGAGCGTCGAGACTTTCCGTCGCATCTGCCGCGAGCACGCCGAAAACGCGCTCAAAAACCAGACGCGCGACTTCAAGCGTCTCGGCATCCTGGGCGAGTGGGACGATCCGTATCTGACGATGTCGAACCACTACGAAGCCGAGACGGCGCGCATGTTCGCCCGCTTCGTCGAGCGCGGCTACGTCTACAAAGGCGCGCGCCCGGTTTACTGGTGTATCAAGGATCAAACCGCGCTGGCGGAAGCCGAGGTCGAATATCACCAGCACACAAGTCCGTCCGTCTACGTGAAGTTTCCATTGAGGAGCGATCCGGCGCTGATCGATCCGGCGTTGGCGCGACGACGTGTCTTCGTGCTGATCTGGACCACCACGCCGTGGACGCTGCCGGCGAACCTCGGTATCGCCCTTCACCCTGATTTTGAATACTCCGCGTTTGAGTATGGAGACGAGGTTTACATCGTCGCCAGCGAGCTCGTCGAAGCAGTCGTGTCCAAGTGTGATTTAGGAGCAGCGCCGAACATTCTCGCGCGTTTTCCGGGCACGAAACTGGACCGGCTCGAAGCCGCGCATCCGTGGATCGATCGCCCGTCGCTGTTGATGGTCGGGGAACACGTCACGCTCGGAGGTGAGGCCGACGCGGAAACAGAGCTCGACGTCAGCGAAGCTCAAAAGAAATCGTCCGACAGTAAAGCAGGCACTGGCTGCGTTCACACCGCACCCGGTCACGGTCACGACGACTTCGTCATCGGCAAGCGCTACGGTCTCGACATTTATTGCCCGGTCGACAACGCTGGACGCTTCACGCCCGAAGTCGAGCACTTCGCGGGCAAGCGTGTGTTTGACGCCAACGACGAGATCGTCGACTTCATGCGCGAACGCGGCGTGCTGCTGTTCAGCGAGAAATACGAGCACCGGTATCCGCACTGCTGGCGATGCAAAAACCCGGTGATTTTTCGCGCGACGCCGCAGTGGTTCATCGCCATGGACCAAACGCATGGTGACCTCGTCGAAAAAGACGAGGATGGACGCGATCGCACCAACTTCACCGCGAACGAAACGGAAGCAACACCGCCTCTTCGCGACGCAGCCATCGAACAGATCGAACGAGTTAACTGGATTCCGGCGTGGGGCGTCGATCGCATGCGCAACATGTTCAAGGGGCGGCCCGATTGGTGCGTCTCGCGACAACGCGTTTGGGGCGTGTCGATCCCGGTCTTCTATTGCGCGAAGTGTACCGAAGCCGTTGCCGATCCGGCCGTGATCAATCACGTCGCCGACATCTTCGAACGCGAGTCAGGCGACGCCTGGTACACGCACGAGGCAAGCGAACTCTTGCCGCCGGGTTACACGTGCAAGGGTTGCGGCGCCGCCGAGTGGACCAAAGAGACCGACATTCTCGACGTATGGTTCGACAGCGGCGTGTCGTCGATCGCGGTGCTCGAGAGCCGCGACGAACTGCGCTGGCCGGCTGATGTTTATATTGAGGGCGGCGATCAGTTTCGCGGCTGGTTTAATTCGTCGTTGATGGTCGGCATCGCAGCGCACGATCGCGCTCCGTATGACACTGTAATCACGCACGGCTGGACGCTTGACGCGCAGGGCCGCGCGATGCACAAGTCGGCGGGAAATGCGATCGAGCCTGACAAGGTGATCAAGCAGTCGGGTGCGGAAACGATTCGGCTGTGGTGCGCGTCGTCGAACTATTTCGACGACATGCGCGCGTCTGACGAGATCCTGCAACGAGTCACCGACGGTTATCGCAAGCTGCGCAACACGGCTCGGTTCGCGCTGGGCAATCTTTACGGTTTCGAGCCCACGCGCGATGCAGTGCCGGACGAGGAGATGGAAGAGATCGATCGCTGGGCGCTGGCGGAGCTGGATCGAGTGATAGCGAAAGTGCTCAAGGCTTATGAGGCTTACGAGTTTCATAACGTCTATCACGCGCTGTACAACTTCGCCACCGTGACGTTGTCGGCGCGTTACTTCGACATCATTAAGGATCGGCTGTACACCTTCGCGCCGCGCAACGTTAAAAGACGCGCGGCTCAAACCGTGCTCTATCAGATCATCGACGCATTGGCCCGGCTACTAGCTCCGATTCTCGTTTTTACCGCGGACGAGATCTGGGAGAACCTGCCGGATCGCAAGGAGCATTCTGTCCACATCGCGGAGTTTCCGGTTGCGGTCCAGCAGGATCGCGACGAACTGTCCGGGACGTGGAATCGTTTGTTTGAGATTCGCGATCAAGTCCTTCGGAAATTAGAAGAAGCCAGAACAGTCAAACAGATCGGTGGTTCGTTGGAGGCGAAACTCACGCTGTCGGAAACGGGCGACAATTTGGGGTTGCTCCGAGCGCATCATGACGACTTGCGCTACCTTTTTATCGTTTCGCAAGTGAACGTGGTGGAAGGACCGCCGTCAATCACCGTCTCGCGAGCCGAAGGTGAAAAGTGTGAGCGCTGTTGGAACTACTCGACGCGAGTCGGTGAATCTGAAAGGTATCCGACTGTTTGCGAGCGTTGTGTTTCGGCGCTGGAGGAGATTGAAAACACGGATTAAATGGATCAAGGCACGAATCTAAAAAGTCGTTTTGCCTGGCGCGCTGGTTACCTCCTGGTGGCATTCGGCGTCTATATCGCCGATCAGGCGTCGAAAGCGTGGGCCGTGAAGACGTTGCGCTTCGGCGAGGCTCGCGTCGTCATTCGCGGCTTTCTTCAGTTCGCGTACACCGAGAATCCCGGCATCGCGTTCGGCCAACTGCAAGAGGGCGGTCCGTTCGGACGCTGGTTCTTCGTAGCGCTCGCGTCTGCCGCAACGATCGCCGTTTTCTATTACTTTATGAAAACGCCGCGGAACGATGATCGCATTCTCGGCTCGTGCGCGTTGCTGCTGGCCGGCATTCTCGGAAACCTGACTGATCGCGTGCGACTCGGCTACGTCGTCGACTTCATCGTCCTGCACGCCGGCGACTACCACTGGCCCACGTTCAACGTCGCTGACTCTTGCATCTGCATCGGCGCAGTGTTGCTCGTGCTCGATCTCTTTTTTGGAAGTAAGAAGGTAACACGGATTTCTACGGATGTACCCTGAGCTTTTTCGCATCGGCAGTTTCCCCATCAACACTTACGGCGTCTTTCTCGCCCTGGCCTTTCTGTGCGCGATCCTAATCACGGTCAAGCTCGGCCAGCGTGATGGGCTGCCGCGCGAACGCATCTACGATCTCAGTTTGTGGATGTTGCTGGCGTCGCTGATCGGCTCGAAGATCCTGATGCTCTTTACCGAACCCGAGTATCGCGACCAGCCGCTTCAGCTCCTGTCGTTGGATTTTCTGCGTTCCGGCGGCGTCTTCTACGGCGGACTGCTCGGCGCCGTGATCGCCGGCTATCTGCTGATGAAACGCTATCAGTTGCCGTGGTGGAAAACCGCCGACGCTTGCGCGCCCGGAATCGCCATTGGTAACTTCTTCGGCCGCCAGGGCTGCTTTGCCGCGGGATGTTGCTGGGGTAAACCGACGTCGCTGCCGTGGGGCGTGAAGTTCAGCGAGTTGGGCCACGAAATCACCGGTGTGCCCATCGACCAGCACCTTCATCCGACGCAGCTTTACGAATCGTTTGCGATGTTGCTTGTGTTCTTCTTTCTGCTCTGGCTGCACAAGCGCAAACGATTCAGCGGCCAGGTGATTCTTGCCTACGCTTTGCTCTATTCAATCGTTCGCTTCGCCATCGAGTTTGTGCGCGACGACCCGCGCGGCGACATTCTCGGCTTGACGACGCTCACCGGGCTCTCGACATCGCAGATGATTAGTCTGGTGATGGGCGTAACTGCGTTGATTCTGTTAATCGCTCGAAACAGGAGCTCAAGGGTACTAAACTATGAAGATTCTCGCGCCACTGTTCGTGCTGGCGTTACTGATTAGCGTCCCAGCCTCTCAATCCGACAATCTAGTGCTGCCGAATGAAAAGCACCTGCGCAACATCAAGCAGTTGACCTTCGGCGGCGAGAACGCCGAAGCCTACTTCTCCGCTGACGGCAAGCAGCTCATCTTTCAGTCGACCCGCGACGGGCGCGGCTGCGATCAGATCTACACCATGAACGTCGACGGTTCGAACGTGAAAATGATCTCGAACGGCGACGGCCGCACCACCTGTTCTTACTTTTACCCCGGCGCGAAGCGCGTGCTTTATTCCTCGACGCACCTCGGCGACAAACAGTGTCCGCCGCGGCCCGACTTCTCGCGCGGCTATGTGTGGGCCATCTATCCGGCTTTCGACATCTTCACCGCCAATCCTGACGGTTCGGACCTGAAGCAGTTGACGAACACGCCCGGCTACGACGCCGAAACGACCATCACGCGCGACGGCAAGAAACTCGTCTTTACGTCCATGCGCGACGGTGATCTCGACATCTACACGATGGACGCTGACGGCAAGAACGTCCGCCGCCTGACCAACGAGCTCGGTTACGACGGCGGCCCGTTCTGGTCCTACGACGGAAAACAGATCGTCTACCGCGCGCACCATCCGAAAACAGATAAAGACAAGGCCGAGTACTCGAGTCTGATCAAAGACAACCTCATTCATCCCAGCGTGCTCGAGATCTTTGTGATGAATGCCGACGGTTCAAACAAGCGTCAGGTAACGAGTAACGGCAAAGCCAACTTCGGCCCATACTTCTTCCCTGACGGGAAACGAGTCATCTTCTCGTCCAACGTCGACGATGCACGCGGCAGGAATTTCGATCTCTATAAGATCAACGTCGACGGCACCGGCTTCGAGCGAATAAGTTTCAACGAGACGTTTGACGGCTTCCCGATGTTTTCGCCTGACGGGAAGAAACTCGTCTTCGCCTCGAACCGCAACGCCGCGAAGCAAGGCGACACGAACATCTTTATCGCGGACTGGGTGGAGTAATCGATTATGAACCCCAAAAGATTTCTACAAATCAGTATCCTGTTGTTAGTCGCAAGCGTTGCGCTAGCGCAGTCACAAAACGAACCCAGCGCCTCGCGTATCCAGCAACACGTCAGCTATCTCGCTTCTGACGCGCTCGACGGCCGTCGGACGGGCACGGCCGGCGCGAACGACGCCGCTCGCTACATCGCGGGCGAATTCCAGCGACTCGGTTTGAAGCCCGGAGACTCCGCGGCCGCAGCTCGCCGCCGCGAGGTCATGGCGCGTTACCTGCAACAGTTTCCGTACGTATCAGGCGTCGAGTTAGGGACCGGAAACGAATTGAAGTTTGACGCAGCTCGGATCCTGCGTGTCGGCGACGACTGGATGCCGCTTGGTTTCAGTTCGAATGCCAAAGTGGCTGGTCAGATCGTGTTTGTCGGATTCGGTATCACAGCATCAGAACAGAATTACGACGACTATGCCGGCTTAAATGCGAAAGACGCGGTTGCCGTTGCTATGCAAGGAACGCCAGACGGCGATAATCCGCACGGTCGATTCGGACGTTATGAAGAAGTTCGCTGGAAGGCAATCGCGGCGCGTAATGCCGGCGCGAAAGCGCTGATCGTCATCGCTCGCGACAACGATTTCAAAAACGAGAAGTTGGCCAGGCTGACCTACGACCATGATGGTGGTGAAGCTGGATTTCCCGTGGCTGTGATCTCGCGCAACTCAGTTGGCGATTCGATCCTTAGTGACCTGGAAAAGATCGCAAAAGAGAAAACCCAGGCAACTAAACAACCGCTGCAAGGACAATTAAATGTTTCCATTGACGTTGTGCGGAAAGAAGTGCCGGCATACAACGTCGTCGGCGTGCTCGAAGGGTCGGATCGGTTGTTGAAGAATGAAACGATCGTCATCGGCGCGCATTACGATCACCTCGGCCGCGGCGGTGCGGGAAGCCTCGCGCCGCGTTCCGGCGAGATACATCACGGCGCCGACGATAACGCTTCCGGAACAGCCGGCGTGCTCGAACTGGCTCGCGTGTTGACGGCGCAACGTCCGCGACCGAAACGCACGATCGTCTTCATTGCTTTCGGTGGCGAGGAAGAAGGGCTACTCGGATCGAACTACTACGTCAATCATCCAGTCACTGCGCTCAACAGCGTTGTCGCGATGATCAACATGGACATGATCGGACGGATGAAAGATCGCAAGCTTGTGATCGGTGGCGTAGGAACGGCGAAGGAGTGGCGCGACATCATCACTCAGGGCACGGCGGATCCGGCGAGGAAGTTTGAGTTGACGCTAAACGAAGACGGGCTCGGTCCCAGCGATCATGCGTCGTTTTATCTCAAACAGGTTCCAGTGCTCTTCTTCTGGACCGGAACGCATAACGATTACCACAAGCCGACTGATACGTTCGAGAAGATCAATTACGAGGACGAGACTCGCATTCTCAATCTCGTCTCCTACATCGTCAGACATCTCGATACGGCTGATAAGCGCGTCACCTACACGACTGCGAAGACGGATCCGGCGCCGCGCACCGGCGGCTTCCGCGTCTATCTGGGGACGATCCCGAACTACGCTGACACCAACGACGGGCTGCTGATCGACGGCGTCCGCGAGGCATCGCCCGCGGAGAAAGCTGGGCTGAAAGCCGGCGACCGCATCGTCAAGATCGGCAAGCGCGACGTCAAGAACGTCTACGATTACACGTATGCGCTGGGTGAGATGAAGGCTGGGGAAGAATATTTACTTGAAGTATTGCGGGGATCTGATCGACTCACTTTAAAAATAACGCCGATCAGCCGTTAAAGCTGGGGCAGCGTGGGGGATTGCTGCCCCGAAGAGTTTTACCAGCGCGGTTCGCGCTCGTAACGATCGTTGTCACGATCACGGCCGCCACCGCCACCGCCACCGTAACCACCACGACCGCCGCCGCCACGTCCACCGCCATAACCGCCGCGGCCACCACCGCCACCACGGTCCGTTCTCGGCTTCGCTTCGTTGACTGTCAGGTTACGTCCACCGAAGTCTTTGCCGTTGAATGCCTCGATTGCTGCTGCTGCCTCTTCAGGGGTTGCCATCTCCACAAAAGCAAAGCCGCGTGATCGCCCGGTTTCTCGATCTTCAATTACCGAAGCAGATTCCACCGTTCCAACTGACGCGAAGGCCTCGCGCAGTTCATCGCTCGTGGTCCGAAACGAAAGATTTCCTACGTAGAGTTTTGTAGCCATTCTACTATCCTTAGGTTGAAGGGAAGCGCGGGCTTGCTGGAATTCGCTGATACAGTTCGGGGGAGACGGCCGATACTTTCGGCGAGCTGCGACGCACCCGGTGCTCTTAAATCACGAGAGCGGCTTCTGAACTAGTTGACAACTGCCTCACTCTCATTCAGCCGAACCTCGTCGCTTACGATAACGGACAGGCGCTATCACCATCGATGCGCGAGAGCAGGTACTTGGTAGGCAAAAGTATGCAGGAGGCGTTGGAAACGCGTCAAGGATATTTTGGAAAAATCAGCGTTTCGCAATAACAACGTTTTTCTGGAACACGATCCAGGCGATTCCAGTTTTCAAGACACCTAATTGCCCGGCTTCAACGTTTTCGCTATATTCCTGCTTTCTTATAAATCCTGAAAGGCTGGAATAATGTCGAAACGCATCCCTATCACCGTGGCTAACGGCGACGGCATCGGTCCGGAAATCATGGCCGCGACCCTCCGTATCCTCGAAGCCGCCGAAGCACCCCTTGAGATCGAAAACATAGACATCGGTGAAAAAGTCTATGAAGCCGGCAACACCTCGGGAATCGAGCCGGGCTCCTGGGACTCGTTGCGGCGGACCAAGGTCTTTCTGAAGGCGCCCATCACGACGCCGCAAGGCGGTGGTTACAAGAGTCTCAACGTAACTGTGCGGTAGGTGCTCGGCCTCTATGCGAACGTGCGGCCGTGTGTCGCCTATCATCCTTTTATCGAAACCAAGC
>JBKPNH010000126.1:0-6293 GCA_046732535.1 Acidobacteriota bacterium
GTCTTGACGTCGGTGTAAGGCCTGGCAGTATCAGGATTGATGAACACGTACCCGCCGCCACGAGTAGTGCTTCGTATCTGCCGCAACGTGTTTCTCACGTCATCATTCATCGGCACCGAATAGTCCCTTCCCGTTTTGGAATTCGGCACGTAGATCAGTGCACGTTGGAAATCGACCCTCCCACGTCAGATGGAACAGATCACCTCCTCTCATCCCGGTGCCGATCGCAACGATCACTAGCGGTAACAAGTGTCCACGCGGACCTGTTAAGACTGGTAGGAGTCGTTGTTCCTCTTCATCCAACAGATACCGCACACGTTTGTTATTCTGAGGTAGAAGCGAAACCTCCGCGCATGGGTTCTTATTGGTAACTCCGTACTGATTGAGAGCGAGAAGATCCTCGAAAGGATCTGCAACTCTCGGTTGATAGTTGAGGGCTTTCGAGTCCTTCCCTTCTCTAGTTCCGACTCTCGCCGTTCCTTCTTGTACTCTTGATCAACAGCGGCGAGATCTGCGCAAATGTCTTGCCCGTAAGACTCTTGCTTTCACAGATCATTGGCAGCTTGTACTTCTCGTTATTCTCGAAAGAACGTTTGTTCTCTCTCGCCCAGGGTTTATAGACACCCTCTACAAATTTCTCGAAAGATGTCTCACCAACACCTTGGTAGCCTTCTGCTTTCGACTTTCCTTTAATAGCTGTTTCCCCCCTGCAGTCACCAATAGTTCAAGACTTTCCAGTTGCTGATAAAGACTCTCCGCACGCTGTCGCCACGCCACTCTCCGTCAGTTCGCCCAACCATTTGCGGCGCTGCCAGCGCTGATAAACTGCTTCTCCTTCACAATTGATTCCGCGACCGCGGTAAATGGCTTTCAGGCGATTCTTCACTCGTACTCGATCGCTCACCAGGCTCTCGTAATTCTGCGCCAACTTCTTCAGCGCTCGCGTCCCGTGATCGCCGTGATAAACTGGCTGCAGCAATCCGACCCGAAGACGTGATTGCAGGACTGTGGCAATCAGTAAAGGATGAATAGCGGCGAGGCGTTCTTATCTAAACAATCTCAGTTAAAGAGCCTGCGAGATCTTTCGCTGGCGTAGCGACTGCTCTTTGAAGGCAGAGCGAAAGATTCGAACACGTAAGCCGAAAAACACAACGTTGAGCTAGAGGCGTCTTTTCGCTGGATTTGGAAGATTTGAGTTTCTTAGGTTGTTGACTATTTCGGATTCAGATCTCACGCTCGGACTCTTTCCGCTGCCGGTCGCGCCTGAGCATGGCCTCGACTACCTCTTCGGGTGGAAGGCGAAAAGATGTTTTTCGCATCGCGTTCACCGTTTTGGGGAGATCGATCAGGTTCCTTGCGGCGGCTTGCTCAAGAATCGCAAAGGTAGGGATGGTCAAAATGCGGTGGCGCTGCGCCTCTGCTGCCGCGTCTTTATCATCCATCAAAACTACATCGGCCTTCAGTTCAAGAGCCAAGGCTAACGCTTCGCGTTCGCCATCGCCAATCTTCTTTACCGGAATAAGAAGGGAAACGTCCGCCGTTCTCACTTTCAGCCAGGCAGGGCGGGCTTGCATCCAATTTTTGACCTGCTGCGGAGTCTTTGGGCGTTGCAGTTCTTCAGCTACTTTTTCGGGAATGATGACCTCGCCGAAAAGCTTTTCCAAGACGTAGATTTCATCGATTTCGATGAGGTAACGGAGCGGGGTGGTATCGGAGACAATGATCATCCGTGGTGGTGTCTCAGCAAATCGTCAAGGGCGGCGCCAGTCCTTTCGAAGTCTTCGCTCGTGTGCTTGCTCCGAACGTCATAGCGCTTGAAAAAATCGTACAACTCTTCTCGGTCTTCAAAGCCGAGCATCTCCATTACTTCCCGTTCAGTGATCAAGTCTGACTCGTGCGCTTGAATGGCGGCTAATTCGAGCAGCTGCCTGCTAAGCGGTGTGCTGCTGCCGTTCTGAATGTTTGCGGCCACATCATCGGGAATGGTGAGCGTGATTTCCATACCGTCACCTACCTCTCTAAAGCTTCGCTCAATCATAGAGGTTAGGCCTTTACCAAGCAACGTTAGAATTGTTTTAGGGTGACCAAGCTTCTGACCAGGAATGAATCATCCTAAGACGATTCGAGCTCATAATGGGGAGGGTCCAGCCCAGGCACCTTGCACGTGTGATACAGGCAATAGACCTAGTTTCATTTCCTGAGCGTCAATGAGCGTCCTAGTGTTGTTCAACCTGCCCAGGCGGGCCTTTCTCCGAATTAGATCCAACTCTCCGGTCGATAGCTAGTACTCCAAACTGCCGAGCCTGCATAGAGTAGCCAACGTCCTTTTCCATGGCGGTCTTACTAGATGGGCGTTTCTACTCCTTGAGGTGAGTTGACTTCCTGCCCCGTTTCGATTGGTGGGGGTGTTCGCCCCAAGGACTGCATAACGGAAGCGAACGTAGGATCCACTGCGATTATCTTGATCTCCGCGTCTATCAACCTCATTCTCAGCTTCTTATCAATAAAACGTTCGATCTCTTTTGCGGCATTCGCAAGATTAACAGCAACACTGTTCACGTCCTGTCTATATCGCTCCCTGCTACTTTGTGAGCAAAATAAACACTAAACATAAGATATAAGCACGCTAGCGACCATCTGGAGAGATACCAGAGTTAGTGCCCAAGATGATTCGGCACCATGTTTACGAAGTTCGCGTGCAACAGGGTATTGAAGCTGAAAAAGATAAAGGCCCGAAAGGAGGGCTGATTGGAGCTGTGAAAGCTTGATGGATCTACTTTGAACAAAGCGAAGTACTCAAAGGCGAAAATCAGATAGAACGATGTGAAGTCATGTTTAGCCTCATGAGGAACGCGCAAAATGAAATTTGGAAAGTCTCTTTCACATGTGACTAACCCAAGCGGGAATTACAGGGTCAAGATCGTGCGAGTGTCCCGCCCCTTGATAAAGAATTTCACAGCTATCGTCGAAAATAACACTCGTTTCTACGCCTGTTCGTTCTTTCCATCGCTTCCGCTAAGATGCGATCGTGGTTTTGCACTCACCGCCGCGCCAGATAAGAAATTTCCATGTCTGATCGGGGTTTTACATCTAAGGGTACTAATCAACCTATGTGCACTTACAAATGAGGAGATCTCTGCCATCGAAGCAGCAGTGGGCGCTCTCAGTCAAGACCCTCGAGTTGATGTGACAAGCCAACAATGATCCGGAAGCAGCGTTATGCGGACTGCGCCTGAGCGGCGTTGCGCTGCGTCCATTTTGCGCGGTGCTCGCGGATGATGGCGATGGCCTCGTCGGCGTTCGCGACGCATTTTGGAATGTCGACGTCTTCGGCGTTGATCAGCGGCGTCTCGAAGGAGAGCATCGAGTCTTTTACCCATTGGATCAGCGGCGGCCAGAGCTGGCCCACAAGGATCAGCGGCGTGTTGGCGAGATGGCGTACTTGCAACAACTGCCAGATCATCATCGTTTCCAGGACCGTGCCGATGCCGCCGGGTGCGACGATGAACGCGTCGGATGCAAGAACAAAGTGATGCAACCGAGTGAAGAAGGTCTTGTGCTCGAACGCAAGCTCGACAAACGGATTCACTTCCTGCTCGAAAGGTAGGTCAACCCGAATGCCCGTCGACCGCGATTCATCGCCAGGTGTCGACTCACCAACACTCTCCACACCCGCATTCGCAGCCTGCATCAATCCCGGGCCGCCGCCGGTGATGATGTCGCAGCCCATTTCCGCCAACGCAGCCGCCGCTCGTTTCGTTTCATCATAAGCGACTGTTCCCGGCTTCGCTCTCGCCGAACCGAAGATCGTTACGCGATACCGGTCCTGCCGCGAAGGCTTCAAACGCGTCAGGTTATTGACCACGTCCCAGAGCCCTAACACTGAATCGACCAATACTTTCTTTACCGCTTCTTCGTTAGCGAGGCTAATTGCATTCGATGATTGAATCGTGGGTGTGCTCATGTCTCCTCCTCAAACTCAAATCTCAATAACGTCGTCCAGCGCCGGACATTCCGTAGTCACTCCATACCGTGTGCGAATGAGGTCGCTCAACGCAGTTCGCGCTCGGTCTTCGCCGTGCGTGATGATCGTGCGCGGCTTCGACGGCGCGATCCGGCTGAACCAATCGAGCAGCCCGCTTTGATCCGCGTGGGCACTGAAACCGCCCATCGTGTGTATCGACGCCCGCACCGGAATCTCTTCGCCCATGATCATCACCGACTCCGCACCGTCGACCAGCTTTCTTCCAAGTGTGCCCGGCGATTGAAAACCGACAATCAGCACCGCCGTCTCGGGTATCGGCAAGTTGTGCCGCAGGTGATGCATGACGCGGCCGCCAGTACACATCCCGCTGCCTGCCATGATCAGACAAGGCCCTTTGACGGAGTTCAAGGCCCTCGACTCACCCGGGCTCGTACACGGCGACGCGCTATCGAGACTCTTTCGCAATAGACCAGACTCGACCATGCCCAAAGCTTCGGCATCGAACAGTTCGCTGTTCCTGCCGTAGACCTTTGTCGCTTCGATAGCCATCGGACTGTCGAGATAAATCGGAAACCGCGGCAGCGTCTTGTTCTTGAATGCTCCGGCCAAAAGGTAAAGAAGCAATTGAGTGCGGCCGACGGCAAAGACCGGCACTATGACCTTTGCTTTGTCGACGATGGCTTTGGAAATGATTTCTCTTCCTTCGATCGCGGTGTCGTGCATCGAACGATGATTGCGATCGCCGTACGTCGATTCCATGATCACGACGTCCGCCTCTTTAAACGGCTCCGGATCCTGCAACAGTGGCGCACCGCGCGGACCTAAATCGCCGGAGAAGACGATCGTCTTCTTGTGACCGTTCTCACTGACAGTCAACTCAACGCTTGACGATCCGATTACGTGGCCCGCATCGACGAGCCGCGCTTCGATACCGGGCGCGACGGTAAACCGTTGTTTGTATTTGACAGGCGTGGCGAGACTTCCGAGCTTGCGAACGTCTGCGTCCTCGAACAAGGGTGCAAGCGGCGGCTGCTTCATCCGCGCGCGTTTCTGGTTCTGCCGTTTGAGATCCTGTTTCTGCAAGTTGAGCGAGTCTTTGAGGATCAGCCGGGCGATGTCGAGAGTCGGACGCGTTGCATAGACCGGGCCTTTGTACCCATTGCGCGTGAGCAGTGGTAAGCGGCCGATGTGGTCCAGGTGTCCGTGAGTCAGGATGACGCCATCGAGCTGACCGCCTTCGATCTGCTTCTGGCGGCGGTTCTTCTGACTCTCCTCTTTTCTCCCTTGAAAGAAGCCGCAATCGACGAGGATGCTCGCCTGGTTCGTCATCACATGATAAGCGGAGCCCGTGACGTCGCCTGCAGCTCCAAGAAAACGAATCTTCATATGTTCTCCTACTTCTCAGCGTATCTCGGCGTATCTCAGCGTTCTCTGCGTTAAAAGTCAGTTCTAACGCAAAGAACGCAGAGGAACGCTGAGAACCGCAGAGAAGATCTCAATCGAGACATACCCTAAAAAGGCCAGCGCCATTCGACGATGTCCGGCCTGTCAATCCCATGCTCGTGCGCGTAATGGCGACACGCGATCTGCATGTTGCGAAACTTCTCTTTCGCGTGTGCGCCGATCGTTTGCAGCTTCGGCACGCGATCGATAGCGTCGATCGCGAGCGTGAAGCGATCGATCTCGTTGTCAATCGCCAACTCCATCGGCGTGTTGATGTTGCCGCGTTCCTTGTAGCCTCTGACGTGCAGATTCCTGTGGTTCGTCCGGTTGTACGTGAGCCGATGGATCAACCATGGATAGCCGTGGAAGTTAAAGATGATGGGCTTGTCGGCCGTGAACAGACTGTCGAAGTCTCGATCGCAAAGACCGTGCGGATGTTCCTTGTCAGATTGGACTTTGAAGAGATCGACGACATTGATGAAGCGGATCTTTACGTCCGGGAACTCCGTGCGCAGCAACGCCGTCGCCGCCAGCGCCTCCTGAGTCGGAATATCGCCGGCACATGCCATCACCAGATCCGGCTCGTGTCCGGCGTCATTGCTGGCCTGGGCCCAGATGCTGATGCCTTTCGTGCAATGCGTGATTGCGTCGTCGATATTCAGGTACTGCAAGTGAAGCTGCTTATCGCTGACGATCACGTTGATGTAATTTTCACTGCGTAAACAATGGTCCGCGACTGACAGCAGGCTGTTGACGTCGGGCGGCAGATAGATCCGCGTCACCTCGGCGCGTTTGTTAACTACGACGTCCAGGAAACCAGGATCCTGATGAGTGAAGCCGTTGTGATCCTGACGCCACACTGTCG
>JBKPNH010000127.1:0-3261 GCA_046732535.1 Acidobacteriota bacterium
GCCGACAGCGAGACCACTGTCCGCGATCGCCGGACAGAAGATCGGAACGCGGGCTTTGTAAGCTGACGTCAAGACGCCGTCTTCGGAAGCGATCTCCGCGAGTTCGCGTCCGAGCAGATGCAGAAACTCACGCGGCGAATAAGGCCGTGTTTGATCGAGTTGGTTAGTAAAGCCGCCGATCCACTCCTTCGCTTCGCGATACTCTTCATCGCTGGCGAGCAGGTCCCACATGCGGCTGATTTGCGCGGACTCGAGTTCGGCGTCCGTCATAGTCGGATGCGCCTGGAAGTGATACCGGCCGAGTGTTTCGTGCAGGTCGTGAAACAGCATCGAGCCCGAAACGACTAAAACATCGACGAAGCGGTTCTTGATCACGTAGGCCAGCAGCCGTCGCATGCCCGCGGGAATCAGCGCGCCCGAAGCGGCGACCATGATCGTGGTGTTGTCGCCGAGCATGTCGAGCCAGATGCGGTGCGCTTCCGCGAGCTGCCGTCCGCCAAAACCTGTGCCTTCCATTTTTTCGAGGAGTCCGGCCACCGAACGATCGCGATCGACCTGAACTGGACGCGTGGGAGTGGTCAAATACTTCGATGCTTTTGGTTTGCGTTGAGTGACCATGCAGGTTGTGAACCTCTCGAACTGTAGCGTTCCAGCGAAATAAATTGCTTCTTACATGACTAATAATCCGTGTGCCGTCGGGAACGTGATTTCACTCCGTTGACGGCCAAATACGTATAGGCCTCGTAACGAGATTCGTAGAACTGGGCCAGCTCCGCGCCTTCCGCTTCGCTCAACTCCCCGTCTTTAACGCGACGAGTGATTAAGCGGCGAAATCCGTCATGCAGCAGGCTTCGCTCGTAGCGCGCTCGTTCGGCGGCGGCGCCCACCGTGGTACCCTTGATGACTTTCTTAATTAAAAACCCCTCCTCATCGATATGAATGTGGGCCTCGTGCGGCGCGCCGAAAAGGTTGTGATTGTTTCCCATCACTTCCTGGTACGCGCCAACGAGCAGGAACGCGAGGTAATACGGTTCGTCGGGGTTAAGCTCATGTAGCTCCAGGACCTGCTTGACGTCGTGCAGGTCTACAAACTTGTCGACAATGCCGTCCGAGTCGCACGTAATGTCGCACAAGGTCGTGTATTCGGTCGGCGCTTTGTTCAGGTGATGAATCGGCACGATCGGAAACAGTTGATCCAGCGCCCAGTGGTCCGGCACTGAACGAAACACCGAAAAGTTGGTCAAATACTTCGCGCAGAGCAGCCGGCGCAAATCGCCAAACTCTTCCGAGACGTATTTCGACTGCTGCGCATATTTGTCCGCGCGCTCGCAAACGTCCCAGAAAAGCACTTCGCCTTTCGCGCGGTCCTCGAGCGAGATTAGGCCCAGGTTGAACAGCGTAAACAACTCTTCGCGATGTTCGAGCGCGTCGTGGTAGTACTCGCGATAGTTTTTGACGCTGATCGATTCACGCAGATCGCCGAGCTCGATCACGACTTGTGGATCGTCGTCGTCGATCTCGATCGGCGTGATGTCTTCGACCACGGTCTCGATCTCGTCGACCACGTTGGTGACGAGGATTGCGTGATAGGCCGACAGGAAACGGCCCGATTCCTGAATGATGGTCGGATGCGGGACGTTCTCGTCGTCGCAGACCTGCTTGATTGTGTAGATGACGTCGTTGGCAAACTCCTGCGCCGTGTAATTGGCGGACGAATCGAAGGCCGTCTTTGAACCGTCGTAGTCGACGGCCATGCCGCCGCCGACGTCGAGCAGGTCGATCGGCACCTTCATCTGGTAGACCTTCGCGTAGACGCGGGCCGCTTCTTTCATCGCGTTCTTGATGCGCTTGATGTCGGTGAGCTGCGAGCCGATGTGGAAGTGAAGCAGCTTCAGCATGTCGGTCCGGTCGGCTTCGTCGAGGCGGTGGATTACTTCGAGCAGCTCCGTCGTCGTCAAGCCAAACTTGGCGGCCTCGCCGCCCGACTTCTCCCAGCGTCCGGAACCCTTCGAGTAAAGCTTCACGCGCATGCCGAGCATCGGCAACATGCCTTCGTGGCGTTGCGCGACGTTGAGGACGTGATCGAGCTCGTTCAGCTTCTCGATCACTATCACGACTTTCTTTCCGACCTTCGCGCCGGCGAAGGCGAGTTGGATGAATTCTTCGTCTTTGAAACCGTTCAGGACCAGCAGACTGTCGCTCGGCTGTTCGAGGGCGAGGGCGGCGTAGAGTTCGGGTTTCGAGCCGGCCTCGAGCCCGAAATCGTAGCGGGAACCTTCGCGCAGGTACTCCTCGACGACTGCGCGCTGCTGGTTCACCTTCATCGGATAGACGCACATGTGCGAGCCCTGGTATTCGAACTCGCGGATGGAACGGCTGAACGCGCGCTGAAGTTTTCGTACCTGAGCTGCGACCAATTGCGGGAAGCGCAGCAGCACTGGCGCGGTGATTCCGCGTTTGGCAAGGTCGTCGATGATCTCTTTGAGGTCCGCTGAACGGGGATCGCCTTCGACCGGGCGGACGATAAGATTTCCCTTCCGGTTTACGTCAAAGTACCCAGCACCCCAATTTTCAATTCCGTAAGTTTCGAGCGTTTGCTCGATTGCTGTGGTCAATTAGCGGTCTCCTGCCTTGGAAGTAAAACTTGATCGAAAATGGATTCCCTCTCAACTAGCACATAGATGTACATTTTTCCGATTCGAGTTGCGGAGTTGTGTTGGGTGGAACGCTTTAGTCGCGCAATGTAACAGAAAACGGGCGTTGCGGTCTATAACTTTTTTGTTTCGTATCTATTAGAAAAACTACGGATTAGCGCGAAAACATTAAGGATTTTGCAACCTCTTCTCTGCGCGACTCTGCGTTCCTTTGGTGGGCTCTGCGGTGAGCTTATGTGTAAAGTAGTTAACCTCAGAGACGCAGAGGGATGCAGAGTTGAATGAGGACACTTCCGCGGTTGAAGTTCGCTCTTGACATCATTCGACTCGGCACTATAATGGCAGTTTTTTACGCGCCGTCGTTATATGACGCTCGCTCGTTTTCCGAGAGACGTTCACCACTCCCAAATACTTCGCACGCACAAACCACGCAGGGCGAAGAGAACCCCCGACACTCCCCAAATTCAGGAGATCACATGAACCCGAAGACTGTCTTGAAGTACGCAACTGATCAGGGCGCCAAATTCGTCTCTGTTCGTTTCACGGATTTGCCCGGCTCCTGGCAACACCTAACCTTTCCAATCGCGGAACTCGGCGAAGACCAGTT
>JBKPNH010000128.1:0-24102 GCA_046732535.1 Acidobacteriota bacterium
ATTCAACCTGCCGGCCATTGCGATTGCTTACGTGGTGAGTTTTGCAATTTGGGCGGGCCTGCACTTCCTGTGGTGGCGCCGCCCACCGGTTTACTCGTAACGCAGCGCTTCGATCGGATCCAGCGCGGCTGCTTTGCGCGCCGGGTAGTATCCGAAGAAGATTCCCACTGCCGCTGAGAAGATCACCGAACCGAGTATCGCCATCATCGACACCAGCGTGGGCCAACCGAGCATCGCCGGTATCGCCAGCGATAGCGCGACGCCGAGAATGATGCCGACCGTCCCGCCTGTCAGGCTTAGCACGATCGACTCGATGAGAAACTGACTGCGTACGGCCGACGAACGCGCGCCGATAGCCATGCGAATGCCGATCTCGCGCGTGCGCTCGGTGACGGAGACGAGCATGATGTTCATGATGCCGATGCCGCCGACCAGCAGCGACACGCCAGCGATACACGCCAGCAGGATCGTCATCGTCTTGCCGGTTTCGTTCGCAGCTTCGGCGATGTCGGTCATGTTGCGGACAGTGAAATCGTCAGGCTCGCTGGCGGCCAGTTTGTGACGTTGACGCAGCAAGTCGGTGATTTGAGATTGCGCGGTGTAAGTCGCGTCCTGTGAGATCGCGGAGACGTAAGCGATCTGAACGCGGTCGCGGCCCAACACCTTTTTTTGCACAGTCGTGTATGGAGCGAAGGCGATGTCGTCCTGGTCGCGTCCCTGCGGATCCTGTCCTTTCGCAGCCATCACGCCGACGACGCGAAACGGCAAATTCGTGACGCGGATCGTTTGTCCGACTGCATCGCTGCCGGGATACAGCGTGTCAGCCAGGGTCCGGCCGATCACGATGACGCGCGCCGCGGTGCGGACGTCGGCATCCGTAAAGAACGCGCCGCTCTGAACGGTCCATTTGCGGATGTCGGGATACTGTTCGCTGACGCCCTGGAGCGACGTGTTCCAGTTCTGATTGCCGGCGACGAGTTGCGCGCGAGTGTTGACCGACGGTGTGACCATCGAGACACTCGGCACTTCGCGTTTGATTGCTTCTAGATCGTCGACTGTCAACGTGTTGGTTCCAGTATCGCCCGTGCCGCTGCGCACGCCGCCCACGTTCTGCGCTCCCGCGCTGACAAACAGCAGGTTCGTACCGATGCTCTCGATCTGCGCCTGAACGGACGCGGACGCACCCTGGCCGATACTCACCATCGCGATCACAGCCGCAACGCCGATGATGATGCCGAGCATGGTCAACGCCGCGCGCATCTTGTTTCGAACAAGAGCACGAAAGGCGACGCGAATGATCATTAAAAGATTCATGTTATTCGTCGTTGTCCTCGTCGTCATCGACGACCGGCAGATTCTTTAACTCCTCGGCTGCGTCGCGCTTATCTTCGACCTGGTAGTCGCTCTTGATCTTGCCGTCTTTAAAAACGATGACGCGATCCGCGTACTGCGCGATGTCAGGTTCGTGCGTGACGAGCACCAGCGTGATCCCTCGCTCGCGATTCAGCCGTTGAAAGATCTCCATCACCTCGACCGACGTCCGCGAGTCGAGATTACCAGTCGGCTCGTCCGCCAGAATCAACGCCGGATGATTTACCAGGGAGCGAGCGACGGCGACGCGTTGTTGCTGTCCGCCCGACAATTGATTCGGATGGTTTTGCTCGCGGCCAGCTAGACCGACCGCAGCCAGTGCCTCCATCGCCCGCTGATGACGCTGCGCCGCATCTATGCCGAGATACAGCATCGGCAGCTCAACATTCTCCAGTGCTGACGTACGTGACAGCAGATTGAAACCCTGAAACACGAAACCGATCTTCTGGCAGCGAATGTCGGCGCGCTCGTCTTTCGACATCTGCGAGACATCTTCGCCGTCAAGGATGTACGTTCCGCGCGTTGGACGGTCGAGACAGCCGAGAATGTTCATCGTCGTCGACTTGCCCGAACCTGACGCGCCCATGATCGCCACAAACTCGCCCTCGCGAATCGTCAGCGAGACTCCACGGAGTGCGTGTACTTCCACATCGCCCATCGTGTACGTCTTGTGGATGTGATCCAACTCAATCACCGGCCGCGCTTCCGGTATCTCTGCCAGAAGCGCGGGGTTGACGTTTAGCTGTTGTGCTTCGACGTTGATCATCACTTTATCTTCCACGGCCTCCACCACCGCCCACGCGCGGAGCGTTACCGAATCCCGGCGGACGCGACTGGTTGTTCTGTGAATTCGTCGAGCCTGAAAGCGTCTGGCCGGTTATGACCATGTCGCCTTCCTGCAACTCGCCTTCGACAACTTCAGTCGAAGCGCCGTCGCTAAGACCGACCTTGATCCGTCGCCGCTCCGGTTTGCCGTCTGCGCCCAATACCCAGACAATCCGCGTTTGACCTTCAAGTACCGGTGCTGAAGACGGCGCGAAATTGGACGCGGATGTATCGCCTTGTTGTTGGCGTTGACGTCGCTGACCACCCTGGCCCTGGCCTTGACCCTGACCGCCGGTCGCGTTGCCACTGCGCTGTGGCGTGAATCGAAGCGCCGCATTCGGAACCTTCAACACGTCGTTACGCTCGTCGATCGTGATCATCAGGTTAGCTGTCATACCCGGCTTCAGTTTCTGCTCCGGATTGTCGACATTGATCACGACGTTATACGTCACGACGTTCTGCACGTTGACGGGGTTCAATCGCATCTCCGCGATCTTGCCGTCGAAGTCCTTGCCCGGAAACGCATCGACCGTAAACCTCACTGACTTTGCCTGTTCGACCAAACCAATATCCGCCTGGTCGATATTCGCGATGACCTGCATCTGCGTCAGGTCGTTCGCGATCGTGAAAAGCGTAGGCGCTGACAAGCTCGCTGCGACCGTCTGACCAACGTTTACGTCACGCGACACCACGACGCCGTCGATCGGCGAGGTAATTGTCGTGTGACTCAAATTCACTTCCGCCAGACTGAGCGCAGCCTGGGCTTGCTGCACCTGAGCGGCGGCCTGCTGGACCTGCGCCTGTGATTGTTGAACCTGCGCCTGTGACTGTTCCACTGCCGCCTGCGACTGTGCGATGCCCGCGCTCGAAGACGACTGCTCAACTAACTTCGCCTGCTGCAACTGTGCTACCGCCTGGTTGTAACGAGCCTCAGCGGTCTTGTACGCCGTCATCGAAACGTCGTAATCGCGCTGCGCGATCACGCCCGCTTTAAGTAACGACTCCTGCTGTTTCAACAAACTAAGCGCGTCGTCCTGCTGCGCCTTCAGCACCGCGACGTTCGCTTCCGCGCCTGACACGCCGGCCTGATTGTTTTGCACTGTCGATCTTGCCGCCAAACCTCTCGCCTGCGCATCACTCACGCCGGCGCGAGAATTAATGACGGCGGCGCGCGCGTTAGCCAAAGTCGCACGTGCCTGTTCGAGGTTCGCGCGTGCCTGCTCAACCTGCGCCTTCGCGGTCGACGGGTCGAGCTGCGCGACCACCTGTCCTTTTTTAACTACTGAATTGAAGTCGGCGTAAAGCGCGGAGATCGTTCCCGACGCTTGGCTGCCGACCTGCACCGTGGTAACGGCTTGCAGCGCGCCGGTTGCGGTAACGGTGTTGCGCAAGTTGCCGCGTTCGATGCGCGCAGTCATGTACTGCGGCGTGCCGGAATCGTTGCCCCAGAAATAAAAGCCGGCCAGCATGAAAATGGCCATCAAGCCGCCGCCAATCAGGAGCTTCATCTTGTTGGCGAGCAACCTGGCCCAAAACTGGCGCAGCCACGCAGCATTGACGCCGCTGCTCAAACCAGTCACTACCGGTGGATTCTTAATAGTTTGTGTCGACATTCGGTTCCTCTACCTCTAACTTTTCAGACACCGTTACACGTACATTCGTTACACGGTCTCTAGAGTCGATGTGACGGGCTTCCGATATGAATATGGGGCCCTGTCGCAACGCCCGGAATCGCGCCCCGAAACGCCAAAAACGGGATACCCGCGCTCTGTAAATAAGCGATCAACGCGCGTCCTTCAGTGCTATCTGGATGCAAACCAACGTCCACGGCATTGCGGTGATTCCAACCCATACGATTATGAGTCGCACTTTGACCGATCGTGCTCGTCGGCAGCGGCTTCCCAAAGGTGTTTGAAAAGAACTGCTGCACGGTTGACAGGCCGGCGATAGACCAGCTACCGGTGGTCGAACGCAGTACAGTCGCTGTTTTGTTTAGCGGCATGAGTGTCGGTTTGACGAACGACTTCACTTTCGCCGCCGCCTCTTCAGCTTTCTTAAGTTCGGCGGCGAGACGAGCCTGCTCTTCCTCTTCTTCAACTCGCGCTTTTGCGGCAGTCAATTCCGCCTCGGCTTTTTCGAGCGCATTCCGAGCAATCAGGCCTTCTGAATAGAGCTGACGAAGTGTTTCCGTGTCTGAAGTGAGTTTCTCGATGTCAGTAGGTTTCTCGATGTCCTGGGCAGCAGCAGTGACCGAACCCAAAAAGATAAAGGCGATAAGTAGTAGTATTTTTTTCACTCTGGGATAGACACTGATTTTCACGAATTGGTTACATGTAACCGATAACAAATTTTGGGTGTCTTACTGATTGGAAACTCCCCTGGAATTAGATTCAATTAGGAGTCAAGAAAACGGAAATGAACAAATCAGGACGGTTTAAGACACTGGCAATCGCTACTCTCTCGGCCATTGCCTTGGCTGCCTCGATCGCCGTTGCCCAGACGGGTACTACCCAACAGAACAACGGACAAGGTGCGCGCCCCGAGTGGCGTGGCCGCGCTCGAGGTGATCACAAAGGACACGGCATGAGAGGGATGCGCGCGGGCGGATTCTTCAAACAGCTAAATCTCACCGAAGACCAGAAAGCAAAGATGAAACAGATCCGCGAAAGCTTTGCCCAGAGTAACAAGCCGTTACACGAACAGGTTCGTGCCAAGCGGCAGGAGTTGCGTCAGGCGAGCGAAGGCGGTACGTTCAATGAAGCGCTGGCTACTCAGAAACTGACGGAAATGGCGGGCCTCGAGGCCAAGCTGATGGGCGAGCGGTTCAAGCTTCATCAGGAGATGCTTTCCGTTTTGACGGCTGAGCAAAAAGCCCAGTTGGAACAGGCGAAAACGCAACGCAAGACCCGACGCGGAGAATTGCGTGGACGCCCAACGCAGTAAAGCGTCTCCCCCACGGATTTGGCGGATTCACCAAGCGAAAGAATCCGCCAGCCGTCTTCCGATGAAGGACCGCATCTGGAGAGTGGGATTGAACACGCCCTGGAACTCGACCTGGCGCAACGAGCGCAGGCTGGCGATGAGTCTGCCTTTGCAGAAATAGTAAAACGATTCAGTCCGCGAGTGTTTAGTATTGCCAGCAGGTTCTTTCGCCAGCGAAGTCAGGTCGAAGACGCGGCGCAAGAGGTTTTTTTGAAAGCGTTCACGCAGCTCGGAAGTTTCGAGGGACGCGGATCGATGGAAGGTTGGTTAACGCGAATCGCGACCAACACGTGTTTGAATATCATAAGGGGATCGAAACGGCGTCCCGAGCTGACTGTTTCGGACCTGAGTAACGACGAAACCGGCTGGCTCGATCAGCAACTGGCGGAAACATCCGCTTCGGTCGAGAACGATCTGGTCGCCGCGGATCTCGCGGATCGATTGTTGGGGACGTTGTCGCCGGAGGATCAGCAGGCGTTGTTGATGATTGACGGCGAGGATGCGTCGGTTAAAGAAGTTGCCGAAGCAACGGGATGGTCGGAGTCGAAAGTTAAAGTGAGAGCGTTTCGGGCGCGGAAGAAAGTCCGCGAGGCGATGGAAAAGTTATTGAGTCACAAGGGTAAGAGAGCGAAGGAATTGGTTGAAGCTGAGCAGGTCAACAAATGAAGAATAATCACATCATTGAGATCATCGACAGCGTGTCAGTCGCGAGTCTCTCGCAAAGCCAGCTCGACGAAGTGCAGGCGCATGCTCTCGAGTGCGCGCCATGTCTGAGTGCTTTCGAGGCGGCCCAGCTTTCGGCGTTGGTTATCAAGGAGCGCTCGCAAGTGACGATCGAGCCGTCGCCCTTCTTTCAAACGCGAGTTCTCGCGGCCTGGAGAGAACAGCAGACGGTCGACACTGTGCCGACATTCGTTCGTTTGTGGAATTCGGCGCGCGCGTTGGTTTCGGCGATGGCGGTGGCGACGGTGGCGCTGGCAGTAGTGAGTTTCATCTCGCCGGAGCAGGCGACGGCAGTCCCCGAACAGACGGTGTCGGCGTATTCGGCAGAGTCGGTGATTTTTGATCAGGCTGACGAACAGTTGAGTTACGCACAGGTGCTCAGCGCGATCTACGACGGAGAAGACGAGGCAAAGTAATCATGAATGAAATTGCTAAGAACAGGTGGCAGGTTCGCATTGCGGCAATGATCATCTTCGTGCTGGGCTTTGCCGCGGGGATTCTGGCGCTCAACGTTTATCGCGGGTTTGCGCGCAATGCGACGCCGCGCGATAGATTCGAAGTACTGGCGGAACGCCTCGATCTAAACGCCGATCAGAAGACGAAGGTGCAGCAGATCCTTGGCGACACGCGGGAACAGTTGCGGGCACTGCGCAGGGAGTCAGAGCCGAGAGTGAATGAGATTCGAAGTCAGGCTGATGCGCGTTTGCAGGAAGTGTTGACGCCGGAGCAGTGGCAGAAGTTTCAGACAGTGCGTCACGAGATGCGCGGGAGACGTGGGGGGCGTGGTGGCCCACGCGGCGACGATGCTCCTTAACGTTTTCTGTTTGTCATTTACCGTTTCTCATTTTTCATTTGTGTCTTTGTGCCTTTTTGTGGCTGAATGATCGCCTTCAAAACGCGACCTTCAGCTACATCAGCGAGTGCTTCATTTGCACTCTCTAAATCGTAAGAAGCCAACTTCATACCCGCCCACAATTCAGGCCTTTCGGACACGAGTTGCACGCTGCGATAGAAGTGAGAGAAGTCGGAGCCCCAGCAGCCGCGCACGTCCAGGTGCTTCTTGTTCAGATCCAAATGAGGATTGAATGAAACGTCGCCGTGGTCCGTGTACTGGCCGACAATCACCACTGTCCCGGCGTCGCGAGTAAAGCGCATCGCCTGCGTCACCGCTTCAGGCGCTCCGGTAGCTTCGATCGTCACGTCCGCGCCGCGTCCCTGAGTTTGGGCCCGCACCCAACTCAAGCGCTCATTTTCGTCGTGCGTCTCGATGTTCAATGTCGACGCCGCTCCGGCCTCTTTCGCAGCGGCGAGGCGCGCTTCCGGCGCGCCGATACACAACACTTGTGATGCGCCACGCAGGTGCGCTGCCAGGACGATCGCGTTCACGCCAACTGGTCCCGAGCCCAGCACCAGCACCGAATCGCCAATCTTGATCTCGCCGCGATCGATCGCGTGCAGCGACGTCGGCAACGCGCAGCCACCAGCCATAAAAGTCTCCGGTTGCGCGTCGAGACGGATACAGCGAGTGCCCGGCTTGAGATAGACGTGCGTGGCCCAGCCGCCGCGGAGCCCATCGTCGAGACCGTAAGTTATTCCGTAGACCTTTCGTTGCGGACAGCGCGTCGACGCTTTTGCGACGAGACAGTACCAGCACGAGTTGCAGGTCCGATGAACGTCGAGAAACGTTATGAGATCACCTTCGCCGAACGGTTTTCCATCCACGCCGGTGATTTCTCCGCGGATCTTTTCCAGCCGGCCCACGGAAACGTGTCCCGGCACGAGCGGATACGGAACGCCTTCGAGGCGTCCGCGTTGCACGTGTACGTCCGTTCCGCAAACCTCGGACAGCTCGACTCGCAGCAGCGCCGAATTCATTTCGAGCTCCGGCTCGGCGACTTCACGCAATTCGACAGGACTGTTTGGTTTCGGAATCAGCGCGACTATCGGCATATGTGCCTCACTTGAACAGGAGCAATAATATCTGTATAAGAAGCTGCGTGCCACAGAGTCGCCATCGAAAAATCAACCGGGCTCGCAAGAGACCAAAGGGGCCAAACGCACCTTCGAACCCACGAGTTGAAACCCCACGGAGCCGTTATATGAGAATCGGCGCTATCGCTTTGGTCCTCCTGGTCGCCGGCGCCGCGGTGCTCTACGTCGTGATGAATCGCGCCAACCCCGCCGGGACGGAAATAACGACGGATACGGGGTTGAAGTATGTGGATTTGAAGGTCGGCGATGGTCCTAGCCCACGCGTGGGCCAGACGGTTACGGTCCATTACAGCGGCACGCTCGAAGACGGAACCGAATTCGACAGCACCACTGGACGCGCGCCCGCGAATTTTCGCATCGGCGTCGGGCAGGTCATCAAGGGTTGGGACGAAGGCTTGATGACGATGAAAGTCGGTGGCCGCCGGAAGTTCACGATTCCCAGCAATCTGGCCTACGGACCAATGGGTAGGCCGCCCAAAATCCCACCTAATTCCACCTTGCTCTTCGACGTCGAACTGGTCGGCGTCAAATAACCCTTTGTTGCAGTCATCTTGCGATTTGCCTTTTTCGTCGCCTTCGTTCGCGCGAATGTAGTAGATTTATTTGCTCTCCTCTTGCCCTCGGAGTGAATTCACTTAAGGAGCGTGTCATGAGCAAACTCATTCAAAGAGCGACTTACTCAGCATTAGTGTGCTTCGTCATGCTGGTGTTGGCGACCGGCGCTTTCGCGCAGGGCAAAGGCAAAGGAGGAGGCGGTGGAGGCGGTCGAGGGAGTAGCGGCAGCAGCGGTCATGGCGGCGGACCACCGACGGGCGTCGGCGTAGATCGTGGATTGGGCAATGCGTCCGAACGTTCAGGCGGACGTTCAGACAGTGGCCTAAGCAACGCGTCCACGAAATCGAAAGGACGATCTGATGACGGTATCGAACGCGCGCGCCGCGCAAGCGATAACTTGCGCCGCGCCGACGACGATCTACGCGGTCACCCGGGCGTTCCGAGAGCGTTGCATACGAACGCAAACGATCTCCGTGCCGGTTATCAGGACGCGCTACTCACGAATCCGGATCTGACCTTTGGCAATTATGTTTCCGCCACTCGTCTTTCCCAAAACCTGGGCCGCAGGAACTCGAACATCACTCGCACTTCGATTCTGAACGGCTTGGCTTCAGGCAGGAGCCTGGGCCAGACCTTGCAGGATCTCGGGTTGAATGATCGCGAATCGAAAGAGGCCCGCAAGCAGGTAGAGCGGGAACTCAAGGAAGCGCGCAAAATGAAATGAACGGCAGTCGATCCGTGTTCCTCACAACACGGATTTGATTACAAGTGCGCGCGGCGTTAATCTCCTCACATGAGCAATGACACCTTAACGATCACCGATAACCGCACCGGCAAGCAGTACGAACTTCCCATCGAACACGGCACCATCAAGGCCATGGATCTCCGCCAGATCAAGGTCTCCGAAGACGACTTCGGTATGATGACGTACGATCCCGCGTTCATGAATACCGCCTCATGCAAAAGCCAGATCACGTTCATAGACGGCGACAAAGGAATCCTCGAGTATCGCGGATATCCAATCGATCAACTTGCGGAAAAGAGCACGTATCTGGAAGTCGCTTACCTGTTGCTCAACGGTGAATTGCCGAACGAATCGCAGCTCAACGAGTGGACCCGCAACATCACCTATCACACGTTCATCAACGAGAGCATCAAGAAGGTGATCGACGGCTTCCACTACAACGCCCATCCGATGGGCATGTTTGAAGCTACTCTCGGCGCGTTGTCGACGTTCTATCCTGACGCAAAAGACATCTTCAACGACGAATGTCGCTGGAAACAGATCTATCGGCTGATCGCAAAGGTGCCGACCATCGCGGCGTTCGCGTTTCGTCACCGGATCGGGATGCAGTATTCGTATCCTGACAACGACCTGAGCTACGAAGGTAATTTCCTCAACATGATGTTCAAGACGACGGAGCTGAAGTACCAGCCGAATCCGGTGCTGGAGCGAGCGTTGACCGTCCTCTACATCCTGCATGCGGACCACGAGCAGAATTGCAGCACGAATGCGATGCGCAGCATCGGAAGCGCGCACACGGATCCGTTTTCGTCGCTCGCCGGTGCGGCGGCTGCGCTATATGGACCATTGCATGGCGGCGCTAACGAGATGGTGTTGCGGATGTTGACGGAGATCGGGACAGTCGACAACGTTTCTGATTACATCAAGCGGGTGAAAGCCGGCGAGTTTCGTCTGATGGGCTTCGGCCATCGCGTTTACAAGAATTACGATCCTCGCGCTCGCATCATCAAAAAAGTCGCTTACGAGGTGTTTGAAGTGACTGGGAAAGATCCGCTGCTGGATATCGCGCTCGAGCTGGAGCGGATCGCACTTGAAGATGAGTACTTCGTGAAGCGAAGGCTTTATCCAAACGTCGACTTCTACTCGGGAATCATCTACCGGGCGATGCGTTTTCCAGTGGATATGTTTCCGGTGATGTTTGCGATACCGCGGACGTCGGGATGGCTCGCGCAGTGGGTTGAGATGTTGCAGGACCCGGACCAGAAGATCGCGCGGCCTCGGCAGGTCTATCTCGGCTCCCGCACACGCGACTACGTGCCGCTATCTGAACGAAAGAGTTAGGATTCTAAAAATTACTTTTCCATTGCCCTCGCGCTTGCTGGAGTCACATGTGAAAAGGATTTAAAGAATTCCTTTTCCACTGGACTCGCGCTGGCGTGAGGTACATGTGAAAAGGGATTTTTAGAATTATTCGATAATCCGAGCGGCGATCTCTTTCAAGAGCTTTGCGCAGACCGTGCCGGTGATGTGAAGCGGATCCATGCGGGGGTTGAACTCAACGATGTCCGCGCCCACGACCCTGCCCTTCATCCGCTGAATCATGTCGATCGCCTGGCGAGTGGACATCCCGCCGGGTTCACGATGAGAAACCCCCGGCGCGAACGCCGGATCCAACGCGTCAATGTCGAACGAAATGTAAACCGGCGAATCGAACACAAGCTGCAAATTATCGCGCAACTGGTGCATCTCGATCGCTTCGACGCCGAACCTCTTCACCTGTTCACGCTGGTGCGCATTAAACGTCCTGATTCCCACCTGCACCAACCGCTTCACCAACTTCTGCTCCATGATCCGCGCAAACGGGCTGGCGTGCGAATTACGATTTCCCTGGAAGTTGTCGTAGAGATCCGGATGAGCATCGAAATGCAGGATGCTGAGATCTCTGTACTTGCGAGCGAACGCACGCACAATCGGATACGTGATCGAGTGATCGCCGCCCAACGAGATCGGGCACAACCCGTCGGCGATAAGCGTGTGAACGGAGTTCTCGATCAACGTGAACATGTCGCTGCCGGAGACGGGTTCGATGTCGCCGGCGTCGAAGAAGACCGAGTCGTCTGAAAGATCGGTGCCGTTTTCGGAGGTCAGGTTCCAGGCGTCAGAACGAAGCGCAGCGCGAATCTGTGGCGGCGCATCGGCAGCACCTTTGGTGAACGATGAGTTCTCGTCGTAGCGAATTCCGATTAGGGCAAGTTTATTTCCCATGGATGTGGTACAGGCGGCAGGGCTCGAACCTGCGACCTTCTGATTCGAAGTCAGACGCTCTATCCAACTGAGCTACGCCTGCACGCGGATAATTTAACCACAGATCGACGGGATCTGTGTAATCAGTGCTTTATTTGCCCTGGAAGTTCTTGCGCACGAAGCGAACCATCTCCGTTATCGCTTCAGGACTTAGTTTGTCTTTGAACGCCGGCATCTCTTCTTCGCCGTTAGTGATCATCTTGGTCAGTTCTTCGTCGCTGTGCCGGACGGCGTGTGGCGCCTTCAGGGACGGGACCTTGATCTGCTTACCCTCGGGAGTTTTAACTCGTCCGCCTTCGCCTTCTGGACCATGGCACGCTTCGCAAAGCTTCTGGTAGTTGCCGCGGGCCGTCGCGAACTCATCTGCCTGCGCCGTAGTAGTCGACGGGGCAGGTGATGCGGCCCGCGCTGGCGTTGGCGTATTGGTCGTCGTTACGGTGTCGGTGCAGGCGAAACTGATTAATGCGATGGCGGCACACGTTAGTACCAGCGAGACTAGTTTCATTAGGCGTTTCTCCGGTTGAAATTAACCACAGATAACACAGATCAGGGGAAACTGTACACGGATATAGACGCCCGACCCGCGAGGTTTCTTCCCCGGTTGCAATCGGAGTGCAGACTGGGCAGAATAACTTCTGCATCGCCGAATCTTCCAAGGTCAGTCTTTTATCCGAGGTAAACTTCAATGAGTAGCGATAAGGATCAAAGCAACGCCGCTCGCGGCTCCCTTCGACTCGCACCCACCAACTCCGAAGTAGAAGTAGAGAAGGCAACGCTTCCCCGACAATTCGTTAACTTTACGTTCTACCACGCGCGGCCCGAATGGCGGTTGCTTTCAAATTCGGACAAACAGCAGTGCCGGGATGAATTCGTCAAGACGGTCGACGATTTTCGCTCCTCCCTGTTGATTCATTCGTATTCGACCGTCGGCCTGCGCACCAATGTCGACTTCATGCTTTGGCGCATCGGCTACGAGCTCGAGCCCATTCAGGAGATGACGTCGCGGCTGAACCGAACCGAGATGGCGAGATACATCGAACCGTCAGTGTCATTTCTCTCCATGACCAAGCGCTCGATGTACATCGACAAAGACAATCCCGAACACGTCGAAGATCGGCTGCACATCGTGCCCGGCAAGTCGCAATATCTTTTCGTCTATCCATTCGTGAAGACTCGCGAGTGGTACTCGCGGCCCGCGGAACAGCGGCAGGAGATGATGGACGAGCACATCCGCATCGGTATGAAGTACCGGTCCGTAAAACTTCATACTACTTATTCGTTCGGTCTCGACGATCAGGAGTTCGTCGTCGCGTTTGAAACCGACTACCCGTCCGACTTCCTTGATTTGGTCCAGGAGCTGCGCGAGACCAAGGCCAGCTCTTACACGCTTCGCGACACACCGATGTTTACTTGCCGGCAACGTACGCTAAGTGAATGTCTCGAAGCGCTCGGATAACCCTCTCGTCCACGGGTTTCGCCAGGTTGCGAAACCTGTGGGTCATTCTGTTTCTCTCAACCACAACTCTTTATTCACAATCGAAGACTGCTCCGGAGTATCTCTGGTATGAAGCCGAGAACATGCGCGGCTTCACCACGGGCAAACTCGGCGCGCCGATGCTTAATCCGTCGTACCTGAACCTCTCGCGTGACAAAGCGCCGGGCTGGGGAATGAATGGACCAGGCGTTTCCGCCGAGTGGACGCAGGGCGGTGAGAGCGAGTGGAACTCAGCCGCCGCCAGCGCCGATGAGACGCGTGCAACGCTCTATCAGGATCTCGAAGTGCCGCGCTACGGCCGATACCGATTGTGGGTTCGCTACGCTGATTGGGCCAGGAAGAAAGAGAACTTCACCGTCACCATCGCACAGGATGGCGAACAGGTTTTTCGACGCGAGTTTGGTGAAGCAGAACTGATCGATCCGCATGACGAAGTAAGTTTGTACTGGGGTTGGGCCTTCGCGTGGGACTTTGGGGATCTGTCGTTGTCGAAAGGACCGGCTCGACTTTCCATTAACGTCGAGAAAGCGGCGACCGCCCGCCGGCACGTCGACTGCTTCGTGCTCACCAACGATTTTGCATACGTCCCAACCGGCCGGCAAAAACCCGACTTCGCCGCCCAGCGTTACTTGCGAACGTGGTCCACGTCGCGCAAGCCACTCGCATCGTTACTCGATGGTGAACCGCCCGTGCGTGTTCCCGATTCATGGGCGCTGCCGAAACTAGCCGGACGCGATTTCCTCATGCCGTGGAACATCGCGAAAGAGTTCTGGCCGTTGTTGGACAAGCCGGCGGCGGAGCGACCGCTGTATCCATTCAACGCCGAACCGATCGAAGCATTTATCGCGAAGTACAAAGGTGAGCGTGACGTGCCGTTGTTTCAATCGAAACTGGTCGTGCCGGTTGTTTACATCAACAACGTTCCCGAGTACCTAAAGTCAGGGAGTCATTTTCTACGTTATCTGCGAGAGACGAAGGTTCCGTTTGCGATACTCATCAACTACGGCGGCGCCACGATGAAAGAAGATGAAGCAAAAGCGGCGTGGCAACTGTTGAATGGCGAGCTGAAAGATCAGTTTCTCGGTTGGATCTCGGGCGAGAGCGTTGGGTACGTGTGGGATTCCGCGCCGGCGGAGTTGAAGATCAAGCCGTCGATGTCGCGACGGCAACTGCTCGACGCGCACAAGGACTTTTACTCGCAAGCGCTGTCGCGCAAGTGGCGCGATACGTTTCACACCGAGACGGGACCGATGTGGGACAAACTGATCCCGGCGCAATCGACCTCCAGCACGTCGTTCGCGCACGCGTTGATGGACTGGGGCGTGAAGCTGTTGGGGATGGAAACAGCGGCAGTGATGCCGATGACGGGCATGCGCATCGCGTTCACGCGCGGAGCGGCGAGACAGTTTGGCGGTGGGTTTCTTTACTATCACGCGCCAAACTTTGGTGATACGGCGACGACGTTCACGCGCGCGCAAAACTTCGCCGGGCCGGACCATTTTTATCACTCGCGCTATGGCGCGACGATGGGACCGTCGCTGTCGTGGTATCGGAAGAACTATTACCTCTATTACATGTCGGGCGCGTCGGCCATCTATCTCGAGCAGGGACATGATCAGTTTTTCAAACCCGGGCCGGGCGAGCATCCGTTTCAACTGAATCCGCTCGGACGGATCACAGATGAGTTTGTGCGTTTCGCCGAGAAGCATCCGGATCGCGGGACGCCGTACACGCCGATAGCGTTTCTGCTGGATCCGGCACACGGTTTCGAGATGACGGATTATCCGCAGTGGCCGTTCGAAGTGGCGCAGATCGACCGCGGGGATCGCGCGCTGCGGGAGTTGTTTGGCGTGGCTTACTATCCGGGGCTCGTCGTGGAAGGCGAGCCGGCAATTGCGGACAGGCAACCGTTCACGTCGGGTGTGTTCGGCGATATTTTTGATGTATTGACGGCGACGGATAAGTCCCCACTGAGTGTCTATCGCGCTGTGGTCGTTGGCGGAAGGATTGAATGGTCCGCTCAGTCGACACAGAGAATCATGGATTATGTTCGCAATGGCGGCACCCTGGTTTTGAATGCAGCACAAATCAAAGGTTTGCCGACGCAACTACTTGGCGTTCGTTTGACGAACGCGATGGCGGAAGCAGATGGTGCCCGTTGTGAAGATGCGCAGGATTTGGGTGGGCAGATGTTTCGTTACGAGAGAGTCGAATTAAAAGGCGCAACTTCGCTCGTTACCGCGCCGAATGGCGATCCGTTAGTCACGACAAATCGAGTCGGGAAGGGAACTGTGGTTTTATCCGCGTTGCCGGACCTGCTTGGCGAGGATGAACGGATGACTCCCTTTGCCGCGCACATGCTGGTTCACATCTTCGCGGATGTAACCCCAGTTAAGGTTACGGGAGACGTTGAATACTTGATTAACCGGGGCTCAAACGGCTGGATCGTGACATTGCTCAACAACAACGGCGTCTTCAAGACACAGCAGGGAATGGCGCAGGTAGATCGCAGTGCTTACGTGAACGTCTCGATAGGTTTGCGGAATGCAAAAATTCAGAGCGCGACCGATTGGATCACCGATCGCGCCCTGAATCCCAATAACTTAACTATCCAGATCGCTCCCGGCGGCGTTGCCGTCGTCGAGATCCGAACTACACCGTGACAGTCGTCCCGTCGAACTTCGTCAAACTGAAACCATTGAATACTTCGTTGTAGCAAGCGCGCTGGTCTCGCAGAATTCCAATAGCGATCTGCTCGCCCAGTTTCAGCGACTCGGTCGCGTCCGAACGCCAGTGAACACCCGCGGTGTTCCTTCCCAACGCAACATTCGCAGCAATCTTGTTCAGTTCACCGGCGACTGTCAGATCACCCGCGTCAGGGCCCAAATAAGGAACGAGACCTAGACCATCGTCTGTCGGCTGGAGCGGAGTGAGTCCGATGTCGACGAGGCGCGTTGCTTCCTTGAACCATGCCTTCAGAATCGTGACGCAGGCGCCTGCGACTGTTGCGTGTCCCGCGCCGTACGCCGGATGCGTTGGCGATCCTTCCGGAAACGCCATCGGCAGCAACGCATTGCCCGGCGGCATAAAACCTTTCAGTCGATTGTTATCCGAGAACGAGTTGAGGATCTCGGGATGAACAGGATAGTTCGCGCCATCGAAGAGCGTTCGATGAACTCGCTCGGCCTGCACTTCCGGACGCAGACGCCGATGCACGAACCATTTCTGAAACCAAACGGCTTTTAGCGCTCGGGTCGAGACTTCGCACAGCAAGGTCGCGATGTGTGGACCGCCAAACGTACCGAAGCCGATCTGGCTCGGGTTGCCGTTGTATGGATTGCCGTCGTCGAAAGGCGCGCCTGCGCCGGCGAGGACCAGAAACGCCTGAAAGTACGCCTGGAACAAAACGTCGATGTGAACCCACTGTCCGATGTCGCGGCCGTTGCGCATGTAGCGTGGCACTGGATCCAACGCGTCAGGCCCCTGGTTGATGCCTCGTTGGACCGCGAGCCAGGTCGCGAAGTCGGTCATGTAGTTGATGCCTGGCAGCGCGGTCGTGATCTTCTGTTCGATCTTGTTCGCGCCGAAGTTGCAGTCCTGGTAGAAAAACTGTGACAGATACGGACCGAGCAGATCGCCGGGGGTCAGACCGCGAAACAGCGTTGCTGTCGTGACGGCGCCGCCGCTCTTCGCACCGTTGAAGTCACTGCCGCAAAGAGTCAGATCGGCGGCGGCGGCGTTGGCAATCGGATTGCCGGAGTACTGCGAGTACGGAACGTCGCGCAGCAGCGCCATCCAATAGTTTTCTGAAATCTCAGCGGCTTGTGCGCGGCTCGCAAACGCTGGCGCCGGTGATTGGACCAGCGCGTGCGCGTCCGGTCCTTCCATATCGAACGCGAGGCCGCATTGCGGGTTCGTCAAACCTCTATTGCCGCCGAGTGGAATCGCGTCGAAATCTGCCGGGCGGCCGCTGTTGATGGCTTGCAAGAGTGCGGCGTAAGCGCTTGCGACGACTGTTCCGTCGTTATTATGCGGCAGGCCTTTTGAATAACTGCCGAGTTTGTCAGGGTAAAGCTCTTCGTCGTTGTTGCCTGGGTGCTGAAGGTTTTGCGGCGTGGCCTGGAGGCCGGCGGTGGCGGCGTCACGGCGCAGCTTGGCGCACTGGTTAGCACGTTGATTCGATCCGGTTGCAGCCTGGGCTTGCTCGACACGTATGAGGCCGGCTGTGATTGCAGCGGCGCCTACGCCGCCGAGGAAGGTACGTCTATTGGAATGCACGAGGGGAACCCGCCTTTCTAATGTTTATTGGAGTAAAGAACTGAAACCGGGAGATTTCCTGAAGCGGCGTATTCTTATCACAGGTGAGGTGAGTTGAGGAAGAAATTTGGGAACACGGATTTAAATAGATTTCTTAAGTCCGTGTTCCCATGCGAGCTACGGTTTCTTGCCTTTAGCCTTACCGCCGCCCTTTTCAGCCGGCGGTCCGGCGCCCTTTTCAGCCGGCGGTCCACCGCCTTTAGGTTTTTCGGCCTTCGGTTGTGCCTTGGCCGGCGCAGCGACGCGCTCCGCCTTCGGTTGCTGCTGTTGCACCGGTCTCACCGGACGTTCAACCTGTGCGGCCTGGCGTTTTTCCTGACCGCGACCGACGCCACCCTGCTGTTTTTCCACTTTCTGTGCTGCGGGTTCCGGGCGTTGCACTGGTCTGGACACGGATTGAACGGATGATCTTCCATTGGATCTTTCGTCTCGGACCTTAAACTTCTGACCCTTACCTCGATCAGACACCGTTTCAACGCGCCTCGAGCGCGACAAATCAGGCCGGAACGACGGCGCAACAGGCGTTCTGCTCGTCACGACCACCGTATCATCCAACTTCTTCGCGATGCCCGGAGGAATGTCTTTCTTCCCACGCCCCCACGCTGAATGAATCACGGCATTTCTCAACGGCGTGAACAGCAACGGATCGAGAACCGGATTGACATTCGCGAGCATCCCCGCGTCAGCCCTGCGTGCACGTCTCCAATCGTTACCGCGCATGAACTCGTCAACCGGCACGACCGTGACCGCGCCTGGAACGCCGAGGTTCACTACACGTTGATACAGATTATCGTTGGTCAGGTAATACGGCTGCCAACCGTCGTTGTAGTAACGCGGAACGTAGACGTCGCCCGGCGCCAAGGGCACCCATCCAATTTCGTTCTGTCCAAAAGGTACGAACGCCACGAGAGCCGGTGAATACGACGGCGCCGTGTTCACTGTGTCAGGTACCCAGTACCAGCGGTCACCGACAAAGGCCCATCGACCGTAGTGATAAGGCGCGTAGCCCCACGGCTCGCTCGATACCCAGGTTGGACCATACGGATAATCCGTCATCCAGTAACCCGCCTGATAAGGCATCCAGCCAGCGTCGACGCGCGGCGACCATGCATAGCCATAGTCGTTCAGGTTGCGCCAGTCGCCGTAGTAGTCGAGGTCATACAGGCCGGGGACATATGAATTCACATACTGATAACTGACGTTGCGGCGATACGGATCGAAGTAATAAGGATCATTGGCGTAGACGTTGTAGTCGCGATAGCGGCCGTCGTAGTACTGCGGATACTGGTAGGCGTAGTAATCGTCCACGAGGTATCCGGCGTCGCGGCCGTCGATCTGCGAAAGCACGACGTCAGCCGCCGTCTGTCCGAGCAGCGTCAGCATTTCGCCTTTGCTGATCTGTCCACTGCCGCCAAGGCCGACTACCTGCGCCAGTCCGCTCAAGACGGACACGAGCACCTGGCCGTTGTCGATGCCAACGTTGTAAAGACCGGGCTGTTCGAAATCGACGGCGCCATACGGCGTCGCCACTTCGAAGAGATCGCCGCGGTCCAAATATCCGACGTCAAAAACGGCCGAGCCGTCGCGCAGCGCCAACTGCGTGCGTCGATTGTCCAGAGTCAGAACGTCAACCGAAGTGTTCGGATTGAGGCGCGCGAAGTTGCGTCCGGTGAAAGCGACACTCGCGCGAGAATTGTCGCGCGTGTAGATGCGGTCGCCGACCGAAAACGGTTGATTCGCGGTCGCCGCGATCCACTGATCGCTGCCGGCATTTGCGCTTGCATTGTCCTGAGCGTTGCTTAGCGCCACGTCGCCTTCAACACGTTGAATGCGCGCAGCGTTCGGGACCTCTTTCGCCGATGCGGTTGGCTCGCGTTTCATCCACCACGCGACGCCTACGCCCGCTACCACGGCGCAGATGATCGCGACGATCGTCAAATGCGGCCACACTTTTAGGTTATTCATGTTGCCCACTGCCCCCTCACATTTTGTTTTCAGAAAAAAGGGCGGCAAGGACCATGCCACCAGCAAAACCCTGGGGTTTTGAGTCGATTCCTTAACCCAAATCGTTTGAAGGCGAATCATATGGTTTCGTTAAACGTACACAAAACCTGCGGTTTTCCTTGCGTTTTGATGATGGAATGGCATTTGCCGAACAGTCTGGCGTCGACCTCTCTCCGCTTGTCAGTACTGAAAGGAAACTAAAGAAGTGAAGCAGATCAAAAAGATAGGCTTGTCTCTTGCGATAATCGCCTCCTTGCTTGGGACAGCCGGCCTCGCCAGTGCCCAGGGCAGACGCGGCCGGGGCGATGAGCGGAGTCAGGAAAACCAGGCCGCGCGCGAGCAGCGCCAACAGGAACGTGAAACTCGACGGCAGCAACAACAAACACAACAACAACAAAACAGCGCCGAGCGCCAGCAACGCTGGGAGGAACGGCGTCAACAACAGATCCAGCAATCACGCGAGCGCCAGGAACGCTGGGAACAAGGGAATCGCAGTCAGGAACAGATTCAGCGCTCTCGCGAGCAGCAGCAACGCTGGGAACAACAACGCCAGCAGCAGGTCCAGCAGTCACGCGAGCGCGAAGATCGTTGGCAGCAACAACGTCAACAACAGATCCAACGCCAGCAACAACAGCAGGAACAACTGCACCGTCGGCAGGGGGATCGCGATCGTGATCGCAACGATAACTGGCGCGATCGTGATCGTAATGACAACAACTGGCGTGACCGTAACTGGCGTTCAGAGCAGCAACAACGCGACTTGCGCTACCGTCAGGAATTGCTGCGCCGCCAAAACAACCTTCAGCAACGGCAACGCCTGCTCGAACAGCAACGACGCCTAAACCAGTTGCGATACCAGCAGCGTTACCTCGAACAACTGCGCCGCGATCAGTTGCGCTTGCAGCAGTGGCGCTACAACGACTACGGCCCGTACAACTATCGCTATCGACGCGGCAGCAACGACTACTCCACCAACCAATACGGCGCGGAGATGTTGCGACGCGCCATCAACGACGGTTATCGCGAAGGCTTCCAAGCCGGCCAGGCCGACCGGCAGGACGGGTGGGGCTTCAATCCTAACGAAGCTTACGGCTACCAGGACGCGAGCTACGGATACGACGGTTACTACGTCGACCTTGGCGAGTATCAGCACTACTTCCGTGAAGGCTTTCGTCGCGGCTACGAAGACGGTTACTACAGCCGTTCGCGCTACGGCAGTTACTCCAACGGCGGCTACAGCATCCTGGGAACGATCCTCGAAGGAATTCTTCAGTTCGTGAACTAGTCATTAAAACCACGGATGGCACTGATTCGTGTCATCCGTGGTTCTCTTCAGCTCGCAATCGCTTTCTCAGCTTTCGTGCGAACAAACGCGTAGTTCAGTTGCGGCAATGAATTGAACTTCGCCGCCTTGCTGAACGACTCCTTCGCCTTCCCTGCATCGCCTTTTCCCTCGTAAGCCTGGCCAAGCAGGTAGAGATTGTTTGGGTTCTGCTGGTTCGACTGGTTGAGCTCAGCGATTGCCTGATCATAGTTCTTCTCCGCTAACGCGATCATGCCCGCGAGTTCATGCGCCTGTTTGATCTGATTCTGGTTCTTCGCGGCCTCAACTGCTTTGCGGAAAGTCTCAGTCTCGGTTTTTGCGGCAGCGAGATCTTTCTTGCCGACGGCGACCCGCGCAAGATTGTAGTGATGGAAACGTGCCGCGTTGTCTTTGACTTGCTGCGACAGGTTGGCGTCGTCCGAAATCATCTTCAACGCTTCCTCATACGCCTTCTTCGCGCCGTCAAAGCGGCCCATCTCGATCAGGATGTTTCCCTTCAGTTGAAGATCGCCGGCCATGGCGGGAACGTCGTTGCTTTTTTGTCCCAACGCGTACTGCTTCTCGACTTCCGCCAGCGCCTGGTCCCAATGTCCGCCGTCAGCCGCCACAACCATCTGACCAAACAGCGCCGTGCGTCGTTCGCCGTCGGTGCGAGCTTTGTCCGTGATCTTCTGCAACTCGGCTGCGGCGTCCGCGGCTTTGCCTTTGTACGTCAGGGCTGCCGCGATGCCGAAGTACGAATTCAGGAAGTTCGGATCGATAGCGAGGGCTTTGTTGTACTGCGTGATTGCCTCGTCGAACCTGCCGGTCTTCAGCAGCAGCTCGGCGTATGAATCGTACGGGTTGGGATCGTTGGGGATCAGCTCGATGTACTTCTTGAACGCGTTCTCAGCCTCGGTGTATTGCTCGTTCTGACGATAGGCGTAGCCGAGAATGTTGAAGGCGGTCGAGTAGTTGGGCGCCAGTTCAGTCGCTTTCTTGTAATGACTGATCGCCTGCGTGAAGTCCTGCTGTCCGAAGTAGTAACCGCCGAGCGTGAAATGCGCGCGCTCGTCGTTTGGATAGGCGGCGACGAGCTTGTCGAGAATCTCTTTCTGGTTCGTCGGGTTGGCATTTGCGCCGGCTTCGGCGGCTTGAATCAGCATTCGTTCACCGTCAGAAGTGTCCGCCGAATGTGCGACGGCGTGTTTCAGATGATCGAAAAACTCTTTTGCGGTCGGCGAAGTCTGCGCGCGATTGAGGTGCGCGAGAGCGAAGTTCGGATCGAGTGAGATGGCTTTATCGTAGTGTTGCAGTGAATCGGTGATGCGGAGCTTTTCAGATAGATCGCGTCCGGCGAGAAATTCCTTACGCGCTTCTTCGGACGAGGTCGTGATCGCGATCTTACCGTTGGACGCTGTGGCGGGCACTGATGTGTTCGCCGTCGACGTCTTGTCAGGTTCGACCTGGCATCCTGCGAGTGCCAGTAAGATAACGATCAGGCTGAGTGATTTGAGACGTAGCATTGCGGGCTCCTTGATAGATCAGTAGCGTGTGGAAAACGGGGAGATCTTTTGTTGGGACGACGTGGTGGCGGTGAGAATAGGATCGTCTCGAAGGGCGAGTCAAGAAGTTTTACACGAGTTGGTCCAACTCTACCGGTGGATGGATTTTATCCATAATTGTGAACGTTTTCAGGCTTACAACTTTAGCACGAAGGGACGACGATGAACCGTCTTCACGCATGATGTGTCGAGTCCCTTCGTGGTCCCGCGTTCGACAAACTCAGCGGCCAGCCGACTAAGGCACTCGCTACCTTCGAGATTACCAAGGCCGTGCGCTCCCTGCGGAACGACGATGTGAAGACTGTTTGGCAACGTGCGGGCTACGTAGTCGCCGTTCTCCGGCGGCGTGACCGGATCCCATTGGCCCGTGAAGATCAGGACGGGCACGTCCGATTGAACAGGTTTCGCGTAGTCAGAAGGAATAGTTGCACGCGGCCATAGAGCGCATGCCTCGCGCTGTTGTACCAGGCGATATTCGCCGAGAAAAGTATTCCGCGCGAGGCGCTCATCTACCTTACGTTTAATCCCCGCAAGATCTTCCGCGCACGTGACCGTTAGATACATTCCGTTACTACCCGAGCCGACGAGACCTCGCCGGAAGTTGAGTGCGGCCTGGGCCAATGGCGCGAAGTTACCTTCGGCGGCGAGGTGCAGGAACAGAGGAATACGGGTCGCCGCGCCCGGGTTGTAAAGCATGTAACGAATGGCTTCCGCCGCCAGGTCGCGAGACAACGACACTTTGATCGGAGCGGGCAATGCCTGCACTTGAAATTCAGCGTCAACCGGGCCTTTCAACAGCCGTTCGAGCACTGCTTTCGTTTCGCTCTTGATATTCGGAAATGCCTTGTTGCAAGCCTCGTCCGCCACGCATTCCGATAACACACCCTGAAGCGCGCGTTCAGTCTGCTCTGCGTAGTCCTTGGGCAGGTACTGATTTGTCGGCGAGACGCCTTGAAGCATGACGGTGCGCACGTGTTGCGGGTGCTGTCGCAGATAGACCATCGCCGCCCGCGTGCCGTAGGAACCACCCAGGAGATTGATCTTTTCGTAGCCCAACGCGGCGCGCACTTCATCGAGGTCGTCGGCCGCGATCGTAGTGGTGTAAAGCGTCAGGTCAGCTTTCGTCTCGAGCTCCTGGCGGCACTTGCGCACGCCGTCGAGCGGGAAAAAATGACCGAGATAACTTTGCGGATCCTTGGAATCATAGAATTCGCAGTCCAGCGGGTACGACTGTCCGGTGCCGCGTTGGTCCACGAAGACGAGGTCACGATGCGCACGGATGTTGACGTATTGTCGTGCGACGCCTGGTGCATCTTCAGTTGCGCCGGAGCCCGGTCCGCCGGCGAAGTAGAAGAACGGATCCGGCTCGCGCGGTTCGCCGGTGGCTGGTAACACCAGGACGTTGATGTTGATCTTGCGTCCTTTGCGGGTCGCGCGATTCTCGAAGACTTCGAACGTGCCGCACTTCGCCGGAGCTGAGATGCCTCTCGGCTCACACGGCTTCAATTCGATTGTCGGTGAATTCTGAGGTTTGGCGCCGCCGGTTTGCAGGGCCGCGACGACGGCAACGATTAACAGGCGCATTAGCATAAATCCGTGTTCTCCTCGATCGCTGCAAAGAAGAACACGGATTTTTAGATATTGGCAAGGGAAAAGATCGACTAGAACTCGCGGACACCCGAGATGTTCGTCGCCGCCGCGAGTGCGCGTCTCACCGATGCCGAGTCGTACTGAATGTTCGAGTTGCCGCCGCCGTCGGTATGGAACGTGGGCGCGAGGAAGTCACCCGAAGTGCGATCGAATTTCGCGATCGTGATGCCGCCGAGTATGTCTCCGTTACCGCCGCCGTTGCGCTCCACCACGCCCTGGCCCATGACGAGAATGACGCCTCTGAAATCGGGGTTACCGCGCAGTGTAAGCT
>JBKPNH010000129.1:0-28658 GCA_046732535.1 Acidobacteriota bacterium
TTGAGCTGGGGTGTGCGCGGTGATTTTTTAAGCCACCCCGCCCAGAAGGAGTAGCTAATCACCGCGCACATCATCGACATCAGACCACGTAAAACCAAGCTCCTCCCAAAGCCTGATTTATCGTCCGAACCGTGTAAGCAACGCCGCCGCTCGGCGTCACGTCTGCGCTCCCGCGCCGTAAAGCTCCACGGATTTAGGACGAGTGCCTGTTGCCGACATGAGGACCTTGAGAAACCTATACTTTCAAACCAGCGAGCCCTAGAATTTCGAGGCCAATCGGGCTTATTTTTTTGTCGAACCTGCCGCTGGCCGACCGATAACTTATTCTAGTCTGGGGACATTACACTACTTGCAGGAAATTTTGCAACAGGAAAATGGCATTCTCGTCCAGCCAGCCCTGAACCCCGCAGAGACCGAGGTCCGGCTGGCAACAGCAGTCTTTCGTACTCGCATCTGAGCACTCGTAAGTTTTAACGAACGGCAGGGCGCCCCAAACCCACTTATGTCAGGTAGAAGATGAAGAAAGAACTATTCGCAGTACGCTTTTTAAACGCCGCGCTGGTCCTAGTCACTTTGTTGGCCCTAAACGCATCGGCCCAGACCCGAGCCACCGGCCCGGTCAGTCCAGCAGAAGCAGACAAAATCATCCAGGCATTCACTGCTAAGGAAACACAGTTTCGCCGCGCTCTTAACAACTACTCTTTCAAACGCGACGCATTGCTTCAGAGTATCGGCATGGGCGGGCAAGTCGCCGGCGAGTACCATCGCGTCTCGACGTTCACTTTTGACGATCAGGGAAATCGCTACGAGAAGATCAGTTACTTCCCCATGTCTACAATGTCAGACATCGTCACGCCTGAAGACCTCGAAGACCTCGGCGGGATCAATCCTTTCGCGCTCGAGCCTTCGATGCTTCCGCGGTACGACATCAAGTACGTCGGCAAAGAGAAGATCGACGAGCTGGATCTCTACGTCTTCGACGTGACTCCGAAAGTCATACCCGATCCAAAGAAAACGAAAGAGCGTCTTTTCGTGGGCCGTGTGTGGGTTGACGATCGCGACTTGCTGATCGTGAAGACCAAGGGAAAAGGTGTCCCCGAAACCAAAATCAACAAGTTTCCAATCGTTGAAACATATCGCGAGCAGATCGACGGCCGTTACTGGTTTCCGACCTACTCGTACGCCGACGAGGAGTTGATCTTCGATAACGGCGGCTCGTTGCACATTCGGATGCAAGTTCGTTACAGCGACTTTACGCCGGCACGTGCAACGTTGAAGGTCACCGAGGTCGGCGAGGATGAAGGCGGCGCGCCATCGTCCGAAGGCGTAAAACCCATCGAAGGCGGTCTGTTGAATTCGAAAGCACTATCGCTGCCGAAGCCGGTACTCTCCGAGGAAGCGAAGCGGCTGAAGGAGTCAGGCAAGATCACCGTGCGCGTGATCATCGACCAGAATGGAAAGGTTGTTTCAGCGAGGGCGATGAATGGACCGGCCGTATTGCGGGAAGCTGCCGAAGCAGCGGCTCGCCAGGCGACGTTCGCGCCGACGACTCAGGACGGCATCATCGTCAGAGTCACGGGCGATCTGGTCTACACGTTCACGAATTGAGTTCGTTGGCGATTGATTGTCGGACCTCGGAGATCAATTCATTGATTGCTTCGTCCGTGGTCCGATCGATGGTTTCGACGGGCGGCATGATCACCATCTCGAGCGTTCCCGATCTGGCCTCACCAGTTCCCTTTCCCATCAACACATCTGAGTTCTTGATCGCGACGGGAACAACCGGCACGCCGGCCTGGCGAGCCATGTAGAACGCGCCCTTCTTAAACGGCAACAACTCGCCCGGCTTCGCGCGCGTGCCCTCGACAAAAACGGCGAACGATACGCCTGACTTGATGCGTTGCGCCGCCGCTTCCGTCGTGCGGATCGCGCTTTCGCGGTTCGTGCGATCGATCGCCATGACGTTTACGAAGCCCATGCCAACGCCGAGCACCGGCACTTTCAGCAGCTCTTTCTTCGCCAGCAGTCCGATGCGACGGCCGGTGTAGATGAACAGCGTTGCGGTGTCGAGATATGAACGATGATTCGAGACGAAAACGTAGGTCTGCTTCGGATTGAGCAGTTCGAGGCCCTTCACGCGTACACGCACGCCGCTGAAGCGCAGCCACTGGCTCGCGCCGAAGAGTGCCACGGGATAAACAAGGTCGTGCTTGTTCACCAGCCACGCGACGATCAGGATCGGTGGGCCCAGCGTGCCGAGCAGCGCGCCGGCCAGAAACAACGACCACCAGTAGTGAAGCCGGCGCATAAAACTGCGCGGCGTGGTTGTGCTAGACTCGTCGGCCATGATTAGCCGTCGATCCTTCGTCGTCTGCCTGACAGCCATACTCTCGCTCGTAACCTTCTCTGATGCGGCGTTCGCGCAAAGAACTTCATCGGCTATTCCGACTCCGAAATCCGTTCTCGGATTCATGCCCGGCGACGATCGAACGATTGCGGGCTGGTCGCAGATCACAGACTACTTCCATCGTCTCGATCGCGCCTCGGATCGCGTGACAGTCCAGACACTGGGCCAATCGACTCTCAAGCGTCCGTTGATCGTAGCTTTCATCAGTGCGCGAGAGAATATACTGGCGCTCGAAAAATACAAAGACATCCAGCAGCAACTCGCCGACCCACGCAAAGTCACGCAAAACGTTCAGCGCAACAGGCTATTCGCGAACGGCAAGGTCGTCGTGGCGATCTCCTGCTCGATACACTCGACGGAAATCGTCGCTTCGCAGATGTCGATGCAGCTTGCTTACGAGCTCGCTACGGCCCAGGACAACGAAACGCGCGAGATCCTGCAAAACACCATACTCCTGCTGATCCCCTCACCCAATCCTGACGGCATCGACATCGTCGCCAACTGGTATCGCAAAACACTCGGCACGCCATACGAAGGACGCGAACCACCCGAGCTCTATCACCATTACGCCGGACATGACGACAACCGCGACTGGTTCATGCTCAATCTCAAAGAGACGCAATTGATCAGCCGCCTGTTCTGGCACGAGTGGTTCCCGCAGATCGTTTACGACGTACATCAACAAGGCTCGAATGGATCGCGCTTCTTCATTCCACCGTTTTACGATCCGGCGAACCCAAACATCTCGCCTGTCCTGCTGCGGCAGGTCGGATTGATCGGACACAAAGTCGCCGCCGATCTTCAGGCCGCGGGCTATCGCGGCGTGTTGACTAACGCGCTTTACGACACGTGGTGGCACGGCGGCTTTCGCACCGCGCCTTACTTCCACAACTCAATCGGCATTCTTTCCGAAGCCGCCAGCGCACGGTTGATGACTCCGAGCAGCGTTAACCGCGACCAACTCGCGCGGTCGTCGACTCGCGGCATGCGCAACGCAACGGAAGCAAGTACAAACTTTCCCGATCCCTGGCCCGCCGGCACATGGCGCCCGCGCGACATCATGAACATGGAAATGATCGCCGCTCGCGGGATCTTGTCGATGGCGGCCAAATTCCGCGGCAGCTATCTGCGCAACTTCTTCGAGCTGGGACGAAAGAGCGTCGAGACACCCATCGCGCGAGACGAACCGCTCGCGTACCTGGTTCCAGCAGGACAGGGACGTGACGAGTCAGTCGCGAAGATGATCGAGAGCCTCGTCGGCCAGGGAGTCGAAGTCTTTCGCATGGACCAGGAACTTCATCTCACGTATGGCCCACAGGCTCTACAAAGAACAAACTCGGCGACCGAGAAGCTCGGCACGTATCGCACAGTCGTCAACACGACCGCGATGCAGGAAGTGCCGCTCGGCAGTTACATCGTCTTCCTCAACCAGCCGCAACGCACCAACGTCCTCGCATTGTTCGCGCCGCAGATCTATCCCAATCGTCTGACGGCACAGGGAGAAGCCGAACGTCCTTACGACGTCGCCGGCTGGACGCTGCCGCTGCAAATGGGCATCGATGCGCCTGCCGTCATGGCCATCCGCGAGACTCCCGCCGAACGAAAGTTGACCTTGATAAAGGACGGGAACCAGGTGCGCGCCGACCTCGCACTGGCCTCCAGGAAAGGCGACGAGTCGCCGATCAGGAACCCGGTCAGACAATCGGTCCGCACCGGAATCTACAGACCATGGTCGAGCAACATGGACGAAGGTTGGACGCGGTTCATCTTCGACACCTTCAACGTTCCTTATTCGACAGTGCGCGATGCCGACATCAAACAGGGCGGGCTTCATTCGAAGCTCGACGTCCTGATCCTGACTTCGCAACGAAGCTCGGAGATCGTCAACGGCAACGCCGAGGCCACGACACCGGCGGAGTTCGCGGGCGGCATAACGCAAGCCGGCGTGAATAACCTGCGAGAGTTTGTGAACCAGGGCGGAATGCTGGTCTGTTTCGACGCTGCGTGCGAGCTGGCGATAAAGCAGTTTAATTTACCGCTGACAAACGTGCTCGAGGGTGTGCGGTCGTCGGAGTTTTACTGTCCCGGATCGATCCTGGCGCTCGACGTAGACAACAAACATCCGTTCGCCGCCACCCTGCCGGCGACGATGCCTGCCTACTTCATCAACAGTTCAGCGTTTAAGGCGGGTGACGGCGCGAACGTGCGAGTTATCGCCCGCTATGCGAAGGAGAACGTGCTGCTCTCGGGCTGGCTGCTCGGCGAAGACAAGCTGAGAGGCCAGATCGCGCTTGCCGAAGTCGGTTTGGGGAAAGGCCGCGTTGTCCTGTTCGGCTTCCGGCCTCAGCATCGCGGCCAGGCGTGGGGTACGCTTCCATTTATCTGGAACGTGCTATCGAGTGCCGCCTCCAGTGCATCTGAATGAGTTCGAACAAGGCGGGTCTTTCCCTTGCTCTGACCGGGCGAGGGGAGTATTCTTGCCCCACGATAAACGGTTTTTCTCGCCCCTGATTTCTAATCAAAAACCGCACGATCTAATTGTGCCCCAAAGGGCATCAGAATGAGGCTCGACCGACGTTCGAGTACTTTGCCGGGAGCTCACTATGAAAAGGTTAACTGCTTTCTTACTGCTCCTCTCCCTGCTTTCGATGGTCACGAGTGTCGGCCTGGGACAAGGGCGGCCCAGACGTGTCGGCAACCAGACAAGCGCACCCCAAACCAGTTCACCCAGTTCGCCAGGTTCGAGCGCGACGGAGCCTGTTGCGCCGCCAACAAAGCCGCCTGTATTAGGCGGCGCGAACTATCCAAACAATCGACGACCTGAGCCTAAGGCACAGGAGACGCCCGCGGGACCTGAAGAAGTCGACGCGGGTGACATTATTCGCGTCAACACCACACTCGTAACGGTTCCGGTGAGCGTGATGGACCGCGACGGCCGCTACATTCCCAACCTGCAAAAGGAAGACTTTCGCATCTGGGAAGACGGTATCGAACAACAGGTCGCGTTCTTTGCCTCAGTCGACAAACCGTTCTCGGTCGTGTTGATGCTCGATACGAGCCCGTCCACACAGTTCCGCATGGAAGAGATCCAGGACGCGGCGATCAGCTTCGTCAATCAACTACGCCCGGACGATCAGGTAATGGTCGTTTCGTTCAACGGAGACATCAAAGTACTAAGCGAGTTCACCACCGACCGCTCGAAACTGCAACGCGCGATCTACCGTGCCAAGACCAACAGCGGCACCAGCCTCTACGACGCAGTCGACGTCGTAGTCAATAAACATCTGAGCCGCGTCCAGGGACGAAAAGCGATCGTGCTGTTCACCGACGGCGTCGATACAACCAGCGAACGCGCGAGTTTCGAGAGCACGGTCATGGACGTGCAGGAGCTCGATGCGCTGATCTATCCCGTGCAGTACAACACCGCCATGGACATGGGCCAGGTCATCATGGTTCCGCAAGTGACGATCGACGTCTTTGGACAGATTCTCGGTGGCATCTTTGGCGGCGGCAGAGGCGGACGCCGAGGAGGTTACCCGGGCGGAGGAGGCTATCCATCACCGCGTCCACGTGGAACCGGCCGCGGCGATTATGAGATAGGCGCCCGCTATCTGATCGAGCTGGCAAACAGCACCGGCGGTCGTGAATTCAGGGCCGACTCGCTGCAAAACATGTCGTCGGCGTTTGCCAGCGTGGCTGAGGAACTGAGGCGCCAGTACAGCATCGGGTTTTATCCCAAGCGCACGCCGCAAGCAGGTGAGCGACGGATGATCAAAGTGCGGGCGAACCAACCGAACCTCGCGGTTCGTGCGCGTGAGAGTTATATCTTCAATCCTTCGGGCGGAACGCCGGTCGACAACTCGGCGCAGTCCAAGCCACCGACTATGCGTAAGTTGAAGGACTCTTCGGAGAACTTCCGATAGTTTCGCTAATCAGGGATCGGAATTGACATAGCGATCAATTCCGACGACGTAGGTTCGACGGCGGGAAGCAGTACAGTCAAAACTGCCCCGCCGTTTTCACGATTACCCGCCGATACGATTCCGCCGTGCAATTCGACGAGGTGACGCACAATCGCGAGGCCCAACCCGAGCCCGCCGTGTTTTCTCGTGCTCGACCCGTCCGCCTGCGAAAACCGCTCGAAGATCCGCGGCAGAAACTCCGCCGGAATACCTGGTCCTGAATCCTCGATCCTGATCTCCGCCAGCGAGCCTTTCCGCCGCAGGTAAAGATCGACGACGCCTTTTTGCGGCGTAAACTTCACCGCGTTCGCAAGCAGGTTCCACAACACCTGTTGCAACCGCTCGACGTCGGCCCTGACGATCGAATCAGGCGCGTCAAAATGCATCCGCAGATCGATCTCCTTCGCCTCAGCCGCCGGACGCACGGCATCGACCGCCGCATGGATCACGAGCAGCAGATCGACTCGCTGCGTGTTGATTCTCAACTTCCCGGTGATGATCCGCGACACGTCGAGAAGGTCTTCAATGATCTGCCGCTGCGCCGACGCGTTCCGCTCGATGACTTCGATCGCGTGCGTTGTCCCATCTTTGTCGAGCTGCCCACCACGCAAGAGCCGCGACCAACCGACGACCGCATTCAATGGCGTGCGCAGCTCGTGCGAAACAGTCGCGAGAAACTCTTCCTTCAAACGGCTCGCTTCCTCCGCGTCCTGCCGCGCCTGACTCTCGCGCTGTAACAGATCCGCGCGTTCGATCTCAGCCTGCACCGCAGCCGAGATGTCCATTGTCACGCCACGCATTCCGACTGGCCCAGTCTCGTCACATACGACGACCGACTGCGCCTCGACCCACACTTCACGGCCGTCCTTGTGTACCCAGCGAAACCGGCTGGAGCCGCCTTTTCCGGACGCGAAGATCGCGGCAGCCTCACGTGCCGCGCGCTCCCTGTCGTCGGGATGAACGATCGACAACCAAAAGTTCGGCGTCGACAACCACTCCTCCTGACTGTAGCCCAGCATCTTTTCCACGTGACTGCTGACGAAGTCGATTCGCTGGTTTCCGGCGTCAGGCTTGCCCCACGCTTCCCAAACCACGCCCGGGATGTGCGCGACGATGTCTTCAATGCGACGCCGGTGCAGCTCCAGTTCCGAGCCCAGCTTGTACTTGTCGGCCTCTGCTCGCTGCCGCTCATTCGTAACCGCGGCAACGACGAGCGTCATCAACGTGCTGGTTCCGACGAACGAAATCAACAGGATCAGCGAAACGTTCGGGCTTTCCGTCACGAATGGTCCATAGCCGGATCTTGCGCCCCATAACGCCACGCCCGCCATCAACACGATCACGCTGGTAACGATTCGCAGGTCAAACTTGAGCGCGGCCCACAACAGGAATGGCAAACAAAGGTACGACAAAGAGTACGTTTTGACTGGTCCGGGAAACCAACCGCCAAACACGATCATGACGACCAGAAAGTGCAGCACCAGCAGGACGACGATTTCGGGCCAGTCTCCCGATTCGAACCTTCGCCGCGAGTTCCATGACAGCAGCAAGGGCGTAACGATGAGCGCGCCAAAACCGTCTCCAACCCACCAGGTCAACCACAACGACCAGAAGCTGTCCCACGCGGCAGCTCCGCCGAGATACAGACTGAAACCTCCGATCGTGGCGCTCACAATCGGCGCCAGGACAGTCGCGCACGCGACGAACCGCATCACGTCCGCAACGGAGTCGAGCGAGTTTCGCCAGCGCGCCAATCGCTGCAACAACCAGCACGCAGCAAGCGCCTCCAGCGTATTTCCCGTTGCGATACCGAGGGCAGATGCGAGTGGAATATCGGTGAGTGCGTTTACAGCCAGTGCGCCGATGAAGATTCCCGGCCACAAGCGCCGGCCGAAGATCAAAAGCGCCCCGATGGCGATACCGGTTGGCGGCCAAACAGGCGTGACGTTTTTATGGACTGATGCGAGCGAAAGACCCAGCTTTGCGGCGGCGAAATAGACCACAGCCAGCAGCAGAACCTGGGCAATCAGGGGAATGGGAGATCGCTTCATTTATTAGTTGGGGCGACACAGATTCTAACTCCAGACAGAAAAAAGCGCGGCGGTTTTTGCCGTCCGCCGCGCCAACTATACCCACAGGAGGAAAGGGGTATTCAACGCGGAAATTATAGGGGATCTGCCGGGCACTGGCAATGTGCGGGGTCGCACTCGGAGAGAACCCGGCTTGTGCTAAGATTGCGGCCATCCCCCGTGTAAATTTGCGAAATCCTGGCCTCGGACCCGCGATAGTCCTGTGCTCCCCATCCGAGCGCTTTTACCCACGATTCCTGAGCCGGAGGGGGGTCTATGGCAACGCACGACACAATAGTAATCGGGGCTTCGGCAGGTGGTGTCCAAGCCCTGTCTGAGCTCGTTGAAGCTCTACCCGCGGATCTGTCCGCTGCTGTTTTCATAGTCCTCCATATTCCGGCGGACGCGCCGAGCTTTCTTCCGGAAATACTCCGGCGCGTAGCAAAACTGCCCGTCGCTCATGCCAAGACCGGTGAACCCATCAGACAAGGGCGGATCTACATAGCACGCCCGGATCATCATCTCCTGATTGAAAACCGCCAGATCCTACTGGTCCATGGTCCCAGGGAGAACCTGCATCGCCCTTCAATCGACGCTTTGTTCCGTTCTGCCGCACGTTGGGCCGGGCCGCGAACCATTGGCGTCGTTCTCACGGGTGCTCGCGATGACGGCACAGCAGGAATGCGGGCCATAAAACTGCGCGGCGGTATTACTATCGTTCAGGATCCTGCCGAGGCGGCGTTTCCAAGCATGCCGATGAATGTCATACAGGACATCAGGGTCGATTATTCCCTGCCCTTAAGAGAGATAGCTCCCTTGCTGAATAGGTTGTCCCGAGAGACCGCGGAGGATGAAAGAAGGTATCCGGTGCCTGAAAACGTAGAGATCGAGGCGAGAATCGCGCAACAAGATATGGAAAGCGACGAGTTGATTGCGAGCATTGATAAGCTGGGCAAAGTTTCAAAGCTTACTTGCCCTGACTGTCACGGAGCGCTTTGGGAGATCAACGACGATCTGCTCCGCTTTCGCTGTCACGTCGGTCACGCCTTTTCGGTGGAGAGTTTGAACGAGGGGCAAGAGCAAATGCTCGAAGTCGCTTTATGGTCAGCAGTGCGGGCCCTCGAGGAACAGATGATCCTTGCGAAACGCATTGTCGAACGTGCGCGTAAAACCAATCAGAGCCGTGCCGTAAAGATGTTTGAAAAGCGCGCCGAGGAAGCGGAAGCGCATAGTTCAACCATTAGACAACTGTTGCTGCGCAATCAGAAAGATGATATAGCGGAACCTCCGGTTCAGGATTGGGAGGAAATGAGTATCTCGTAGTGAATTAAGACTATGGCGTCGGATTCGTTAAACAAATGGCTGACTCAAAACAGACTGCAGGCAGCGCAGACCTCGTAGTTGTCGGTTCCTCGGCGGGCGGTGTTGGCGCCCTCTCAACTCTGGTCAGCACGCTCAATAAAGACTTCCCTGCTCCCATTGTTATTGCACAACATCTCGATCCTCAGCGTCCCAGCCATCTCGGCGCGATTCTCGATCGGCGCAGCATGTTACCGATAGTCGAGGTTAACGAACACGAACCTACGCGCCTTGAAGGTGGAAAAATCTACGTCGTCCCCGCAAACAAGCACGTCAAGATCGCGGATGGGCACGTACTTCTCGAGTCTGATCATGCCGAGCGCCCTACGCCTTCGGTCGATAAGCTGTTGTCGAGCGCGGCAGAGTCGTACGGCGAACACCTGATTGCGGTAATACTGACAGGCTCTGGATCTGACGGTGCAGCCGGCGCAGTGGAAGTTAAGAATACTGGTGGGGTGGTGATCATTCAGAACCCCAAGACCGCGCCTTATCCTTCGATGCCGCTCTCGTTGCCACCGACTGTCGTGGACCACGTTGTGGAAATGGAACAGATCGGGCCGTTGCTCTACGACCTTCTAAGAGGTATCAACATTCCTTCAGAAGAAAAAGTGGACGACCCGCTGCGCGATATCCTGGTTCAGGTAAGCACCCATACCAATATAGATTTTCGTAACTACAAGGCCTCTACGATCCTGCGCCGCATTTCGCGCCGCGTGGCTGTGACGCACGTGAGTAACCTGCACGATTATTCTGATTACCTGCGCAGCCACCCTGAGGAAATACAAGAGTTAGTAAAAGCATTTCTCATTAAAGTGACCGGGTTTTTCCGCGACGCTGAAGCGTTCGAATTCATTCGACGTAGCGTGCTTCCTGAGCTGATTGACCGCGCGAGAAAAAATGGACATATTTTGCGCCTGTGGTCCGCAGGCTGTGCGACCGGTGAAGAGGCGTACACGATGGCGCTGCTGATTGCCGATCAATTGGGTCCTGATTTTCCCGAGTGGAGCGTCAAGATCTTTGCTACTGACCTGTCCGACGATGCCCTTGACTTTGCGCGACGGGGACTCTACCCGGAAAACGTCCTCAGCGAGTTGCCTGACGACTACCGGGGACGTTTCTTCGAACGCGTCGATGCCGGTTACCGCATCTCGAAGATGTTGCGCGAGACGGTGATCTTCGGACAACAGGATATCAGCCGCGGCGTGCCGTTTCCGCGTATCGACCTCGTGGTTTGCCGTAACCTGCTGATCTATCTCAAACCGGAACTGCAACAGACAGTGCTCGACCTTTTTGCGTATTCCCTGCACCAATCGAACGGTTACCTTTTCCTGGGCAAAGCGGAAACTGCCCGACCGACAAAAGCGACATTCGAACAGGTAAATAAGAAGTGGAAGATCTATCGCTGTTTGAGTGGACCGCTGGCCTTTCCCACTCCTCATACAACGCATCAGTCGCTTCAATCTGACAGTCGCAGGGAGACTCGGATGCACGCGCCGGTTGGAGGTGCCATTGTCTATGACCCGGCGGCCATCGAAACCGAAGTCGCCCTGTTGCGTCGCATCAACGAAACGGTCTTGCGCTACCTGACGGCCGGCGTCGTCATCATTGATCGAAACTATCGCATTATCAGTCTGAACGCGGCCGCGCGTCGTCTACTTGGCATTCGCGATCTCTCTTACGACCAGGACTTCCTGCACACCGTCAAGGGCATGCCGTATCACGACGTTCGCACCGCCATCGATCTGGCGTTTCGGGAGCACACCGGAAGCACTCTGGAAGATCTCGAATTTAGCCAGACCGCCGTTGGCAATGCCAGGTACATCGATTTGACGATCATGACGATGCAGATCGAAGCCGGCGGTCTCGAGTTGGCAATGATCACGGCGATCGACACCACTGAGGAAGTGCAGGTAAAGAAACGTCTCGAAGCAGTGCAACGCGAACAAGCCGAGTTGATCGGCGAGTTGAGCGCCGGCAACAAGCGGTTCGCGGATATGAACAAGGAACTTCAGGACGCCAATGAAGAACTGCAAGCCGCCAATGAAGAGCTGATGCTCACCCAGGAAGAGCTGCAGGCTACCAACGAAGAGTTCGAAGCTACCAACGAAGAGTTACAAGCCACCAACGAAGAACTCGAAACCAACAATGAAGAGTTACAAGCGACCAACGAAGAGCTGCAGACAACCAACGACGAGCTGACCGCTCGGACCATCGAATTGCATCATCTCACGCGAGAAAACAGCGAAGAACAGTTTCACCTCTCTGAGTTGCTCGAGCGCTTTCCTTATTACGTCATGGTGGTCAGCGCCGCCGATCTCAGAATCCTGGCGGTGAATCCCGGCTACGCCTTGTTATTGGGAAAACGGAACGTGATTGGCGAACCAATCGGCGAGTTCTTCAGCGGCGAGGATCTTGACAGGCTGATTGAGGTTCTCGGCGAAGTGGTGCAACACGGTAAACCGATAACGACTCCACCGATGGCTGTGAGGGCAGCCGATGATGGAGCTCTTAGCGGAGATTTATACATTCATAGCGTGATCCCCATACACCGGTCGGAGACAGGACCGGTCGAACGCTTATTTATTTACACTGAAAAGGCCTAAAATTTGCGGGGGGGGGAACGCCTGCCAGGTTTTTACTCCCTCGTACTCGGCCTTCAGGATTGGATAACACTCGCAGACGGCTTGTTCGAGTCCCTCTCGATCTTTAATGTGGAGTTGCCCTCGGCGATACTCGATCGCGCCAATTGACTGTAACACTCCAGCCGCTACCGTTACCCCCGCCCGCCTTGCGCCGAGCCTCGAAGCTATTGCTTCCTGAGTTAATCTAAGGTTCTCACCGCCGACCCGGTCGTGGACCATCAGCAGCCAGCAGGCCAGTCGCTCCAGCACCGTATGACGCGCATTGCAGACAGCTCGTTGGGAAACCTGCGTGATCAGCGCGCCGTAACTGCGCATCACGTATTTGAGCGCATTCTCGTTAGATACAAACAGGTGTTCGAGCGCGCTCGTGCTTACTCGCGCTAAAGAACCACCGATACACATCCTCGTCCAATGCCGCGAAGAGCCGCCTCCAAGCAACGCCGAGAGTCCCAACACACCTTCGTTTCCGACCATCGAGATCTCAATGGTCGTACCGTCTTCCATGATTGCCAGGGATGAAACTATAGAATCGAGCGGGAAGAACACGTCGGCGATCGCATCTCCGTATTCATAAATGATGTCGTTGAACCCCAATCGCACCACGCGAATATGAGGCAGAAACGAAGAGTCGCTGGTCAGCAGATGGTTCAATAACTTGTTTGGAGTGGACGGCGCTGAGACACGCGGTCCTTGCAGGGCCTTGTCCACTAAAACACTTTGAGGCACTTCGGCACCCTCCTGATTGACAACGGGGGTTAAAATTTTGGGGGTCTTGCGACTAAATCAGCGCTCGGATTCTACACCCTTCGTTCGGATTAGTACATAAGGGGAAAATCTACCCAAAAACAACCGATAAAACGTTTTAAAAGGGCTGGATTAAAAATCCATTAGAGTGTTCGCTCGCGTACTGACCGGCCTTAGTGGCGAGCGTATTTTTGCGTCCACACACGACAAGCAGGGTGGCCGCGGTCGTTGTATCCTTCCCGACTGACCTTGAGAAATATACAACGGCCCGGCCTAAAATTCCTTTTTAGAATCCATGGCAACTCAGAATTTGAATAGTTCCAGGGTGAGGAATCAAGACCTTCGCTTCGAGTCCAGACCAGTCATGCAATTAAAAAACCCCCGCGTCCTGTACATCGAGGATCACGAAGATACTCGGGAGCTTGTGACCTTACTTTTGGGTCAGAAGAGTTTCGACGTGGTTACCGGCGACACGATCGAAAGCGGGCTCGCTCTCGCCATGGCTCAGAGATTCGATCTGTACTTGCTCGATTCGTGGTTGCCGGATGGCTCGGGACTGGATCTCTGCCAGCGTATCCGCGAGTTTGATCAAACGACGCCGATTCTCTTTTACTCCGCTGCCGCTTATGCCTCCGACCATGCGTTGGCGCTGCAATGCGGCGCCCAGGCGTATCTGATCAAACCGAGTCAGCCGTCCGAGTTGTGCCGGATAGTGTCCGAGTTGATCGAAAAATCGCGGCGTCCGGCCCATCAAACCGCCCATTAAACCGCGTCATCACGCTTCGCGGGCGATCAATTCCTCCGCCGCCCGCGGGCGGTAGATACTCCAGAGAATCATTCCCGATACCCAGAGAGTGGCCGCTGTTGTCGCCGTCAACACAAGCCAGAAGGGCCAGTACGACTGGAAGGTGCGCTCCCAACCCGATGCGACCGTGTGTGCGAGATTCACGTTCAATGCGGCCGGTGTGATGAAGCGCGACACTAACTGCACGATCAGATACCAGCCAAACGCGTAGCGCCATGCCGATCGATCCATGCGGTATCGCTTCAACACGAACAACGACACCGCCAGCCCGCCCACGTGCGCCATCGTCGAAGTCAGAAACACACCCCAAGTCAGCACGACGTAGAGGAACCAGATGATTACACCGGGTATCATCCAGATCGCCGAGAGACGCACCAGCACCGGCTTGTCGAAGAATAGACCGAGAGCGAAGACGAGGTTGCCGATGTTGCACATCCACAGCAGGTGCCCGAGCTCGTTGGTGCGCCAGTAATGAACCGCCTGACCCAGGAAAAAAATCAACGGCAGGACGCCGAGCATTCGGTAGGGGATACGCGCGAGCAGCGTTTTCACGGATACGCAGAATAACATCAGACGCAAAAAAACAAACGTCTATCTTGACAACCGCCGATCCGAAATCCAGACTACGCTCATTCGATCATGAGTTCTCTGGAAGACCTCCTCGCAAAATCGATTCCCGAACTGAACAAGCTCTTTGTCGAGCGTCGCCGTCCTGTACCTAAAGGATTACTTGAAGCTCTGGACGTCGACCACCGTCAGGGAGCTCAACAATTAGCTAAACGAATTCGCGGGCGCTATCGCGAGAACCGCTCGGAAGGTCAACGTCTCCACTTCCTGCTGCGTTTCGAGATCGAGTTATGGGCGCAGGGTTACGGGTTCGTTGCCGGCGTCGACGAAGCAGGCATGGCGCCGCTTGCGGGACCCGTCGTCGCGGGCGCCGTGATCCTGCCGCAAAACTACAAGCTTCGCGGTCTCAACGACTCCAAGAAGATCCTCGATCCTGAGAAGCGGGATGAGCTCGCGGTCCAGATCAAACAGGACGCGATCTGCTGGTCTGCCGGGTTTGCCGAAGTGGAAGAGATCGATAAGATCAACATCTACCACGCGGGACTGTTGGCGATGCAGCGCGCGGTCTATGGTCTGGGCTCACAACCCGACTTCATTCTTGTCGACGCGCGCAAGATTCCCAACTGTCAGGTGCCGCAACGCGGAATCATTCGCGGCGACGCGCTGTCGGCGAGCATCGCCGCGGCATCGATCATCGCGAAAACGACACGCGACGCGCACATGCTCGAAATGGATCGGCTTTATTCTGGTTACGGACTCGCCTCGCACAAAGGTTATCCAACACCTGAGCATTGTGAGGCGCTCAAGTCGCTGGGCGCGTTGCCGATTCATCGGCGTAGTTTCGCACGCGTGCGTGAAGTGTTGGGCCTGGATCCCATCCAAACCGAATTGTTTTAATCCGTGGGACTCACCGAATACAAGAAAAAGCGCAGCTTCGATAAAACACCGGAGCCTGGCCCAAAGAAGAAGCGCACGCGCACTGGACGCATGTTCGTGATCCAGAAACATCGCGCCACTCAACTGCACTACGACTTCCGTCTCGAAGTCGACGGCGTGTTGAAGTCGTGGGCCGTGCCGAAAGGTCCATCACTCGATCCGAGCGTCAAGCGTTTGGCGATGCAGGTAGAGGACCATCCGGTGGACTACGCGAAGTTTGAAGGCGTGATCCCGGAAGGTGAGTACGGCGGCGGAACGGTGATGGTCTGGGACTACGGAACGTACAAACCGGAAGGCGATGAAGATCCGGAGACGGCGCTTCAGAAGGGTGACTTCAAGTTCACTCTCGACGGCGGAAAGTTACAAGGATCGTGGGTGCTCGTGCGCACGCGCAATCGGCAATGGCTGCTCATAAAGCATCGCGACTACTACACCACTACGGAAGACGTCACAGAGATCGCGCCTGTCTCGATCCTCACGCGGCGGTCGCTGGCCGAGATCGCCGAAGACGAAGGCGGCGATGTTAAGAAAGCCGCGACGGGCGATCCGAAGAAGATCCCGCGCCGGACTGGAGTGAAGCGACGCAAGAAGGGTTCGAAAGCGAAAGTCTGGCACAGCAACCGGCCCAGTTAACTCAGCAATCCGCGATACGACAACTCTCCATCGACAATGCCGGCGGCTGAAGTATATGGATGCTCTTCCGTCTTCTTTTCGTTGATGATGTGAATGACAGTGTGTCCGGCGGCTTTCAGATAATCCGCAATCAAGCTTCGATGGCATCGCCACCAAACCGCTTCCGCACACATGACGGTCGTTCGCGAAGCGGTTGCGAGTTCAAGTAATGCTTTAATTCCCATTTCGAACTCAGGCGTTTCCATGTGATCCGCGTAACCCCGGAATTGAGCGTTTCGCCATGCAGTATTGTGCGAGTCTTTCCGAGGACTCCTGCGGCCGCCGAGCCGAGGTTCGTGTCGATACTTGATCCCGATGCTCTCGAGCGATTCAGTTAACTCGGATTTATTGAACTGCGGATAGCGACGTGAACCCGGAAACGTGCGCACATCAACCAGCACCTCGATCCCATTCGCCAGAAGGATCGCGTTGAATGTTTCGATAGAGTGTGTCGAATGTCCTACTGTCCAGATATTCATTTCTACTTTAAGTGTGGGCTTGCCGACGGTTAAAGATACGCTTCAAGTTTGAATCGTCCTTTCGCCGACAACATCGGCTGCCACAAGTCGCCGACGCGCTTCACTCGCGCAGGCACGTTGTCGATCCGAAAGTCTTCGATCTTGATTCCGCGCTCGAGCTCTTTCCACGTCACCGGCGTCGAGACTGAAGGTACTTCTTTAGGTCTCACTGAATAGACCGACGCCAACGTCCGGCCCCACGCGTTCTGGTTGTAATCGACCAGCACTCTTCCCCTTGGCCGCTTCGACACCTGGTAGATCGCCGTCAACAACTTCGGCGAGTGCGAAGCGAGCGCGTACGCAAACTCCTTCGCGAACGTCCACACCTGCTTCTGCGTCGGCCCGCGCTTGATAGGAATGTAGACGTGAATGCCCTTTGACCCGGTCGTCTTCGCGTAACTCGGAATCTTCAGCGAGTCGAGACCAAGCTTGACGAGCAGCGCCGCCTCGCAAACCTTTTCAAACGATGCACCCGGTACGGGATCGAGATCGAAGTGCAGATAATCAGGCCGGTCTGTGTCGTCACAGCGCGCGTACCACTCGTTCAGATCGATGCAGCCGAGATTGATCACCCACATCAACGACGCGAGATCCTGGATCATCGGAAACGGGATCACTCCTTTTGAGCCGTGATCGATGCGGCAGATCTCGATCCACTCAGGCCGTGGCTCCGGCGCGCGTTTCATGAAGAAGAAATCGGACTGCGCGCCGTTCGGGTAGCGCTTCATCACCATCGCGCGGTCGTGCAGGTGAGGGAGCAGAACCGGCGCAACGTCGAGGTAGTACTGGATAAGGTCGCGCTTCGTCACACCCAGCTTGGGCCAGAAGGGCTTGTCGAGGTTGGTGAGCTTGACGATTTGCTCGCCGATCTTCACGTCAAGGGTGCGTTTGTCTTTTGGGAGTTTAACTGAAGGGATGCGGGGCACGAGTTAACGTAGCACTTTAAAGAATTTCTTCAAGTTCTTTCTCAATTGCCTTCAAGCCGTTTAGCAACACGCCTCGATGCGCGGGGTGTTTAGCTCGTTCGAGCTGTTGCAGCAACCGCGACTTCGACAGCAACAGCGAATCACGCCTTTGATTTCTTTCCCGTTCGTCAGGAGACGCAGCAGCAGGCTGGCCACTCGCCTCGCGTAGTTCGGCGTCTTCGATCTGATCGGCGACTGCTTTGCTTTCCCACCCACGAGCCATAACAACTACAGCACCGTGCCATCTGGAATCACGGCGCTCTTGGGAATGATGATGATGCCGTCACGAATGAAGTACGAGCCGCCCGGACCTTCAGCTTCGGTCACACCCGCTTCATTCAACAGCTTTGCGTTCGTTCCAATGCGCGCGTTCTTGTCGATGATGGCGCGCCGGACGACGCTTCCCTCCCCTATCCCAACGCGCGGCACGCCTTTGCTCATGTCGTTTCTCATGTCGTCGAACGTCTGATAGAAGTCAGCGCCCATCATGAACGAAGCATCGAGCTGCACGCCTTTCGAGATGCGGCTGCGCAAACCGACGACGCTGTTCGTGATCTTCGCGCCGTTGATGATGCAGCCGTCGCTGACGATCGAATCGTTGATCTCCGACGCTTCGATCTTCGACGGCGGCAAGTAACGCGCGCGTGTATAAACCGGAGCTTCAGCGTCGAATAGATTGAACTTCGGAATCTTGGCCGTCAGGTCGAGGTTCGCGCGGTAGAAAGCACCGATCGTTCCGATGTCTTCCCAGTAGCCGTCAAACATGTGCGCCTGCACTTTTCGCGATCGAATCGCCGCCGGGATGATGTGCTTGCCGAAGTCGACCCACGTCGAATCTTCCCTCACGAGTTGTTCCAATTGTTCGTACTTGAAAACATAGATCCCCATCGACGCGAGATACGGACGCCGCTTCGCCTCGTTCGCGTCGAGACCGAGCTGCGTTGTGTCTACTTGCATCTCCAGCAGCTCATCGCCCTTCGGTTTCTCTTTGAACTCGACGATGCGCCCGCTCTCGTCTGTCTTCAACAGACCAAACTCGCTCGCCGAACGCGCTTCGCACGGAATGACGGAGACAGTCACGTCGGCATTCGATTGGTGATGGCGCTCGAGAAAGTGGCGATAGTCCATGCGATAGAGATGATCGCCGGAAAGGATCAGCAACGTGTCGATGCCCCAGTCTCTGATGTGCGGCAACACTTGTCGCACGGCGTCGGCTGTTCCCTGAAACCACTGCGGGCTCTCGGGTGTTTGCTCGGCCGCGATGATCTCGACGAAGCCGTTCGAGAATTGCGAGAAGCGATAGGTCTGCGCGATGTGGCGGTTGAGCGAGGCGGAGTTGTACTGCGTCAACACGAAGGTACGCAGGATGTCGGAGTTGATGCAGTTCGAAAGCGCGATGTCGACGAGACGATACTTACCGCCGAGTGGAACGGCAGGTTTCGAACGCTGTTGCGTGAGTGGAAAGAGTCGATTGCCGGCGCCGCCGCCGAGAATCACCGCCAGAAGTTTTGGATCGGCCGGCATGCTTCTTCACATGATCGTTCATTAGTAAGATCCGTGTCCGCTGGACACGGGTTTTCCTGCTGCTTCCTGTGCGATCTTCACGCCGACGCTGGCGCCGATGCGCGTCGCGCCTGCTTCGATCATCTTGCGCGCGTCGTCGAGTCCTTTGACCCCGCCTGACGCTTTCACGCCGAGCTCGGATCCGACTGTACGGCGCATCAACGCGACGTCGGCGACAGTCGCGCCGCCTTTTGAAAATCCGGTCGACGTTTTGACGAAATCCGCGCCCGCTTTCTTCGCCGCCTGACAGGCGCGCACTTTTTCTTCGTCAGTCAACAGCGCCGTCTCGATGATCACTTTGCAGATGGCGTCGTACTCGTGGGCCACCTGGGCCACGGAATGGATGTCGTGCTCGACGAGACAGTCGTCGCCGCTCTTCAATGCGCCGACGTTGATGACCATGTCGACTTCGCGGGCGCCGTCGAAGATCGCGCGCCGCGCTTCGTAAGCTTTCACATCGGGCAGCGTTGCGCCCAGTGGAAAACCGATGACGGTGCAGACAGGAACGCCGCTGCCGCGCAGGTTGCAGGCGGCGGCGCGCACCCACGTCGGGTTCACGCAGACGGAAGCGAAGCGATAAGTCGCGGCTTCCTGGCAGAGCTTTTTGATGTCTTCGTCGGTGGCTTCGGGTTTCAGCAGCGTGTGATCGATCAGGCTGGCCCACTCTTTGGCGGAGCCGGTTTGGCCCAACACCAGACCGATGCGCGCGGCGCCCGCGTCGACGATGCGGTGCATGCGCTCGGGACAGCGATGGAAGCATTCGGACGTGCAGCCGCACATCGCAGCTTGCTCCGTGCCGTCGCCATCGCCGTTCAGGCGCGCCACGATTGCGTCCGTAATCTGCTCGATTAATAGTTCGTATTCGCCGTTACTTGAGTTGCCCATCTGACGGGAACATTCTAGCAACTACCGTTGATACTGTCGCTGGATGGCGTCGATCTTGGCGACGCGCTTGCGGTGGCGGTCTTCGGTGATTTCAGTGGAAAGCCAGGCGGTCACGATTTCGCGCATTTCGGCGCTGGTGATGGTTTTGCTGCCGAGCGTGAGGACGTTCGCGTCGTTGTGCTCGCGCGAGTTGCGGGCGACCGCAACCGAATAGCACGCGGCCGCGCGCACTCCCGGGACCTTGTTTGCCGTCATCGCGCTGCCGACGCCCGCGCCGTCGATAATGATGCCAACGTCCGCAACGCCGTCGGCGACAGCACGCGCCACTGCGTGCGCAAAGTCAGGATAGTCGACAGCAGACTCGGAATCCGTGCCGAAGTCCTGCACCCTGTGCCCGAGGTCAGTCAACAACGATTTCAACTCTTCTTTCATCTTGAACCCGCCATGATCGGCACCAACGGCGATGTGCTTCGACGCCTTCGATCCACGCCGCGAACTGCGCCGCGTAAGCTGTATCTTTCGTTCGTTGATGATGTCCGCGGCGAGCGGCGTCAGGCGCGCGTCTTCGCCGATGCGCAAAACCGCGCCCGGTTCAAGCCCGCGCACGTCGTCTTCCGTGATCACGCTTTTGGCAGACTCGTCGCGCGTGAAAGCCGGCTCTGATGGGGTTTCGGGAACTGTATTTACGAACCGAGTTGGCGTGCTTTCAGGTGTAGCTTTCTCCAGCACATCACGAACTAAAGCACGTATTCGATCCCTGGCGTCATCCATTTTCGATTCTTAGATCAAGCAGCTTCGCTGAAGTGGCAATCAATTTCCCAACGCGGAACGTGAAGTCGATGCGGCCCACATAGATCCCGCTCTTGCCGACCTGGAAGATCATGGTGTCGGCGCCGCACGGCTGCTTTTGGAATACCGGGATCTCCATGAACGTGTGCGTGTGGCCGCTGGCGATGAAGTCGATGCCGTCGACTTGCGACGCGACGAACGAGTCGCCGCGTTCACCGTTCGCGTAATAACCGAGGTGCGACATGCAAACCACCAGCGCGCAATGTTCCTTCTCACGCAACGTCTTCACGACTTCGCGAGCTGACACCACGGGATCGTTGTAAGTGATGCCTTTGAAGTTTGCGGGCGTGATCAATGCGACCGGACTGATGCCGAGACCGAACAGACCGACCCGGATGCCGCCAACCGTCTTCACGACGTACGGCTTGACTCGACCTTCGAGCACAGTGCCTTTGACGTCGTAGTTCGCCGAGACCAGATCGAAGTTTGCAAACTTCAACGCCGCGGCCAGCGCTTCGACGCCATTGTCAAACTCGTGGTTCCCCAGCGTGCCAACGTCGTAACCGATCGCCGACATCGCTTTGTACTCGACCTCGCCACGATAAAAATTGAAATACGGCGTGCCCTGGAGAACATCGCCTGCATCGACGAGCAGCGTGTTTGGGTTCTCCTGGCGAATCCTCCTGACCAGCGTGGCGCGGCGTGCGGCGCCTCCCTTCCCTGCGTTTCGATCGTTCGGCGGCAAAGGATCGATCTGCGAATGGGTGTCGTTGGTGTGCAGGATCGTGATGGTCGTGTCGGCCGCCTGGGCGCCGATTAAATCGAAGCTTCGCGGCAGAGCTATGAGCGTTGCGCCGAATGCAGCGGAAGTAGTCAGGAACCGGCGGCGATTGATCATTTCGGTTCCTCAGGGCCTTTCCGATCAGGACCGATTTGAACAAAGCGAGCGTCGAGACGCGAGCGAATGCTGCGGCCGGCGGCTGTTTCTGCTTTGACGTAGTCCATGATCGAGTCGCGGAGCGTGATGTTTAGCGGCTTGATGCTCTTCGCTTCCTGAAGCAACGCATACGAACCGCCGCCGAGTCGCACCAGGTAATCGATCGTGACGACGGTGTAGATCTTCTGCGGATCGATCTCCTGTTCCTTTCCCTTTTCGTCGACGAGCTTGCCGCTGATGAATTCCGCCCGGTTCCGATCGTTCCACTTGAACTGAATACGCGCACCGGCTTGTGCGTCTCGCGTTGCGACCTCGAGCAGTTTGGCGAGTTGCGTGCCGTTCACTTCCAGTACGACCAATGCGTTTTCGAACGGCAACAACTCGAAGATGTCGCTCGCGCGCAGTTCGCCGGGCGAGATCTCGTTCTTGCGCAGGCCGCCGGCGTTCATGATCGCGAGCGTCACGGGTTTGCCGAGTTTTGCTTTTGCCTGCGCGCGCATTCCATCGGTGACGAAGTTGCCGAGTGAACCGGCGCCGGCGCCGTCTTTATTCAACGTTCCGTCGAGACGCCCGATCACGGTGTTGAGCGCCCGCACTTTTTCACTGTACGGCGCGAGCATCTTCTCGACCGTCGGGTCGTCGGGGATGCTTGAATCGGCGACAGACTGCTTCGCGCGCGCGCCTGTTTTGATCGGCGCCGGCGCGATTGCGGGCTTTGCAGGCTCCGCTGGACACGGCTCGATCGTTGTTTGCGCAAATGATGAAGATTCAGAGAGGGATACACAGAGTGCGAACGCGGCTAACAGAATTGACGCGCGAAGTGTAATCACGGATAACACGGATCCTTTGCTGCGAGCATTGACCTGAACGAAGAGCTTTCATAGTATGTCGCACCACGCATCACCCATGCAAACGTCATTGCTCTACAACTCCCGGCCCTGAAGGAGAAACAAGTTGGCTACGTCTTCGGCTCAATTCGCTTCGGAATTCAGCAATCCAAATCTCGACATTCTTCTGCCTGAAGAGAAGATTCAGGCGCGCATCAAGGAGTTGGGAACGCAGATCACGCACGATTACGCGGGGCTCAATCCGCTGCTGATCGGCGTGCTGAAAGGCGCCTGCTTCTTTCTCAGCGATCTGCTGCGGGCGATCGATACGCGGCTGAGTATCGAGTTCATGGCGATCTCCAGTTATGGATCGTCGACGCGCACTTCGGGCGAGGTGCGCATCATGAAAGATCTCGACGTGCCGATCGAAGGGCGTCACATACTCGTTGTGGAAGACATTGTCGACACGGGGCTCACGCTTTCGTATCTGCTGGCTAATCTTCATGCGCGCGGAGCGGCGAGTGTGAAGCTGGCGGCGCTGCTCGACAAGTACGAGCGGCGGCAAAAAGAGGTGAAGATCGATTATCTCGGTTTTCAGATCCCGGACGAGTTCGTCGTCGGCTATGGATTGGACTTTGCCGAGCGTTATCGCAACCTGCCGTTCATCGCTGTGTTGAAAAATCCTGAAGCCTAGTTGGAGAGATTCTATGCTGCGCATGTTTATGGTTCTGCTTGTGTTGTGCTTTGTGTCCGTCGCGACACAGGCGCAAACGGACTTTTCGAAGATCGAGATTAAAGCGACGAAAGTTGCCGGCAACGTTTATATGCTGCAGGGCGCAGGTGGGAACATCGGCGTCTCGGTTGGTGATGACGGTATTTTGATCGTCGACGATCAGTATGCGCCGCTCGCCGATAAGATTCGTGCGGCGCTGAAGGCGTTGAGTCAGGGCAAACTGAAGTACATCCTCAACACGCACTGGCATGGGGATCACACTGGCGGCAACGCTTCGTTTGGTCCGGAGGCGCCGATCATCGCGCACGACAACGTGCGTAAACGGCTTAGCAGCGAGCAGCGGATCGATTTCTTCAAACAGACCGTTCCGCCGTCGCCGAAAGAAGCGTTTCCGGTGATCACGTTCGACAACTCATTGTCGGTGCATTTCAACGGCGAGGAGATTCGCGCGATTCACTATCCGCACGGTCACACCGACGGCGACAGCGTTATCTTCTTTACCAACTCCAACGTGGTCCATCTGGGTGATGATTTCTTCACCGGCCGCTTTCCGTTTGTCGACGTGGACAACGGCGGCAACGTCGTCGGCCTGGCGAAGAACATCGGCGAGATCATCCCGAAGATCCCCGCGGGCGCGAAGCTGATTCCGGGACACGGACCACTCTCGACTATCGACGACCTCAAGCTCTACCATCGCATGCTCCTCGAAACGACGGACGTCGTGCGGAAAAAGGTCGCCGCTGGGAAGTCGCTCGATCAAATCAAAACCGAGGGCTTTCCAGACGAATGGAAATCCTGGGGTACCGGCTTCATCAAACCCGATCAGTGGGCCGAATTGATCTTTAAGAGCCTGAACGCTAAGAACTAATCAGTGTTTCCAGAAAACTCTCGCCGGACGCTAGATGGAGGGCGAAGTTTTTGGCGACGGTTTGGCCGATGTCGGAGAGGGACGAGCGGGTGCCGAGGTTGATGCCGGGACGGGCGGTCTTGCCGTAGACCAGCAGGGGCGCGTACTCGCGTGTGTGATCGGAACCGGGAAAGGTCGGGTCGTTCCCGTGATCGGCGGTGATCATCATCAGATCGCCGTCGCGCATCGCGGCTTCGATCTCGGGAAGCCGCTTGTCGAAGTGTTCGAGTGCGCGGGCGTAGCCTTCAGTGTCGCGGCGGTGACCGTAGAGCATGTCGAAGTCGACGAGGTTCGAGAAGATTAATCCGCGTGAGTTCTCTTTCAAGGCGTTGATCGTCTGATCGATCGACTGCTCGTTGTTCTTCGCCGTCAGGTCTTTCGTCACTCCCACCGAATCGTAGATCGACGCAATCTTTCCGATGCACACAACGTCGAGCCCTTCGTCGGCGAGCGCCGCGAGAAGGTTCTCACGCGGCGGCGGCACGGCGTAGTCATGCCGGTTCTCCGTGCGATAGAACGCGCCTGGCTGGCCCAGGAACGGACGCGCGATCACGCGGCCGACGCGATGCTCGCCTTCGAGTATTCGGCGCGCGATCTCGCAGATCTCGTAAAGCCGATCGAGCGGAATCACCTCTTCGTGCGCGGCAATCTGAAACACTGAATCAGCGGACGTGTAGACGATCGGCTTGTGCGTCTTCACGTGCTCTTCGCCGAGTTGCTTGATGATCTCGGTGCCTGATGCAGCAACGTTTCCGAGTATCCCCGGCACATCTGTCTCGCGCACGAATCGATCGATCACGGATGAAGGAAAGCCGTTCGGGTAAGTCGGGAATGCTTGTTTCAGAATGATGCCGGCGATTTCCCAATGGCCCGTCGTCGTATCTTTGCCGTTCGAGCGCAGCGCGCAACGGCCGTAGGAGCCGATCGGGCTCGCGAGCGGCGGGAGATTTCGCAGTGGACGGATGTTGGCGAGCCCGTAGCGTTGCAGGTTCGGAAGTTTGACGGGACGCGACTCGAGGATGTGTCCGAACGTATCTGATCCGGCGTCGCCCCACTCAGGCGCATCCGGCATCGCGCCGATTCCAGCGCCGTCGAGAACGATCAGTAAGATTCGCTGGAACGGAGATGAATTAGGCATCTGTTTCGGTGCTATTGCTTCGGCGCGTAGTAACCATCGCGAGCGCGAATCTCAGTCTTCTCTTTCACGCCGCGTACTTCCAACTTGATCGCGCGAAACTTTCCGTCGCGCGCTTTGTTCGTTGGATAGTAACCCAGGCTGTAAAGCGTGCCGATGTCAGCGGCAACACGCGCGAACGCCGCGCGCGCATCGGCCAACGTCGCTGCGACAAAACTTCGCCCGCCTGATCCTTTCGCCAGATCGTTCATCTCCCGGCGTGCGAGATTGTACAGCTCGCGGCTGATCGACATCCTTTCAAACGGTCCCATCTGGCAGAAAGTATCAAAGTTTTCTGCTTTGGCCTTCGGGAAAAAAATTCTTCGGTAGCGTTCGATCTGTCGCTGCGAGAGCGTGAGCTGGCCGTCGTCGCGGCAATCTTTCATCAAGCGGTCTTCGACGAAGTCTTCCGTGTTGACCTGAATGAAGTAACAAGCGATGCCGGCGCGAGACAGTTTCATTTTCGCGGTAGCGAAATCTGAGTTGCTGGCTGAGTCGACGCCGTCGGTCAAAGCGACGACGGCGCGGCGGCCGCGAACTTCATCTCGCGGCGCGTCCCGAAAGACGGTGTCCGCAACTCGCTCGAGCGCGTCGTAATAAGGCGTGCCATTGCTCGCGCCGACGTTTTCGATCGCCGTTTTCAAGGTCTCGCGATCGTCGGTCAACTGGGTCAGCACTTCTACGGTCGCGACTGGTTCGGCGATCGTTTGCGCTTGGTTGAAAGCCAGGACCGCGACTCTGTCGCCCGGACGCAACGCTGCGATGAAACTGTTCGCCGCCGAGCGTATCAATGCGACGTCGTCGCGAGTGGAGCCCGAAGTATCGAGCAGCAATGCGATTTCGAACGGCGTGTCAGTGGTGCCGAAGTTGGTGATCGTTTGTACCTGGCCGTCTTCGACCAGGCGGAAGTTTTCCGCACGAAGACCGGCAACGGGCCGGCCGGAGCCGTCGGTCACGACCGCGGGAACTGAGACGAGTTGCGTATCGACGCGGACGACGTCGCCTTCGTCGAGTTCGTCGCTGCTGCTCGAAGGCGTGTCGGGTTTCTTCGTCGCTGCCGGCGTTTGGTCAGTGCCGTTATTGACGCGGCGGGGACGTTGTTGTTGTTGCTGCTGGGTAATCTGTTGCGCCTGCGGCCGTTCGATCGCGAACCACGGGAGGCTGAGAGTAGCGAGAGTGGTCAAAAGAATGACCCGCCTGAGCAAACTACGACGACGTTTCATAAGTATTGACATGGTGATAATTCCGGTTGGGCTCTCGTGGGGAGAATATAAACTGTCGACGTCGAAAGTGTAAAACAGGGAGAGCACGGAGGCTTACACGCGCCACTCCGCGGCAGGTGCCAAAGCTTGACACGCGTCTCCTGATACGTGGTGGTGACGTGATTGAAATTCGTTTTATCCGTGTTCCCTATGAGTGCTGCGATAGCGGCACACGCTTCCTTGACACGCTTGCGCGCTTCTCTTAGCATGACGACTCGCTTGCTGCGGGATTCTGGCGACAGGGCCGATCCTGATTTTGCAGGCACGTACGTCAATGGTAGACGGCTTCCCTTACAAGGAAGAGGTTGGGGGTTCGAATCCCTCCGTGCCTACCAAGCTCAGTTTTTGCGGAGTCGTAGTTCAGTTGGTTAGAACGCCGGCCTGTCACGTCGGAGGTCGCGGGTTCGAGTCCCGTCGGCTCCGCCATTTATCAACAAGTTAGCGGTACTGGCATGCCACTGTTTCTCGGGTGTGCCAGCAGGTGAGTCACTTACCACTTCCAGTTCCCTCGCGATCAAATCCACAGTCCCACATCGCTAATTGTTCGATTAGTTCAAGGACACGAAAAATCAACGTATCGCCATTGCAGCAGCTTTACCATAAGGGTCTTGTAAATCGTTTCGCATTCATGCGCGGAAAGAATCCAAGTGAGTTTTACTACTATCTCGATAATCCAGCGGCCCTTGACTTACTTGTACTGAATGGAGTGGAAGAGATGGTCTCAAGTCCGAAGAAGTTCGACGCAACCGCGAGAAGCGTTACTGCGATGTAAACGATCCTAAGCGAACCGAGGAAATGCAAGGCAAACTCTTGTTCCTGAAACATGAAGTGATGATCAGTCGGTTTCACGGAATGCTCGAGCTTGCATGTGCGGCGTCTGACGGCTCAATCGAACTGAGTACTTTTGAGCAGGGACCCCGGCTATGGTCCAAAGTCGAAGTACCAAAATTGGTTTTCAGGAATGGCGCATGGCTTGAACTTGACGAGACAGAGCAGTTACCGCATAGACCAGATGCATTCTTTACACTGAGTTTTCCGAATAACGGTCGCGAGGATCTACACTTTTTCTACGAAGCCGATCGCCATAGAACCGATACCAATAAATACAACAAGAAACTCCGTGCGCATTTCCACTTTGTCATTAAGAAGAAACTCCACCGAGAGTTCTATGGGATTCAGCGCGTCAGAGCTGTTCTAACCGAGACGGTTGATGATGACTGGGCCGAAAGACTTCGACAAGCTGCCGGCCACGTAACCGTCAGCGGCAGCAAGCCATCAACGCTCTTCTGGTTTACTACATCGAGGCTGTTCATAGAGGAAACGATGGTCCAAGACAACGGTCGAGCGCGAGCGTTGCCGATGCACTTGCGACACCCGGATATTGTAGTCCGAAAGATTTGGGCCTCATCTGTCGATGAGAATTTCATTAATTGATTAATAGACCATCGTTCCATTTAATGCTATTCATGAGGAGCCTAGGGATGGAAAACAAAGACTCGGCCCCTGAAGATACCGCTGCTACCACGGGGGGCACTCACGACGAAGAAAGCCCGACACCTACCGGTACCAATGAGAAGACAGCCGATAAACCCCACCCGCTTACGCTTTCTTTCTCGGCCATCGCGTTGCTTCTCAGCGTTGTCAGCGTTTTCGTGAGCGGCTTCAGCGTTTACTACACTAGGCTCGGAGTGCGAGTAGGTCAGCGAGCATATTTATCATTTACGCCAACCTTTCCGACTTACAAGGACGATCCAGATGCGTCTGAAAGGATGTGATCTCACTACCAGCATCACTGGAGATAAAACCTTGGCAATACGCCAGCCTACAATGTGAGAGTTGAAATCATACCTTCAAACGCTGAGACGGAATACAAAGTCTGGGTTATCACAAGAACCAATTCCAGCTATCGGCCCAAAGGATGCTGTTCACGTTGCC
>JBKPNH010000130.1:0-31134 GCA_046732535.1 Acidobacteriota bacterium
CATTCGATGAGCGACGCCACCAACGAAGGCACGCTCGCAGTTACCTCGATGGTGCGTATTCAAGACGTGCTTAACCCGACCGATGGCGATCTTTATCGTGAGTTGGCTGGTGGTGTGACGACGCTGAATGTCTTGCATGGCTCGGCCAATCCGATCGGCGGCTTGAACAGCGTCGTGAAGATAAAGTACGGACGGCCGGTGAGCGAGTTTTTGTTTCCGGGAGCGATGCCGGGGATCAAGTTTGCGCTCGGCGAGAACGTAAAGCGCAGCAGCACTCCGAATCTGCCCGGCGTCACGCGCCGTTATCCAAACACGCGCATGGGCGTTGAAGAAGTGATTCGCGACGCGTTCACGCGCGCGCGCGATTACAAGCGGACATGGGACGAGTATCGCGCGGCATCGGCCAAGGACAAGAACCTGATCCCGCCAAAACGTGACTTGCAGCTCGAACCGCTGGTTGAGATTCTCGAAGGCCGCCGCTACGTTCACGCTCACTGCTACATCGTCAGCGAGATCCTGATGCTGATCAATCTCGCGGACGAGTTTGGTTTTAAGATCAAGACGTTCCAGCACGTGCTCGAAGGCTACAAGATCGCAAAAGAGATCGCCGCGCACGGCGCCGGCGCTTCCATTTTTGCCGACTCGTGGGGTTATAAGATCGAGGCTTACGACGCGATTCCCTACGCGGCCGCGATCATGACTCGCGCCGGCGTCGTCGTTTCAATGAACTCCGACTCCGACGAGCGCGCCCGCCGCTTGAACATCGAGGCCGCGAAAGCGATGCACTGGGGCGACATGACTGAAGAGCAAGCGCTCAAGCTCATCACGATCAATCCCGCGATTCAACTCGGCATCCAGGAAAGAGTCGGCTCGATCGAGGTCGGCAAAGACGCGGACGTCGCCATCTGGAACGGGCACCCGTTCAGCGTTTATTCACGCGTCGATACGACGTTCATCGACGGCACCGTCTATTTCGATCGGCAGCAGGATCTCGCGCGTCGTCCCGAACTCGCGAAGGAGCGCGCGACGTTGGAACAGGCGGAGCCGAACAAGCCTCCGGCACGCGGACAATCCCCAGCAACACCGCGACGCCGGCCACCGACCCACGAAGATGACGTCATCGATCGGCAGGAGGAGGAGAAGCCATGAAGATCCTGCTTACGATTTGTTTGATCTGTGTTCCTGCGTTCGCCCAGCAAATCGGAAACCCAACGACGCAGGACGGTGTCATGCCGGCGCGCGGCGTATTTGCGATTCGTAACGCTCGCATCGTCACCGTCAGCGGCGCTGACATCGAGAACGGCACCGTCGTCATTCGCGACGGCAAGATCGAAGCAGTGGGCGCGAACGTGAACGTGCCCGCCGGGGCGCAGTCGATCGACGGGCGCGGGCTTTCCGTTTATCCGGGAATGATCGACGCCGGCACGAACATGGGCCTCGTCGAGGTTCCGCAAGGCGCGAACGGAACGGTCGACACCTCTGAAGTCGGCGACTTGAATCCAAACGCGAAGGCGATCACGGCCGTTAACCCGCATAGCGCGCACATCGCAGTGACGCGAGTTGAAGGCATAACGAGTACGTTGACGGCCCCGACTGGCGGACTAATTTCCGGCCAGGCGGCGCTGATCAACCTGCTCGGCACCGCGCCCAAAGAGATGGCCGTCGTTCCGCAAGCCGCACTGGTGATCAACTATCCGCGCATCGGCGGCGGCGGTGGTGGTGGTTTCGGCGGTTTTCAGGCGCCAGTTAATCTGACGGAAACACTCGCAGCGAACGAACGCCGGGTCGAGGAGATTCGTAAGATGCTGCGCGACGCTGACGCTTACGGCCGCGCGCAGGACGCTTACGCCAAAGACAAGACCTTGCCGCGTCCCGACCACAACGTCGTGCTCGAACCGCTCGTGCCTTACGTTCGCGGCCTGCAACCGGTGATCTTCCGCGCGGATCGCGAGGCCGAGATTCGCGGCGCACTCCGGTTTGCCGAAGAGATGAAACTCAAGCCGATCATTCTCGGCGGGAACGACGCCTGGAAGGTCGCGAGCCTTTTGAAAGAGAAGAACGTTCCGGTGATTCTGACGGGCCTGTTCTCGCTGCCGACTCGCGAGGACGATTCGTACGATACGCTCTACGAGAGCCCGGCCAAGTTACAGCAGGCGGGCGTTCGTTTCTGCATCTCGACTGGAGACGCCGGCGCTGAAGTTCGTAATCTCCCGCAATATGCCGGGATGGCGGCCGCGTTTGGGTTGTCGAAGGCGGATGCGCTGAAGGCCGTCACGCTTTATCCGGCGCAGATACTGAACGTCGGCGACCGTTTGGGCGCGATCGAGGCCGGAAAAATGGCGAATCTGGTCGTTACGGACGGCGATCTTCTCGAAATTCGTACTCACATACGATATTTGTTCATAGATGGGCGTCCGGTGGTGTTAAGCAGTAGACACACCGAGTTGAACGACGCGTTCAAAAATCGAAAGTAGCACTTAATTAGGAGGTAAGCCCCTTTGTTCAGAACTATCCGTCTAATCCGTGTTGCAGCCCTGCTCACGCTGGCGCTTGCTGCTTCGTCCACAGCCTACTCGCAAACGAAGCTGTTACGATTCCCCGACATCCGCGGCGACCGCGTTGTCTTCACCTACGGCGGCGACCTCTGGACCGCCGCCTCGACCGGCGGCATGGCCATGCGTTTGACATCGCATCCGGGCGTCGAGCTCTTCGGCAAATTCTCACCGGACGGAAAGTGGATCGCATTCACCGGCCAGTACGACGGCGACGAACAGGTCTACGTCGTGCCAACATCCGGAGGCGAGCCTAAGCAACTGACTTTCTACCCGGCGCGTGGTCCCTTGGCGCCGCGCTGGGGCTGGGAGAATCAGGTGTGGGGCTGGAGCAAAGACGGCAAGCACGTCTACTTTCGCTCAACCAGAGACTCGTGGTCGGTTGGAATCGCGCGTCTTTACTCAGTTTCGATTGACGGCGGACCGGCTGAAGCGCTGCCGATGCCGACCGCCGGTTCCGGCGACTACTCGCCCAGCGGCGCCGAAATGGTTTATTCACCGCAAGCGCGCGACTTCCGTTCGGAGAAGCGCTACGGCGGCGGCCAGGCCAATCAGCTCTACATCTTCGATTTGAAAAATCGCAGCGCGAAGAAGATCACCGAAGGACCACGCGCCACACGCGATGCGATGTGGATCGGCGACACGATTTTCTACAACTCCGACCGCGATGGTCACTTCAATCTCTACGCATACAACGTCGGTTCCGGCAGGAGCACGCAGGTCACTACAAACAGGCAGTACGACGTGCGTTGGCCCAGTTCTGACAACGAAGGCCAGATCGTTTACGAGTTGAACGGCGAACTCCAGGTTCTCGACGCCCGCAGCAGGAAGAGCACGCCGATCTCGATCAACGTCCCTAATGAAGGAATCGCGCGGCGGCCGAGCCGTGTTTCGGCAGCTAACCTGATTCAAAGTGTTGGTCTCAGTCCGAAGGGTGAACGTGTGTTGTTTGCCGCTCGCGGCGACGTCTTTACGGCGCCGATTGAGAAAGGTCCGACGCGCAACCTGACCGATTCTTCCGGAGCGATGGACAAATGGCCGAGCTGGTCGCCTGATGGAGCGCAGATCGCGTTCGTTTCAGACCGTACTGGTGAGGAGGAGCTGTATCTCATTCCGCAGGACGGCTCGAAACCTGCCGAGCAGATCACCAACGGCGGCAAAGCGATGCGTTACAACCCCGACTGGGCGCCTGACGGCAAGCGCATCGCGTTCAGCGATAAAGATGGCAAGGTCTACGTGCTGACGCTCGCGGATCGGAAGCTCACGGAGATTGCCGATGCGCCTCGCGGGCAGGTGCGCGACTACTCATGGTCGCCGCGAGGAAACTACCTGTCGTTCACGATGGCGAATGATAACCAGTTTTCGTCGATCTACATCTGGAGCGCCAGCGACAATCAGTTGCGGCGCGTGACGGACGTCAATTTCAACTCCTATAACCCGACGTGGGATCCGCAGGGTAACTATCTCTACTTTCTCAGCGATCGCGAGTTTCTGCCGCAGCTTTCGCAGGTGGAGTTCAACTTCGCGACGAACCGGACCACTTACATATACGCGATGGCATTGCGTAAGGACGTGAAGCATCCGTTTCCGCCGGAGAGTGATGAGGTAACCGTTGCGAAATCTGGGGACGAAGGTGGTCCCAAGCCGGGAGCATCGCCCGCTTCTTCTCCGGATAAACCGGCGGAGACTCCGAGTCCCGCCGCGGAAGCGAAGCCCGAAGCCGCGCCGAAACCGCCCGCCACGATGACGATCGACTTTGACCGCATTTCCGATCGCGTCTCGCGAGCGCCGATCGCAGCCGACAACTACTTTGGCTTATCAGTTAAGCAGGGACACCTGCTTTACGTCGTCGGTGGCGCCGGCTACTACGGCCGCCAGGGCGATCGGACGAACACGCTGAAGATCTATTCGCTCAAGGATCGCAAGGAATCGACCCTGGCGGAAGATATCCGCGGCTACTTCCTTTCAGAAGACGGTTCGAAAGTTCTCGTCGGTCAGGGACCGGGCTACAACCTTTACGACGCAACGCCTACGGGCGACCGATCGAAAAAGGCAGTCTCGACCGCGGGGCTGTATGTCGACCGTGTTCCGGCTGAGGAGTGGGAACAGATCTTCAACGAGGTCTGGCGCCGTTACCGCGACTGGTTTTACGTCGAGAACATGCACGGTTTTGACTGGGAGGCTTTGCGTCAACAGTACAAGCCGTTGTTGAAGTATGTGGCGCACCGGTCGGATCTGAACTATGTGATCCACGAGATGATCGCCGAGTTGACTGTCCAGCACGCTTATATCGACGGCGGCGATTTTCAGATTCCGCCGCGGCCTCGCTCCGGTCTTCCCGGCGCTCGTTTCGAGCTCGATCGACAGGCGGGTCGCTACCGCATCTCGAAGATCTTCGCCGGCGAGAACGAAGAGGACTTGTATCGTTCGCCGTTGACGGAAGTGGGCGTAAACGCAAGCGTCGGCGATTACGTGTTGGCGATTGACGGCGAAGAGTTGAAAGCCACGGACGATCCGTATCGCTTGTTGAAAAACAAGGCAGACAATCCGGTCCAGCTCACGTTGAACAAGACGCCGACGATGCAGGGCGCGCGGACGGTTTCGTATCGTCCGATCACTGACGAGTCAAACTTGATCTATCTCGATTGGGCCAACGGCAATCGCGAGAAGGTTGCGAAAGCGACTGGCGGGCGTGTTGGCTATCTGCACCTGCCGGACATGGGCACGAACGGGATACGTGAGTTCATCAAGTGGTACTACCCGCAGTTGAACAAGGAAGGTTTGATTGTCGACGTGCGCGCGAATGGCGGCGGCAACGTGTCGCGCATGATCATCGAGCGTTTGCGGCGCAAGGTGTTGGCGCTCGGCTACTCGCGCACGAACGACGAGGCGACGACGTATCCTGATGCCGTTTTCTTTGGTCCAATGGTCTCGCTTCTCGATGAGAATTCCGGATCGGACGGCGACATCTTCCCGGCGATGTTCCGTGAAGCCGGGCTCGGGCCGTTGATTGGCAAGCGTTCGTGGGGCGGCGTTGTCGGTATCACGAATCGCGGCGGACTGATCGACGGCGGAGTCGTAAACGTGCCGGAGTTTGGTTTTGCCAGTAAGAATGGCGAGTGGATTATCGAGGGCTACGGTGTCGATCCGGACATCGAAGTCGACAACGATCCGCAGTCAGTGCTGGCGGGCAAAGACCCGCAGCTCGAGCGTGCGATCGCGGAGGTGATGGCGAAACTAAAATCGCCAGTGAAACTTCCGGGCAAACCCGCGCCTCCGATCAAGACGATCAAGGACGCCACGACGTCGCGGGCTCGGGCTAATTAGTTAGCGGTTTAAACGAGACCGTCGAACAGTTCCGTAACAGAGACTTCCCCACCCTGGAGGACGCGCGATTTGGCGTGTTCTCCACGCGAGTAGATGTAGGTTTCCCACACCGGCACGTCAGCTTTCACGCTGGCGTGCCGCACTTCTATCGTCTCAGTAACAGGATCGATCAGCCATAATTCACGTACGTCGAGTGCCAGGTAAGTGTCGGCTTTGGTAGTGCGATCGTAGATACTGTTGCTACGCGAAAGGCACTCGAAGACAATGTCCGCGGAAGTCCGTTTGTCGCCCATCTGCGCTCGCAGAGCCTTTGAGACGTACATCATGTCCGGCTCGAGATAAGTCGCGGCTTCCGCGCTTCGCCATATCGGTTCACGTGGATGATGGACCTGACCGTCCAGGTCATTTTCTATTACGAACTTCATCAACGCTTTAGTCATCTGTGCCGCGACGTCCCCGTGAGGCGGGTTAGGCGGTGGAACCATAAAGAGATATCCCCCAATAAGTTCATAGCGCACGCGATCTTCGCGTTCGGGCAGGGCCCAGAACTCCTCGAGGGTGTAGCGTCGCGCTAACGGTGAGAAATTAATTTGGGTGGGTATCTCTAAAGCTTGCATACTTGAGACTCCAATTGAACGGATAGTAACATCAGACTCATCGATCTTCAATAATCAGTTTCTCTGTTGGGAGTATCGCCGGCAACCCTTTGTGTTGCCAGCAGCGCACTGGACCGTGGACGCGTCGCGAGCAGGGTTTGCCTTTCTTCGTGCGGGCGCCGCAGATGTAGACTTTTTCAGCCGTTGCGGACGGTTGACTAGGTGGCGTTCCTGTTTGCGAAGACTGTTGCGCGGGGCGCTCGATCACCAGCGGCGGACGCTCGCGCCGGCAACCTCGTCCTATCAACAATCCAATCAGTAAAAGAACGATAGTAAGGACTGCCGACCGCAGCCGGTAATCCTTCGCCGGCTCGCGGCGAGAGCAGTTGTCGCAAAACCGGCGGCTGGTCCATGGCCGCCACTGCAGCCGCACGATCTTGTCGCCGCATTCGCAACAGAAATTCGGACGGTAAGTTGTGAGGAACGACAATGAGGTGAGGTCCTTTCGTGTTTACGAACAGCAGGCATTATATCCGCGTTTACGCAAGCAACCGATCGCATTTCGCCAGCGTCCGAAATTAGCTCGTTTGAAAAATCGACCACGTGCGGGCATACTTTCGGCCTGATTTTCGCATGAAATACAGGACTTATCTTTCGATCATCCCCAGGCGATTACCATTTCTCACGCTTCTGGTGTTCGTCGCCGCGTTGGCGGCGACAGCGCAGGAAGTCGACGACGTTGTGCGAACGGAAACGTCGCTGGTGCAGTTGAATGTCGGTGTGGTCGATAAACAAGGACGCCCGATCACGTCGCTGACGCGAAACGATTTCGTCATTTACGAAGATGGCGTCAAACAGTCGATTCAGCATTTCCAGCCCGTCGACTCGCCATTCAGCCTGGTGCTGATGCTCGACATGTCAGGCTCGACCGTCAACTTCCGGCCGCAATTGAAACTCGCCAGCCAGCGCTTTCTCGACGCGCTCGCGCCGGAAGATCGCGTCGCGGTAATTCAGTTCAACGCGAAAGTGAAATCGTTGACGGGTTTCACTAACGATCGCATGAAGGCGGCGTATGCGATCGAGATCGCCGAGGGCGCCGGCGAGACCCAATTTTATGTAGCGTTGAAATACGCGTTGAAGGAGCTCGAAAAAGAAGGGCAACGACGAAAAGCAATCGTAGTGCTGACGGACGGCCTCGACACGTCGCTGCGCAACACTGATCGCTCTACGCTCTCGAAAGCGCAAACTAATGAAGAAGCGCTTGCCACGATCGATCCACATTCGAGTCCGGAGTTGAAGAATGTGCTCGCCTCCGCGGATCGACAAGGCGTCACCATTTTCCCTCTGGCGCTGCCGTCCGGCGATCCGAAGCGACTACCGCTACAGACGCCGAATATCGTCGGGATCTACGCGGCGGCGCGCGCGCGTCTGCAATCATTGGCTGACCGGACGGGCGGGCGTCTGAACGAAATAGACAAGCTGCAATACATGGCGCAGCTTTATCGTGAGGTTGCGGCCAATCTCCGCACTCTTTACACGGTCGCCTACCAGCCGCAGGGCGAGCGCGTCCGCGGCAAATGGCACGAGATCAAGGTGGAAGTCGGCAAATCCGACCTGACCGCGCGCACCAAACCGGGGTATTTCGCGCGCTAGAAGCGCCGTTTTACTTATTTGCGCGTAAGCTTTAGTATTACGGGCTTCGCACCCGTAGCTCAGCTGGATAGAGTACCTGACTACGAATCAGGGGGTCGCACGTTCGAGTCGTGCCGGGTGCACCAGCGAATTCAACGACTTGCGGCAGGCTTCAGACCCTGCCGCTTTTCGTTTCGTATCTTGCGGCTTCCTCGATTCATAGGCCGATATCAACCGGATATTCTCTGTTGACTTGTATTAATGCCGGGGCGTATAAGGTGGGGTCGTCCCTTTACCTAACCTTCACAGATTCGTCGAACTCAACCTTCTTCGACGTGTTTCGGAGCGATTGTTATGAAAACGAACATCTTCACCTATGTTCTCGTCGTTTTGGTTTTGGGAACTTTGGGGGTCGCATTCGCCCGACATAGTCAGGACAACTCAGCACAGAACGATCGACAGAAGTCGCCGCAGGAAAAGAAAAACGGCTTTCCAATCGCTGAGTATGATGAGCCGGACTCGCCGGATCCCGCGAAGAATCGAATCCGAAAAGAAAAGCAGCTACGGCACAATAATTTCAAGATAGTCGCAAGCAACCCGCCGGAGTGGCAGACTGAAAGAGTCTTTGTCGGGGAGGGCGCAATGAGCTTTCCTGCGCTGCCCGTACGCGAGAGTGCGTGCATTGTTCTTGGGAAAGTTACTGCCGCTGAAGCGCATGTTTCGGAAAACAAGAAAAACGTCTTTTCTGAATTCACCATCTCAGTTAGCAAAGTATTCAAGACGGCTACTAGTTCGATCACTGACGGCAGTGAAATCGCTGTCAGTCGAATTGGCGGATTTGTAAAGTATCCTAATGGCCAAACGGTACTCTACAGAATCTCTCAATCGAACATGCCTGTTGTGGGCGACAGTTACTTATTTTTTCTCACGTCTAAAAACGACCACGACCTTTCAATTCTCACCGCATACGCCATAAGGAGCGAGGGTGCCTCACCACTGGATGACTCCGAGCATTTCGAAGCGCTCCGGGGACTTAGTGAAGAATCTCTCCTCCAGAGGCTACAAGATTTGTTAATGAAGCCTCCGGTGATGGGCAAATTGACAAGCGAGATGCCATTTTCGGAAATCTAAAATTGTGGCAAGACCGAAACCATAACGGAGTGTCTGAGGCAAGTGAACTATCAACCTTGCCGGTCTTAGGCATTGCTGTCGTTGACCTCAAATCTAAAGAGTCAAGACGCGTAGACAGCTTTGGCAACCAGTTTCTTTATCGAGCTAAGGTTACCGATACTCGCGGCAACCAAGCCGGTCGATGGGCGTATGATGTTACGTTAACAACGCGATAAACGGAGCCAAACAATTCCGCGGCAGGAAATAGATTCTTGCAAGTACGGCTTCCGGGGACGTTCATTATCTGAGAGCATTTCTGTCTCGAGAAAGGAACGCCATGAAGCCATTTTTCGCCATAGCCATCATCTCATTGCTTGTCTGTTCGCAACTCGTAGCGTTCAGCGGCGCTGAGCAGCGAACCGCCGCGTCGTCGAAATTCGCCTTCAAGCTTTACAACCAGGTGCTGAAACAGAGTACGAACACGAATGTATTCGTTTCACCCTCGAGCATCAGCATTGCGCTGGCGATGACTTACAACGGCACCGAAGGAAAGACGCGTGAGGCAATGGCGCGCGTCCTGGACATCGAAGGTCTGAGTCTCAACGAGGTCAACAACGCTTTCGCCGAACTCCAACGTCCGCCCGCGAGTGCCGACCCGAAAGTAAAACTCAACATCGCCAACTCACTTTGGGCCAGACAGGGATTCGTTCTTAAACCTGACTTCGTCGCACGCACGAAGCAGTATTACGAAGCGAAGGTAACGAGCCTCGATTTCAACAGCCCCACTGCACCGGCGGCGATCAATTCGTGGGTGAAAGAAAAAACAGACAACCTTATCGATTCGATAGTCGATCAGATCCAACCCGATACCATCCTCTTTCTCATAAACGCGATCTATTTCAAAGGGCAGTGGAGGACTGAGTTCGAAAAAGAAAAAACCAAACCAGATCAATTTCACCTTCCCAACGGCCAGCAGAAAGAAGTTCAAATGATGTCCCAGTCCGGGCGTTACGTTTACTTCGAGGGTAAAGATTTCCAGGCAGTGAATCTTCCATACGGCCAGGGAAGAGTCAGCATGTATGTATTCTTGCCTTCGACGAACACAACATTGGATGACTTCCACAAAAATCTCACGCCCGAGAATTGGGAAACCTGGATGAATAGTTTTAGACTGACTCCCGGCGACATCATGCTGCCGCGGTTCAAGGTTGAATTTGAAGTGGGCCTCAAAGACACGCTCAAAGCTCTCGGCATGGCAGAAGCGTTTGATCCCGGTATCGCGGACTTCTCGGGAATGGCGAAGTTGACGCCAACCGAACGATTATTTATCTCAGAAGTGAAGCACAAGGCGTTTGCCGAAGTTAATGAAGAGGGAACCAAGGCGGCGGCGGTTACGAGTGTGGCGATTGCCACAGGATCGATCACGATCCCGCCGAAGCCTTTCGTGATGAAAGTCGATCGCCCGTTCTTCTTCGCGATTCGCGACAACGTAACCGGGGCCTTATTGTTTATGGGGTCCATCGTAGATCCGAAGTGAATAGCACGAATCACATGTTAGTGATTTTTCAGAAGACACGCCGGCGGGGATATCGCATCGAGGTTCGACGTCCGCCGTTTGCTACGGTTGAGATGAACCCGGCGCCGGGTTACGACGAACGGATACCTCACGACATGATGCACCTGGTCGTCGAATCTCAACTCGGTCTCGAACGCGGCATCTTCGGTCAACTCGCGGCCGGCGGTAACGCGGGTACGTTTGGTTCTATCGTGGAGCCGTCAAAGAATACCCGCGACGCGGCTCGCCTGCGGCGCCGCCTGAATCATCGAGGCGAAAAGATGCTGCGCAAAGGCCAGGACGACTGCGCGCAATCTGAAGCGGCCACTTACATCTGTTGGCATCAATGGCTGGCCCACTCCGAGTCAAAAGACAGACGCAAAATCGCGGAGACGATGAGCGATCAGGCAAAGAGCATTTCTAAAAGGCCGGGATCACCCGGACTTTCCGAAGACAAGCTCAAACAAATCTTTCACCATCTTGATGAATTGAGTTTATACTGGTCCCGCTTGAATATCGGTGATTCAATGACGGTCCAATGGCCGGATCTGTCGGTTTCACCTGTCGACAACCAATGACTCTCGCCCGCGCGGTGTTCCTCAAGAGCTTGTTGGCGCCTGGGTACTCTCTTTGAAACAAAAACACCGCTTTATGCATTAGTAGTGGAGCACGGCCCATACTTGCACTCACCATTAGGAGATAGTTATGCCTAAAGCAACCAAAGCCGATCAACCTGTTGTCTGCTTGCCAAAGCGACTGCCTCAAAAGCTATGGATCGAGGCGGCACGCAAAGCGGCCGCGATCAACCCACTCAACCATCCTCCCGTTAACCGTCTGATGATGATCGATAAGAACTTCAAACCTACGCCGCAGAGCATTGCCGTGCTCACGACGAAGTTCTGGGGCAACAAAGGCGTTAAGCTGACGGTCGGGTTTGTCGACATTTCGTCGAGCGCGATGAAGTCCAGGATCATTTCACACATGAACGCCTGGAATAAGACCGCCAACGTTAAGTTTGTCGGCTCCTCGACCGACCCGCAGGTGCGGATCGCGACGGTGCCGGGCGACGGGCATTGGTCCTATCTCGGCACGGACATCCTTACGATTCCTAAAAACGAACCGACCATGAACCTCGATTCGTTCACGATGAATACGTCGGAAAAGGAGTACATCCGCGTCGTAAGGCATGAAACCGGCCATACGCTGGGATGTCCGCACGAACACATGCGGCGCGCCCTCGTCAAACTAATCGACGAGCAATTGGCGATCGAGTTTTTCGGTGAGACCCAGGGGTGGAGTCCGGCGATGGTCCGTCGTCAGGTGCTGACGCCGCTGGAAGAATCTTCGTTACTCGGCACCGCCGACAGCGATCCCAAGTCGATCATGTGCTACCAGATTCCCGGCGATATAACCAAGAGTGGGAAACCGATCCTGGGTGGCACCGACATCGACCAGTGGGACTACGATTTCATGGCGACGGTCTATCCAAAGCCATCTGCACCCAGCAGCCCTACAAAAGCCGCCGCCGGTCGCGGTAGTAAGAAGCGTGCTACGAAGAAATCGAAGAAGTCGAAAACGACAAAGAAACGCTGACTCTCTTTCTGATTGGTAGAAACCATGACAGCAAATTCAACTCCGCGAACACGCACGCTCACCATCATCGCTCAGGATCCCAGCGTTCGTGTCGGAGGAAAAATACTTCGCGCTCAAGTGGAAGTGCCGGCAGAGGAACTGGCCCCTGGACCATGGGGCTATCGCGTCCACGTCGTTGATTACGACTCGTCGACGCTGAATCTGTACCGGCCGATCAAGTATCCGCCGATGGGCACGAGCAAGAACGGAGACGGCGATCCCTTCTTCAAAGCGACGGACACAAAGCTTCTTTCCGATCCGAATTTTCATGCGCAGAACGTTTACGCAATCGTCATGAGGATTCTGACGCGGTTCGAGTTTGCGCTTGGCCGTCGCGTTAGCTGGGGTTTTTACGGGCATCAAATCAAAGTTGCGCCGCATGCATTTGCCGATGCGAACGCATTCTATTCTGAAGACGATCAGGCGCTGATGTTCGGATACTTCCCCGGAATTTCTCAGCGCATGGTCTTCTGCTGTCTTTCGCACGACATCGTCGCTCATGAAACGGCCCACGCGTTACTCGACGGCCTGCGCCAGCGTTACACCGATCCTTCGTCGCCCGAGCAAGCAGCTTTTCACGAAGGGTTCTCTGACGTCGTCGCGCTGCTCTCAGTGTTCGCGCTGCCAAACATCGTGGAGACGATCATCGACCTCAACGCCAAGGAAAAGAAGTCAAAGCAGATCTCGCAGAAGAACACGACCGCTGACGCGTTGCGCGATTCGCTGCTCCTGGGCCTCGCTAAAGAGATGGGCCAGGAGCTGCCTGCCATGCGCGGCGACGTGCTGCGGCGCTCCGTAAAGCTGACGCCTTCCAAGGCTTACATCAAAGACCCCGAATTCATCGAGCCGCATCGACGCGGCGAGATCTTCGTTGCTGCCGTGATGAATTCCTTCGTTAAGGTTTGGGCCAAGCGGCTGGAGTCGCTGGGTACGGTCGCGCCAGGTAAGTTGGACCGTGGCCGTGTGGTCGAGGAAGGCGCGATGATTGCCGACTATCTTCTCACGATGGTGATCCGTGCTCTCGATTATGCACCGCCGGTTAACCTGGAGTTCTGCGATTTTCTGAGCGCTATCCTGACTTCTGACCGGGAAATCAATTCCAACGATTCCCGCTATCACTTTCGCGACATTCTGCGCGAGACGTTTGAGAGCTATGGAATCGAGCCGGCGTCGGAGGGCACCGAGGAAGAGCCGGGAATCTGGGCCCCGCCCGAAGAGGGTTTGAGCTACGACCTGGTCCATTTCGAGTCGATGCAGCGCGATCGCGACGAGGTGTTCCGGTTCATCTGGCAAAACCGCAAAGTTCTGGATCTTTACGAAGACTCTTATACGCGCGTGCTCTCGTTGCGCCCGTGTTTGCGCATTGGTCCGGACGGCTTTGCGCTCAGAGAAACAGTGGTCGAATACATGCAGATCGTCACCGTCTTGGCGGGAGAATTGGGCCGGCTCAAGATCACGGCCCCAGACGACATGCCTGCCGAGCAGGAACTCATGCTCTATGGCGGAGGCACTCTGATTTTTGACGAGTATGGACGAGTGAAGTACCACATCACGAACAAAGTGAACCATCCTGATCGCCAGACGCAACGCCTCAAATATCTCTGGGAGTACGGTTATTACCGCGATCCTTCCAGCTTTAGAAACTTCGCGAACCTACATCGAAAGAAACGCGCGGCGCCCTTCGCCAATTCAATTCGACAGGAGTGGTAACGAGATCATGGCATCCTCCATCAAACCCAAAAAGTTGACGTTAAGGTCTTACCAGGTCGGATTCGGCGACTGCTTCCTGCTGACGTTTCATTACGACGGACGCACGGGCGATCGCCACGTGCTGATTGACTTCGGCAGCACCGGGCAGAAGAAGTCGCACGGCGAGAATTTGATGGTCCGGGTGGCGCAGGACATCAAGAAGGAGACCGGTGGAAAGCTACACGCTATCGTGGCCACTCATCGCCACAAGGATCACATCAGCGGCTTCGCCACGAACGCGAAGCAGACGGCGTCAGGCGACATCATCGCGTCGTGCAAACCGGACGTAGTCATCCAGCCCTGGACCGAGCATCCGAAAGCAAAGGTCGATGCCAAACAAGCGCCGAGCACGATGAATAAGACGCAATCGTTTGTTTCATCCCTAAGGAACATGCACGAGATCGCCGAGTCAGTCCTGATCGAAGCAGAACGGAGAAAATCCGTGCTCGGTAAAACTCTGCACCGCGAACTCACGTTCATCGGCGACGACAATTTGTCGAACATGTCGGCGGTCCAGAACCTGATGAAAATGGGCAAGAAAAACTACTACCTCAACTACGGATCTCGTTCAGGGCTCGAGAGCGTGTTGCCGGGAGTAAAAATCCGCGTGCTGGGACCGCCAAACCTGAAGCAGTCGGAGGAAATCACGTCACAGCGCAGCAAAGATGAAGACGAGTTCTGGCAGCTTCAGGCGATGTCGAACAAGTTTGTCATCCAGAAGAACCCGCAGCTCTTCAATGGCGCGAAAACTTTCTCGCCGACTAACGCGCCGGGGGCGACGCGTTGGTTCGTGCAACGAGTGCGTGCGCTTCGCGGAGAGCAGTTGCTGAGTATCGTACGCGCGCTTGATAAGGTAATGAACAACACCAGCCTTATTCTGCTTTTCGAGGTAGGTGGAAAGAAGCTCTTGTTTCCGGGTGACGCGCAGATTGAAAACTGGTCTTATGCGCTCAGCAAGCCGGCGATCAAGAAGTTGCTCGCCGGCGTGGATTTATACAAGGTGGGCCATCACGGCAGCCGCAATGCGACTCCGAGGACGCTTTGGAATGGCTTCAAGAAACGATCCGACAAGCAGACCAAAACCCGGCTCGAAACGTTTTGCTCGACGATGCCGGGCAAGCACGGGAAAACGACGAGCAAGACAGAAGTGCCGCGAAAGACATTGGTTGCAGCGCTGAAAGGCTTTAGCAACTATCACACTACTGAAGATCTGAAGGGGAAAACGATTCGCCTGGATCACACGATCAACTTCAGATAGCGCCATCTGAATCTCATTAGTCAGGCGATATCCCGCTGCAATTTGACACCACCTATAATTGCGATTAAGGTATCGCCTACTCCCGCCCAGTTAGTCAGTTAAATCCCGACGAAAGATCACATATGGGTCAACCTGTTCCCCCGCTGTCCCTCTCGCGTAGAGGTTTGTCTTATCACCTAAATCCTTACCATCGTCCTGATGGTCCATTAAAGGAGAATTCAGATGAAACAGAGTCTCACAAATCGCTTTTTAGCGATGGCGATTGTCGTGTTGCCGCTGCTGCTCGCAGGCGCCTTCCCTGTATTTGCGCAGCGGAATTCCCCTCCTGCTAATAAGGAAGTGCCAGTGAGAGAAATACTTAACCTGAAAGGCAGAGTTGTAAGCGAAGCGAAGTCAGCCCGGTCTACCGGCGACTTAAGGCTGACTGGCTACCGCGTTGAAGAAGTGCGTTTGCCGCAGAGTCTGACGGTGGAAGTTCAGGGCCGTCAGGCGGTTGTAGATAAAGCGTGGCGTGTCACCGTGCAAGGTGGTCCATTCCCCGTGCGCGCAATGCCCGCCGTCATCTGGGTTGACGATCAAATCGTCGGTTACGGCATCGAGAACGAAGAACTGTCGCAAGTTACCGCCATCACGTTTGACGGTTCGCTTATACGTCAAGGCGGCGTGGTCTCGATCTCCTACGGTGAAGAAAAGGGCGCGCGCGTCAAGTTCTCGCAGCAGCTCCAATTAAAGCGTGAAGGAGAAAACCAATGATAGCCAGCATTAAAAACCACATCCGCACGTTTTGTATCACGCTTTTGCTGCTTGTCCCCGCCGGTGTCACTTTTGCGCAAGACCCGGGCGCGCCTGGATCATTGGCTGTGACGCGTGAAGAGTACAACTTCGGCGATACCGCGTTTCAGCCGACCGGCTTTCCTGGCCCAGTGGAACTGCTGGCCTCGATTCACTATCCGACTAATTTATCGGGTGGTCCTTTCCCCGTGATTGTTTTTCTGCATGGCCGCCATGGGACTTGTTTTAAGGGCGGCACGCAGTTGTTGCAATGGCCGTGCACTAATGGAAGCCAGCCGATTCCCAGTTACAAGGGATACGACTACGTTTCTGAGGTCCTGGCCAGTCATGGTTACGTTGTCGTTTCCGTCAGTGCAAACGGAGTTAACGCCAGAGACAACAGCGTGTTCGATCTCGGCGCTCTCGCGCGTGCAGAGTTGATGCAAAAGCACCTGGACATTCTGAACGGATTCAACACAACGGGTGGCGCGCCTTTCGGTACGAAGTTCGTCGGCAAGTTTGACATGAGCCGGATCGGAACGATGGGCCACTCGCGAGGCGGCGAAGGAGTGGTGCGACATTATGTATTGAACAATGATTTAGGCGCGCCCTACGGAATCAAAGCAGTGTTTCCACTCGCGCCGGTCGACTTCAATCGCTTCGTCGTCAACAATGCCGCGCTCAACGTGCTGCTGCCTTACTGCGACGGCGACGTTGCGGATCTGCAAGGCGTGCATTTTTACGACGACGCTCGCTACAACGTACCCGGCGATCTCGCGCCTAAACATTACGAACTCGTCATGGGCGCGAATCATAACTTCTACAACACGATCTGGTCTCCTGATTCGAGTCCTTTCCCCGGCGCCACCAATGATTGGTTGACATTCGTTCAGGGCGGCCATTCGGATTCGCAGTGCGGCTCCGTTCCAGGCAATCGCCGACTGACCGAAGCTCAGCAACGCGGCACCGGCCTCGCCTACATGAGCGCATTCTTCCGCGCGTACGTGGGCGGCGAAAGTCAGTTCATTCCGATACTCACAGGCGATGCTCCGCCGCCGCCATCGGCTGCGACCACCGACCTGTTTGTCTCTTATCACGCTCCAGACAGTTCGGCTTTGCGGTTGGACGTCAACAGGTTACTAAACGACACCAATCTCACGCTGAACTTCCTCGGCGGCGCAGTCACGCAACTTGGTCTAACACCGTACGACTTGTGCGGTGGTGAAGCTCCGCAACCAGCAACCTGCCTGCCCGGTCAGCCAAACGTGCGCCAACCGCACACGACACCGAGTGCGCGGTCGCCAAAGCGTGGTCTAAGTCAACTGCGTACAGGCTGGAACAACTTCACCGGCAACTATCGAAACGACGTGCCGCCGGCGTTGGGCAACGTTTCGGGATATCAGGCGGTTCAGTTCCGCGTGAGTGTGAACTTCGCCGACGCGCGTAATCTCGCGGGTTTGGCGCAGGATTTTCGCGTTAGACTGACGGATGCGTCGGGCTCGAGCGCATCAGTGCGTGTGAGCGACGTTTCGGGCGCGCTGTACTTTCCACCGGGCGACATTGTTCCGAAGGTGGTATTGAATACCGTGCGCATTCCGTTGAGCGCGTTTGGAGGTGTAAACCTCAACAACGTCCGCTCGGTCCAGTTCACTTTCGACGAGAGACTGCAAGGCGCGGTCTTGATCACCGACGTCGCTTTCGCATCCTCGCCGCAGTAATTACTAATCCAAGGGCAGGAGACGGGCGGTGCGCGCAGTGCCGCCCTTCTTCTTTTCTGCTATTCTTCGCCGCCTTATGCTGAAACTAATCGTTGCAACCCTGATTTTATGCGCGAACTTTTCGGTTCAGACTCCGGCACTCGCTGACGTTGCATGGATCGCGGGCGACTGGCAAACGGCCTCTGGCGGGCGGCGTCAGATTGAGGAACATTGGACTAAACCGGCGGGCGGTTCGATGATGGGCGTGAGTCGCACTGTCGCCGGAGATAGGACTGTCGAGTTTGAGTATCTGCGCATCGAGCAGCGCGCCGACGGCATCTACTACGTCGCACATCCGAAAGCGCGTTGTCCGGGCACGGACTTCAAACTCACGCGCGTGTCCGCCACCGAAGCCGTCTTCGAAAACCCACAGCACGACTTCCCCAAGCGCATCATTTATCGAAAGAGTGCGGACGATTCGTTGACGGCGAGCATCGATGCCGGCGAGGGAAGCAAGGCAATGTCGTTCGCATTTCAGCGGATGAGGTGAACCACGGAAGTCACCAGAGTCTCAAGATCTTCGTCACCAGCCTGAAGGTGAACGTCAGCTAACTGATAAATCGGACGCCGCTGTTCATAGAGCGCCAACGCCTGATCCTTCGTCCGCCCAAGGGGACGAATTTCCTCAGAAGCTTCGATTCTGGCCCAGCAAAGATCAAACGGGGCATCGAGCCATACGCTTAAACAACCGTACCGATCGATTAGGATGCGGTTCGCTTCCTGAATCCATGCGCCGCCGCCCAGCGAGATCACTCTTGCTTCGCCGCTTTCAAGCACGTCGCGGAGCGTGCCGGTCTCCACGGCGCGAAACGCGGGCTCACCGTCTTCGTCAATGAGCTGCGCCGGCGATCGTCCTTCGCGTTCGGTAATGCGTTCGTCCAGATCGATCATCACGACGTTCAGGCGGCGCGCAACCTCGCGCGCGACTTTCGACTTGCCGCAACCCATGAAGCCGGTGATAACGATTGGTTTCACGCGCCTACCTCTCGGCCAACGAATGGAGCAATTCGTAGAACTCGGGAAACGAGATCGCAACGCACTCCGAATCTTTAATCTCCGTTTCACCCGTGGCGAGCAAGGCGGCGACGGAAAACGCCATCGCGATACGATGATCGCCGTACGAATTAACGGACGCGCCGCGAAGTTCTGTTGGGCCGGAAACGGCAATGCCGTCGTCATACTCCTCCACCTCCGCTCCCATCGAGCGCAGGTTCTGAGCAGTCGCTTGTAAACGATCGCTCTCTTTGAGTCGCAACTCTTCCGCGTCGCGAATCTGGATCCCGCCGGTGATCTGCGTGCCAACGACAGCCAGTAACGGCAGTTCGTCGATCAAGGACGGGATCATGGATCCGGACAACGTGCGGTCTTCATCACGAGCGTCGGATTGGAGCCCGCCTGTTACGTTGATCGTGCCGACGGGCTCGTTGCGCTCGCTGCGTAAATCACTCGTGGCGATCGCCGCGCCCCATGACTGCAACACGGACAGAAACGCCGCGCGTGTTGGATTCAGACCGACGCCTTTGATCGTCAGTTTAGAACGAGGTAACAGCATCGCGGCGGCGACGAAGTACGCGGCGGATGAGACGTCGCCGGGGATCGTTATCGGGCCGCCGGTGAACCGCGCCGGACCCTCGATCACGATCGAGAGATCGTCGTTCGTCGTTACCGGCACACCGAAGCCGTTGAAAAGACGCTCCGTGTGATCTCGTGAAGGGGATTTTTCGATCACGGTCGTGGGGCCTTTCGCTGAAAGGGCGGCGAAGAGAATGGCCGACTTCACCTGCGCGCTGGCGACTGGGAGTTGGTATGTAATCGGCACCAGCTTGTCCGAACCGCGAATTTTCAGCGGCGGTTTGCCGTCGGTAGCTTGAATTTTCGCGCCCATCAGTTCGAGTGGCTCGATGATGCGTCGCATTGGACGGGAACTGAGGGATTCGTCGCCTGTGAGCTCGGCGCTGAGGTCGTGTCCGGCCAGCACTCCGGCGAGGATCCGCATAGTCGATCCGCTGTTGCCGCAATCCAGACGCTCGCTCGGTTGGGTCAGCTTCTTGCCGCCGGAGAAGGTGATTTTGTCCTGGTTAAATTGGACGGAAACGCCGAGTTTCCGCAGGCAATCGATGGTTGAGGCGCAATCCTGAGCGGTCGAAAAGTTGGCGATTTCCGAAGCTTCGGAGGATAGTGCCGCGATCATTGCTGCTCGATGAGAGATCGATTTATCGCCCGGTAATGTGATGCGGCCGGTAAGTCGTCGAGCGGGAGTTAGTCTCATTTTCGACCCTCGATTTGTTCTGATTTGGCGTTCCTAACGGCGCTTTAAATGCAAATCGGGACAAACTTGCAACTACTACGCGACTTTCCTGTAAACGCTGAGGGAGGAAATCTGAACCTGTTCTGTGGTATAAGTACCGCCATCCCCTGTTCGTCGTTCTCTCCGGAGAGAACAAGCCCCCTTATCTACCCCCCCGTTTTTGCAATATCTCGGCCCCATGTGGAATTCTGTCGCTACCATGCTGTACCCGACCGTCCTAATTGCGGAAGATTCGCGTGACACTCGCATTATGCTCAAGCGGGCGTTCGAACTGAAAGGGTATAGCGTAATCGAGGCCGAAGACGGCAATGAAGCGCTTGAACTTACCAAAAAGCATCATCCCAGTCTCCTCGTAATCGATCTGAACATGCCGATCGTAGATGGTTTGGAAACCATAAAGAACGTTCGCGATCAGGAGGCGCCGGGCGAACACGTGCCGATCATGGCCATCACGGCGTTTGACGTTTACGGCATGAAAGAAGCGGCGCTCGAACTCGGATGCAATACGTACCTCAGCAAGCCTCTGGATATGGAAGAGCTCGATCGCGAATTGAAGGGCCTTGGTTTCCTCGTCTGAGATCTCAGATCTGAGATCTGAGATCTCAAAGTTTCCTCTTTCTTGACAGCTACATATCCCGCATGTTACACCCTCAAACTCTAATCAGTGACAGCAGATACGACCGAGCTAAGTTTACCCAGCCGCATCGACACGGTTGCCAAAGCGGCTGCCGCGGTAGCTGAGTTCTTAAGCCGTTCAGGCATCCCTGACGACGCCGCGTTTGGAATCGACATGGCCGTGCGAGAGGCCGTGACCAACGCCGTGATCCATGGCAATCGCCAGGATGAGAACAAAACCGTCGATGTTACTTTGAAAAGCTTGCCCGAAGCTGTCGAGATCAGCGTGCATGACCAGGGCCCAGGTTTCAACCCGGAAGACGTCCCAGATCCAACTGCAGCAGAGAACATCCTAAAAGCTTCGGGTCGCGGCATCTTTTTCATGCGGACTTTCATGGATGAAGTGGACTGGTTGATTAGACCCGAAGGTGGTACAACGGTGCGCATGGTCAAGCGACGTTAACGCAATTGCATAAAGGAGATTCCTGAAATGGCTGAGTTGAATATCAACGAACGTCAAGCCGGCGATGTTACCGTCCTTGACATGTCTGGAAAAATCACAATCGGCGAAGGGAGCGTGGCGCTGCGCACTGCCGTGCGGCGCCTGCTCGAAGAAGGCAAGAAAAGAATTCTTTTGAACCTCGCCGGCGTCAGCTACATCGATTCGAGCGGTATCGGCGAGCTCGTCTCCAGCTACACCGCGATCGGCAAAGACGGCGGACAACTGAAACTGCTCAATCTCACGCAGAAACTTCAGGATTTGCTGACGATCACGAAACTCCTAACCGTTTTTGACGTTTACGAAAGCGAACCTGAAGCACTCAACAGCTTCAAGTGAACGCGACCCGATTTTAGATCTGGTTTTTGAACTAATAACCCCGAACGGAGAACTACCAATGGCCGAGCTCTCTGTAAGAGAACGACAAGCCGGCGACGTCACGATTCTCGATATGAGCGGCGAGGTGCGCATCGGCGAAGGAAGCATCGCGCTGCGCGACGCGGTCAGGAACCTGGCCGACGGAGGCAAGAAGAAGATCTTGCTGAATCTCGCCGGCGTCAGTTACATCGACTCGAGCGGTATCGGAGAGTTGATAGCGAACTATACGACTGTCAGCCGTCAGGGTGGCCAGCTCAAGTTATTGAGTCTCACTGATCGAATTCAAAACCTGCTGGTGATCACCAAGCTGCTTACTGTTTTTGACTCCTACGAGGACGAAGGCGAAGCACTCAAGAGTTTTCAGTAAGTGTATTGAATGTTTCGTGCTGCTTTCCGCCGTCTGCTTGCGATCGACGATCCACCCGAGCGGACGGCGCTTGCCTTTTCAATAGGGATCTTCATCGCGTTCTCCCCGTTTCTCGGGCTGCACACGATCATGGCCACCGTGATCGCGTTCGCCTTTCGCTTCAATAAAGTCGCCATTTACACCGGAACGTTCGTCAACAATCCGTTTTTGACGTTGGTGCCGATCATTATCGCGTCGTATGCGGTGGGCGCTTTCATTCTCGGCCGGCCACTCCAGATTCCCGACGAGGGCATCGAATTACTGAAGGATCCGCATCTGTTTTCCGGTGAATACTACCGGCGCATCTTTGTGCAAAGCTGGAACATCGTGTGGCCCTTCGCCGTCGGCGGGATGGTATTGTCGGTCGTTTGTTCGGTAATTGCTTATCCGCTAACATTACGCGCGCTGCGAAGTTATCGCAGGTTGAGGACCAGAGAGAACGCGGATTGATTGTTATGAAGCAGTCCTTACTTGTTGTTTTAGCAATACTTTCTCTCGTTGCCGGTGTGTCCGCGCAGACGGTGCCACAACGACCGGGAGCGACGTTCGAAGTCTCCGAATACGGCGTCGACTTCCAGGCTGACCAGCGATTAATCGTTGTAATGGCGGCGCTCGAAGCCGCCGGTTTCGATCCCCAGCCCGGACGAGAACCGTCAGGTTTTCGCGCCAAACTGCGCAAGGATCTCGCCGCACTCGATCCCGATCTCCGCACGGGTTTACGGAACTTTTACGAACGCGCCAAATTACCCGCGCCGGCTACACCCGCGGAACAAGCTGCACGATACATTTCGCTGGCGCTTGCGTTAGGTCCGGCTCCAAGCTTCGAAGCTCCGCCGCGTTCGGAAGATATGCCACTCAGCCTTCTGGAAGTGCTCGACTTTGCGCCGCTGGTCCAGGAGTTTTACCGCCGTTCCGGAATCGACGAACAGATGGTGACGTACGTCCGCGCGTACCAGGCTGAAGGCGACAGACTACGTGCGCCTGCGACTGAGATGGTCCGAGGCTTGCTGACGTATCTGCACACGCGTCCGATCACAACGTCAACTGAACGAGTGGAAGTCAAAGCTCCTTCAGCGAAGAAAGACAAGGGCGCGAAGACTTACAGCTTTCGCCCGAAAGATCGCCGCTTCCTGATCCTGCCGGACTTGCTCGCCCCTCGCGGCGCGATCAACTTCCGCATCATCGGCGACGATTATTACGCCATCGTTCCCGAAGGGACGGATCCGGCGTCTTCTGAGTTGCGGCGTGCTTATCTGCAATACGTTATCGATGGCCTCGTGCTGCGGTTCAACAAAGACATCGCGCAGCGACGCGAACCGCTCAAGCTTTTGCTCAACGAGCGGCAAAAGGCAGGGGCGACAGTCAGTCCTGATGTCTTTTTGAGTGTGGGCCGGTCGCTCGTCACCGCGGCCGACGCCCGTTACGACGAGATGCGCAAGCTCGATGCGCTGTCGCGATCGAGTCGCGCACAGTTGACCGCCGCCAGGACGGAAGCGGATCGCGCGGCGATTGGAAAAGCCGCGCAGGCGGAAATGAAGGTCATTCAGGACGAGACGGTGGCGCGTTTGGCGGAAGAGTATGAGAAGGGCGCTGTGCTCTCGTTCTATTTTGCCGATCAGTTGAAGGGCATCGAGAGCGCGGGGTTCGACCTTGCGAACTTCTTTCCGGACATGATCGCTTCGTTCGATCCGGTGCGTGAAGCGAAACGGCCGGCGGAGTATGCGGAGACGGTCCAAAGGGCGAAGGCTACGCGCGAGGCGCGACTGGCGGCACGGAAGGCGCAATCCGACCTCGACGCTTCGGCTGAAGCAAACAGCGGCCGCGATGCGGCGTTGGTGAAAGATCTGGCGGCGGTGGAAGAGACGCTGCGGCGGAAGGATTACAAAGATGCCGAAGCGCGATTGAAGGAGTTGCTGGCGAATTATCCCGGTGAGCCGCGCATCTTTTTCGCGTTGGGCCGGACCGCGAGTCTTGCTGCGATGGATGCGACTGATGAGAACGTTCAGGCGGAACGTTTGAATCGCGCGTTGGGCCAATACCGGCTGGCGATTGCCGCCGCATCACCTGAGAGTGACAAGGCGATTCTTTCGCGAGCGCACGAGTCGATGGGGCGCATCAACGCCTTTCTAGACAATCCCGCTGAGGCGGCGAAGTCGTTTGACGAGGCGATTAAGTTGGGCGACGTGCGCGGCGGCGCCTATCGTGAGGCGCTCGAAGGCAAGAAGAAACTAACTCAACCGTCAAATCCCTAGCGAGTCCAAGCGAACCTCAAATTCTTTAAAACATGTGAGATCCGACAGAAGTTCCGGCGACGCCCAGGCGAGAGGTCAATATTTTTCAAAATGTGAGCCCCGCCAGAGGTCGTGGCGGGGCTCAAGCGAGACGTCAATTTCTAAAAAATCTTTCGTTTACTCCAATGCTTTCGCTGCATTGATACGACCGCCAGTAACCGTCTTACCTTTCAACGCGACGATCGGATCCGTCGATGCGAGCAGCTTCTTTCGAAGCTCGTCAACACTCATCTGCGGATGCTCGGCGAGCACCAGCGCCGCGACTCCGGAAACAACCGGCGTCGCCATCGACGTTCCCGACTTCTCTTCGTAAGAATTGCCCAACCACGTGCTCAATATATCAACACCCGGCGCGGCAATCGCGACACTCTTCGCGCCATAATTCGAAAACGCAGCCAACTGATCGTTTCGATCCAACGCCGCCACGCTAATCACGTTCGGTACGTTGTAACTCGACGGATAGTGTGGATTGCGATCGTTGTCCACGCTCGAGTTGCCGGCCGCGGCAAAGAACGTGATGTCGTTCTCATACGCCTTGCGAATCACTGCCTCGAGCGCGCGTGACTTTTGCGTTCCACCCCAGCTCGCGCTGATGATACGCACGTTCACGCCCGCCTTCTTGCGATCGATCACATAGTTGATCGCTTCGATTGCGTCTTTCGTCGTGCCGTAGCCACTCTTGTTCATAAACTTGAGCGGCATGATGCGGACTTTCCAGTTCACGCCGGCGATGCCGAGATTGTTCTCGCCCTCGGCGCCGATGATGCCCGCGCAGTGAGTGCCGTGGCCGTTCTCATCCATCGGATCGGAAGCGTTGTCGACGGCGTTGAAGCCATTCTCATCATCGATGGTTCCGAGCTCGTCGTCCTTATATGGATCCATTTCGGCCGGCCGCGTCCACATGTTCGGCTTCAGGTCTTCGTGCTTGTAGTCAACGCCGCTGTCGAGTACGGCTACGACAACTTCCTGGCTGCCGGTAGTGGTGGCCCACGCGTTCATGGCGCTGATGTCCGCACCTTCCTTGCCGCCGCGCTGCCCGGAATTCGCGAGCGCCCATTGTTCGCCGAATAGCGGATCCTTCGGAAACCGCAACGGCACGTACGTTGTCACGGTGCTCCGCACTTCAGTAGTCGTCTGAGAAATGCTGATCTCGTAATTTTCTTCGACGTCTTCGACTTCGGGAATCGTCTTGTACTTCGCGATGATCGCGTTGACGTCAGCGTTGTCGAGGTCGTCAATCGCTTCCCATCCCGGCGCGTTCTCGATGCGGTCTTCAACGCGATCGTTCATCTGCGACGTCAGCTCATCGATTGTTTCCTGACTCACGCCGGTTTTGAATTTGACGAGCACTTCGGGCCGGCCGAAACCGTGCGTATCGGAAAGAGCTATCTCTTCAGGCGTGGATCCGCCGCGTTTCTTCTCTTCGGCAGGGATGATGTGTGGTTTCCACTGCTTGCGCCATCTGTTGAGCTGGCCGGCGAAGGCGGCGACAAGAATGAGGACGATTGCGAGCGCGAGATGGATGACGAAGTTGTTGCGGTTCATGGTGGTACCTCAAACTCGATAGTTCTTCCCTTTGTATTTATAAAGGCGAACCTGGTCCTTGTCGGCGCGATATTCGTGGGATTGGCCACCTGCGGACAGGCGAATACGCCAGCCGCGCGTGATCATCTGTCCGCTCATCTCGTCGTCTTCCGGGGCGCCCAGCGCCATATCCGGAAAATCGGCGTCCTCAACGGAGTCTTTGATATCCGCGGCATCAACCTTCAGCCGCTGTGCCAAATCCTTGCGAGCTTTCTCGAGGGCTTCTTCTTTGTTCATAAGCGCTTTTGCCGATTCAAACGAGCCTTCACCAGGGTTTGTTCCCGAATGGGGGGATATTTTACTTCAGATCGCCGTACCGATGCTGCAATAACGCAGCCGTGGCGATTGCCGCGGTTTCCGCCCGCAGAACGCGTCCGCCCAGGGTCACTATCGGAACGCCCGCCGCGTGAGCCTGATCGAGCTCTTCATCCGACCATCCGCCTTCTGACCCTATGATGGCTATCAACGATTGCAATTTCAAATCCGTGTTCAAGGGTTCGCCGTCTCTTTCCGAAAACATCAAACACGAATTATCACTAATAACCGACCCAAACGGAACCGGCATCGTGACCTCCGGAACAACTGCCCGGCCCGACTGTTTGGCCGCTTCGAGCGCGATCCGTTGCCAGCGCGAGACCCGTTTTGCCGCGTCAGCTTCATCGCGCAGTCGAATATCAGCGTAACGAGTGACGAGCGGAATTATTCGATTGACGCCGAGTTCGGTCCCTTTTTGAACTACGAGATCAAACTTCTCGCCTTTCAAGAGAGCCACGGACAGCGTCAGTTCTAGCGGCGACTCCGGCCGCATCGCTTCGATCTCGTCTCGAATCTCTAGCTCGGCAAATTCACGCCGCGCCTGCGAAACCGCCGCCCGAAATTCCTTTCCCTCGCCGTCAAAAACCTGCACTTCGTCGCCGGCTTTCAATCGCAATACTTCACGCAGGTGACGCGCTTCGTCTGAAGCGAGCGTCACTGTTCGCTTGCCGAAGTTGAAGGCGCTCGGCGGCGCGAAAAACCTGCGACGCGTCATACGATGATGGCGATCCATTCTCCATCCTGCATGATTTCGGTTTCAGACTCACCCAGAGCGTTTACGATCTGTTTCATCTGTGTTTCCAGAATGCCTGACAATATCAACCTTCCACACGTAACACCGATCAACGCCGGAATGAATTGCAGGATTACGTCAGCAGTCAGATTTGCACAGACAAGATCGGCGGACCTGGTATTGGAATCAATCGATCCAACATGGAACTCGATGTTCTCGGTCCCGGCATTCGCGCGCGCGATCTCGATCGCTTCCGGATCGGTGTCGTATGCGTCAATGCGAGCATCGGGAAACATCTTTGCGGCCGCGATAGCGAGTATGCCGGTGCCGGTTCCGACATCAAGAAAGCTGCCGCCATGGAAATGTTTCTCGATCGCCGCGAGACAGAGGCGCGTGGTCTCGTGCGTTCCGGTGCCAAAAGCCATGCCAGGCTCGATGCGAATGACGATGCGTTGGTCCGTGTCGGCGAGGTCGGTCCAGGGCGGCGCGATGATGAACCGTCCGATCTCAACCGGTCGCCAGTTCTTCTTCCACTCTTCGAGCCAATCGCGGTTTTCAACTTCGCGAAGGTTCATGTCGCGCACTGAGGACGACGGAAGTTCGTAAATGCGCAGCGCTTCCAGTAACTCAGATCTTACGGATTCGCGATCCGGAACATCCGAAAAGTAGCCCGTAATTTTTGTATCCGTGGTTTCAGTTCCCAATGCGCCCGCTTCCATCAACGCGTACTCGACGGCCTCGCGCGCTTCGGGTTCGATTTCGACATCGAGCGCTTGCCAATTCATGTTAATCCATACTCATCGAGCAGCCGCGCATCGTTGCGCCAGTCTTCTTCGACTTTCACAAACAGCTCGAGGTGAACGCGATGGCCCATTAGCTGCTCGATGTCCTGCCGTGCAGCGATCCCGATCTCCTTCAAACGGCTCGCGCCCTTGCCGATAATGATCTTCTTTTGCGAGGTTCTTTCGACGACGATCAAGCAGCTAATGCGCGCGAAGTCTTCGCGCACCTCTTCGAAGCGCTCAGTGACGACGGCCGTGACGTACGGAATCTCCTCGCCGGTCGATCGCAACACCTTTTCGCGCACGATCTCCGCGACGAGCACTCGCAGCGACTGGTCCGTCAATTCGTCTTCGGAAAAGATCGGCTCGCCTTCCGGCAGGTGACGGAGAACACTCTCGATTAGCACGTCGGTCATCTCATTTTTGAGCGCGGAGATCGGAATGATCTCGCGCCATTCGTACTGGTCGCGATACCAGTCCATCAGCGGCAGCAGCGCCGACTTGTCTTCGAGCTTGTCGATCTTGTTGAGCAGGAGCAGGGCGGGCTTTTCAGAGCGCTTGATGAGATCAAGCACGAAACGATCGCCGTTACCGGTCGACACTGATGCATCGCGAATCAGCGCGACGAGATCGACGCCGAGCAGCGCGTCCTGGACCGCCACCATCATGCGGCGATTTAGTTCGTAACCCGGTTGGTGTACGCCCGGCGTGTCGACAAACACGACCTGGCCCTCAGGTTTCGTGATGATTCCCTGAATCCTGAAGCGGGTCGTTTGTGGTTTATCGGAGACGGCGGCAATCTTCTGCCCGACGAGACGGTTCAGCAGAGTTGACTTACCAGCATTTGGCCGCCCAATTAGAGCGACATATCCGCTATTCAACTTTTCTCCGCGAATATCTGAACCAGTTGGATCAACGTTTCAGTCGACTTCTCCAAACCACGCCGCGAGTTGAATTCCAACTTGCCGTGGAAGTTGCTGCCGCCGGTAAATAAGTTCGGGGTGGGTAGTCCGCGAAACGTCAGGCGGGCGCCGTCTGTGCCGCCGCGAATCGGTTTCATGAACGGCTTTAGCCCGGCGCGTTTGGCGGCTTCCATCGCGTTGCTGACTAACTCCGGATGGTCCTTCAGCCCTTCCTTCATGTTCTTGTAGTCTTCTTTGACGGCGATCGTGATCTTCACTTCGGGAAACTTAGCTGCCGTTTGGGCCACCATGTCGCGTAGCATTTTCTCTTTCACTTCGAGGCCGCTGAGATCGAAGTCGCGCAGGAGGATTTTCACGCTGGACGTCTCAACGTCGACCACGCCGGCATACGGGTGAACGAACCCGACGCGTTCCTCGGTAGTTTCCGGCAGCATGTCTTTCGGAAAGCGGCTGAGGTAATCGCCGAGCGCGTACATCGCATTGATCATGATTCCTTTCGCCGATCCGGGATGCGTGCTTTTGCCCTGGAACGTTACCGTCGCGGTGCGCGCGCTCCATGTTTCGTCGCTGATCTCTCCCAGTTCGCCGCCGTCGACCGTGTAAGCCACCTTCGCGCCGAAACCGTTGACGTCAAACTTCTCGATGCCTTCGCCGACCTCTTCGTCCGGAGTGAAAGCGATCGCTATATGTCCGTGTTTGAGTTGCGGGTTCTGACGCAGAGTGTCGATCATCGTCATAATCTCGGAGATGCCGGCTTTGTCGTCGGAACCGAGCAAGGTCGTGCCGTCGGCGGTGATGATGTCGTCGCCGATCAACGTCTTGAGCTCCGGGTTTTTCGCGGGTGTGATGATTTGCGTCTTGTCGTTTGGCAAGATGATGTCGCCGCCCTGGTAGTTCTTGTGAATGATCGCGTTGACGTTCTCGCCTGACACCGCGGGCGACGTGTCCATGTGCGCGATGAATCCGACGACGGGGACTTTCGAATTGTCAGGCAGATTGCCTGGGACCATTGCGTAAACGATGCCGAACTCGCTGACGCGGACGTTCTGCGCGCCGAGGGTCGTTAGTTCCTTAGCGAGAAGGTTCGCGAGGTTGAGTTGCTTGCGAGTGCTCGGTGTCGTCGTTTGATCTTCCGCCGATTGCGTATCGATCTTTACGTAACGAAGAAACCGGTCCATCGCCGATTCGGTTGGCGGCTTGAGCTGGGCTTGCGCCTGTGCGGCGGTGATAAGAAACAGACACAGAACAGAAGCGGCAATTGATCTCATTCGAAACCTTTCTTATACGCTGATTTTACACGGGGAGGCGGTTTAAGTCGTCGAGGGCTTGCTGTAGTTCGTTGCGTTTAGCGGCGAGGAGGTTGTCGTCAGCGTCGGCCGGTACGTAGATCGGCGGCGCCACATAGACCCGCGCGCGCGTGAACGGTTTCGGGATCTGAAACTTGTCCCAACTCGGCATCGTCCAGTACCGATCCAACGCCATCGTCACGGGAATAATCGGATGGCCGGACTTTTTCGCGAGCAACACCGCACCCATCTTCGCTACGTAACGCGGCCCTTTTGGGCCATCAATCGTGAACGCCGTCGTGCAGCCCGCCCGCATCAAACGCGCCATCTCGACAACCGCGCCGACGGCCCCGCGCGTGCTCGACCCGCGCACGGCACCGTAACCAAAACGCTGAATGAAGCGCGCAATATATTCACCGTCGAAACTGCGCGACGTCATCACGACGATGCGCCGTTTGCGCCACCAGTAGGTCGTCAGAAAGATGCGATCGTGCCAGAAGACGTAGATCGGAAGCCCGCCATTCGACTCCGCTTTTTCGTGGTTCTCCCAACCGATGACTTCGAAGCGCGCCGTCATACCGATCAGGTTGATCAGCAGGTAAAAGACGATGTCAGCCGCGCGAATCAGGAGACGATCTTTAAACGAATAACTTGAAAGATCAGCAAATTCGTAGACGCGGTTATATTTAAACACGGATGACACGGGTATCAGTAAATCGGAGACTCGCCCGGAGGGCGTGTTTTCCAGCGTTTGTGAATCCAGAGCCACTGTCCTGGATACTTGCGAATCTCGTTCTCTATCACCAGCGAGAGTTTAGTTGTCAGCCGTCGGACGTCGGCCTCTTCGTCGCCAGTGGGTTCCGGCATTAAAGGCGGCTCGACGATCAGCAGAAACTTTTTCTTCTCCTCGCTCCACGGCGCCATGATAGGAACGAGCGGCGCCCCGGTGCGCACCGCGAGTTTCGCAACGATGAAAGTCGTTGCTGCCGGAACGCCGAAAAAGTCGACGAATATCGCCTCATCGTCGAGCGTGTTCAGGTCAGGCAACAGGCCGAGAGTCGTCTCGCCTGTCCGG
>JBKPNH010000131.1:0-16723 GCA_046732535.1 Acidobacteriota bacterium
TCACCGCGTCGAATGAGCCGCTTCGAAAGGGCAGACGCAACGCGTCGCCTTCGATCAACGGGATCTGACTCGAAATCTTGCCGGCTGCCACTGCCAACATCGGCCGGCAAAAGTCAGTTCCAACAACTCGTGCTCCTGTTATTTCAAATAACGTCCGCGACAGGTCGCCGGTGCCACACGCGACATCAAGAACGCAGGCCCCGCTCGACGAAAGCCTATCCCGCACCCTTGTCGCCACGATCCGTCGCCATCGCTTATCGACGTTGGCGGATAGCAGGTGGTTTAAAAGATCATACCGACTCGCGATAGTTGCGAACATCTCGCGAACACGGCCCGCATGCTCGTTTGCGGCGCTGCTATGCTGGGACACAGTTAATCCAAAATTGATGGGGGTTTGGTTGCAAGTCGCTTGCAAACAATTTGTGATTACCCGGGGCTGACTTTCGCCGCCGGTGTCGCCGCTGGTTTTGGAGCAGGAGTTGGAGTAGCAATTTCGCCTAGAACCTCATATTGAAGCCGCCCTTGTAGCGCGGCTTTCAGTTGTAACGGATCGCCCGCGATTACAGTCGCAACCGCGGCGTCTTTAAAAAGTCTACCGGCAACGCGTTGAATGTCCTGCGCCGTGACCGACCGCAGCATCGCGATCTGATCCTGAGTCGCCGACAAGTGATAGGTATCGAGATCGAGCCACGGATCGGGAGCAGCTTCTGGTTTTGCGAGCGGTCCTGAGAAATCGTTGATTACTTCGGTTTTCGCGCGTTCCAATTCCGCCGCGGTAGCGGCCGTGGTCACGAGCGACTCCATAACTTTCCTGGCGTTTGCTACGGAGTCGGCCGCAGTTTGCGTGTTGACTGCGGCGCCCATCACGAAAGCGCCGGGCAAAGCGTGGCTTTCACTCCTCGCGAAGACTGGTTGTTTGGCTAATTCCGGAGTCAGTCCCTGCCAGCGATGCTCGGCGAGTTTAGCGAGCACTTTTGCCGGATAGAAGTCCGGATCCGTTCGCGAAACGCCGCGCGTTGCGAGACGCACTTCAGCGGATGTGCCGGGCACATTGACGAGCAACGTGCGCGACTCGGGCGGTTTCGGCTGCCGAAAAGTCGTGGGCACGATGTTTTCGCTCTTGCGCCATGGACCGAGCAGTTGACGCAGGGTCCGCAATGCCCGGGCGCGCGTGACGCCGCCGACAATCGCCAGGGTTGCGTTGTTCGAATTGAAAAAACGTTCGCGCGCGAGCATCAGATCGGCGCGGTCGATGCGGGTCAGGTCTTCTGGCGTGCCGCCTATGAGACGTCCATATGGAAAATCGCCAAACAGTCTTGCGGCAATTGCACGGTCGGCGACCAGTGACGGGATAACAGCCGTATCGCGCAGGGTTTTGATCCGAGCTTCTCGTACCCGCGTGATCACTTCGGGTGTCAACTGCGTCGCGAGCAACGCATTGCGCAGGACCTCGACGATCGGCTCGAACTCGCCGACCTTGCCGGCCATCGTGATTGTCGTCGAATCATAGTTGACCGTTACCTCCAGCTTTCCGCCCATTTCATCGGTGAAAAACTCGACCGTATTTGGGTCCGGAAACAGCAGGTCGCCCAACAGCGCCATCTGGCCCGACTTGCCGGACAGGTCGAAAGCGGCGCCGCTATTTATTCGGAGTTTCAGTAAAACTTCGGAGCTGCCGGGCTTCGGCCACATCAACACGCGCAACCCGTTGAGCAACTGCTCGCGCTCCGGCTCAGTCAAAGTCTGAGAGATGGCCGGTTGAGCTACTAGCAAAATGCACAGGAGCAAAGTGAGGGCGGTTGTAATAATCTGGGGGCGAACGGCTGTTGGGACGCGGTTCATGGATAGTGTCGACATCTTGAGGCTAAAACCGGGGTCTTCCGCTAACGATCACATGGTCACAGGGAGCAAAACATCTTAGATGCCGTGAGTTTACCCGTCAACCGTTTGGCTTTAAAGCGCATCCTAAGCGCTGGTTGGCAAAGGTATGTGGGCGGTCTGAGCGGGGCAAATTCCCAAAAGAGTATGTACTTGCCGCCCTCACGGGATTAATATTCGTTCGATTGCAAGTTTTTTCCAGCCAGGACCGTAACTTTTTCGAGGTTCTAGGAAATTACAGTAGGAAGCAATTCCTGCAGGATCGAGTGCTTGATTGCCCGAGAGAATAACAGACGAACTCTTGCTGAGAAGGGCGGGCAAGGGCGACCAGGCGGCGTTTCTGGAGTTGTACGACCGGCACCGGGAACCGATTTTTCGTTTTGCTTATCGGCTTCTCGGGTCCATTGAAATTGCGGAAGACGTCACGCACGACTGCTTTCTGAGTCTGATTCGCCGGCCCGAAGGCTTTCGTCCGGAACGCGCGGCGCTCAGGACGTACCTGTTTGCTATCGCCCGAAACCTGGCGTTCAAGCATTTCAGGAATACGGGACGCGAGACGACGCTCGACGAGGTGACTGAAGAGGCGCAGGTCTCACCGAGACACACGCCGCTCAGAAGGTTGTTGGACGAAGAGTTGGCGGCCCACGTGAGAGACGCGGTGTTTAGCTTGCCAGCGCTCCAACGTGAAGCGGTGATTCTTTACGAGTACGAGGGGTTGAGTCTCAACGAGATCGCTGGTGTCGTCGAGGCTGATGTAGGAGCGGTAAAGGCGCGTTTATACAGGGCGCGCGAGAGTTTAAGAAGGGCCTTGCGGCCGTATCTAGACAACAATTCCGAATTGAAACGTAGTCGGGAAATTGTTACTTTGAAGGAGGCCTGAAATGGGCGGTGAGCCGGAAGATAAGTTTGATTCCGACGACGAGCTCAAAGCTTTGCTCAAACGCTGGACTACGGCAGGGCCTTCGAGAATTCTCGACAAGCGGATCGAAACCAGTTTTTTAAGAGAATTTTCTGGTGCAGACGGGCTTTCACAGCACGCGCTGCACTCCCTAAGGCCAGATGAGGTAGTGTCGATGAAGTTCTGTTCCAAGTGCCAAGAAGAGTTTGCTGATAAGTTCAGTTTTTGTCCCGTCGACGGTACGCCGCTGACAGCAGCAGCCCCCAGAGTCGTGGACGATCCGAGCGTGACAGTTAGCAAGAACAATCAGCCACCCGCAATTCAAGCGGCGGCAGCTTACACGCAGCAGCCGGAGGACACTGAAACCGGTTGGACTCCTCCTGCTTCGCATGCTGTGGCGAACACTTCTGGGACGCTCGCGTTGCGTGATGAGTATCACCTGACGATCATGAGTGACGAGGGCCTGACTTCCCGTCTGACTCATGAGCTGAGAGACACGGCCCGCGAGTATCAACTGACGTGGCCCGAGTTCAAGCGCGACCCGTTTGGGTTCACCAAGCGGACCATCGTCGGTTATGGCGGGATGCTGCGGAAGTTTCTCGCGAAACCGAACGTATTGCTGGCGATGGGCGCTGCCGTCCTCGGCGTGATCGCGCTGGTTGGCGCCGTCATGCTGATGGACCGGACACGCTCGGCCGGCGCTTCCAAAGCGGGCTTGATCGCGTTCGCGATAATAGCGGGAGGCCTGCTGGTTGCACTGTTTTCGACCTGGTTGGGACGTGAGCGAGGCGCGGCCGTCATGGGCGCCGAAGCCTCTGACTCTCGCAATGTCGTGGCCGCGATGGTCTCGGCATTCGTTTTCCTGTTTGTGATTCTGGGCGTCGTCGTCGCGATAGACCGTCGCGGTGGCAGCTTACTGGCACAGAACAACAACCCCGAAGACGAACTTCAGGTCGAGCAGATAATCGACATTCCCGACGAGCAGCCGACTCCCGATCCCGGCACTGCCGGATTGAACAAGGGAAATGGCGGCGGTAGTAAGCCCAAGTTTGAACGACCGCAGGGCGGTGGCGGCGGCGGCCGTGAAGAAGCGAAGCCGGCGTCGTTTGGTAAAGTTCCGCAGGCTTCGTTAGATGTCCCGCAGGTGGTGGCGCCCGATCCGAAGCCACCTCAAATCAAGAATCCGTCGTTGCCCGTGGCCGCGACTGTAGTTGCCGATCCGTTGTTGGTGCCGCCTGATGCGCGCGTCCTTCCGTACGGCGACTACAAATCGAAGAGCACGGATCCTTCGTCAGGTCCCGGCACCGGCAATGGTATCGGAACCGGAACCGGCGGCGGCATCGGACCAGGTGAAGGCGGCGGTCTCGGACCAGGCCGCGGCGGCAACATCGGCGGCGGCGATTTCAGGGCCGGCGGTGGTGGAGCCGGCGGTGGTGGCGGCGGCGACTATTCGAAGATCTTTACCGGCAAAGAGGTCACATCGAAAGCACGTCTGATTTCGAAGCCGGAGCCGCAGTACACCGAAGACGCTCGCAAGAACCAGATTACGGGCACCGTGGTGCTGAAAGTAGTCTTCGGATCGAACGGTCAGGTAAGTAACATCCGAACTGTTTCGGGTTTGCCGTTCGGCCTGACGGAAAGAGCGATTGCGGCAGCGCGCCAGATCAAGTTTGTGCCGGCCACCAAGGACGGGCATCAAGTCTCGATGTGGATGCAGCTCGAATACAACTTCAACCTCTACTAATGTGACTAACCACGGATTAGGCGGATCCCCGTCTAATCCGTGGTTACGAATTGCTTGATCCGCCTCACGCCTTCCTGAATCTGCTCCATCGACGTAGCGTAAGACATACGAACAAAGCCTTCTGTGCCGAAGCCGGCGCCGTCCGTTACGACGACGTGCTTATCCTCGAGGAGTCGCTGCGCGAACTCCGCTGAAGTCTTCATCCCGTTTTTAAGACAGCCACGCACGTCCGGATACGCGTAAAACGCGCCCTCCGGCTCCGAGCATTTCATTCCCGGAATCTCTTTCAATGCTGTAAGCAGCCATTCGCGGCGAGCGGTGTATTCGGCGAGCATCGTCGCGACCGAATCCTGCGGTCCAGTCAATGCTGCGACGGCGGCCCATTGCGCGATCGAGTTTGCGTTCGAGGTCGAATGGCCCTGGACCTTGAGCATAGCTTTGGTCCACTCAGTGGGGGCGAGGGAGTATCCGATGCGCCAGCCGGTCATTGCGTAAGTCTTTGAGAAGGAGCCGGCGATGCAAAGTCGCGCGCGAAGTTCTGCCGGCAGACTCGCGGCGCTGAATACTTGCGCCGGTGTGTAGACGAAGCGCAGGTAACACTCGTCGGAGATCACGTAGATGCCGCGTTCGGTCGTCAGCTCCAGGATGTGGCGGAAGTCTTCCGGTGGCAGCACGCGCCCCGACGGATTCGACGGTGAATTGAGAATCAGCAGTTTAGTTCGATCCGTGATCGCCTTCTCGACTTGCTCAGCCGTCAGCAAAAAATCCGTGGTCTCTGTTTCGATGAAGACCGGCTTGCCGCCCGCGAAGACGACCACTTCCGGAAACGTAACCCAGTAAGGTTTAGGGATCAGTGCTTCATCGCCGGGATTGAGCAGGGTCACGACGGCGTTGAAGATCGCCTGTTTGCCGCCGGCGGTGACCATCACCTCGCTCGGTTGATACTCATTGCCGAACTCGCGTTTATAGAATTCGATAATTGCGCGTTGAATCTCGCGAACGCCGCCCGCGGCGGTGTACTTCGTGCGGCCGGCGCGCATCGCTTCGAGTGCTGCTTGCTTGATGTTTGCAGGGGTATCGAAATCGGGTTCGCCGGCGCCGAAGTCGCATACGTTTGCCCCGGATGCTCGCAGCGCCTCTGCAGCTTGCGCGGCGGCCAGCGTGGCTGATGACTGCATGCGAGTGACGTTTTCAGAAATGGGGAAAGGTGACATAGCGGGATAAGTTTTCATTTTTGTCGGTCTAATTTTTCCTTCATTCGGGTTTCTACCAATGGCGGTACGAGTCCACCAATCGCACCGCCGAGTTGAAATACTTCCTTTACTAAACGCGAACTGACGTAAGAATAAGTTTCAGCAGGCATCATGAAAACAGTTTCAATGCTGGGTTCGAGACGTCGGTTCATCAGCGCCATTTGGAGTTCGTACTCGTAATCGGAGATGGCGCGGATGCCGCGCACGATCGCGTTTGCGTTTTGGGCCACCGCGTAATTGACGAGGAGACCGCGAAACGAGTCGATGCGCACCTTGCAGCCGCCCTGGTGGATGTCCTTGACGACGTGGGCGAGCATTTCGAGTCGCTCTTCGATGGTGAAGAAGGGTTGTTTTTCGGGGTTGATGAGGATGCTGATGATGATTTCGTCGAAGAGTTTGCAGCCGCGTTCGATAATGTCCAGGTGGCCGTTGGTGACGGGGTCGAACGAACCGGGATAGATGGCGCGTCGCATGCGAGGGATGGTAAATGCTAATGAAGAAATGGTAAATAGGAAAAGGCAATTGCCAGGCGAAAATCTGAAGCGTAGGATGTGTTACCAGTAGGGAGGCCTAAAATGTCACGCACACACTCACAAGCTGACCAACTCATTCCGCCCCACCTGATTGGTTTGACGCACGTCACGCACGAGCAGTTCGAAGAGCTCTGTGCGGAATATCCTGAATTGCGACTAGAACTCACCTCATCCGGAGAACTCATAGTCATGCCGCCAACTGGCCGGGAAACTGGAAAACGCAACTTTGACATCATTGTTCAATTCGGAATTTGGGCCAAAAACGACCGCACCGGCGTTGGGTTTGCCACCGACACCGGCTATACCTTGCCAAACGGAGCGATACGAGCTCCTGACGTCTCATGGATGGGGCGGGAGAAGTGGGACAGTCTCAGCCAATTCGAAAGAGAGCGATTTAGTCACATTTGTCCGGACTTCGTCGTCGAACTCAGATCATCGAGTGACAGGCTGCCGCCTCTCATGAACAAAATGGACGAATACATCGAGAACGGCGCATCGCTCGGTTGGCTGATCGACCCGAAGAAGCGTCGCGTCTATATCTTCAGACCGGGCGAGGAAGTAGTCGTCCTTGAAGATCCAAGAGTCGTTTCGGGCGATCCTCTGTTACGCGGATTTGAGTTACAAATGGAGGAAATCTGGGAAACGTAACTGGCTTGACAGCCTGTAGCGCCGGTGGTTCAATACCCTTTGACAAGTTGACGTGGTGAGTTAAGGCGACTTGCGGCCACGTAAAATAATCCGCTAAACAGCTCGGCGAGTCTTAATTCGAAGAAGTTCTTAAGGGCTCCGCGTTGTTCAGCGCGGGGCCCTTAGCGTTATGCTTCGAAATCACTGCTGACGGAATTGCCCATGACTATTCTCGACACTTTGAAAGAACGCATCGTCGTCTTCGACGGCGCGATGGGTACGAACCTTCAGGTTCAGAACCTGTCGCTCGACGATTTCGGCGGACCGCGCTTTGAAGGCTGTAACGAACACCTGCTCGTCACCAGACCCGACGCTGTCGAAAAGGTCCACGCCGCCTTTCTCGACGTCGGCTGCGACGTGATCGAGACCAACTCCTTCAACGGCACGCCGGTCGACTTCGCCGAATACGACATCGCCGATCAGGCCTACGACATGAACGTCCGCGCCGCGCAGCTCGCCAAACGCATAGCGTCGGACTACGCGACGAAAGCAACACCTCGCTGGGTCGCCGGCTCAATGGGGCCCGGGCGCAAGCTTCCGACACTCGGTCACATCTCTTTTACTGAACTCCGCGACGCTTACTCGGTCCAGGTCCGCGGACTGCTCGACGGCGGCGTCGATCTTTTGATCGTCGAAACTTGCCAGGATCTGCTTCAAACGAAAGCAGCGCTCGGCGCGATCTTCGCGCAATTTGCAGAGACGCGGCGGCGCGTGCCCGTGATCGCGCAAGTCACGATCGAAACGTTCGGCACGATGCTCAACGGCACTGAGATCGCCGCTGCACTAACAACGCTCGCTCCGTTTCCGATCGACGTCATCGGGACAAACTGCGGCACCGGACCGCGCCATATGAGCGAGAGCGTCCGTTATCTCTGTGAAAACGCGCCGCTGCCTGTTTCAGCTCTACCAAACGCCGGACTGCCTTCCGTCGTCGAAGGCAAGATGCACTACGACGAAACACCCGAGAGTTTCACGGCGCAAGTGGTCCACTTCGCCAACGACTTCGGCGTCAACATCGTCGGCGGCTGCTGCGGCACCACTCCCGCGCACTTGAAACTGCTCGTAGAGGCGGCCCAGCAAATCACTCCGAAGCAGCGCAACCCGAAACTCACGCCGGCAGCAGCGTCGATCTATTTCCAACAGCCTTACGTGCAGGACGCTTCGTTTCTCATCGTCGGCGAACGAGTGAACGCGAGCGGCTCGAAGAAAATGCGCGATCTGCTCAACGCCGAAGACTGGGACGGTCTCGTCGCGCTCGGCAAAGAGCAGGAACGCGAAGGCGCTCACATCCTCGACGTCAACGTCGACTTCGTGGGCCGAGACGGCGTGAGCGACATGCACGAGCTCGCCTCGCGTCTCGTGACGAACGTCAAGATCCCGCTGATGTTCGACTCGACCGAGTGGCAGAAGATGGAGGCAGGACTCCAGCATGCGGGCGGCAAGTGCATTCTCAACTCAACGAACTACGAGGACGGCGTCCCGCGTTTCCTTAAAGTCATCGAGTTGGCGAAAACTTACGGCGCGAGCGTCGTGATCGGAACGATTGACGAAGAGGGAATGGCCCGCACCGCCGAAGGCAAAACGAAGATTGCGACACGCGCCTACAATCAGGCCACTGAAGAAGCAGGCCTCGCCGCGTCAGACATTTTCTTCGACCCGCTCGCGCTGCCGATCTCGACCGGCATCGAAGAAGATCGCCGCAACGCGCTCGAAACGATCCAGGCGATCCGAAACATCAAGCAGGATCTGCCCGGCGCCTTCACGATACTCGGCGTGTCGAACATTTCATTCGGTCTTACGCCAGCCTCCCGAGTGGTCCTCAACTCCGTTTTCCTGCACGACGCAGTCGAAGCCGGGCTCGACGCCGCGATCGTCAATGCCAGCAAGATCGAACCGCTCAACCGCATCGGCGAACAGGAACTGAAAGTTGCGCGCGAGTTGATCTACGACCAGCGCCGCTTTGAAGGCGACGTTTGCGTCTACGATCCGCTGACCGAGTTCACCAAACTCTTCGAAGGCGTAAAGGCGAAGTCCGCGACCAAAGCGTCGAAAGGCGAAACCGTCGAAGAGCGCTTGAAGAACCACATCATCGACGGCGAGAAGATCGGTCTCGAAGACGAGTTGAAACGCGGCCTCGAGAAGTATTCGGCGCTCGACATCATCAACAACATCCTGCTTGACGGCATGAAAGTCGTCGGCGATCTCTTCGGCAGCGGCCAGATGCAGCTTCCATTCGTGCTGCAATCAGCCGAGGCGATGAAGTCGGCCGTTCGCTTCCTCGAACCGCACATGGAGAAGAAGGGCGGCGCGACGGCGAAGGGCCAGATGGTGCTTGCGACCGTCAAGGGCGACGTCCACGACATCGGCAAGAACCTGGTCGACATCATCCTTACGAACAACGGTTACAAGGTCCACAATCTCGGCATCAAGCAGCCTATCGAGAGCATTCTCAAGGCGTACGAGGAAACTGGCGCAGACGCGATCGGCATGAGCGGACTGCTCGTGAAGTCGACCTTGATCATGAAAGAGAACCTCGAGCTGATGAACGAGCGTGGCATCAAGGTCCCGGTCGTGCTCGGCGGCGCCGCGTTGACGCGCCGTTACGTCGAAGAGGATCTGAAGTCGATCTATCTCGGCCAACTGTTCTACGCACGCGATGCGTTCGCCGGACTGCACACGATGGACATGCTTGTCGGGGAGAGTGGCGAGACGAAGCCCGAAGCGGCGGCGATCGGCGCGATCCCGGAAGTTGCTGATGACGTAGAAGACCTCGTTGGCGAAGAAGCCAAGCTCGGCATCAAGAAACCGGCGAAGCGACGCGCCATCGTCGGAGACACGACGCACACGACGCGCTCCAACGTGAATCCGAACGCGCCGATTCCCAGGCCGCCGTTTTTCGGCACGCGCGTCATCGACGATATCCATCTCGAAGACCTCTTCGCCTACGTTAACGAGAATGCGCTCTTCAAGGGACAGTGGCAATTCAAACAAGGCAAGATGCCGCCCGACGAGTACAAAGCTCTCGTGCGTGAGAAGGTGAAGCCGATCTACCACGAGCTTCAGGAACGCTCGGAGCGCGAACAGTTGCTCGTGCCGCGGATCGTCTACGGCTATTTCAAATGCCAGTCGGAAGGAAACGATCTGATCGTCTACGACTCGGATGATCTCAGTGAGCGAGTGCGCTTCACGTTTCCGCGCCAGCCCGCCGGAAAACATCTGTGTCTCGCCGATTTCTTCGCATCACGCGAATCGGGACGAATGGACGTCGTCGCGTTTCATCTCGTAACTGTCGGGCGCCGGGCGAGCGAGTACGCGCACGAGTTGTTCAAGTCAGACAACTACACCGACTATCTTTATTTCCATGGTCTAAGCGTGGAGGCTGCTGAAGCGCTGGCTGAGTTGTGGCACCAGTGCATTCGGCACGAGCTCGGCATTGCTCAACACGACGCGGGCGAGCTGACGCAACTGTTTCATCAGCAATACCAGGGATCGCGTTTCAGTTTCGGCTATCCTGCGTGTCCGAACCTCGAGGACCAGGAAAAACTCTTCACCTTGCTGGATCCCGGCCGAATCGACGTCAGCCTGACTGAGGAGTTTCAGTTAGAGCCGGAACAATCGACATCGGCTATTATTGTTCACCATCCGGAGGCGAAATACTTCTCGATAGAGTGATCAGTTCAGAAGAATCACAAGTTCTATCCCCGTTCGAACGTTTTTCACTTCGCCTCGTCGAACGGATGAATCGCGGTCGGTGGAAACGGTTTTGGACGTGGTGTCAAAGCACCATGGGCGCGGGTTGGATCCATCTTTCCACTTACAACATCATGAACGTCTACGGCCTCGAGCACGTCGAGGCTGCATCGCGCGATCGGCCGATCGTGCTGGTCGCCAACCACCGTTCATTCTTCGATATGTACGCGGTATCGACCGTGCTCTTTCGCAATACGACCTGGCGCAAGCAGCTCTTCTTTCCGGTGCGCGGCAGGTTTTTCTATCAGTCGCCGTTGGGGTTGTTGGTGAACCTGATCATGGGTTGGTGGTCGATGTATCCGCCGTTCTTCTCAACGGGCGATCATCCGATTCCCGAGAAACGCGCGTTTGATAAATACTCGTTTCGCGTGCTGACTGATCTGGCTCGCACGGGCGCGGGCAACATCATCGGGTTTCACCCGGAGGGCACGCGCAACAAGGGCGAGGATCCTTATTCCTTTTTGCGGGCTCAGCCCGGAGTAGGGAAGTTGATCATGGACGCGAGGCCGCAGGTGATTCCGGTATTCATCGCCGGTCTGTGCAATAGCCTGCCGCGGCAAGTGATGCGAAACTGGAACCGCGAGGACGTCATTCGCATCCACTTCGGACCGCAGCTCGACTTGTCCGAGCACTTGAACAAACCCGATCGCTTGCGCACGCACAAGGAGATAGCGGACACGGTGATGCAGAAGATCGCTGAGCTCGCGGAGCAAGATCGGAAAGTGATTGCCGATTGCCGATTGCCGATTGCCAATTGATAGTTCTAGCTGGCTTTTAACAATCGACAATTGGCAATCGGCAATCGACAATGACTCTTCCGTTGGTAATCATCAATCCCGCGTCTGCCAGTGGCGGCACAGCGGAGGCGTGGTCGCAGATGGCAAGCGATCTGCGCTCGCAATTCGGCTCGTTTCAAAACGTGTTCACTGAGAGTGCAGGGCACGCGACGACGCTCGCCAGCGAGGCCGCGCGCAAGGGTGTGAAACTGATAATAGCCTGCGGCGGCGACGGCACCGTCTCCGAAGTTGCGAACGGCATTCTTTCCTCAGGTAAGGACGTCGAGTTGGGAATTCTGCCGAGCGGCACTGGCGGCGACTTCCGCCGCACGCTCGAGATTCCCGCGCAGAGCCGCGCCGCGGCGCGCATCCTGCGAACCGGCCAGACGCGTCGCATCGACGTCGGTCGCGTTTCCTTCGTCGATCACAACGGCGCGGAAGCAATGCGTTACTTTCTCGGCGTTGCTTCCTGCGGCATGAGCACGAAAGTCATCGAGCGCGTGAAAGCCGGGGCTCCGGACTGGCTACCAGTGAACACTCCGAAGTGGCTCGGCGGGCGCATCTCGTTCGGCGTTTCCATGCTCCAGACGGCCTTGCGCAGCGAAGGCACGCGTCTCGTCGTCCAACTCGACGACGCACATGAAAAAAACCTTGTAGTAGCCAATCTTTGCGTCGCCAATGCTCGTTTCTTCGGCGGCGGGATGAAGATCGCGCCGGATGCAAAACTGACCGACGGAAAATTCGACATCGTCGGCATCGGCGACCTTGGTGCCTTGAAGATCTTTACGAGCGCGCCACGAGTGTACCTTGGCGCACATTTGTCAATGCCGGAAGTAAGCCACGCACTGGCGCGAAAAGTCGTAGTCCGCCCGCCTGATCGCGATTCTGTCGTAAATCTGGAAATCGACGGAGAACTTCCTGGAAGACTTCCAGCCACTTTCCAAGTTATTCCAGAAGCGCTGAGAGTCCGCTCAGCAGTCTAAGAAACTTCAGGAATTAGATTTTTCTTTCTCTACCTCGGCAAAAAATTCTATGATGCTCGCGCATGGATGAACGACGAGCGAAACCACGTTTGAGTGTGCGCCTCGATGCGGTTTGGCACGGTGGCGAGGAACGCCACTCGGCGCGCATAACCGATCTCTCGGAGGGCGGTTGTTATCTTGATACCGTAGGCGAAGTCATGGCCGGCGAAATCGTCGCCTTTCGCGTACTGCTCCCCGACGGAGATTGGCTTTATCTGGAAGGCGAGGTTCGCCATCACCATCACGGGCTTGGCTTTGGAGTCCAATTCGTCGACTTGAATGAGGAACAGACCGAGAAATTGCATTTTCTATTGAAACTGGCGCAAGAAGCCGGTCCCGAAGTGGAGATCTCAGCGGATCTGGTCGAAGATTGAAGAGTTTCCAAAACCGTCCATCGATGGTCCAGGCAGTGAGTTCCCCCCAAAAGAACCTCACCGATGTAAAAACGCGGCAGCAAGCGGCTTACAACATCAACAGATAAATGGCGATTCAAGGCACGTTGAAAACGATGAGTCTGACCGACCTGCTCCAGTTTCTGGCGGCCGGCAGAAAAACAGGCACCCTAAAATTTGATCGCGCCAACGTCAGCAAGCAGGTCTATTTCGAAAACGGAATGATCGTAGGATCGAAGTCCAACGATCCGCGCGAGTATCTGGGTCAGGTGCTGTTGCACTACGGCAAAGTCGACGAAAACCAGCTACAAGCAGCGCTCGATATTCAACGAAAGACCGGCGGCCGGCTCGGCGAGGTACTGGTCCAACAGGGCTTCCTGACGGAAGACGAGGTGGTCGAGATGCTGAAGACGCGCACGCTCGACGCGATCTACGACCTGTTCGTGTGGAATGAAGGCGACTTTGAGTTTTACGACGACGAGTCGTTGCCGGCCGATCTGACCGTGCTCGAGCTCGAGCCGACGAACCTGATCATGGAAGGCATCTACCGGCTCGATGAGTTGGCTCGCTACCGCACGCTCGTGCCGAGCGACCGAAGCATCATCGAGCTCGGACCGGGTTGGACTTCATCGTTGAAGTTGGGCAAGGAGTACAGGCGCATTCTCTATTTCGTCGAGAAGCGGATGTCAGTGGCCGAGATCTGTTACCACATGCATGCGTCGGCGTTTCACGTGTACGGGCAACTCTACACGCTCATTGGCGAAGGCGTGGCGCGCGTCGCCGGCGAGCTGCCTGAAGAAAGCATGCCGAAGGTGGCCAGCGTCGAAGACTTGCCGGAGAGCGTGACCGAGATGATCTGGGCGGCCCAGAAGAAGCTCGACAGCGATCCGGAAGCCGCGCTGGCGATGGTGCAAAAGGCGTTGGAGCAGCAACCAAACAACGCGGATGCGCAGGAATTGCTACTCGCCGCGGAAGAGCGTTATGTGAAACACGTGTACGCCAACGATCTTTTGCCGCAAGCCGTGCCGCAACTTCTCGTCGCGCCTTCCGACCTGCAATTGCAGCAGATCGATCCGCAGGAAGGGTTTGTGTTATCGAGAATCAATGGGACGTGGGACATTCAGTCGATACTCTCGATCTGCCCATTTCGTGAGGCTGACTGTTTGCGGATGATTCGAGACTTGTTGAAGCGCGGGATAATCGGTCTTACATGAGATTTCATGTTTGTCCGTTGTCCTCAATACGAAAAACCGGCGCGCCACCGGATGCGCCAGATTTCGCCAACGCGACAACGAACGCTCGCCGACAATTTCAAATCCAGCAAGACTGAACGTCTTACGCCACGCGTGCTCGAGTTGAAACGTACACGGCCCGGTGCGTCCACGCCATTGCCGATCGTGGGTCCAGCAGACCATGCGGTCCCACCACAACGCCGGCATGTCTTCGTAGATAATCGCCAACCCTCCCTCACGCAACACGCGGCTGACTTCGTTCAGCACGAGCCGCGGATCCTGCGCGTGGTGCAGAACGTAGCACAGCAGCACGGCGTCGAAGCTTTGATCTTTGATGGGAAAGTGGCGGCCGTCGTACGGCAGGTAATTGATGCGGGCCGGCGTGCTCTCTCCCACGTCCAGGCCCACGACCGTGGTTCCAAGCAATCCGCTGAGATGATGCGCGATAAACCCGTTACCGCAGCCCACGTCGAGAACCTCGGCCCGTGGCGGCAGCACGCGCGCGACCTCGAGGGCCATGTCGTACGCGCGGCCCACTTTCCGGCGCCGTCTCATGCGCTGCCACCGCCGTTGTATCGTTGTGCCTAAGTTCGTCACTGCGGTCGAGCAGTGCAAGCGGGATGCCTTGCTTAGAATCGCGGAAAACCTGTGGTAAACATCAGGTGCAACAAATATGCGTCGCAAAGAATTGCCGACAATTGCTGCCGCAGATTTGCTCGGATTAGAATGCGAGCATGGTTAAACTTCTGATGACCGTCCTGTTATTAACTCAAGTTCTCCCTACCGGTTACTGGCCCGTCGAAAAGAGCCAGCCAATCATCGACAAGACACAAACGATCACGCTGTCGCCGGATCTCTCGAAGCTTAGCGATGGCGAGCGCAAGGCCGTCGCCAAGTTGCTCGAAGCGGGTCGCATCTTTCAGAAGCTCTACGAGGAACAGCGGCATCCGCAGGCGCTCTCCGCATATCGCGCGCTCGAAGAGTTGGATAAACGAACGGGTTCGACACCCGCGACTCAAAATCTGTTGAAGCTCTATCGTCTCAACCAGGGACCGATCGCCACCACGCTCGAAAACAAGCGCGAGCCGTTTCTTCCGGTCGACCCGACGAAACCTGGAAAGAATGTGTATCCATGGGGCATGGCCAAAGAGACGATCGATCAAAGGCACCTTGATTTGCTCGACCTGCGGACGGTAGTTCGGTCACAGACGAATCTTACGCCCGACATCGCTACGCTAAAAAAATATCCGGTGTTGCAAACGTTACATCCGAAATTGCTCAGCCAGCTTTCTATCGCCAAGACCGACGTGGATTTTCTATACGCGGTTCCGTATGCGGTCGCTTACGCAGACGATCTGATGAAGGCCTACGGCCTGCTGTTCGAAGCCGCGGATGCGGTCCAAAAGGACGATGAGGAGTTTGCCCGCTTCCTGCGCAATCGCGCGCGCGATCTTCTTTCGAACGATTACGAATCGGGCGATGCGAGTTGGGTCACCGGCCGCTTCAAGAACCTCAACGCGCAGATCGGTTCTTACGAAACCTACGACGACGAGCTGTTCGGAGTGAAGACGTTCTTCTCCTTCTCTCTCTTGCAGACCCGCCAACAGGAAACGACGGCGTTACGGCAAGCGATGAAAGGCTTGCAGGCGCTCGAAGATTCGCTGCCGTACAAGAATCAGAAGAAAGTGCGTGAAGACATTCCGGTTGGCGTTTACGACGTGGTCGCCGATTTCGGACAATCGCGCGGCGGTAACACCGCGTCGATCCTTCCGAACGAGACTTATCTCGCGCGCCGCTATGGCCGCACCATCCTGTTGCGCGCGAACATCATGCGCAACGCTGATATCTTCGAAGGCTCGTCGCGAACGTTGGCCGCGGCAGTCGGTGAAGAACAAGCGAAGGTGCTCACGCCTGACGGCAACTTCTATCGCACGCTGTGGCATGAAGTGGGTCACTATCTCGGCGTCGATCGCACAGCCGACGGCCGCGACCTGGACGAAGCGTTGCAGGACAACGCGAATGCGATGGAAGAGATGAAAGCGGATCTCGTGTCGCTCTTCGTCGCCGAGGCGCTGCACAAGCAGGGTTACTACACGGATGCGCAACTGCGAAGTGTCTACGCCGGCGGCATCCTGCGCGTGTTACAGAACAATCGCCCGCGGCGCGATCAGCCGTACAACACGATGCAGCTCATGCAGTGGAACTTTTTCCTCGAAAACGGCTTGTTGACATTCGATGCGGCTACGAAGAAGTTGCACATCAACTTCGAGAAGTATCACGAAGTCGTGGGCAAGATGCTGGAGAAGACCCTGGCGGTACAGTATGCGGGCGACAAAGCAGCGTCGGACCAATACATCGATCAATACACGAAGTGGGACGACAACCTGCACGGCGTCATCGCCACGAACATCCGCGCGCAACAGCGCTACCGGTTCCGGATCTTTAAATACGCGGCGCTTGGAGAATGAAGCTCAGCGTGAGGGTTGCAGCGCCTGTTGTGCGATGCTCATGCTGTCTCTTATACACATCTGACGCTGCCGACGATAACAGAGTAGTGG
>JBKPNH010000132.1:0-34680 GCA_046732535.1 Acidobacteriota bacterium
GCGCAGCGTAACCCGCTCTACAGCGCGATCTCGCTGGTCGGCGTATTCATTTCGCTGGCATGTCTGTACGTGATGTTGGCGGCGCCGTTCATCGCCGCCGTGCAGGTCATTGTTTACGCGGGCGCGATCATGGTGCTGGTGGTGTTCGTGATCATGCTGCTCAACGTCGAGGAGGAAGCGCACCGACGGACGCGTCTCAAGTTTTTAGTGCCGGTGGCGATCGCGCTGGCGGCGGTGCTGATCGCCGAAGTGGCTTTCATTCTCGTGTCGGTACAGGAGTCGCGCATCACGCCTGCGTCGAGCGATGTGAACGTCGGATTGACGCAATCGATCGGTGCCGCGCTATTCACGCGTTACCTGCTTCCATTCGAGATAACTTCAATTTTGCTGTTGATGGCCATTGTCGGCGCGATGACGCTTGCTCGTCGCGGCGGGCTGATTTCGCGCAACGACCCAACGAGGCGAGATTAGCCACAAGAACGCACAAAAGGGCACAAACAGGTTATGGAACCACAACTCTCATGGTATCTCGCGCTGTCCGCCGTGCTGTTCACGATCGGTGTGACCGGCGTAATCATTAAGAGGAACGTGATCGCGATGTTTATGTGCATTGAGCTGATGCTGAACGCCGTGAACCTCACGTTTGTAGCTTTCGCGAGTTTTTTTCAGGACGTCACGGGACAACTCTTCGTCTTCATCGTGATGACCGTTGCCGCCGCCGAAGCCGCGGTCGGTTTGGGCATCATCATCGCCATCTTTCGCAACCGTGAATCGTTGGACGTGGATGACGCGAGTATTTTGAAGCTGTAAATGGAAACGAACCTCCTCAGTCTGATCATCTTCGCACCGCTGGCGGGCGCTGTAATCAACTGGTTCGTCGGGCGAAGAGTCCGTGACGAACGGTTCATCGGCATCGTCGCTTGCGCGGCGGTAGGGATCTCGACACTGGTCGCGTTCTATCTCGCTTTCAAACCGCACGGAGCGCTATGGGCCGAGGAGCCTCTACTCGATCACATCTGGACCTGGCTGCAGGTGGGCGCCTTGCGCGCTGACTTCGCACTCGCGATGGATCGTCTCAGCGGCACGTACGCACTCTTCGTCACGTTCGTCGGGTTCCTGATTCACGTCTTCGCAGTCGGTTACATGCACGGCGACTCAGGTTTTTATCGCTTCTTCGCGTATCTGAACCTGTTCATGTTTGCCATGCTGACGCTCGTGCTCGCAGACAACTTCGTATTGATGTTTGTCGGCTGGGAAGGCGTCGGTCTTTGTTCCTATTTGCTCATCGGCTACTACTTCGACAAGAGAGAAGCGGGCGACGCGGCGAAGAAAGCGTTCATCACGAATCGCATCGGCGACTGGGGTTACATACTCGGCGTGATGCTGATCTTTTTTGTGACCGGCTCAGTCAGCTTCTTTGCGAATCCCGCGGCCGGTGAAGCCGCGCAGTCGGCGCTTTCGTTCTTCAAGAACCAACCGGTTGAGCCTTTCACGTTCGGCGTGATCACGGCGGGCGGCGCGACCTCGATTGCTTTGCTGCTCTTCATCGGCGCGGCCGGAAAGAGCGCGCAGATCCCGCTTTACGTCTGGCTGCCCGACGCGATGGCCGGACCGACGCCAGTATCCGCGTTGATTCACGCGGCGACGATGGTGACTGCCGGCGTCTACATGATCGTGCGCTGCTCGGAGATCTTCATCAAAGCGCCGACGGCGATGTTCATCGTCGCCATCGTCGGCGCTGCTACCGCGATCTTCGCGGCGACGATCGGCCTCGCGCAAAACGACATCAAGAAAGTTCTCGCCTACTCGACTGTGTCGCAGCTTGGTTACATGTTTCTCGCCTGCGGCGTCGGCGCGTTTGTGGCGGCGATCTTCCACGTCATCACACACGCGTTCTTCAAGGCGTTGTTGTTTCTTGGCTCGGGCTCGGTGATTCACGGCATGCACCACGAGCAGGACATGCGGCGCATGGGCGGGCTGAGGAAGTACATGCCGGTCACGTTTGTGACGATGCTTGCGGGCTGGTTGGCGATCTGCGGTATTCCGTTCTTTGCGGGGTTCTTTTCCAAGGACGAGATTCTCTGGAAGACGTGGAGCGCGACGGGCGTGGGACCGTACAGCAAACTGCTGTGGGCCATCGGCGCGGTCACGGCGCTGTTAACGGCAATCTATATGACGCGCATGATGGTCATGACCTTCTGGAGTAACGAGCGGTTCGATAAGTCGCATCACCATCCGCACGAATCTCCGAAGACAATGACGATTCCGCTGATCGTGTTGGCGGTGCTGTCGACGATCGGTGGTTTTATCGGTGTTCCTCATGTGTTCAGCGCAATATTTCCTGAGAATGTACTTGAACACACATTAGAACCTGCTATCGCACAAGCGCCTATCATCGCCGAGCACGCGGAGGTTAGCGGCGAAATAGTTTTAATGGTGGTCTCGGTGGTGATTGCCCTAATCGGAATCGGAATCGGCTGGATAATTTTCAAGAAACGGCCTCTGCTCGCAATGCCGCGAATACTCCAAAACAAGTATTACGTCGACGAGATCTACGACGTCGCGCTGATTCGGCCGATCGTCACCGGCTCGCGCGAAGGGCTCTGGAAGATATTCGATATCGGCGTGATCGACGGGCTGCTCCACTCGATCGGACAGGCCGTAACCGAACTGGGAAGACTAGGCCGCTACCTGCAAGCCGGATTTGTTCGCGGTTATGCCGCCATCATCCTCCTCGGAGCGTTGATACTGATTGGCCTGTTTGCGTACCTGGGTTATCCGAGGCTGTAACTGATGCCTTACTTACTGACAATCCTGATCCTTTTGCCGGTCGCCGGCGCGCTCATCGCGGTGGTCTACAGTCTCGTCGCGCGCGAACGCGAAGAGCATCACAAGTGGATCGCGCTCGCGACGACGACGGCCGTGTTTGCCGTGTCGCTCCTGTTGCTGCGCGGCCTCGGCGCTGGCCCGGAATTCCGTTTCGAAGAGAACGTCAGTTGGATCGGCTCGATCGGCACTCGTTATCACCTCGGCGTCGACGGCATCAGCCTGTGGCTGGTGCTTTTGACGACGCTGCTCATGCCCATCGCGGTGCTCTCGAGCTGGACCGCGATTCACAAAAGACAACTCTCGTACTACGTCTTTCTGCTGATTCTCGAATCGGCGATGATCGGCGTCTTTATTTCACTCGACTTGCTGCTCTTCTACCTGTTCTTCGAAGCATCGCTGGTGCCGATGTTCTTCCTGATCGGAATCTGGGGCGGCGAGCGGCGCATCTACGCCGCGATTAAATTTTTCATCTACACGGCTGTCGGCAGCTTGTTGATGCTGGTCGGCATCCTTGCGCTCTACTTCATCTATCACACATTTGATTACCCAATGCTGTTGCAGGCAATGGCAGGAAAACAGTTGGAGGACACCGTCGCGTACTGGCTGTTTCTGGCGTTTGCGTTCGCGTTCTGTATCAAGGTGCCGGTGTTTCCACTGCACACGTGGCTGCCGGACGCGCACACCGAGGCGCCAACCGCAGGGTCCGTCATTCTCGCCGGCGTGTTGCTGAAGATGGGCACGTACGGCCTGATGCGTTTCAATCTCGCGCTGTTTCCGCAGGCCGCACAGGACTGGGCGCCGGTGCTAATCACGCTGGCGGTGATCGGAATCATCTATGGCGCGCTCGTCGCGATGGTCCAGCCGGACGTGAAACGCCTGGTAGCTTATTCGTCCGTCAGTCACATGGGATTTGTCGTGCTCGGATTGTTCTCGTTCACCGAGCTCGGTATGCAGGGCGCGCTTTATCAGATGTTGAATCACGGCGTTTCGACGGGAGCGCTGTTCCTCTTCGTCGGTTTCATTTACGAGCGGCGCCACACGCGTAAGATCAGCGACTTCGGCGGTCTCGCGAAGCCGATGCCGTGGTTCGCGACTCTCTTCGTTTTCGCCTCGCTTTCGTCAATCGGTCTGCCGTTTCTGAACGGGTTTGTCGGCGAGTTTCTGATCCTGATCGGAACGTGGACCTCCGTGGCTGTCACGCACACATGGATAGTTACGATGCTGGCGGGCACAGGCGTCATCTGGGCGGCGGTCTACATGCTGTGGATGTTGCAGCGGGTCCTGTTTGGGCTGACGACGAATCCCGAGAACGCGGGTCTCAGCGATCTGAACAGGCGCGAGCTCGGGCTGCTGTTGCCGCTGCTGGCGCTGATGCTTTTCATGGGTGTTTACCCGCGCGTCTTTCTCGATCGTTCGAAGGCGAGCGTCGAGACGATTCGGGCAAAGGTGACGCAGAAACAGGCGGGCGGCACTTTCAATGCGCAGAACGTCAATAACAAGGCTGAATGAATCTGTTACTCGCGCAATCAATGATGCCGGGCATCAACTGGGCGCTAATCGCACCGGAAGTAATCGTCTGCGCCGTGGCGGTGCTCGTCATGATGGTCGACGCTTTCGGCCGTCCGACGCAGCGCTGGGTCACCGGCAGCATCTCGTTGGCGGGACTCGTCGTTGCGGCGATCGCGACCATTTGGCTGTGGGCCTCGGGAACTGCTTCGTTCGACGCGTTCAACCGCATGATCGTGCTCGACGAGCTGCGCCTGGGCTTCACGCTGATCTTTCTGCTCGTTTCGTTTCTCACGCTGCTGATCTCGACCGTTTGGGTCCAGAATGAACAACTTCCGGCCGGCGAGTTTCACTCGCTCCTGTTGTTTGCGACCGTCGGCATGATGTTGATGGCCTCGGGCAACGACCTCGTGATCGTTTTTCTCGGTCTCGAGATCCTCTCGATCGCGACTTACGTGATGGCCGGTTTCAGGCGTACCGACGTGCGCTCGAACGAGTCGTCGTTGAAATACTTCATTCTGGGTTCCTTCTCGTCGGCCTTCCTGCTTTACGGGATCGCGCTAGTCTACGGCGCGACGTCGATCGCTGAACCTGGACCGGGCGGAAGCTTCAGCCGCATCGTCGCGGGCACGACGAACATCGGAGAGATCGCCAGCCGCATCAACGATGCGCAGTATCCGGCGCTGCTCTTCGCCGGCGTCGCAATGATGCTGGTTGGTTTTGGTTTCAAGATCGCCACCGCGCCTTTTCACATCTGGACGCCGGACGTTTACGAAGGCGCACCGACGCCGGTAACGGCGTTCATGGCTGCGGGTCCGAAAGCCGCCGGATTCGCCTCGTTCATTCGCGTATTTGTTTTCGGGCTGCCGTTTGTTGCTTCGGCGTCGAGTGTAGCAGGCGGAAACCTTCATCGCGCGTGGATAGGCGCGCTGATCGTCATGGCGATCCTCACAATGACGCTTGGGAACGTCGTCGCTATCGTTCAAAACAACGTCAAGCGCATGCTTGCTTATTCGTCGATCGCGCACGCCGGGTATGCGTTGGTTGGCTGCATCGCCGCTGGAGCGGCCAGCGACATCACCGCGCGGAACACTGCGATAACGGCGGTGATGTTCTACCTCTTGACGTACGCCGTGATGAACATCGGCGCGTTTGCCGTTGTGCAGTTGATTGCGCGGAGCGGCGACCGCCGCACGTCCGTCGAAGACTACAGCGGTATCGGGTTCGAGTCGCCGGTGCTGGCGTTTGCGCTGAGTCTTTTCCTGCTGAGTCTGCTCGGCATGCCGCTGACCGCCGGCTTCATCGGCAAAGTCATGGTCTTTAACGCGGCCATTACGCAGGGATATTACGTGCTGGTCGTGCTGGGCGTGCTCAACACGGCCGCCTCGGCCTACTACTACCTGCGGCTCATCATCGTCATGTTCTTCGGCGAGCGCACGACGGCCTGGCAGGCGCCACGAATTCCCGCGAGCGTTGCCGTCGCGCTGGCGCTGACAGTTCTCGGCGTGCTTTATCTCGGCATCTTTCCAGGCCGGGTCATCAACGGCTTGCAGACCAAGATCAACACTCAGTGGTTTACGAAGCGATAGTGACTGCCGAAAGCTGTACCCAGCAGATCCAGGCGAAACTTGGCGAAACGTGGTTGCCGCGAATCTATTGTGAGCGAATACTGCGGCTCCGCACGCGTTCTTACCACTTTGAAACGGCGAACCCAAAAGCCAGGATCGACATTCAGCACACGCTTCTCGGCGTTGAGCTCAAAATAGGACGCTGCCGGCTTTTGTGTCCCGATTTGGCAACCGCGCGATACCTTTCAGTCTTCGCACGCTTGGGCGTGACCGACATCGCGGTGCCGTACGACATCACAAAGATCTCGCACATAGCAGACGAATTGGAGTCTTCGTGGTATAGAATGTTGCTGCTGGTTGAACAGGAGGCCGGCAAAGAGACCCCAAAGTTCCGCAGCCGGGTGCGCGGCCTGCTAATTGCTCAGATCCGCGAGGAGTTAACAGCGGCCGGTTCTGGTACACGGATACCAGAGTTTCGAGGAATTGCTAAACGGAGATAACGACAACCCCTATTCGAACAGATGAGCCAAGAACTGATTCCATTCCCCTTTAATCAACAAACTTTTTGCCGCTATGAGCCAGTCGAGCAACGCATCGACAAGGCGCGCGTGTTGGTAATCGACAGCCTGCTTCGCGACGAAGACGACCTGTCCGAAGTAGCGCGCCAGGAGTGGGGCTCCACCCTGGCGGCCGAAATGCGGCGCGAGCGTTTTATCGCCGGGCTGGCCATCGAGAACATTCTGAACAATGTCTCCCGCCTGGTGAAAGATCCGAAAACGGAAGTCGCGCACGTTTCCACGGTTGCGGAAGAGGCGGCGCGATTCAAACCTGACGCGATCGTCATCAGCGGCACACTTCGCGATTTTGACTATTACAAGCAATCGATACTCGACGCTTTCGCGCGCTTCATTCGCGAGACGAAGATCCCGGTTCTGGCAATCTGCGGCGGGCATCAGTTAGTCGGATTGAGTTTCGGCGCGAGAGTGATCACGCTCGACAAACTCGAACAGCACCAACAGCGCCTCGATCGTCCGCACGAATACCAGTATCGCTACGTGCGCATCAGCGACCCTGACGATCCGATCTTCGAGAACATCAACCTTGACACGTGTACGCCGGAGGACACAAAACCCGCGCGCATTCTTCACGTCTGGCAGAACCACGGGCTTCAACTCGATCGCGTTCCCGAAGGTTTCAAACTGCTTGCGACGTCGTACCTCTGCCGTAATCAGATGATGGTGAAACGCTCTGACGGCCAACTGATCTACACCGTGCAGTTTCACCTGGAAAAGTCATTCGAAGACTGGAACAAGAACCGCACGCGCTGGGAGCATCCGAATGAGTCGCGCGACGGCCGCATACTTTTCGAGAACTTCCTGATCATGGCCACGCGGTAGTAGTTATATGCATTGCCGCCTTTAACCACAAAAACCCTGCTCGAAGCGGCACATCACCTTGCAGCGGGCGACCAGGCGCTGGCGCGAATACTGGCAACTCATGGCCCGCCTCCGATGTGGCGACGTCCGGCAGGTTTCCCCACGCTCGTACACATCATTCTGGAACAGCAAGTGTCGTTGAAATCAGCGAAGGCGATGCTGTTGCGGCTTCAGTCGGCAATCGATCCATTCACTCCGGAACGTTTTGTCGAGCTGGGCGAATCTCACTTCCGCAGCCTGGGAGTCACACGGCAAAAATCCGCGTATCTGCTCCACCTTTCGCATTCCATCCTGAACGGCGAACTTGGTCTAACCAAGCTCTCTCGGTTGACGGACGATGAAGTGAAACAACAACTCACACGGATCAAAGGAATCGGATCCTGGAGCGCGGATGTTTACTTATTAATGGCGATGCGGCGTGCTGATATCTGGCCGGCGGGTGATTTAGCTTTGGCGGTTGCGGCGAAAGAATTGTGCGGGCTGGCGCTAAGACCGGCGCCCGATGAGCTCGAACGCATTGCCGAACCCTGGCGTCCTTATAGAGCCGTCGCCGCACGAATGCTTTGGCAACATTATTTATTTGGAGATCGTTGACGCAGTCGTGGTCGGCATCGGCATTCCCGGCAGTGTCGGCTCGCCGACGTTCTCCATAGTCAACTCAATCAGATCGTCTACCACGGCTTTCAGATCGTTGGTCTCACGATAGACCTGAAGCTGTCGATCGGCGGAAGTACCGCGTTCGAGGATCGTATGAACGTGGTTGATGTCTTCTCTGGATCCGAGCTCGTCGACGACGTCGTCAACGAACTCCAGCAACTCGAGCACCAGATCCCGAACCGGCACTTCAGTCTGTTTTCCGAAATCGATCAGTTTGCCTTCGAGGCCGTAACGAACGGCGCGCCACTTGTTTTCCTGAATCAACATGCGGCGATAGAGCCTGAACCCCAGGTTCTTATCGATCAGCCTGTTCAACTTCGCCACGATCGCCTGGAAGAGCGCGGCGATGGCGATTGTGTCGTCGACGCGCGTCGGTATGTCGCAAACGCGAAACTCCAGGGTCGGGAAGTACGGATGAGGCCGAATGTCCCACCAGATCTTCTTTCCGTCGTTGATGCAACGTGTCTTGATAAGCAGATCGACGTAACGTTGAAAGGCGGCGTAAGAGTCGAAGTGATCCGGAATGTCCGTACGTGGAAACTGTTTGAAAACTTCCGTGCGATACGACTTGAGCCCGGTGTTGTGGCCCATCCAGAACGGCGACGACGTCGAGAGCGCCAGCACGTGCGGCAGGAAGTAACGCGCGGCGTTCATGATGTGGATCGCGCGCTCGCGATCGGCCATGCCGACATGTACGTGAAGTCCGAAGATCAGAAGCGAGCGGGCGACGGTCTGCAGCTCCTGCACCAACAGCTCGTATCGTTCGTCGTCGAAGATCTTCTGGTCTTGCCAGCGTGAGATCGGGTGCGTAGAGGCAGCGACGATCGCGAGCCCGTTTTTTTTCGCGAGACCGGCGATGATACCGCGCAGCCGCGTGATGTCGGCGCGGGCCTCCTGCACGTTGCGGCAAATACCCGTGCCCACTTCCACCATCGACTGGATCATTTCCGGTTTGATCTGCTCGCCGAGCAGCATCTTGCCCTCTTCGAGGATCTCGGCGACATGCGATCTCAGTTCGCGTGTTTGCGGATCGACGATCTGAAACTCTTCTTCGATGCCGAGTGTGAATTGGTCGAACATTTGCCCTCTTTCTCAGTCGTAAAACTACCGGATCAAGTGTTTCGCGCCGCGATCATCTGCCAGTCGGGTTTGATCTTGCCCAGGAACTCATGGCGCAAATGTCTGAACGCGCTTCCCGGTGAATGGACCGGACTGTACAGATCGAAGTGTACGTACCAGGTTCGCGGATCGCCTTCCTGAAACAGGAAATGGAGAATTACTTCACTTCGGTCCGTTTCGTAAAAACCACCGGTCGTGTCTTTGTGGGTGGCCATCAACCGAGTGAAGTCTCGCCGGCGCATCAACGTCGATTCGATCATGGGCCAGGCTTCGAATTGCAGGCCGACGCCGCCTTCACCATAGACGTTTGTTATTCGTTTGACCAGATGCCAGAGGCCTTTTGTCTGCAAGCGGTCCAGCAACAATATCAGCGCCTGTTGCTTGTCGATGGGCCATGATTCAAACGCGGCCGCATCCGTCGGCTGATCCCACAGACCCGCGAGTTTTCCTTGCAGCAGTTCGCGCTTAACGAGAGGAAGATCTTCCCACTTCAGCAATGGGACCATGGCTCTAGCGGTCTTGCTCATTGGTAACTTCTCGCTCCAGTATCGCGCGGACTTCGTCGGTGAGATTGTGAAATCTCAAGCCGACGCCGCTACCCGGATTGCTGTAGACGACCTCGGCGTTGCAGACCACCGTTACGTCATGGCGAAACGGGATGCGGACCATGAGAAACGCGCCCTCGGAAATATTCGCCTGGGTGTTCATGTAGAGCCCACCGGGGCTGATGTCTTTCGTGCTGGCCACGCCGGTCATATCGTGGCCGTCGAAAAACACGTCCAGAATCAGCCGCGAGCGGTTATGGGCGCGGCGCTCCTCCAGCGATGCATATCCTTCCTCGACGTCGTCTGTCACAACGTCCTCCTCCGTCCGAGTTAAGTGAATTGTACCTGTTTTCGCTACTTTTGGCTGACGATGTAGGTTGGCACCATTCCCCCGCCCGAAGTCACGTTAGCCAGCTCGGTGGCGGACAACCGGGTGAAGGCTGAACCGACTTTGCCGTTGAACAGCAGCGGGTCGAGATCGACGAGTTGCTCCGCGAATTCCAAGCGTCCGTCGTTGGTCAGCGCCGGGAACGTCTCGCGCGCAGTGGGCACGCGTTCCTGCACGAGGTAGTCGCCGTTCGCAAGAGCCCGTTCGATCGCCGTCTCCCAGCCGGCGGAATCGGCGTTCCAACCGATCGTGATCCCGTGGCCCCCGTAGTCGTCATTTGGTTTCAGTACGAGCCGCTCGCTGTTGCTTCGAATGAACTCGAGCAAGTTGATTTTTTCGTTTTGATAGTCGGACGGTTCGTCTCTGACGACGCGCGTCCAGGGAACGTGCAATCGAATGGCGTCGAGTTCTGAATTATTGAACAACTGCGCGTGGCGGCGGTCTGTGAGCACGGCGAAGAGCGCCTTTTTGTGAATGAGCTTCGAACGAAAGCTGTTGACCATGCAGATGGCGCCTGCGCGGTACGCGTCGAGCAGCGCCGGAAAATCGTCCATGATCGGTATGTACTCGTTCACGAGTAAACGCTTGTAGACGATGTCGATCTCCAGACCATTCCAGCTCAACCGGTTATTGCTGAATTCCAGTTCCTGCGGTGTGCAGATGACCGAGGGGTAGCCGGCTTCTTCAAAGAACTCGCGGAAGAGTTCGAATTCTTTCACTGTCGGGACGTCAGGGAGATCGATGATGCCGATGCGCGGCCGGTGATCCGGCTTGTGGCCCAGGTATTCTTCGTACGACTCGATAAGGACGTCCAACATGAAAGACCGGCCATAGAGTGCGCGGACGTTAAACTCTTCAGCGAACTTTTTCATCACCGGCAGGCTGGAAAAGATGTCGTAGGCGGCGTCGGCGTAGGCGATGCCGGCCGGGCTCTCGCCGTTGAGTTCGACAAAGCTGTAGGCGGAGGATGTGAGAAACGAGTCGAGACGCGAGGTCGGCGAGACTGCGGTGTAACCGGGATCGATGGCGACCAGTTCCCGTTCGAGCGGCGTCAAACCGAGGTCGTCAACTATCTTACTATCCTTTACCGCCGCGTCTTTGACTTTCTGAATCGCCGACCAGACCGTCTCGCAAATGCGACAGATGCGGGCGAAGTCCGTCTCCGAAACAAAATGCGGTCTCAGGTAGGGGGAGAGTCTTCTCCCGCCAAAAATCAGCCGCGCGCGCTCGAGCCCCTCATCGAGCATCGCGCGCGATTTCTCAGCCAACTCCTCATCCGCAAGTAGCTCGTGATACCGCCCAACAGCCTCAGGGAACATGGATACGAAGACAGGTCCTCTTTGTGATGTGATTTGCTGACTTAGCGTAACATACGATGATGTTACGCACACAGGAGAACACGGATACTACTTCTTCTGCGGTGGGGTTACGGTGATTACGCGCTTCTCTTTGTTGCGGACGATCTCGAAGGTGAAGGTCGTCTGATTCGGTGAAACAAAGGGGCGGCGGAAGAGGGTTACGGGTTTGCCGTTGATTGTTTGAATCACGTCGCCGGGTTGCAGGCCCGCTTCGAAGGCTGCCGCCGCAGGATCGACGTAGACGACGAGCAGTCCGGCAGTCGTTCCGAGTTGCGAGGCGACCAGCGCACGTAAGGCAATCGTCTCGATGCCATGCTCGATCAAAGCAAAACTGTTCGTCCCAGCCATGCGGTTCTTGAACTTGAACGTCAGCGCCGGATCCAACATTCCTTTCAGCTTCACACTCAACGCTTCTTCCGCGACACGATCAGGACGCGCAACGGTGAACGACACCGAACTGCTTGGCCCAGCCTGTTCCAGAAACCAGGAGAAATCCTCGCCATTCTCGATCTCCTGATCGTTGATCTTCAGAATCACGTCGCCGACACGCAATGCAGCATCAGCCGCCGGACTACCAGGAACGATCGACGTGAGAAATATTCCTCGATGATCGCCCGCCAGCGCCGCAGCGCGTTCCGCATTCCATCCGTGATTCAGAAACTGATCGATCTTCAATTGCGCGACTGCTTCACCGCTGACTCCGAGCCACGGCTTGGGAACACTCGCCTGGCGCTCCAACACACGACTCGCCGCCCGGCGAATCAGCGCAGTCGGCAAAACGCTCGCTTCACTTCCTTCGAGACCGTCGATAATGCCTAAAGTCTCTCCCGCTTCATTCACCGCAACGCCGCCGATCATCGCTTGCGACAGCCGTGGAGAACTGATCTTGAACCGCGCAATGCCGCCGGAAGGCGCAAACCGCACATCTTGTATTTTCCCGTTAGTCGCGGCGATGCGCACATAAAGCCCTGTCGCGCTCAGCATCCCTCGCTGTCCCGTCACGGGCTCGGGACTAAACAGCCGCACACTCTCGCCCACGTCGACCGGCTTTTCGTTGATCGTAATCGCGCGCGTGAGATTCTTATCAGCCAGCCGCAGTATAGAAAGACCCGTAACCGCATCGAGCCCGACATACTTCGCGTCCAATGGTTTTCCATCAGATCCGATAACGGTCACATCAGGCGAGTCGAAGAAACCGCTGCCAAATCCTCCTACTGAACGCGGCGAACGCAACGCAGCCTTCGGCTTTCCGACCGGCGCCGGAATATTAGGCGCCTGAAGGTCGGGACTCGGGAAACCAGGTGTTTGCAGATTGTTTTCCCAAAGAGAAAACGCGCCAAACTCGACGTCAGCCTCCGGCAACCACGCCGCTATTGTTTCGCCGTCGTCCATTGCGAGGCCGGCGATCACGTTAGTGTGAACGTCATCCAGCAAGTTGAAAGCTGAAGGAAGACTCGCGATCGCCTGCGCCTGTTGGTCGCCGCGCATCAGCATTCGAAACATCTTCAGCCCGTTCAAGCGGTGAATGATCGTAACCACTTGCGGAGCAGTCAGTTTTCTGTCGACGGGCCGCACATTCACGCGCGACGGTGGCGCAGCTTTTTTGGGAGGTTGCGCGGGAGCTTGCGCCATCGTCGCTACACAACACAAAAACACACTCGTCAATGTTGCGACTCGTCCTGGCATGGTGGTTACCGGCATCTTTCTGAAAACACTAAATCTAAGTTTACCAAACACTCTTCGGCGCAAACTGGTTTGCTGTTGGTAGCACTCGCTGTGAACCGAAGGTGATCGTCGGCACGAAGATCGTGCGCAGGTCGCCGTGGCCATCGTCGATGGAAACCTTCAACGATTGCAACGAAGCATCGATCGGAAAGATCGCCGCTTGTCGTTGCGAGTCGGAATACACTGACGCACCTTCGCTGGCGCGATCGACGGCGACGAGCGAATGCTTCGGTTGCATGTGACGTTCGCCTCGGTTCTTTCGTGGACCATCATTCGAAGCTACGACCGAAGGTTGAACGGGCGGTTGTTCTTTGACTTGAGTCGGCGCGGGAATAGGGCGAGCCGGCTCGTCGCTACGCACCGCGACACCCGGGCCGGACGTAGGTGCGGTCTCCGGCGTCACCATATTCCGCCGCACCAGAAAAATTCCACCAACGAACAGAACCAACATTGCCGCGACTGCCACACCTTTCGTCGCGAACGGCCATTGCAGCGCCCTCAAATGAAATCCCGCGGCGTTCGACTCGTGCGCCAGACGCGCTCGCAAACGGAAGTCGAAATCAGCCGGCGCCTCGATCGTTCCCAGACCACCGACAATCTGCCGCAGCCGGGTTTGCTTCTGGCGAAACTCGCTGCACTCACCACACTCTTGAAGATGTTGCGTCGCGCGGACACTGCACTCATCGCCCAGCATGAGCTCGTCAAGTTCGCGACGAATTGCTTCACATTTTGTTTCCTTCATAATCCTCACCTACAAATAAGCCCGCATCTTCTCTCGCAGAAACCCTCTCGCACGGCTGATTCGCGACTTCACCGTTCCCTCACTCGTCTCCAGAATCTTCGCGATCTCGTCGTAGCTGCGGCCATCGACGTCACGGAGAATCAATGGCGCCCGATACTTTTCCGGCAAGGTGCTGATCGCGCGTTGAACGGCGTTGCGGCGTTCGGCGTCGACCAGTTCCGAATCCTGCAACGGCCGGCAGTCGGGCGGATTCAACTCCTGCGGCTCCGCACCGTCGCTCGGCTGAAAAAAGCCGGTCAGCGAAACAAGTTTGCGGCGCTTGCGCTTTCGCAGTTCGCTGATCGCCAGGTTTGTAGCGATGCGATAAATGTACGTCGAAAACGCATAACTCCGCTGATACCTGTCTCTTGCCCTGTAGACCCTCACGAAGGTTTCCTGCGCCAAATCGACGGCGCCGTCGTAATCGCTGGTCATGCGATAGATGTAACTCGTAATCTGGTTCCGATAGCGACTCACCAACTCAGCAAACGCGTCCTGATCTCCCGTCCGGGTCGCCTCCAATAACGCATGATCGGAAGTGGGATCTTCCAGCACCTCCTGCTGGAGCGGCGGGGCGAAGGCCAGCTCGTCGATGGTCGTCAGCGTATTCATCAGGGCAGGCTCGACAAAAATGAGTTAGTGCCGGGCTTCGAATTATACCCGTACCGGCGACCACCCAACAGCAATACACGCCCGGGTTTACACCGGGTTCCAGAAGAAATCTGTGTTTTATCGGTGTTGGGAGAGGCTGGACCTCAGGCTGCGGGGCGGCTGAAGATGGAATCGCTGACCTTGATGCCGTAGGTGATGGTCATTATGCGCGTTTCCTGGCTCTGGCGTCCGTCTTCGAAGAGAACGGTGCGATACGGCGCGAGGGTCTGCTGCACCGGGCGGTAATCGTGGAATTTCTTCATGTACTTAACTGCCGGCCCGCCGGGGATTCCCTCTTCGTACTCGAGCCAGAGAATTCGCAGCGTCTTCGCGCTGATGTAGTAGCGCGTCTTCCGGCTCTCTTTGTCAGCCAGGTCCACGACGTACAGGTCGAGCCCTTTTTGCTGATCCTTGCCGACGAGCGTCAAGGTCGAACCACACTCCTTGTAACGAAGCAGCGAGTCGATGCTGTGATGGTGTTGCGAAATGAAGCTGGCCATGGCGTCCTGCTTCGGTGTGAAGGCGGCGCCGTTAATGAGTCCCCAGAGTTTTCCCTCGCCAAAAATGAGCGAATACTCCACCGTGGGGAGCTTCTGGTCGAGGCGAATCTTGTCTTTGTCGAGGTTCTCGCCGCGGATGAAACGGCGCTCATAGTTTGCTTCTTCGGCGTTGCCGTCCGGGTTGAAACGAGTGATCTTGCCGCGTTCGACGCCGAAGCGACGGATGTGCTCCAACCCCGGCCGCGTGCCGTAAATCAGTATTACCGATTCGACGACCTGCTCGGCCGTATACTTGGTCTCGTCCTTCTTCTGGTTTTCCTTCTGAGGCTTAGGTTCCGGGGCCTTAGTTTCCTGAGATTTTTCGGGTGGCTTTTCCTGGGGCTTTTTGGTTTCCTGCGCCGAAGCTGGGATCAGGAGCGCAAAGAGAACTATGAGGGCGAATATTGGGCGAAGCAAACTAAAGTGTCTCCTTGGATTTAACCTAACACTAGGGAGAGCCGAATTGTAACACAGACCACGCATTTCAACAGAACAGCGACCTTCCGTGCTTAGAGGCCGGTTTGACAACAATGGGCTGCCCGCGTATGTTGCTTCGTTTTTGCAGAAAGGAAAATTCAATCAGACATGAAGAGAGTCGGAGTTCTCGTAGGCCGGGAGAAGACCTTTCCGGAAGCCATCATCAAAGCAATCAATGAAAAAGGAAACGGCGAAGTCGTCGCCGAATATATCAAGCTGGGCGGAGTCCTTTACGACGCGCCGCCGAAGTACGACCTCGTCATCGATCGCATCTCGCACGAAGTGCCGTTCTATCGCGCCACGTTGAAACGCATGGCGCTCGAGGGAACCATCATCGTCAACAATCCCTTCTGGTGGTCGGCGGACGACAAGTTTTTCAACTACTCGTTAGGCAAGAAACTCGGCGTTGCCATTCCGAAAACGGTCCTGCTGCCGCAGAAAGACTATATCGAAGGCATCGTCAGCGAGAGCCTGCGCAATCTGGAGTTTCCGATCGACTGGCAGGGGATCATCGATTACGTCGGTCTGCCGGCGTTTTTGAAACCGTTTGACGGCGGCGGCTGGAAGAACGTTTCGAAGATCAACTCGCTGGAGGAACTGTGGACTGAGTACGACAAGACCGGAACGCTTTGCATGACGCTGCAGGAGTCGATTGAGTTCGATCAATTCGTCAGATGTTACTGCGTGGGGCAGGAAGAAGTGATGATCATGGCTTACGATCCGCGTAAGCCGTACTTGTCGGGTGAACAGTACGTTCACAATCCTGACTACCTCGCGCCGGAGCTTGCCGAGCGCGTCCGGAAAGACGTGCGAACGCTTTGCACGGCGCTCGGTTACGACATCAACACGGTGGAGTTTGCGATCAAGGACGGCGTGCCCTACGCGATCGACTTCATGAATCCGGCGCCGGATGCGGAGCTCGCGTCGGTCGGCGAGTTCTATCACAACTGGATCACGAACGCTGTTGTCGAGCTGGTGTTCAAGCGTTTGCGCGAACCGGCGCAGCGTTCGCGTTATCGCTGGGACGCATTGCTCAATCCGGAACCGGTGCAGGCATACGCCGTCGCCTCCGCGGCGGAACAACAGGCGCGAACCATCACGCCAAGCCCCAACGTCGCAGCAACCAAAAAAGCCTCGTCTAAAAAGAAGAAATAGCTTTAGGAGTACTTCGAGCGGGTATAGAGCAGGCGGGTCCCGAGCAGCGACATCAGCCAAACTCCCAGGGCTGACGATGCGACGGACCATGCGAAACTTCCGGCAAGCGGGTCGACGAGACCGGCGATCAGCGCCAGCAGGACGCTGGTATTCGTCACCCGCAATGCCAACCGTCGAATCCGGGTGATGTTCTGAAGCCAACTGATGCGTCGCAGCTCCGTCACCAGGTAGTCGTCGTCGTTATTCAACTGCATGTAGTATTCACCTTCGCTGCGAGCATACCGCGCCAGCGCCTGCTCGGAGCTGACCCGCGCAGCTTCCTGGTAATGGTGAATGACGTGGGCCAACTTCCCTTCCCGCAAAGCAATATCCGCCAGCCCCACACGCGCCTTGAAATTTCCGCTGTCGATCTCGACGACTCTCTGCAACGCCTGTCTCGCCTGACGCGCGTCTCCGCATTCGAGAAAACTCTCGCCGATGAGCGGCAATAACACGGGATCGTTGCGCGCGCTAATACTCGCGAGTCGCAACGCAGCACGCGCTCTAGACAACAGCCGCGCATCTGATTGCGCGCTCGCCTGCGAACGAAGCAACCGCGCGAAATCGTAAATCAGCCATGCTCCATGCGGCCTGACATTCAACGCACGGCGAAATGCTTCGCCGGCTTCACGCAAACGTCCGGACACGCGCAGTTCATTCCCTAACCGCCGCAACAACCGCGCTCGTTCGAGCTCTTCCGGTGTCGCCTCTGCTTCGTTGCCAGTGCGGCGGAGATGCACTTTTCTGCCAAGCTTGCGCGCGCGGGCGCTGTAGTCTGACGCGGTGACGTCGAGCACGTCCGTCGACGCAAGCTGCGAGAGTTCTGCTTTTCGATTCAGGAAGCTGGGCTCGTGCAGATAATCGCGCAAGTCACGGCTGCGGTTGTCCAGTTTGTTCTCGTGAATCAACGGGAACAGCTCGCGCACCAGTTTCCGATACTCGCGGCCGCCGGAAACGATGACGAACTCTTTCGCTTTGCCTGTGATCTGCGTGCGATAGCGATAACGAACGCGCCCGCCGCGTCGCAAGGTTCGGACAGCGTGCGTTTCGACAGTCTCAAAGTCGTCGATGAACAGTTGCTTTCGATAACCAAAGAGCAAATGAAGCAATGAAGACACCGGTCCGTGACGCCGCAGTGAGAGCCCGTCAAATACGATGCGATCGGTGAGGGCTAACAAGGGAAGAACGATCCAGGCCGACGTCACGAGCAGCAACGCCCAACCATCGTAGTGAATACGCAGCAACAGCGCGGCAAAGAAAGTGAGAACAGCCGCAACAGTAAGATACGGACCCGGTGAAACTCGCACGCTCGCTATCGTCGGTTGCTTGCGACGCGCGCGCTCGCGTTCATCGCTTACCTCGCTAAGAGCCTCACTGAGGGCCGGCAGGCTATTAAGATCCTTGGCAAACTCGTTCGTTTCGTTCATCTGCCTCCCTCAGTGCTCGCAGGGCAATCGACCGGCAACTCGAGCGCGAAATTGCCGCGCGATTTGCCGGGTTCAGTGTAACGTAAGTCCGCCAATTGAACGAGAGTCTGGGTCGTGCAGTTTGGATCAGCAAGCTGCGCCACTGGAAATCGCGCGAAACCAAGAAACACCTTCGCCGGCCGCTGCTGCGAAACAGTTTGCATAACTTCGGCGAGCTCTCCCGACGGCTTTTCATATCGAAGCAAGCGGCTCGACGGATTCATATCACCCATCAAAAAAAGCCGAAAGCGATAAGTCGCTCGATCGGTTTCAAACACACAATCCCAATTGAGCGGGTCAGCCAATGTAGGCATCGCGGCCAATCGCGAGACCGTCTCACCGCGTGGGGTCATGAGTCGCGTGGCGATTTCGTGCCCGTTTGCAACCGCGCGCGAGTGCGCGAAAACAAGAAGTCCCCAATAAACAAACACCAGAAAGATGCCGGCGAAAGCAATCTTGTTTCCCCATCGCCGTCCGGCGCCTGTAACGAACAGCACGATCAGGATGATAATTGCGCCAATCCAGACCGCGACGACCAAACGGGGATTGGATAGGTTGCCGCCGCGCGGGTTCGCAATAAGCGCAAACGTGATCGCCGCCGCCAGCACTCCCCAAACCACCTTTCCGCCTATTGTTTTGGCTGACAACAAAAACGAAACGCCGCCGAGTATCAACCACAGATAGGGATCGACGATGAAAACGAGATCGCCGTACGACCACTTTTGACTCCACGGAAGAAAGAAGCGAATGCCGTAGTTGTTAGTCCAATCGAGCAGCGGATGCGTCGCCGTGGCGATCAGCGATGCGATCATCAATCCGCGAAACTTTACTTTCGGCGACTGGTCGCGAAAACGCGCCCACAGTCGATCGACGCCGTAGAAGACCAGCGGCAACAACAGCGTCAAGACGATGATTCCAACGATGGCGTGTGTGATTCCGCGATGATGCTGGAGCAGCGTCCAGTTGTCGCCGAAGAAACGTATCGCGACGTCGCAGTCAGGAGAGTTGGCGGCGAGAACGCAGAGGGCGGTTGCGCCCGGAGACAATCTTTCCAAACCCGCCCTGGCCGCAGTCAGTCCGACGAGCGAGTGCGTGAGATTGTCCATTCAGTGCGGCGGTTTTCGTTGAATCAGCCAAGTAACGACGGGGCCGTCTCGGATGGAAGCTGTTCATAGCGGTCGGGATCGAGTTTCTTCAACTCAGTCGCCGCTTCACGAGCCGCTGCCGATGGCGACAGAGGTTGGTTATCGTCTCCCTTCGCTTTGCGAGACGCGTCGACGATATTAAAGAGGAGATCGGTCGCTTCCTTCTTCTTGCCCTGTTTCTCGTAGACTTTGGCAAGGCGGAGATTGGCGCTGTCCTGGCTGATCGTGGGGCCGTTCAACTTGGCCAGATCGCTGTAGAGCTGGGCAGCTTCATCGAGTTTGCCTTCGCTTTCGTTCACCTGCGCCAGAGAAAACTTCGACAACGCGGCCACTTCGGGCACGCCGCTCTTCGACAACTCAGTCAATTCGCTAATGCCTTTGGGCCGATCGACGGTAAGCCGGTTGGATGCGATGAAATACTGGGCCTGCGCTCGGTAAGGATCGCCGTATTTCGCGGCCACCTTTTCAAACTCCTCGATGGCCCGCTGCGACCGTTCAATCTCGCTGTTGAAAGTCCGCGCGGTCGGATCGGCGCCAAGCATCGGCGCGCCAACGTTCGCGGTTGAGATGGCGATGGCTCGACCGAGGGCCTGGCGGGCTTCGTCGGCCTTGCGGTTACTCCACTTAACGAAGAAAAGGATGATTATGCCGGCCAGGGCGAGGCCGCCAAGTCCGTACAGAATCGTTCGTCCGCGACCCTCGAGCGCATTGCCAAGACGGTCAAAGAAGCTCATTGTTGTGTCGCGGAACCGGTCATGTTGTAGTTCCCGGGCGCGCTTTTTCTTATACTTTGCCACGTATCGTCCTCACGCAAGCCTATACAGGCAGCTTCGTTCTGTTTGGGTGTATGATAGCGAAAAACGTCACTCTAATGGCGCGTACGAAAAGTTGTCAAGGCAACCGTGGTACCTGGGTTCGGCTGAAACACATCTAGAAACGATGAGTTTTCTTTGGGAACAAAACGTGGCGCCCGGGTGTCTAAAGGGCAGCCTGTCCGGGAAAGGGCAAAAATTTTTTACTGCTCTGGTTCCCGCCCCAGGGGGTGATCAGTGAGCTACGGAGAGCCAATAGCCCTCCGCGGGCAAATGGAATTAGAGCAAGTTGCTCCCGCGACCGTGGTCGACGTTCGGCCTCCGGTTGAGGTCCAGTTCATTGAAAGATTAAAGCGTAGCGACCCGGCCGCGTTTGAGATTCTGGTGAACGAGCGATCAGGCGAGATTTACGGTCTGCTCTATCGCCTGACTGAGAACGCGGAAGAAGCCCGAGACTTGACGCAAGAGACGTTTCTGCGGGCCTTTCAGAGCATCGGGCAGTTTCGCGGCGACTCCGATCTGCGGACTTGGATTTACCGCATCGCCATCAACCAGGCGCGTAATCGCTGGCGCTGGTGGAGACGCCGGCATCGCGACACCACGGTGTCCATCGACGCACAGGACGAGGCAGGAAACGCCGCGGTTGTCGCTCAGCTCAGTGCCGACATCGGCAGCAACCCTGAGCACGGCGCATTGGCGCACGAACGCGAACGGGCGTTGAGAAAAGCTTTGAGTGGCTTGCGGCGTGTTTATCGGGAAGCAGTGGTGCTGCGCGACATTGAAGGTTTTGCCTACGAGGAGATTGCGGTTGCGCTGGACATCAGCGTAGGAACTGTTAAGTCTCGACTGGCGCGTGGACGCCAGGAACTCCGGCGCAAGCTGGAAGGATCTTTGTAAAATTGCCAATTGACGATTGCCAATTGCCGATTTGAAAACTGAACGCTACGAGGCGTATTCAATCGGCATTCGGCAATCGAAAATTGGAAATAGCCTACGGATGGCTGACCCGCCCCGGCTCACGAAACTCGGTGCCAAATGGGTCGAAGTGAGGAAACGGCGGGCTCAAGGCTTCCGAAGTGGCATGATGGAGGGCGTATTTGAAAACGTGGCCAGCAACACCCGTTGAACCATCGCTCACCTCAAGCCTGAAGGGGTTGCCCTAAACTTGTCGGAGTTGCTTCTTTTGACAAAAAGGGAGCAGCCGGGGTCGGTCAGCCATCCAAACATTGCCGATTTAGTTCCACCAGAAGCACCGGCAATTGGTAATTGGAAGTCCTCTTATGTTGTGCGAAGAAACCAGACAGTCGCTTTCGTTGTACGTTGACGATTGTGTGTCTCTGCCGGCGCGAGTGGCGATCGACGAGCATCTGGATCGATGTCCGGTGTGCCGAGCGGAAGTGGCGGAGTTGCGAGCGCTGACTCGCGGCCTGGGTCGCTTGTCTCGACCGGTGCCTCCGCCGGATTTAGCAGCGAATATCTCTGACGCACTTTATATCGAAGCAGCGGCTCAACGACAGGCGCCGCAGCCTTCACTTGGTTATCGGATCATGCGGTTCCTTCAACCGCGCGTCATGCCTTACACAGTCGGTACTTTTTCTTCGGTGATCATGTTTGTCTCGATGTTCGCTGCGCTGCGTCCTCATATTGTGGCACTGCGTGAGGCGGTTCAGCAGCATGAAGTGCTGATGGTAACGGACGGAAGTGGTTATTACAGATACGGTTTCAACTTGAACGAACCGGTCACCTCCGAATCTCTCGCTCGTGAGCGTGCGCCATTCGGTGCACAGTCGCCGAGTTTGAATCCGGGTGGTTCGTTGGCCGCTCTCACACGCGCTTACGCGCACACGAGTTATTCCGACTTTGATCCTAACGACGACATGCTGGTCGTTGCCAACGTGTTTAGTAACGGCGTTGCATCGTTGTCGGATGTGGTCCAACCGCCGCGCGATAAGAGAATGCTGGACGAATTTGAGTCCGCTCTACGACAGAATCCGGCCTTCGTCAAAGCCTCCCTCGACCGCCGCCCCGACACGATGCGCGTGGTCTTCTGGTGCCGCGGCGGCGCTGTCGAAAAAGTCGAGATCGACGGCCGCAACTAACGCCGCCTCGCAGCAGTTCTACCGGTGTTCTCCACCCGCCGTTCTTCCTAATCAAACTCCACCAATGACCCTCGCTTGACGCACCGCACGTCGCATGCTAGTTTGCGGCTTCACCTTTATTTATGGATTTAATAGCGTGAGGCCAGCGCATTGAGCCGCGCTGGTGATTAATTTGACTGCTACGCCGACGCAATTAAAACGTACTCCACTCAACGATGCCCACCGGCAACTCGGCGGGCGTATGGTCGACTTCGGCGGCTGGGACATGCCCGTCCAATACCCGGCCGGCACGATTGAAGAACACTTGCGTACGCGAACGCACGCAGGACTCTTCGACGTGTCGCACATGGGCGAGATCGACGTCACCGGCAGCGATGCAATCCCCTTCGTCAATCGTCTTACGTCAAACGACGTCACCAAACTCGTCGACGGCCAGGCACACTACACCGCACTGACGACACCGTCCGGAACAGTGATCGATGATCTACTCGTCTATCGTCTCTCCGGCGACCACCTGTTGCTCGTCGTCAACGCAGGCACCACTGAGAAAGACTGGGATTGGATCAGCTCCCACCACAAAGGCGAGTCAGTAAAACTGCGAAACGCAAGCGCTGAATACTGCCAACTCGCGCTGCAAGGTCCGGACGCCCAATCGATCCTGCAAAAACTGACTGACGTGCCGCTTTCGGAAATCAAGTATTACCACTTCAAACTCGGAGCAGTTGACGGAGTGAGCGGTATCGTCTCGCGCACCGGATACACGGGCGAAGACGGCTTCGAAGTCTACGCACCCGCCGATCGCGCGGAACAACTGTGGAACAAGATCCTCGAAGCAGGCGCTTCAGGCTCGCCGACCGGCGTCATTCCCTGCGGCCTCGCCGCTCGTAACACTTTAAGACTGGAAGCAGGAATGGCCCTGTACGGCCACGAGATCGACGAGACCACCACCCTGCTCGAAGCGAACCTCGGTTGGATCTGCAAACTCGATAAGGGTGACTTCAACGGGCGCGAAGCATTGGCCCGTCAGAAAGCAGAAGGCGTCAAACGTAAACTCGCCGGCTTCGAAGTAATAGAACGCGGCATCGCACGCGACGATCAGGACGTTCTCGTCGACGATGAAAAAGTCGGCAAGGTCACTTCAGGCAGTCCGGCGCCGTTTCTAAAGAAGAACATCGGATTCGCGTACATGGCCGTCGAATATGCGGCGGTGGGCCAGGAGATAAAGATCGACGTGCGCGGGCGACTGGTAGGCGCGCAGATCGTCAAGACACCGTTTTATAAGCGCGCGAAATAAGGAAGTTAATTTCTCAATTCAGTTGGAGGAACCATGGCAAACGTTCCAGAAGACCTGCACTACAGCAAAGACCATGAATGGGTCAGAGTAGACGGCAACGAAGCCATCATCGGCATCACCGACTACGCCCAAAACTCGTTGGGCGACGTAGTGTACGTCGAGTTGCCAAAAGCAGGTGACAGTTTTTCGGCGAGTGAGTCGTTCGGGTCGGTTGAATCAGTGAAGGCTGTCTCCGAAGTCTTCACGCCCATCTCCGGCGCCATCGCGAAGATCAACGAACTGCTCGCGGACGAACCGGAAAAAGTGAACTCGGATCCTTACGGCGACGGCTGGATGATCCGTGTTCAGATGTCGAACCCGGGCGAGGTAGACAGCCTGCTGACCGCCGCGGAATACGAAGACTTCACGAAAGCTGAGAGCGAATAATCTTGCGCTACATTCCTAACTCGCCGGAAGAGCGCATAGAGATGCTTGAAGCCATCGGGCTCAAATCGGCTGAAGGCTTATTCGATTCAATCCCTCCAGAATTGCTTCTACAGCGGCCCCTCAACACGCCCGCACCCCTTTCGGAGATCGAATTACTCGAACGCTTCGAAAAAATGGGCAGGCGCAACGCCGGGGCACGCAGATCGACCTTTCTCGGCGGCGGCGCTTATTCACATTACATTCCGACGATCGTCGATCACATTCTCTCGCGCTCTGAGTTTTTCACTGCTTACACGCCGTACCAGCCGGAGATCTCGCAGGGCACGCTGCAAACAATTTTCGAGTTTCAGACACTGGTGTGCCAGTTGACTGGAATGGACCTGGCGAACGCGTCGATGTATGACGGCTCGACGGCGCTCGCCGAAGCTGTGCTGATGGCTGAGCGCGTGACGCACCGATCGAAGGTGATCGCGTCCACCGCGGTGCATCCGCAGTATCTCGAAGTCATCAAGACTTACGTGCAGCACGCAGGTATCGATCTCGAGATCGTGCCGTTTGACCAGAAGACGGGACAAACTGCCACAGCACTCGCCAATGCAGTCGACGATCAAACGGCGGCGCTCGTGGTCCAATCGCCGAACTTCCTCGGCTGTGTCGAAGATCTCGCGGCGCTGGCCGACGCCGCACATGCGAAAGGCGCGTTACTCGTCGTCGCCGTCACCGAAGCGATGTCGTTCGGACTGCTCAAGTCGCCTGGCACTTGCGGCGCGGACATCGTCGTCGCCGAAGGACAATCGTTCGGTGTGCCGTTGTCTTTCGGCGGCCCATACGTCGGTCTCTTCGCGACCCGCGAGAAATACGCGCGCCAGATTCCCGGACGGCTGGTCGGCGAAGCCTATGACAAACGCGGCCATCGCGGGTTCGTGCTCACGCTCGCCACGCGCGAGCAACACATTCGCCGCGAAAAAGCGACGTCAAACATTTGCACCAACGAAGGACTGATCGCCCTCGCGGCAACGGTCTATCTCGAAACGATGGGCCGGCGCGGTGTCCAGGAAGCGGCACACCAGTGTTTGCAGAAAGCTGCTTACGCCGCGCGACGCATCGAATCGTTGAACGGCTTCTCGCTTCCCTTCTCGGGTCCGCGTTTCAACGAGTTCGTGGTGCGTGGTCCAGTCGACGCGATCGATCTGCTGGCGCGTCTCGGAAAAGAGAAAAGCATCGAAGGCGGAATTCCCTTGTCACGGTTCTTCTCCGATTTGCCGAACGATTTTCTCGTTTGCGTTACCGAGACCAACACACGCGCCGAAATCGACGAACTGGTCGAGGGCTTAGGTTCAGTTTCAAGCGAAATAAGATGACCGACGGAATCACAAAAGTCACTTCTCACATCAGTCCCAATGAACAACTGATCTTCGAGCGCTCGCAACAAGGCCGCATCGGTTACCGTCTGCCCGCACTCGACGTGGACGAAACACCGATCGACGACCTTCTGCCGAAAGAGTTTCAACGCGACGACGATCTGGAAGGCATGCCGGAAGTCAGCGAGGTGGACGTCATCCGTCACTTCGTCCGCATGTCGACCTGGAACTATTCGATCGATCTCGGAATGTATCCATTGGGGTCCTGCACGATGAAGTACAACTCGCGTCTGAACGAGCGCGTGGCGCGGATCGCGGCGTTCGCGAACCTTCATCCGCTGACTGAAGAGCACGACGCGCAGGGCGCGTTACAGGTGATTTACGAACTGGAACAACATCTCGCGGAGATCACCGGCCTGCCAGGCATCTCTCTACAACCCGCCGCGGGCGCGCACGGCGAGATGACGGGAATCATGATCATCAGGGCGTTTCTCGACGCGCGCGACGGCGCTGCGGCATCAGAGCGGCGTACGATGCTAATCCCCGATTCCGCGCACGGCACGAACCCGGCGTCGGCCCATCTTTCCGGTTTTTCAGTCAAGACGATCAGGTCGACTGCCGAAGGTCTAACCGATCTCGATCACCTGCGCGAACTCTGCTCGCACGGCGACGTCGCCGGACTGATGTTGACCAATCCGAACACGCTCGGTCTCTTCGAACGCAATATCAAACAGATCTGCGACATCGTCCACGAAGCCGGCGGACTCGTTTACATGGACGGCGCGAACATGAACGCGCTCGTCGGTATCGCGCGTCCCGGCGACATGGGTGTCGACGTCATCCACCTGAATCTGCACAAAACGTTTTCGACGCCGCACGGCGGCGGTGGCCCAGGCTCCGGCCCATGCTGCTGCACGAAAGAGTTGGAACCGTTTCTGCCCGTGCCGCGCATCGTGAAGACCGACTGGTCTTACGGCGAACCGACATTCCAACTCGATTACAACCGTCCGAAATCGATCGGGCGAGTTAAGGCATTCTTCGGTAATTACGGAATGATGTTGCGCGCGCTGGCTTACATCCTGACGCACGGCAACGACGGCTTGCGCGAAGCTACGGAAGCGGCAGTCTTGAATGCTCGCTACATCGCGGACGGTCTGACTTCCGACTACGACAAACCTTTCAACAGTCCGCCGATGCACGAGGTCGTCTTCACTGACAAACGACAAAGCCGCAAAGGCGTTCACACACTCGACATCGCCAAGCGGCTGATCGATTACGGCTTTCATCCAATGACGATCTACTTCCCATTGATCGTTCAGGGCGCGATGCTGATCGAACCGACCGAATCGGTCGGACGACAGGAGTTAGATCAGTTTGTGGCGGCGATGAGGTCCATCGCGAATGAAGCGTTGGAAGATCCGGAACTGGTCCGCAACGCTCCTCATAGCACGCGCATCGGCCGGCTCGACGAAGCCGCCGCAGCCCGCAAACCCGTGCTCCGCTGGAAACCCAAAACTGATTGACCTCAGCCAACACATGGTGTTATCCGTGTTCCTACCTTGAAAGAACACGGATAAGATTATGCAAAACAAATCCTCAATTACTCTCGCGTTCCTGTTGGTCATCCTGCTGGCGTCAGTTGTGCCGGCACAAACGTTTCGCGGCACGATCCTGGGCACAGTCACTGATCAAAACGGCGCCGTCGTCGCAGGCGCAAAGGTCACAGTCAAGAACACGAGCACTGGACTCGAACGTTCGACTGCTACAGACGAGGCCGGTAACTATACCGTTCCGGAATTGCCGATTGGCCCATACGAAGTGCGCGTCGAGCAGACAGGCTTCACTACGCGCCTCATTCAAAACGTTACGGTTGAGGTAGCTAGTGAACGACGCGTTGACGTGGACTTGCATATCGGCTCCGTCGAAACACTCGTGACCATAGCTGCAAACGTCCAGGTTGAGACAACGAGCAACACTCTCAGCACCACAATCTCATCCAAGTCTGTTGAGGAATTGCCAGTAAACGGCCGCGACTTCACGAAGTTCCTGGTGCTGGCGCCCGGTGCGACCGGCGACCCGTCAGGCGCGACTGACTCACCCGGTTCTTTCGGTTTGTTCAGCGCCAACGGAAATCGCGGACGCGCGAACAACTACCTGCTCGACGGCACGGACATGAACGACGGCTACCGGAACCTTCCGGCAATCAACGAAGCCGGCGTCTTCGGAACTCCCGCGACAATCCTGCCAATCGAAGCCATCTCGGAAGCAGCGATACTCTCAAACTTCGAAGCCGAGTACGGCCGCAACTCAGGCGCTATCGTCAACATCGTTACCAAGTCCGGCACCAACGATTTTCACGGCTCGCTCTTCGAGTTTTTCCGGAACAACGCACTAGACGCTCGCAATTTCTTTAATCCCAAACCGGATCCGCAAACCGCTTTCAGAAACAATCAGTTCGGCGGCTCCGTCGGTGGTCCCATAAAACGCAACCAGACATTCTTTTACTTTGCCTACGAGGGTCAACGCGAAAGAGTCGGACTAAATTCAACCGCACGCGTTCCCGATCCGCGCGAGATCGCCGCACTTGGTGGTCCGACTAATCCGGTTATAGCTCGCTTGCTGGCTCGCAACCCGTGGCCCGCGCCAAATCGGCCGTTGCCCCTGTTCGACAACAGTGGCGAACCGAACCTCTTCGTTACCACGCCGGCTTCGAATGACGTCGACAGTCTGATTGCCAAGATCGACCACTCGTTCAACAAGGACAACCAACTTACCGGGCGGTACTTTTTTGGCACCAGCGATCAATCGTTCCCGCTCGCCATTCTCGCCGGCAATATTCTTCCGGGCTTCAACACGACTACACCAACCACAGTTCACCTCGTGTCGATCTCCTGGTTGAAGGTTCTTTCGACTACAAAAGTCAACGAACTGCGGTTTGGTTACAACCGATTCGACGAAGGCTTCTTTCCGGAAGACAACGATTTCGATCCGCGCTCGATCGGGCTCAACACCGGCATCACCGACGCGCAGGACTTTGGCTTGCCGCAGATTCGGATTCAAGACGATTTAGGGATTGCCAACGTCGGCGCAACGCTGTCCGTGCCGCGTGCGAGAGTCGACAGCAACTTCCATCTGATCGATAGCTTTTCCTGGAAGTTCGACCGGCACGACCTGAAGTTTGGTTACGAGTTTCGGCGCACGACTGTGGACCAGTTTTTCGATGCAGGCTATCGCGGTCGTCTGGACTTCGGTTCGCTCGAAGACTTTCTCTCCGGCACGCTCAGCGGTGGCCGTGCCGCGCGTGGCAATTCCAATCGCTTTACTTTTCAGAACGCGCACGCGGGTTATTTGCAGGACACGTTTCGGTGGCGGCCGGAATTTACATTCAACCTCGGCTTGCGCTGGGACTACTTCGGCGTCATCGAAGAGAAGAACAACTTGCTAAGTAATTTCAGCCCGACCGCCGGCCTGGTGCAAGTGGGATCGCCGGGGCTTCCGCGTCTCTATGATCGTGACTGGAACAACTTCTCGCCGCGCCTGGGAATGGCGTGGAATGTCAAAGGAGACGGCAAAACGGTCGTGCGCGCCGGTTGGGGCTTGTTTTACGACGCGTTCTCGCAAGACTTCTTTGCGGGACAACTCCCATTCAACACCTTCAACCCGGGACCGGCTTTCAATCCGGTTGGGCCAGCGCCCGTCCTGTTCTCATTTTCGACCGTGCCCGTGATTGAGGACGGTGTCCCAATCTTTACAGACTTTCTCGACTCCGACGTGTTCGCAGTCGATCCAAATCTGCGCACGCCTTACATTCAAAACTACAATCTGAACATTCAGCGGGAGTTGTTCAGCAACGGCGTATTGGAAGTCGGGTACGTCGGATCGACCGGCAAAAAGCTGTTTCGCTACCGCGACATCAACCAACCATTGAACCCCAGCGTGTCCTCCGCTCGCCCATTTGACAACGGCCCATTTGCGCCTTCGGGAGGCACGTTCTTTTATGTAAATCATCTCGAGACCAGTGCCTTCTCGAACTACAACGCATTGCAAACGAGCTTCTCCGTGCGCGATCGCAGAGGTTTTTCAACACAGGTCAATTACACCTGGTCACATTCAATCGACAACGCGTCAGACGGTCAGGACTACGTGGCGAATGCAACGCAGCCCGACAACAGCCACTGCACACGATGCGAGAAAGCAAATTCGAATTTCGACAATCGCCATCGCCTTGTCGTCACTGCCAGTTACGAACTGCCAAATCTCTCACCATCGCATCCGCGGCTTGGTAAAGGCTGGCAACTGAATACAGTGGTGACGCTGCGCAGCGGCAATCCGTTTCACCTGACCTTGTTTGACGATTACAACAACACGGGCGAATTTTTCCCGCGACCTGATCTGATCGGCGATCCTTATGCAGGCACGCGCGCGCCGGATAATTTCATCAACCTCGCGGCATTCAAGGTTCCCTGTACTCTTGATCCCGCCGGCGACGGCAGTGCTGCTTCGTGTATTCCCGGCACGTGGCATTTTGGTTCGCTCGGGCGCAATGCCCTGCGTGGTCCCAGTTATCACAATGCGGATTTTTCGATCTTCAAGAACACCGAGATCACGGAGAATTTACGGCTTCAACTGCGAGCGGAAGTCTTCAACATTTTCAACCATCCAAACTTTTCCAATCCCCTGCTGCCGAGCTTCGCTGCTGATATGACTTCATCGATCGATCCGGTGACGGGGCGAGGAACAGGTTTTCTTCCGATTACGGTCACACCAGACGTCGGGATCGGCAACCCTTTTATGGGCGGCGGCGGTCCAAGGAACATCCAATTGGCGTTGAAATTAATCTTCTGAGAGTAGGAGGAGTTTTCCCGCAAAGGCGCAAAGGCGCAAAGAAATCCTTTTGAAACGCGGCAGCGCTTTGTGCCTTTGCGGGAAAGATCGTCCAGAAATGAGGACTCTTCGTGCAAAGCCAGTTCAAAATGAACTTTTAGGATTGGCGGGAACTCGCAGTAACGCGAGGCGTTCGACCGGGCGACCGTTGACGATGTGCTCTTCGACGATCTCCGGAACGTCCGACGCGCGGACTTGCGCGTACCAAACGCCATCCGGGTAAACCATCACCGCCGCACCCACGGCGCAAAACCCAACAGAGCCGCACTCGGTCAGCACCACCGACCCGTTCGGATTACGACCCTTCGACACCTTGCCGAATTGCAAAGCGCGCGCCTTCAGCTCGCGCTCAAACGCTTCCTTGACTTCAACGCTATCAACCGCTGAACAGGATTTACCGGTACAAACAAAGACGTGACGCTGTATGTTCGCGGTGGTGATGGGCGCCAGCTCCGCGAGCCGTTCACAGTCGTCGATGAAATCCACATTACGCAATCGTGTGCAACCTCACTTCGCTGTCATGCTAACACGGACGCTGGATTTTACCCCTAACCCTTTAGCTCGACTTCCTGTAGAATTGGCTCGTCACGGGCGACCGAAGACACCGCGCAAGAAAGGAGTTATGCGGTCTGGTTCGGGCGCCCGCTTTAATGATCGGGTTTTTGTAAACACTATGGCTACCGGCCTGGTTATCCACATCTCCTCGGGCGACGACCGGCACACCGAAATCCTCACCGACGATAACGTTCGTATTGGCGCCTCCGACACCTGTGACCTTCGGTTACGATCTTCAAGTGTGCCTAAAACACTCGCGAACACCGTACTGCTCGAGCTGACACGGACGAATGGATCCTATCGCGTCAAAGACTTCGCCGAAGCCGTGCCGCTGACCTTGAACGGCAAACCGGTGGCGCAAGGCGCGGAGATTCGCGACGGCGACGAGGTTCGCGTGGCCGACGGCGATCTGTTGCTTCATTTCTTTCCGGTGCGCGCGCTGCCGGCTGTCGTTCCCGCTGCATCGCGCGAGACGCACGTCGCTCCGTTCATCGAAGCCGCGGCAATCGAGTCGGCGGCGACGGCCCGGCGTGACGACGCGAAAGTCTTCCTACGAGAGTTTACGCGCGAGCTCGTACGCGAGATCAATCCGAGCACGAAGCTGATCGCACTGTTTCTGGTGGTAGTTCTGGTCGGCGGCGTTTTGTATCTCGGGTTCGCAGCGTTCAGAGAGTTGAAGCGAAGCCGCCAGCTCATCGACGATCAGCGCGCGCAACTCGGCCAGATGAAAGATCAGGTCCTGAAGACCAACGATCAACTCACCGACATCGGCCAGCGCACGAAAGTGCTGCAAGACAGTCTTTCATTGGCCGTGAAGCTGCGCAGCGACTACGGCGCGGGTGTTTGCCTGATCGCCGGTTCGTTCTATTTCGTTGAAGCCGGAACTGGACGGCCGCTTCGCTACGCGGAAGCGCAGACGAACGACGGCGGCAATACGGTCCAAAGCAGCGCTCCCGAAGCGCTGACGCCGGAGGGCAACGCGGCAGTCGCGGAGTATGAGTTTGTCGGCACCGGCTTTCACGTTGGAAACGGTTTCGTCATGACGAACCGTCACATCGTGCAACCATGGATAGCCGACGACCGCGCCCAAAGCATGACTTTGAAGGCCCAGCCACGGCTCAAACGATTGATTGCTTACTTTCCTGAGTTCCCGCAGCCGATCCAGTTGAAATTCAAAGCTGCGGCGTCACGAGACGACCTTGCTATCTGTCTACTCGATCTTCCTGAGCTGCCCGAAGGCCTGCCGGTTCTGCCGCTCGAAACTGATCCGGACGCAGTCGCCGTTGGCAAGACTGTCGTGATGATGGGTTATCCGTCTGGGCCGGATCGTCTATTGGCGCTATTGGATGACGCAGAATCGCGCGGCATCCAGCAGCGATATGGCACACCGATGGCGCAGCTCGGATATCTTGCCGAGACCAAACGCATTCAACCGCTCACAACGCAGGGTAATATTACTGACCTCGACGTCCGCCGAATCGTATATGACGCACGAACCGCCGAAGGCGGATCGGGCGCGCCTCTTTTTGGCCCATCTGGACGTGTGATCGGTGTCAATTTTGCAGTCTTTACCGAGAACCAGGCTTCAAACTTCGCGGTCCCCATTCGCTTCGGAGTGAGCCTGCTCGAACGCAACGGCTGGCAATCGCCCGTAAAAGAACCCAAAGAAGTGGAAACCGCGGGCCAACCCTCGCATCCAACCGAATCGGTTGCCAGATGACTGACCGGCAAGCTGTTTAAAACTAGCTAACTGTTAAAAGTAACAGTCGCGGAATTAACAGATCCATGCTTAAGATCGTCTCTAAGACTGTTGCAATGCAGACTGTGTCACAGCTCCGATACAAAATCGGTCCAGGGACCTTCAGACTGATGTATATTTAATTTGCCCCTTCGGGGGCATAGCTGTTGCAAATGGAGAGGTTGGTCGAGAAGTAATAAGGGTTTGATTAGCTCCTGTAATTTAGGGAATGCAGCATAAACTCCCCATCTGCCAACTATTGTTGCGTATTCGAAAATCAGAAGGATGACGTTCAAAAGGTTTAGGCGCTGGCACCCGACAGCGAGCTTGTTTCTAGCTTTTCTGCTCGTTATCGCACCAGTTTTCTCCCACATCAGCAGGGCCCAGGGTCCTCTTGTCACCGCTCCCACCGCCGACGAGACCAATCCGGCAGTCGCGCTTTCGCAACTACTGCGTCTCGAACGAGTCGAGGTCGCCGGAGGCGCCGAACTGATCACGGTCCACGCCAAACTCGACGGCCTGGAGTCTGAAAACAACGACAAGTGGATACCACTAGTGTCTATTCTACGCGACACTCTCGGCGACAATACCGCCGAGAACAATCGCCTGCGATACGTCTGGCCGCTGACTTACACGCGCCCGTCAACCAAACAAAAAATCGCGGCCGCGATTCCATTTTTCTACGCACGCGTCGGCAACAAGGGCGGGACCACTAAGACTCCGCCGCCCGCGCTGGACCTGGCGTCGCCGGAAAGCGACGTCTGGAACAAGATCTTCTGGACGGCGCTGCAAAACATTCTGTTCGATCCGTACGGAACGCCGATCAAGGCGTCCACCAGTTCGTATCGCCGTAACACCGGCGACTATCGCAAGTCGCACATCATTCGCGCGCTCTCTGTGTTGGCTCTGTACCAGGAGATCGAAGGCGAGTCGACTTTTTCACAAGCAGAGATGGCTACGATCCAGGCTCGCTTGATGTTGACTGACAAAACGTTTGGCGGCTTGGTTGACGATTCGAACTTACAGAGCTACTACGCTAAACAAACCGCGCAAACTAGAGACTTCCGCGGCCACAATTGGGAGTTGCTGCGTCAACGAGCCGAAGCGGAGTCGCTTTATTTCGAACCGTTGATATTGCCGGACGGCAGCGCCACTCACGCGTTCGTCTGGGTCGCGAAGCGCGATCTAGTCGCGAAAAACGGCGCACCTTTCAGCGGAAGATTTCTCAATATCGCGAATCCGTGGACTGACAAGCGCCTGTTGCAATGGGAAGGCTACGTCGCCACACGTTATTTCGACGCCGGCAATCAACCGGTCAGCAGCGATACGCCGGGCGCGCAAGCCGTCGACATGATCCCGCTCGGACTCTACGGCCTCGACAATCCGAAGATCCCGATGCTGCTGGTTGACTTCCGTGACAACTACAATCCGAAGAAGCGCGAAATGTCGCGGCGAGTGATAAATGACGTGACTCGCAATGTGCTTTCCGTTTCGAAGTTTGGCAATCTGCCCTACTTTCTCGGCAAAACGGTGTTCGACTTCGTCACCGGCAGGCGCGGAATGGATATCAATCAACCGTCACGTTTGGCGACGTATTCGCAGCTCAAACTGTTGCTGGCCCTCAACAACTCGATGGAGCCCGCGTTGCGAAACGAAGTCAGCGGGCGGCTCGAGACGATGTCGTTGAATCCGTTCGAGAACGACTTCAACGCAGAAGCCAAAATCGCACTCGAGCAGTACGCGGCGCTGATGAAGTTTGCGAAAGATCCGAACGGCCTGGCGGCAAAGATCGAGCGCGACCGCCGCGCCGAGATGACGCCGCTCGAACATGGAAAGAACGCGCAGATCGCTCTGCGAGTGCTGAACGTGCTTACGTTCGGCAAGTACGTGCATCGTGAAGAGCGAACTGTCGACATGGATGATCGGCTCGATATCGCACGCCGTCTTCAGTATCACACTAACTTCTTGCAGCAGATCACGAAGTCGAGCGCAGACGTCGATATCACGTGGAACCTGAACGACGTGAAAGCGTCGCTGCAATTCATCGCCGACCACGGCGAGCAGGCTGGCGGCAGCGCCGCAACAGCGACTGCGCGCATCTTTGCGCGCACCAAAGACGATGAAACG
>JBKPNH010000133.1:0-36877 GCA_046732535.1 Acidobacteriota bacterium
ACCCGATGTGATTCGCTACTCTTCCGGTGTTTCTTCGGACGCCGTCGATCTGCCGATCCATCCCCGCTTCCAGAAAAAGATCAGCATCCCCACTGCTACCGCGATCATGATCGCCCACGTTGCGTAATAACCGTAACGTTAATGCAGCTCCGGCATGTTTTCGAAATTCATCCCGTAGACGCCGGCGATGAACGTCAATGGCAACATGATCGCGGAGAAGATCGTCAACACCTTCATGATCTCGTTCATCCTGTTCGATATCACGGACAGGTAAGCTTCCAACGATCCGCTGATCAGATCACGATAGCTCTCGGCCAGGTCCGTGACGCGTACCAGGTGATCGTGTATGTCACGATAAAACGGGCGCATCTCTTCCGGTATCAACTCCGAGAACTCGCCGCGGCTCATCCGCAGCACGACGTCCATCTGCTTCACCGAGATCCGGCGCAACCGCAGAACGCCGCGTTTCAGATCCATGATCTGCGACAGGATTTGATTGTTCGGTCGATTCGACGCGAAGATCTCGGACTCGAGCTGGTCGATGCGATCGTCAAAATCGTCGAGCACCGGTGAATAGTAATCGACGATACGGTCGAGGATCTGATGCAGCAGAAACGCCGGCCCGCGCTGACAAGCCACGGGGCTCGTGCGCAGGAGTTGCTTGACGTCGTTGATGCTGCGAAATGAGTCGTGATGGTAGGTAATGACGTAGTTACTGCCGAGAAACGCATCCAACTCGATCGTGTTGAAACGATCGGGGCTCGTGTCAGCGCGAACGCCATGAACGATCAAATAGACGTATCCCGGAAACTCCTCGACTTTCGGATAGTGGCGATTCTCGCGGCAATCTTCCACCGTCAACGGGTGAAACTGAAATACCTCGAGGAGCACGCGCTCATCCTCGTGGGTCGGAGATTCCATGTCGACCCAGATCACGGCAGACTCGTCTTTCAATAATCTGGGGAGTTGGTCCAGCGGGATTTCTTCCTGGACTTTTTGATTGCCTCGTCTATAAACAAGAATCTGCATCTTCCGGGCTCCTGCGGTTGGTCTGATCTCTTTTAATCCGTGTTACCATACCCACTTTTTACTGACAAGCAAATAAACCTATATGGCTATTAAGATTTTTGTGGCGGACGAGGTCAGCGACAGCGGTTTGGGGCCGTTGCGCGCGGCTGGATTTACTGTTGAGAAGCGCACCGGGCTCCCGCCTGCGGAACTGGCGAAAGCGCTGAAGGATTGTCAGGGACTGATCGTGCGCAGTGAAACCAAAGTAACGGCCGACCTGCTCGACGAAGCGACGGACCTGAACGTCATCGGCCGCGCAGGGGTCGGAGTCGATAACATCGACGTCCCAGCCGCTACCATTCGCGGCGTCGTGGTGATGAACGCTCCGGACGGCAACACGATCACCACTGCCGAACACACGATCGCGTTGCTGATCTCGCTGGCGCGTTCGATCCCGCAAGCAAACAGCAGCTTGAAAGCCGGACGTTGGGAACGCAAGAAGTTCATCGGCGTCGAGCTACAGGGAAAGACGCTCGGCATCATCGGGCTGGGCCGCATCGGGCGCGTCGTCGCCTCGCGCGCGCGTGCGATGGGCATGCAGATCGTCGCTTACGATCCGTTTATCGCGCCTGAACAGGCGCGCGATCTCGAGATCGAACTGGCGCCGCTCGACGACGTCTACGCGCGCGCCGATTTTCTCACGGTCCATACGCCGTTGACGGCTGACACTCGCGGGCTCATCGATCGCGAAGTCTTCGGCAAAATGAAACCGGGAGCGCGGCTGATCAACTGCGCGCGCGGCGGGCTCGTCGATGAGGACGCACTCTACGAAGCGCTTATCAGCGGTTCGATCGCCGGCGCGGCGCTGGACGTGTTCGGACAAGAGCCGCCGCCATCGGACCATCGCCTGTTACAACTCGATCAGGTGATTGCAACGCCGCACCTCGGCGCGTCGACGACGGAGGCGCAGGAAGGCGTTGCCTTCACAGTCGCCGAACAGATGCGCGATTTCCTGCTCTCGGGAGTTTTGCGCGGCGCAGTGAATGTGCCGGCGGTCGGCGCGAAAGAGTTCAACCTGTTGCAGCCTTACGTCGTGTTGGCCGAGCGGCTCGGCCGGTTCCAGGCGCAACTCGTGGACAGCGCAGTGAGTGAAGTCAGACTCGAGTTTGCAGGCGAGGTAGTCGACATGGATGCTGCGCCCGTGACCCGCGGATTTCTTGCCGGGCTTCTGCGGGACGTCAGCGCGCGAGTGAACGTCGTCAACGCGTTTTTGATAGCGGAAGAGCGCGGCATGAAGGTAACCACGACTTATGTCCGCACCGGCGGGGACGCCGCCCCGGCAATTCGCACTGAGATTTTTGCGGGATCGGCGAGCCGCAGTTTGGCCGGCAACCTGTTCGGCTACGGCGGACAGCGGCGCGAGGGCCGGATCACGGAGATTGACGGTTTTCATCTCGAGGCTCAACCGGAAGGCCATCTGTTGGTGATGCGCAATCGCGACGTCCCCGGCGTGATCGGCAAGGTCGGAACGATCCTCGGCGAAGGCGGTGTGAACATCAGTCGCTTCCACCTGGGCCGCCGCGAACCGGGCGGCGAAGCCATGTCCGTGATCGAAGTCGACGCACCGCTGAGCAAAGATACGCTGCAATCTCTGCGCGCTCTGGAGCAGGTGCTCTCAGCCCAACCCATCGAGCTTTCTTGATTCGTGGATACAGCGACCAAAACGCGTATCGATTCGATCGACCTCCTGCGAGGTATCGTCATGGTTGTGATGATGCTTGACCATACGCGGGATTTCGTACACAGCGCCGTGGTCCAGTTTGATCCTACCGACTTGTCCCGCACGAACGTAGCATTGTTCTTCACCCGATGGATCACCCACTTCTGCGCGCCTGTGTTCGTGTTTCTTGCTGGCACTAGCGCTTACTTGCAGTTTGCGCGCGGCAAGAGCAAGGGTGACTTGTCGCGTTTCCTCGTCACGCGGGGAATCTGGTTGATCGTGCTCGAAGTGACGGTCGTCAGGCTGCTGGTGACTTTCAATTTCGACATCCGCTTTCTCGGGATGTTGCAGGTTATCTGGGTGATCGGCGTCTCGATGATCGTGTTGGCCGCGCTTATTCACCTGCCGTTGAAGGTTGTCGCCGCGTTTGGCTTGGCGATGATCGCGCTTCACAATTTGTTCGACGGTTTTAATATCGCGAGTTGGCGCGGGCCGGAAAGCCCGTTACCGAGTCTCGGCGGCAAGTTGTGGCTGCTGCTGCACCAGCCGTTCGAAGCGATTCCTGTTTGGGGTTTTCCGAGTCCGGTCGTGTTTGTGATCTACCCGCTGATTCCGTGGATCGGTGTGATGGCCGCAGGATACGCGTTCGGCACTCTATATCAGATGGACTCGTACCGGCGCCGGCGCTGGCTTTTGATCATCGGCGGAACCGCGACGGCGTTGTTCGTGATCTTGCGGGCGATCAATGTTTACGGAGATCCGGCGCCATGGTCGCAGCAGCCGAGCGCGGTCTTCACGTTGCTTTCCTTTCTGAATACGACGAAGTATCCGGCGTCGCTGCTGTTTCTTTTGATGACGCTTGGGCCGGCGATCCTTGCGCTGGCGGTTTTTGAGTTGCGGCCGAATGCCGGAGGTGTTTTGCGCGAGTTCTTTGTGACGTTCGGGCGCGTTCCACTATTTTTCTACTTACTGCAATGGTTCACCGCGCACGTCATCTCGATATTGCTTCACCTGGCGTTTGGCAAGCCGGTCGCGTGGTTGTTTCAGAGCCCGGTTGATGCGTTCGGTGTGCCACCGCAGGGCGTTGGATTCAATCTCGGCGTGGTCTATCTCTGCTGGATCGCAGGCGTGTTGCTCTTGTATCCGCTGTGCAAGTGGTTTGCGGGAGTGAAAGCAAGAAGACGCGACTGGTGGCTGTCGTACTTGTAAACGCCTAACCTACGAATTCCTTTAACTCACGAAACAACTGCGCCAGTTGTGCCGCCTGGTAGTTGGCGTTGAGACCGCTCGGGTTCGGCAAGACCCAAACGATCGTGCTCCCGATCATTTTCTCCTGGCGGCCCACTGGCGCCTTCGGTTGATTGAACGCCGTGCGATACGCGCCGACGCCGAGCACCGCAAGCACGCGCGGACGATAACGAAGCACCTTCTTTCGCAACTTCTCTCCACCGGCAACGATCTCTTCCTTCGTCAACAGATCAGCCGTTGCCGTCGTTCGCGCGACGACGTTGGTGATGCCGTAACCGCTCTTCAGCAGTTCGCGTTCATCAAACGGCGACAACACGCGATCGGTAAAACCTCCCGCGTGGAGCGCGGGCCAAAATCGATTTCCCGGACGCGCGAAGTGATGACCGACGGCGGCGGTGTAGAGCCCGGGATTGATGCCGCAAAAGAGCACGCGCAAGTCAGGCGCTATGACGTCAGGGACGGTCTTCTCGGTAGCGGCGAGGAGTTGCTCCTTCGTTGGCTTCCACGGCGTGGTCACGAGTGAGGTCAGGTCAATAAACGTCGAAGTGCGTCTGTCGCGTTGTGCTTTGTTTGGACAGGCGATCGATTACCGACACCTGGAGCTTGTAGCGTCCGGGTTGGAGACTGTTCAACGGAATCTCCGCGGCATACGGCAAGCGCGTCAGATCGTTAATGGCCTCGGCGGAGATTTTCCGCAGCGCGGTCGTGATTACCGGCTGATCGTCACGCACGACCTGGACCTGCACTGCCACATCCGGCTTCTGATCGGCCGGTGAAAGAACGGAGTTGTAAACGAACAGCAGAAAGCGCAAGGTTGAGTCGCGCTGGAAGCGATGGCTCGCGCTGAGTGCTACTGGGCCATCAAATTCCAACTTCGAGACGTTTGTTACCGTTGATTGTTTGCGCTCACCCAGAAGCAAGCTGCTCATCGTCAACTGCTTCTTCGTGAGATTCGGTATCTCGATCCACGCGTGCGCGCTCCCGATTCGGCCGCTCTTATCGTCACGCACCGCGGTCCTCACCTGGTGAAGTCCCGGCCCCAGTTTTTGCGGATAAGTGAACGTGATGTCGCGTTGCGGTTTGGTGGTCTCAGTAACGACAATGCGTTCCAGGAAACTCCCTTTCGCGACGCCTTTGTCGTCGTAGTAGATGCCGCTCACGTCCACGATTGCTTGTATCTTTCCGTCCGGCTGCGGGCCAAAAACCAGGAACTCACCGGGAATCTGAATGGAAGTCGCAATCGTCGGCCCTTTGCCGGCGATGTCGTAGTAGTCGGCGCTCAAGAGAATCGGCAGACTTCTTTCCGGATACGGCGCCGCGATCGAGTCGCGAAGTTTTGCGGGAACAGTCTTGGTTGATGGTGACGGCGACGCACTCGGCGCAGGCTGTGTTGCCGCGACTGCGGCCTCGGGATCGACGTCGTAAAATCCCTTGCGAACTCTCACGATCAGATCGGAGCGGTTCACCAAACGTACTTCGAGGCTGCGAAACCGTTTTTGCTTTTGCGCTTCGGCGTCCGGCTTCCAGGCGAGCAGGTAGTAGGCCGAGGTCTCCTTCAGAGCCGGCGCGAATCCCTTTGAGAGGTCGTTCGTGTTGAAAATGGCCTTGCCGCCCGTGTCGACCGCCAGCGCGTGCATTCCGTCTTGCGTGGCAGACAGTTCGCCATGCTGCGCGTTGCTGAGCCGTCCGGACGGATCGAAAGGGACGTCGGCGCTTGCGTCGGGCAGGCCCGTCACCAGCCCGCGCGCATCAATCGAATAGATAACGCACCCGCTTTTAGCGGCGGCGTTGGTTACATCTCGCAGTTTGGAGATCGCGTCGCCCTGGCGATTCTCGATCAGGAACCCGCCGGACAGGAAGAACACGATTTTGCGTCCCGGCAGTTTGTTTGCGGTGCGCACGAGCCGCTCCAGTCCCGTCAAGGTATGCGAGTTGAAGCTGGCGCCCTGCGCCTCAATCGCCCGCGCGCGGCCACGCACGATTGCGGCCGCGGTTTCGCGGTTCAATCCCGGGTTGTTCCGAATCGTTTCGGCGATAAAGTACTCAAAAACCTCCCTGTCCTGGCGCTCGATCAGCAGCGCCTGATACTCGTTCATCGGCGGCCGCTCGATGTCGCGAACTGAATAGCTCCGCGGGCTGAGCCGTTCCAGCGCAGCGCGCAGGACCATGCGATCGTTCGTCAGTTGTTGTAGAAAACCGATCTGTCCGGTGGCTGAGGCGATGGCGACCTGATCGTTCTGGCCCATCTCCTTTTCGATGAAGTTGGTGATTGCTCTTCGGGCCAGCACGAAGTCCGGCGGCGACATGTGAAAGTCGTCGACGTAGAAGAAAACGATACGGCCGCGGTCGAGCGGCACTGGACGTTTAAGATTGACTGTAGTTGCCCCGCGTGCGGCCGCGAGCTGGCTCTCCTCGTCGCTACCGGCTGTGATAAGTTCAAAGGCCTGAATCGGGCGCGGCTTGCCGTCGATGCGCAGTTCGAAATTGTCCCGCGTCAGGTTGTTGACGAATTTGCCCTGCTTGTCGAAGACCATGACGTCGGTCTGGACGAGTTCAGTGTAGACGCGTACAACGTCGTCTTGTGAGCGTGGCGGTTCAGTTTGCTGCGCCTCAGTCGCGGACCAGGGCGCCAGCAGACACACCGTCAACGCACAAGCGCTGAGCAGATGCTTTGAGGACCGGAATGAGTTGCGGAGCCCAACCATAATCAATAAGGGTTTCGACTTGCGGGGTGACAAGGTATAACTATGTATCAGATGCGGTTGCTGTGGCAATGCCATATTTGCATTGCGCGCCCCAAACGCTGAAACTTTGGATTTCCCTTAAAAAATGGCAGCAAACGAAATCACAGTAAGGCTGGATCACGTCCGCAAGAGTTTTCGTGAATTTACGGCCGTGAAGGATCTCAGTCTGTCGGTACGGGCGGGCCGTGTGTTTGGATTGCTCGGACCAAACGGCGCGGGTAAAACGACCACGATCCGGATGATCGTCAACATCACGGCGCCTGATTCAGGCACGATCGAATTGTTTGGCCGCAAGATCGATTCGCAGTTACAGAACCGGATTGGTTATCTGCCCGAAGAACGTGGCCTGTACCGCAAGATGAAAGTCGTCGATCAGTTGCGCTTCTTTGCGGAGCTGAAAAACGTGCGCGGCAGGAGCGTCCAGAAGAAGATCGACGAGTGGCTGGCCCGCGTCAAACTCTCCGAATGGAAGACGAAGAAATCGATGGAACTGTCGAAGGGCATGCAGCAGAAGATACAGTTCATCACGGCTGTGCTTCACGACCCCGAGCTGCTGATCCTCGATGAACCGTTTTCCGGTCTCGATCCCGTCAACGTCGAACTGCTGAAAGAGATCGTGCTGGAGCTTAAACGCAGCGGCAAGACCATCATCTTCTCCACGCACCAGATGGAAGTCGCCGAAAAGATCTGTGACGACATCTGTCTCCTGAATCGATCGGAAAAAGTCTTCGAAGGCAGCTTGCGCGAGATCAAGAGCAGCTTCGGCCGCAACTCGGTCGCCGTTCGTTGCGAAGGCGGTGACGGAGTCCTGGAAGATCCCACGTTGGTGAGCAAAGTCGTACGACACGCGGACGAAGCGCAGGCATTGCTCGCGGAGGGAGCTGACGCGCAGGTGTTGCTGCATCGATTGATCGCTTCCGGCGCAAAGATCGGAAAGTTTGAAATGATCGAACCCAGTTTGAACGATATTTTCATAACGAAAGTCACGGGGAACGAATGAGCAAGTTTCTGGCGATAGTCAAACGCGAATACATACAGCGCGTACGTGCGAGGATGTTCATCGTTTCCACGGTCCTTCTGCCCGTCGTGATGTCGCTGTTCGGGATCGTTCCGGCCATTATTCTCAGCATCGAGGCTGGTGGGCCGCTGCGCGTGGCGGTAGTGGACCAGACGGGGAAAATGTACGCGCCGTTGCAAGCCGCGGTTTATGGCGAAGAGGAGTCTGAGAAAGTTGACGAGCAGACCCGAGCTAAAAACGCGAAAAATACACCGCGAGACGTCGGGCGGTTCGGTGGATCGAGAAACTTCCAATTGACGGAAGTGAAGACGGAAGGACGGTCCGCTGATGAAGTACGGGCCGAACTCGATAAACGCCTGCGCGCGAAAGATCTCGACGGCTATCTGATCCTGCCGCCGGATCTTCTGACTTCCGATAATGCGGAATTCTTCAACAACAATCCCGGCGACATGTTATCGAACCAGTTGCTTCAATCGTCGTTGAACCGGGCGGTGCGCGAACAGCGTTTGGTCGAGGCGAAGGTTGATGCGGAAACCAGAAAAGATCTTTTCAAGAACATCGAACTGGACTCGGTGAAGATCGGCGCGACGGGCGAGGAGCGCGATTCCGGTGGCAGTTTCGTGTTGGTGTTCGGCGTCGGGTTCATCATGTACCTGGCGATTCTCATGTACGGGCAGGTGGTGCTGGGCGCGGTCATCGAAGAGAAGGAAACGCGCATCGCGGAGATCCTGTTTTCGTCCGTTAAGCCGTTTACGTTGATGATGGGCAAACTGGTCGGCGTGTCGCTTGTCGCGCTGACCCAACTGTGTATCTGGGCCACCGCTTTCGCGACGTTCGCGCTGTATGGCGTGAGTCTTTTGTCGTCGCGCGGAGTGAATGCCAGCATTCCGTCGATTCCTTTTTCACACTACGTCTACTTCGGACTGTTTTTCCTGCTCGGCTACTTCATCTACGCCACCATTTATGCGCTCGTGGGTTCGATGGTGACGACTGCGCAGGAAGGCGGGCAATTGGCGATGCCGATCATTCTCATTCTCGTCGTCAGCTTCTATCTGTTTTTGCCGGTGAGCCGCAGCCCTGATTCGAGCTTTTCGTTCTGGGTGTCGATGTTGCCGTTTTCCGCGCCGGTGGCGATGCTGGTCCGCATCGTGACGCAGACGCCGCCGTTCTGGCAGATCGCGTTGTCGCTGTTGATTGGGTTCAGCAGTGTGCTTTTGATTATGTGGGTGGCGTCGCGTGTGTATCGCGTCGGGATGTTGATGTATGGCAAGCGGGCTTCATTGCCGGAAGCATGGCGCTGGATGCGACAAGCTTGATCCGTTGAATTTCCTCAAAAAGCCAGAGAGCCCGGACGGTGCCGGGCCCCCTTTGGAAGCACCGCGTCGGGATGAACTCTCGGGCGCCGTCCTCTCATTTCCAGCACCCGGGCGTCCCTGCGATTACTTCCACGGCGCAAGGTCAACCATCGTCACGTCCCGTACCGTGCGCGTACGAGGCGATTCGAGGAGACCCTGCACCACTTGAGCTACTTGTGACAGCGGCTTGGGCTTTCGCAAAAAAGCATCTGCTCCAGCCCGCCGTGCCTCTTCTTCAACTTCAGCCGAACCGTACGAAGTGAGCACGACAATTCGCGTGTCCGGATTTCGCTTATGGACCAACTTGATGATCTCGAGACCATCAGGATGATGCGCGATTCCCAACCGCAGATCCTGAATGATCACTTCATAATCCGTGACCCTGATTAAGCCCTCTGCTTCTTCCATCTCACGCGCCGTGTCGACCTTGAATCCGTGTTGCGAGAAATACTCACTCATCGAAAAGCAGATCGACTCTTCGTCGTCGACGACGAGCAAGTTTCTTTCACTCGGTTCTTCAATCGCTGTCTCCTGCCGGCCGCGAAAGAGCTTGAGCAAGCGGCCGGACACGGTTTTCAATTTTCTCAACGCCGTCATGTTGCGTCTGTCGGGCGATTACATCCGCGCATCCATTCGTTAGTGTTCCTATATCTCCGGGCACACCTGTACTCTTCAGCTAAAGCTCCAGTGTTGTTCTGAGTTTTAGTTATCCGCCGGCCGCTTGTTGGCTCGGCATGCGGAGATTAAGTCTTGAACCGTTTTCTCAGTCCGGCTGCAAGCGTGACGAGGCCAGTTCCCAGGAGCAGCATGCTCGCCGGCTCTGGAACCTGGCTATCTGCCGCAAAGCCGGTTGGGTTTCCATTCGTTGGAGCGATATGAATCGCGAAGTGCGCTCCAGTCGAGTTCGCTTCGAATATGTCACTCGCTGAGGTGAAACCACCCGTCCGACTAATGGTGAAACTGAAATTACTGACCGCATCCGACGGATTGCAGCAGGCAAGTGTGACGTCGAAGTCGCCGAATCCATCCATCTGCCCACCAGCGGGGTTGAAACTCCAACCAGCAGGTAAGCCAGTAATATTCAATCCGGCCGTGCTGCCAACTACGTTGAATCCGAAGATTCCGTTGTTTGCGGCACCCGTGCCGAAGGCTTCAAAACCTGGAAACATCGTGACCGTGACGTCTATGTTGCTCCCATTGAGAACGTAGGTGACCGTAGCGTAAGGACCTGGTGAGCCGCTCAAACCTGCGTTCGGTACGTTGATGACTACCGCATCGGCATTGGCCACGATGGCGGATCCAAGACCGACTACCGCAAACATCGCCAGTGAGATCGCGAATTTGCGAAAACCTTGTAACGGGGACATTTCGAACTCCTTCCTTGCTTGAGGAGAAGACGTTTTCCCACGAGGCTTAGACCCCCTCGCGGGCGTCTTCATGGTTAATTGCCGGTGGATTGGTAGGAGTAGCACTGTCCGGGAAGACAGGGCGTCAAACCACTCCAGCTATTTCCCAAAATTGCGTGGTCCACACATCTGGGCGGGCATGGACCAGTTAGTGAAGGGAGGCTAGAGGTGGAAACCAAACGGGAACAACTCCGTATGGCTTAAACTTTCAGCCTCCCATTGGCACCAGGATGCCGCGGCGGAGCAACCGCCATCCTGTGCCTGTTAGCCGAGACACGGACTCGAAGTACAATTTTCAAACAGCGCAGAATTTTGATCGCGAGCGGCGACGGCGTCATGCTGCGAATGGTCCACGCAGGAGCTTCAGTCGACGGCTGCTGGGCCAATCTGGAATTCGCGTATGGGGATTATCAAGTTGTTACAAAATGGTGACAACGGAGGTCTTTGCCCATTTAAGTGGCAGGAATTCACTGTTTTTGATCGCACGTATATGGCAGGATCCTGCCATGCACTTAAACTCCTTTGTTTACTGTAGTTACGGGAGAAATCAGGCGGGCCGGGGAGCAGGAAATTCGAGGACTTACTTGGGCATTTTTGCCAGGCCGTGACGAAAGGCGTAGATGATGAGCTCGAGGCGGTCGGAAACGTCGAGTTTCGAGAAAACCGAGCTGAGGTGGTGGGTCACTGTCGTCTCGCTAATGAACAATCTTTCGCCGACTTGCTTGTTTTTCAGACCCTCGCCGATAAGGGCAATTACCTCGCGTTCCCTGTCCGTTAGCGATTCGATTTTCGCGATTTCCGGGTCGGGCATCGCGGGTTTGGTGAACTCCTGAATCATGCTGCCCATCATGGAGCGCTCGATCCAGACTTCTCCTTCATGGACTTTCATGATCGCCTTCAGCAATTGATCGGCGGCGTGGTCTTTCAGGACGATTCCCATGGCGCCGCGGCGAATCGCGCGACGATGCGCGTCCGGGTTTTGGACACCCGTCAGGACGAGAACGCGGGAATTCGGGCTTGTTTGGCAAAGTTCGGGGAGGAAAGCGAGACCGTCGTCTTCGCCGAGGAGCAGGTCGAGGATGATCACGTCAGGGTGTTCGCTGGCCGCGTGTTCGAGCGCTTCCTCGCGGTTACCGGCCTGGGCGACCACACGCATGCGCTGATCGTGCTCGATCAGCATGCGTAATCCACTGCGGATCACGACATGATCGTCAATTATCATGATAGTAATGGGCTTGTCAGGCATAACAGGCTAAATACTACCCTCAATCGTAGAAAGAATCCTATCAGTCAATACCTTACCTTCCGCTTTACAGCGGTATGCCAACGCTTACGACCGTGTAGTCTTTTTCGTCGACAAAAACCTGCGTTTCACCGCCCAGTGCGGCCGCGCGCTCGGCGATCGAATGCGGGCGAAAGGCGCGACTACCGTCGTGGTTGTCGCCGCGCTCGGTCTCGGTGTTACCACCGCTGCGAGGCCGGCTGTTTTTAATCTGGAGCAAAAGTGAAGTCTCTTTGCACGAAATCTCGACGCGCGCGTCACGACAAAACGCGTGGCGCCTCACGTTGCTCAGTCCTTCCGCAACGATCTGAAACAACTCCGCCGCCAGACGATCGTTCACTTTCACCTTGCCGTGCGCTTCTACGTCGACTGTGATTCCGGTCACCAGTGAAAAGCGTTCCGCATAGCGCTCGATGGCCGGCAGGAGAACGTCCATTCGTTCTTCGCCCGCTTTCAATCCCCAGACGAAACGTCGCAACTCGGCGAGTTCGTGTCTCGTGAGCTCAAGCAGCTCCTGGACGTTAGCGCGAATCGATGTATTGCCGGCTTCCAGCTTCTGATCAAGGGCCGAGAGTCCGAACTGAATGCCGAGATACGGTTGGATCACGCTGTCGTGAATGTCGTGCGCGATACGGCGACGCTCAGTTTCGGCTGCATCCGAGGCGAGATTGTCGATCAGTCTGATGTTTTCCATGACGGGCGTGACGTGGTCCATCAACTGCAACATAAACTCCATGTCCGCGCCGTCGAACGTTGCTGGACCGTCGATTATGTAAAGACGGCCGACCGCCTGATGTCGATAGTAAACCGGTACTGACAAATATCGCTGCGCATCGAGCAATCCGGCCAGCTTGTCGCCGGTGCCCGTGGGCGCTTCGGAGAACACACGGTTCTTGAGGTCAAATAGCCGGGCGTGAGACGAATGGTTCTTCCGGTAAATAACCGCCTGTTCCAAAGACGGCGACAGAAACTGCGCGGCTGCTTCAGGACCGATTTCCGGTGGCGCGGATCGACTCGGATGAATGCCGCGGGCGACGCGATACATCTGATAGCTCTCGGAGTCGGCAGGTTTGCCGGGCACTACCATCACACATGCTTCCGCGTCGTAGAAGTCGCGGACGCTTTCGAGGATCGCTTTGATGGTCCGATCGATTCCGAAACGAGGGTTGGAAAAGATGGTTACATCTTTCAGGAGCTGTAGCCGGTTTTTTAGTTCGGTGTGATAACCGCCCCAGCGAGCGATGATGTAGCCGAAGATCAGCAGTCCGATCGGCGCGAGCAGCAACCGGTTCATCGCGACTGTCTTTCCGGCAGGCACCGCGAGCACGCCGACGATCGTACAGATCGCGGCTGAAGCGAGTGTCAGGCGTAATCCTTCGCCAAGCCCGCGGCTAAATGAAGCGACGATGATCGAGAAGAAGAAGAAGTAATAGAAGATACCGTTGGTGCTGCTGGTGAGAATGACGAGCGGCAGGTACCACAACAAATCGAGCCAGGGAATGACTCTGTGCGCCCCGATCGGATTGCGGCGGACTGACAGGTGATACACGAGCAAGCCGTAGAGCGAGTAAAGCGCGAGGGTTACATGGACCGGCGTGGACCATGCTCTCGCTTCCATCGACTCGATCAAGAGGACCAGCAGCGCCGAAGTCGCCAGGATGACGCGCATGCCGGCGATCAGCCGCAGATCGATCCACTGCTCCGACAGTGGATCTCTGGTTCGTGGTTTTTGCGCTATGGCTGACACGGGGTCTTCGTTTAAGCAGCCAATAGGAACACGGACTAACTCTTCGGGGCGAAATAACCGACTCGCGTTTGCGGACGGTAAGCGGGATTGGCTGTTTCCACCCGCACACGGCGAAAACTTCCGTCACGCGTTTTGTTCAACGGCGTGAAATAGAGCGCATATTGATGCCGTAACTCATCGGCAACTTCGGCGTACGTGGATTCGAGCGCGTCGAACGTGAGGGGTTTGTAGAGCCGCCCGCCGGTCGCCTGAGCGAGTTGGGCAAGGTTGTGCTCGCTTTGATCGAGCGCGCGCAGAGCTTCACGCAAACCGTCAATCTGAAGCTGGTTGAACTGTGGTGACGAAGCCATCAGCGAGTCGATCTGGGCGCGTTTGTTGGCGCGCGAGATCTCCGTGTTGCTGACCACGTAAACGGTCACCTGCGAACGGATCAAAGCCTGCAACGCGGCTTCGAGAGTCGTCGTCCCGCGGCCGTTGTCGATTCCGTCTGAAAGAATGATCACCGCGCGGCGCGACTTCGTTTCCGCGGCGTTGAACTGTTCGCGCGAAGCCAGCAGCAGCGCATCGTTGAAACGCGTAAACATGCCCGGCTCGATGCGATTCAAGGCGCGCTGTAGTTGAAAGCGGCTCTTGGTCCAGTCCTGAAGCAGTTCGACGCGATCGTCGAACTTGATCAAGCTGATGCGATCCTCTGCGTCGAGCCGCGCGGCGAACCCTTTGGCAGCGCGGCGGAAGTCTTCGAGATTGTTAGCGACTGACGACGAGGCATCGACCATCAGGATCACGTCGACCGGCACTTGCCGGAGCGCGAGATCGCTGAGCGGTTGCAGGTTGTTGTCTTCGAAGACGCGGAAGTCGTTGCGCGTGAGATCGTTTACTAGATGCCCGTTCGTGTCACGCACTGTCACCGGGAACATCACCTCGGTCGTGTCGACCTTAACCACGTCATCGGGACTCAGTTCCTGCTGGGGTTTTTCCTTGAGCGTGGGAACCGGTGGAGGCGCGCCCAATTCTTCCAGAGCAGAGCGCGGTTTGGGACTCGGCTTCGGCTGAGCGGTACGCGGTTTCCGTTGCGCATCCACCACCTGCAGATTGAATAAACAGAATAAGACCGCCACGAAGAGAAACAGCAGCACGAGCGGCCGGGTTATACCTGCTTGGTTTTTCATATTGATTTAACGCGCTTACGCGGATTACTTGTCCTCGCCCATCGCGGCTTTCATCGCGGCGAGAACTTTGTCGCTGACCCGGCGCTTGCGCAGTGCTTCCATCTTGTCGGCGGCCAGATCAAAATCGACAGGCGATTGTTCGATACGGCGAATGATGGTCCCTTCCGAGAACCCTGCTTCGACGAGTTCGACAATCGAATCGTTAGTGAGGCTTTTGGTTTTTTCCAGTTTGGTTGTCGCGCCGCCGGGTTCGGCAGGGGGCTTGATAATCCGGACGGTCGCGCTGCCGGTAGTCATCGTGTCGCTATCAACTGAACCATTTTGGCCGTTGTTGCTCTTACTTCTGCCTTTCACGCCGCCACCCGATCCGAAGATGTTCGTGCCGCCGTCCGAAGGTGTGCTGCCCGCTCCTGTGTTGCCCGTGTTACCGTGGCCGGGATCGAGGCCGCGACTGATGAACTCATCGTCGCCCCAGGTATCGTCGTCGAGTGGGTCAATGCCTTCCTGGCGGGCAAGCATCGCGATGATCACCTTCTCGCTGACGCCGTTGCGCTTCAGTTCAATCATTCGTTCCGCCGAGAGATCGAAATTAGGTATGCGCGAACTGATGATGGAGATGATCGTTTTTTCTTTAAAGCCGGCCTTGGTGAGCTTAACGATAGAGGCGTTGGTTAACGTTTGTGCCTGCTGCGATTGCTGGGCCGGCACGGCCATTGAAAGACCGAGAACGAGGGAGACGGAACAGATAATGCGCGCTACGAATGAATTCATGCTGTCACCCCATACTTTCGAGCAAATTATCTCTGCGGAACTGGCTCATCGTTATCTTCCCGCGGCTTCCGGCCGTCGATGCCATAACGTTTGCCGATCTTCTTCACGTAGTCACGAGTCTCTCGATAGGGGGGAACGTTGCGTCCGTACTTCATTACCGCGCCCTCCCCGGCATTATAACTCGCGAGAACCAGATCGACCCGGCCGTCGAACATGTTCATCAGCTCCTTCAGATACCGCGTGCCGCCCATGATGTTTTCGGCCGGATCGTAGGGCCGCCGGACGCCCAGCCGGCGTGCCGTGCCGGGCATCAACTGCATCAGCCCCTGCGCCCCTTTCGGGCTTCGAGCATAGTGTTTGAACTGCGATTCCTGCTCGATTACGCAGAAGACCAGATACGGGTCGACCCCAAACCGGGCTGCATTCACTTTTATTAAATTATCAATACCGGCATTTCCGGAGGTCCAGCCGGATTGGCGCCACGCATTTCCGCCGGCCGCTGCCACGACCGGCTGTTCGCGTTCGATACGGCCTATGCGTTCCCGCTCAAGAAACATCGATACATTGCCGCGCCGGTACCATGCGCCATCGGCTTTTTCGTCTACCTCGTCTACGCGCATGCGGGCGCCGCCGTTGAGATAAATCCAGATCGCCAGCGGCTCAGCTTCGACGGCCGGCTTGGCCGCGACCCGCTCGGGTTTGGAATTCGCCGAGACGTCTTTATTGAGCGATGTGAGGTTTTTTACTGGACGGTCGAGCTGTTTCCAGACCGAGCCCTGCCGGTACCAAATCTCGTCCTTATGTTTCGATACCTCGTCGACTTCGAACGAATAACCATCGTCCAGAGTGATTCGAACCATCGATTGCTGGCCGAACACAGGTCCGGCCGACAACAAGAAAATCAGGAACAGCAGGATATAAAACACGGATCTCACTTGGAAGACGCCATCTCAAATGTTTTGACTTCGGGTTGGAACCCGTGGGCCGTGCCAAAGTAGTTTCCCCACGCCAGATCGATCAGGTTGGTCGTCAGGTGTGGCTTGCGTCCTTCGAAGATGCAGATGTCGTTTACCTTGTTCAGCAGATCGCGCGGTTCGCAGCCTTTCATTACGCGACCCTCGGTGACGTACTTTTGCAGAATGTGATCAAGGCATGCCTGATCGACCTGAATTCCGCGGCCGCTCGCAGTGCGCTGGAAGATCTCGATAAAGGCGCCTGCCGTCGGCGGCTCGACGCGCGCGCGATAGCCCATGCGCCGGAGAAAGGCGTCGTCGACGAGATCTTTTTCTTCGAGGTTAGTAGAGAAGACGACCAGTTGCTCAAACGGCACTTCGATCTTTTTGCCGTTGTGCAACGTCAGGAAGTCGACGCGACGCTCTAACGGAAGAATCCAGCGATTCAACAAGTCCTGCGGAGGCATGCGCTGCCGGCCGAAGTCGTCGATGACGAGCGTGCCGCCGTTTGATTTCACCTGGAATGGCGCCTCGTAAAACTTCGCCGCGTTGGACCACGCGAGGTCCGCGTTCTCGAGAGTCAGTTCGCCGCCGACGATGATCAACGGCCGTTCGATCTCGACCCAGCGGCGATCGTGTTCCAGCGCCGTGTCTTTTTCAGGGACAGGGTGGTGACAGTGCGCGTCGAAGATGCGAATGATCTGTCCGTCGATCTCAATCGCGTACGGAATCCAGATATTACCGAAGAGCGCTGCGTTCATCCGTTCGGACACGGCCGTCTTGCCGGTGCCGGGAAGACCGGTTAGGAAGAGCGACGAGCGCGAGTTGATGACGCAGCCGAGAGTTTGCAGCAGCGATTCGGGAAGCACGAGATCGCGGAAGGCGGCCTTAACGGTTTCCATCGAAGCAGGACGGAACGGTATCGCCTGAAGCCGCATCATGTACGCGTAGTCATCGAGCGACACCGGCGCCGGACCGAGGTAGCCGCTCTGGCTTTGCAACCGCGTGACCCGCTCCCAACCGTGGTCCAACATCGCGTAGCGGGTTGCGCCCACCGCGCTTTGCAGCCGCATTTCAATCAACTTCTCGCGATACAAATGATAGAGAAGTTCTTCGGTAAGCGCTTTAGGAAGCTTAAGCCGATCGGCGACGGACGCCGTGCTCGGGTCGGGGAGAGCGGCCACATGCTTGAGTGCCAGATCGCATAAGAACTGCTGCGCCACTCCGGTGTCGTCAAGTTCATCCAGGGCCGGCGGTCCTAAACTTTCGATTTCCGCGCGCGTGAGTATGTTGAGATGCGGCATTTATCCAACTCCTCGAGTTAGTTAGTCGACTACGTGATTAGTGCGAACACGCCGGAATTACGATCCCGGCTTTATGATCCAGGCGTGGGGGTGACACGAACAACAACTGATTCCTGACCGCTTCTTTCAGCGGGGAAGCGCAGCTTCCGGGCAAACCGGAGGGCTGTCGCTTCGTAAGTCTCCATTCCGGCGCGCCGCCCAGGCACTGACGCGAAAGCGATCTTGCCGTTCCTGATTTCCAACACGACTGTGATCGCCTGGGCGTTTGGATCGTCTTTCCTCTGATTCTCCGCCGTGAGCCTGGCTGCTTCGAAATACTTGATCGCTTCATCGGTGCGTCCGGCGAGTTGGAGCCTGTTGGCGATGTTCAACCGTCCGTAAACCTCGCCGCCGGCCTTCACGAAGTTCTTGTAGGCATCGTCGTATTTACCCATCTGTGTTTGGGCCATCGCAAGATTGTTGAGAATGCGGGCGTCGTTCGGCGCCAGCTTTGAAGCCTTGGAGAGACGTTCGAGAGCTTCGTTGTAGTCGCCGGTCAGATACAGGAGATAACCGTAGTTATTCATGATCTGAGCATTATCCTTGTCGAGCTTGAGGGCGAGTTCGAATTCGCGTTTGGCCCAGTCAGGCATTCCTTTGAACTGGAAGGCGACGCCGAGCAGACTGTGCGCTTCGGCGAGTTTCTCGTCGAGCGACACAGCCTTCGAGAGTTCCGCAATCGCGTCGTTCAGTTGACCTTTGTTGAGCAACGATCGGCCCAGCTCGAGATGACTTTTTGCGTCGCCCGGGACGGCAGTCGTCGTCGCGACGGGCTTGTCAGCGTTTGTGATGCCGAACAGCCTCGTATTGGGCGCGCTCTTGAACTGCTTGACGTCTTTCTCGGTAAGCTTGTGAAACTTGTTATCGTCTTTTTTCCTGCCGCCGCCGAAGATGCGTCCGATCGCTTTGAACGGCGCTTTGAGAGCACGTACCAAAACGTTTCCGCGGCCTTCGGTCTTCGCGCTATCTTCGACGCTATTTTCCACGCTGGCAGCCTCGGCTGCTTCCATTGCGGCAATTTCCGTTTCGGTCATCAACATGCTGTTCGTCGTCTGTCGCGGCGCGGCGGCAATGACAAGGGCGATGACTAACGAGAAGACAATCAGGGAGTGCTTCAACATTTGTTTACTCCTTACTTCAGGTTGATCGCGTTACCAACTCCGCCCAACATGTCGGAGATGTTCAGCAACGCCGGACCGAGAATGATGATGAACATAGTCGGGAAGAGCAGCGCGCCCAGCGGCAGCAACAATTTGAACGCTGCTTTTTGAGCTGCCTGTTCCGCGCGTTGACGCCGCTTCGTGCGCAAACTGTCCGAGTAAACGCGCACGGCGCGGGCGATGGACGTGCCGAAACGATCAGCCTGGATCAACATACCGACCAGGCTGTTCAAGTCGTCGACTCCGGAACGATCGGCAAGGTTACGCAACGCTTCGCTGCGTTCGCGGCCGACGCGGATCTCGAGGTTCGCCAGTTCAAACTCTTTGCTGATGTCGGGGTGAACGTCTTTGAGCTCCTCGCAAACCTTCACCATCGCTGCGTTCAAGCCGAGACCGGCTTCCATCGTGATGACCATCAGGTCAAGGGCGTCGGCGAGGCCCCACGTGATCTTCAACTGGCGGGTGGCACGGAGGCGGTTCAGCATGAAACGCGGCAGGATGAAACCCGCCATAAAGGCGAAGAGCACCGGAATCGTGGCGCCGTTTATCGGCCGTCCCAGCGCCATCCAAAGCAGCATTATGCTGCCCGGAAACAGCAGCATCAGCAGCACCTGCGAGGCGCGATAAACAGCGGGCGCCGACTGCGAACGAAACCCCGCTTGCATCAACTCCTTTTGCAGCTTCTTTGCATTCGCCGCGGAAGGAGGCAAGAGACGGCTAATGGGATCTGCAATTCGCTCGGCAATATTTCCTACTGCCGCGTGCTCGATGGTGTGCACGGCATTGCGCGGTTCGTCTAATTCCCTGAGGCGCGTTGCCGTCGCGTTGGCAGGTCTGAATGCCATCCAGTAAATGGCCATCACGGCGAACGCGATACAAATAAACGTCGAAACTGAAATTAGCAGCATAGTTTCACCTAAATCTTGATCTTCATGATCTTCTGGACCATCAGCATGCCCATCAATTGCATGATTGCAGCCACTGCCAGCAGTCTGTGTCCGCGAGGATCGCGCAACATGACTTCCATGTACTGCGGGTTCATGACTGACATGTAAACACCGAGCAGGATCGGCAACGCGCAAAGCAGCCACGCCGACCAGCGCGAGCTCAGGGTCAACGTCTTCAGGTCTTCCAGGATGCGGAATCGCTCACGGATCGTGTACGCGACCTTTTCCAGCAGTTCTGAAAGATTGCCGCCTGTTTCGCGTTGGATCAGAATTGCGGTCACGCACATGCGCAGATCCAACAGCGGCATGCGATGGACCAGGTTTTCGAGTGCCAGCTTCAGAGACAGGCCGAGATTCTGCTCTTCGTAAGTCTTGCGAAACTCCGTTGCGATCGGCTCGGGCATTTCGGTCGCCACCATGTGCAACGCCTCGGTGAACGCGTGACCGGCGGACAATCCGCGGCTCATGAGATCGAGGGCATCGGGAAGCAGTTGAAGAAAACGGTTCATCCGTTTCTTGCGTTTGCCCATGACGTGCAGTAGCGGCAGCGAGCCGGCAACCAGTCCGACGATGATTCGGAGCAAGTAGGAGTGGCTCACCATCGAGGTCGCCAGAAACGCCAGCACGCCGGCCATTCCGGAAAACAGCAACAGCCGCATGACGGTAATGTTCAGGTCGGCCTGATCGATCATGCGCTTGAGCCGCGAAACAAATGTGACTTTGATCAGCGACCGGTTGAGCCAGGGAATCTCGCTCAATAATTCTTCACGCGCGAGTCGCACTTCGGCGTCGGCCGAATGGGACGACGAGCGAATCGCCTCCGCGAGGCGCTCGTTCAGCAGCGCGCGCTTCTTGTCAGACCCGCGCGACGTGAACAGGTACAGCGCGTAGGTCAACAGAAGACAGGCAACGAAGACTAGAAAAGGAATGAGAAGCATTAAGCGTAAACCTCCTCGAAGAACGACCGTGGCAGTTGCATGCCGTAGACCTTGAGTCGTTCGGCGAAACGCGGGCGGACGCCGGTCGGACGGAACCTGCCGATGACGCGTCCCTCCTTGTCGATGCCTTTGCGTTCGTAAGTGAACACCTCCTGCATCGTGATGGTGTCGCCTTCCATACCGGTGATTTCCGAGATCGACGTGATGCGCCGGGTGCCGTCGCTGAGACGAGCGACCTGGACGACCATGTTGACGGCGGAGGCGATCTGCTGACGCATCGCACGATCAGACAGTCGCATGCCGGTCATCTGAATCATCGTCTCGAGTCGCGACAACGCGTCGCGCGAGCTGTTTGCGTGAATCGTCGTGAGCGAGCCATCGTGGCCGGTGTTCATGGCCTGAAGCATGTCGATGGCTTCGCCGCCGCGGACCTCCCCGATCACGATGCGGTCGGGGCGCATACGCAGCGCATTGCGCACGAGATCGCGTTGCGTAACTTCACCTTTGCCTTCGATATTCGGCGGACGCGTTTCGAGTCGTACGACGTGCGGCTGCTGCATCTGCAATTCAGCCGAGTCTTCGATCGTGACGATGCGTTCACTCTCCGGGATGTAAGCCGACAGTGCGTTCAGCAGAGTCGTTTTTCCGGCGCCGGTGCCGCCTGAGATCAGAATGTTCAATCGGGAGTTGACGCACATGTCGAACATGGAAGCCATGTCGGCAGTTAACGCCTGGTTTTCGATTAAACGCGGCATGCGCAGCGGCTCGGCGCCGAAACGTCGAATTGAGAGGACGGGCCCATCGAGTGAAAGCGGTGGAATGATCGCGTTGACGCGCGATCCGTCTTTGAGACGCGCGTCAACCATTGGCGACGATTCGTCGATGCGGCGGCCGACGGATGAGACGATGCGTTCGATCACGCGCATCAAGTGCTCGTTGTCTTTGAACTCGATGTTGGTGCGCTCGAGTCTGCCGCGGCGTTCGATGTAGATGTTGTAGGGCGAATTGACGAGGATATCGGAGATCGAAGTGTCGGCGAGCAACTGCTCCAATGGTCCGAGACCGAAGAGCTCGTGCCTGACTTCGTGAATCAACCGTTCACGCTCGACGGCGGAGAGAGGCGTGTCCTCCTGGGCCAGCAGGCTGCTGGCGAGCCGCGCGACTTCTTCATGGAGTTGTTCCGGCTCGAGCATGCCGAGCTTGGTCAGGTCCATGCGGTTGATGAGCATGCGGTGAAGGCGCGCCTTCATGTCCTGGAACCCTTGCTGATTGCTGATCGCATCGTCAGTCAAAGGACCGGGAATGCCGCCTTCTCTGATTAATCTTTCGCGGAGTGCCATTTGTTATATCCCCAATATGATTAAGAGAGTTCTGTTTCCCTTACCGAGCCTCGCTCAGGTTTGCGCGATCGAGCGCTGCCGTCAGTCCGAAGTCTTCGATCTGCGGCGCTTGTCGCCGAAAAATGGAGTTGAACGAGCGCCTGGTCTCGGTCGTGACCGGTTTTTGTTCCACTTGGCCCTCGAAAAGTTTCGCGGCGATCTGTCGCAGGTCCGCGGTGGCTTTGGAGGCCGGAGCGGAATTGACCATCGGCTGGCCCAGGTTGATCGAATTGACGGCGGCGCGATAGTCGCTCTGAACGAAACCGATGACTCGTTCGCCGAGGAAGCTTTCGACCTGACGTTGATCGAGCTCGATGTTCTTGCTCCAGCGATTGACGACCAGACGAATCTTCTTCCGCGGATAACCGAGCCGGTCGAAAATCTCGAGCGCGCGGCGAGTGCTGCGAATCGCGTGAATCTCGAGCGTCAACACGACGAGGATCTGATCCGCGTGATCGAGCGCGGAGATAGTCACCGCGTCGAAGCTGTGCGGCGTGTCGACGATGACTGTCTCGTAGCGTTGCCGCAGCAACTCCATCACTTCGTAAATGTGTTTTGGCTCGATGTCTTCGGCGCTTTCGGCTTTGATGGGCGCCGCCAGTAACGAGACGTTTGGCGAGTGGTGCGTCAGGTAGCTGGCTAGCAGAGCGTCGTCCAGTCGATCACGGTTCTCGACGACGTCGGCGAGTGAAAACTTCGGCTTCACGCCCAACATCAATTCGAGATCGCCTGACTGCAAATTGAGATCGACGACAACGGTCGGAGACGTTTGCAGCAGCGCAAGGTTGGTCGCGATTAGCGAGCAGCCGCAGCCGCCCTTGCTCGAGAACACCGCGATGGCTTTACCGCGCGTCTTCGGTTCTTCGGTGTGTTGGGCCGCAAATTCGACCGTTCGTTCGACGACCGTGTTTAGTTCGTCGTCGTTTATGGGTAAACGAATGAAATCGCGAGCACCGGCTCGCAGGCTGTGAAGAATCAGATCGGGCGACGACTCGCGGGAAGCACAGATGACAGCCGTGGACGGGCATTCCGTCACCATTCGCTGCACGAGCTTGAGCGCGGGTTCGCCCATGTGGCCCAGATTGATGACTACCGCCGAAGGCCGTAGCCGCATCGTTTCCGTAAAGACTTGTTCGGCGTCCTCGGTGGTCATTAACACGCTAACGCCGGCATGACTGCTGAACGCGCGGTTCATTTCGCGCCCCTCAGTTGCGTCTTTCGAAAGTAGCAATAACGTTAGGTTTCTTTTCATTAAAGGTATTCCCCTCGGGCTCTTCTCACCAAAATTACAAACTCGAGTTAGGGCGCCGGTGTTGATGCTGAAATAGGAGCCGGAATCTCGCCGGCGCTTTCTGCTGAAAGCGTGGTTGCGTAATCGGGCATCGGAATCGGGCGTGCAATCACCGGAATACTTAAATAGAACGAATAGTTCTGGATCTTGACAGTTGCCGTGCCCAGGTTCGATCCAAAGGAACTTGGCGGTGTGTCAGGATCGCCATCGAGATCCTCGCCTTCGTAAGTGACGTCGACCATGGCTGGTGTCAGACCAGCGATTAAGGGTGGACCAGTGGGATTGCCTTCCGCGTCGATGTTCCTGCCGTAAACGACTTCGTTCTTCACAGCGGCTACATCAGCGCTCTGATGCAACACGGCGTAACGCGCGCCTCTGCGCGTGGCGTCGGCGAGTGCGTTGTGCGTGTAGAGCATCCGGCCGAATTCGATAATGCCGAAGATGAGTGTGAAGAAGAGCCCCGCCACCATCGCAAATTCGGCGACGGTCGTTCCTCGTTCTCCTGTTCTGTCCAAACGCTTCATGGTTACTGCCTTAACCCTCTTCGCCGCCCGCCGGCTCGGTCCACATGTAGTACATCGTCGTGCTCGATTTGATTGGCAGCGCCAGCGAAAAGGTGTGGTTGCCCATTAAATCGCCGAGGTTGAACAACGGTTGGAAGCTGTAGTTCTGAATGCTTACCGAGATGGAGATCGGATTGCCCGCTCCGCCTGGAGGAAACTCAACCGCAATCGAGACGTTGGTAGGGGTGAGACCGGCAGCCACTGGATTTACACCAGTGCAATTGAGCCTCCCGCAGACCGCGATGTTCTTCGCCCGCGCCTCATTCGTTGTGTCGTAAGCAACTCGCGAAAGATAGCGCGCGGCTGCCCGCGTCGACTTAGAGAGCGTCGCATACGTTTGAAAGAACCGGCCCAGCTCGGCCACGGCGCCGACCATCACGATCAGGAACGGGATCAGTATCGCCAGTTCCGCGATCGTGCCGCCGGATTCGTTTTCTGCCAGGTAGCGTGCTCGTCTGATTATTCGAAGACGTTTCATAGTCCTAACCCTTGCGAATCATCGGTAGAGAACGGGGACAACCACCGGAGCGGTTGGGCCACCTGAGGCAGGATCAAATCCACCTGCACCAAAAGCCGGTCCGATATATTCGACATAGATCTCGTTGTTTCCTTCGTCCACGAACTTGTTCAGGAAAAACTTGCCGACCTTCGTGAATTTCACTTTGTCTTTACCTGGACCGAACTCAGCCTGGTTGATGATCGGCATGAATACCTCGCGGCGATGCGCCGCGCCTTCATGATTCGGTTTCTTGAAGTTGACTCGTGGCGTCTCCGTGGCGGCCAGGTATTCAGAATTCCAAATACCGGAGTAAACCCACGCAGATGGACCGGGGTCGGATGGTGGACCACCGCCCTTGGGGCCTTTACCCGGCGGTGGAGGCGGCGGAGGCCCTTCGCCGGCGTAGACGTTTGTGTCCGGAGGGAACCATTCTTCTACGTCCTTCGTCACGCCATTAATGGTCACTTTGTTGCCGCCGAAATTCGAGCAGGTTATGCCCGGTGGGCAGTCGGTAACTTTATAGATATCGAAGCGGGTATTGAGACCCTGCGTTATTGGGCCGGTCATGCGGCCGGTCTCTGTGGTGGCCTCAAAAAACTTCGCGTCATCGCCGGAGGTGAGACAGTTGGTTGTTCCACCGGCGACCGCCATTTTCAGATCATGCGCGCCGTCGCCCGCATCGAGCGCCTGGTAGTTACCTGCTGACGTGTCGTGGAAGTCGCCTGGGCCAGCCACCATCTTGTATTTGCAGCCGGGACAGAACTTCGTGGTGGGATCGCACGCCGGAGAATCGGGCGGTGGATTGCAGTCATCCTCATAGCTGCGGTCCTCGTCGCCGTCGGTCAGCCAGCCGGCGCCGCCGCCGAATGCGCCTTCAACTGCTGCAATCGGCACCCAGTTACAGAAGACGTTCGAGTTCACTGACAGTCCGGACGTGGCCGTCGTATTCATTGTTCTGGTGAGGCCGAGAATAGGTATCGAAAAGAAGACGTTTACAGGAACCGCCGGCGTCGTCACCTTCACAAAGCGAATATTGTTCATGGTGGTGGCGCTGGCTTCTTTGAAGTACGGACCATCCAGATTGACGGCGAATTCAACCAGGTCACGCTGATCCGCTTTGGCCATCACCTCGTCGAACTGTTCATTGTTGAAGTTGTACTTGTTCTTGTTGAGTGTTTCGACCGCGCGATCCACCGCGGTTGCGATTCTGCCGTCCGCAGGCAGCAGCAATGCAGACGCGCCCGCGAGCGCCGCGGCGTCGGCTGCGTTTTGCAATTCGGTTTTGACGGAATACAAGTGACTTAAGTCGACCCCTAGCCCGACCGCCAGGAATAGGAACAAGACTGAAAGGACCGTGTAGGTGAGCACGCTGCCGCGCTCGCCTCGTCGGGAGTTTGGTCTCGCCAAGCTTGCTGATTTCTCCATTACGTTACTCCTTGAACCAGGTGGTGTCCTGATCTGAGTGTGATTTGTTAATCCGTGTTCTTGTGTCTACGTAACATCAGCTAATGCAGCATTCACAGGGAACACGGATAAAACGAATTTCAGTCTAGAACACTACCCTTGGACCACCACGCTTTCACTGCGGTGTATTGCTCTTGGTTGCAGTCGCCGGAACGGCCGCGCTTGTCGGGGCTGCGGGTTTCTTCTCACTCTCCGCTGGTCCATTGGGCGTGGGCGCGGGGGCCTTATCAGTGGAGAAGCCGGTCACGCCGCTGATTCCACCATCTTTTGGTTCAACGCCTAATAGCGGCGAACCGCTCTTCAGGTTGTCTACGCCTTTCAAGGTTGGCAGCTCGTCGCGATTGATGGGCTTAACGAGATCGGCGGTGACAATGAACATCAGTTCAGTTTCCTGTTTCTGGAATGACTTCGACTTGAACAGGTTGCCGAGGATCGGAATGTTCGAGAGTCCCGGGATCTGGGAGAGTGATTGCGTTTCGTTGTTGTCCAGCAGACCAGCCAACGCGAAGCTTTGACCGTCGCGAAGTTCGACGCCGGTTCGCGCGCGGCGAGTGCGCAACGCAGGAACCACGAAGCCGTTGAATCTGACGCCGTTGGCGAAGTCGATCGTCGAGACTTCCGGTTCGAGCTCGAGACGAATGTGGTCTTCGTCGATGATGGTTGGTTTGAAGTTCAAACGAACGCCGTATTCTTTGAATTGCACGCTGACGGCGCCGGCGTTTTGGCCGCCCTGCACGACCGGAATCGGAAACTCGCCGCCGGCCAGGAAGCTGGCTTGTTGGCCGTTCATTGCAATCAGGTTCGGTTCAGCCAGCGCGCGCAGTGCGCCGTTCGTCTTTAGAGCGCGAATCATAGCGCCGGTGCCGAGGCTGCGATTGAAGAGGAAAAGGTTCACGGCGTTGCCGGCAAACTCGGTAAGCAGGTTCGGAAGTTCTGACGAGGACAGCGTGCCTGGACCACCGCCGCTTACGAATCCGCCCGTCTGCGGGCCGGAAGTGACCCACGTTGAGCCAAGATCCTTCAACTTGTTGCGGCTTACTTCCGCTACGCGAATCGAGAGTTGGACCTGCGTTACGCTTGTGACCGGCGATTGCAGCATGTTCACGGTCTTGAAACCGGCTGCCTGGACCACCGAGTCAGCCTGTTGGGCCGACTGCGGTTCCGCGACTGTGCCCGAAAGCACAACTGAACCGTTTGCCTGGCTCAATCGAATGTCGTCGCGCGGGAAGAGCGCGCGAATCTGGGAGTCGATCAACGACAGGTTGGCGCGGACGAATACGTCAAAGACGATGAACTTCTGATCTGACTTCTCCCAGGCGATGAAGTTGACCTGTCCGAACGCTTTTCCGTTGACCAGCACCTGGTTGGGCGAAACCATCACGGCTTCCGCAACTTCGGGATTCGAGATGGAGAACCGGCCGATTGCACGATCGAAGTTGATCACGCGCGACTGGCCCACGAGCACGTTGATCGGAATTCCTTCCTTATTGGCAGCGGCGAACGAAGCGTCGTAGGTCGATTCCTGCGCGCTGGCGATATAAGTCAAACCGAGGGCCAACATGAAGAGTGCCGCCAGCAGGATTTGAATTATTGAGTCCTTGATGTAGTGATGGTTAACCATGGGTTGTATCTCCTTGACTACCGGGTACGGAGTTGATAACTGGCGCACGTTCATCGAGTCGGGCACCTGTATGTAGAAGCTGGGCGCATGAATTTACGGGAAATCCACGTTCTTTTTCTTAGAGCCCTCGATTACCTCGATGGACGGTCGTGGTGGCGCAGGAGCAGCCGTAATACGTTCGGCAGCCGGCGTCGCGGCTACGCGCGGCTTCGGACGTCGCACTGTAGTCGTCTTTGGTTTCGCGTCTTTTTGTCCGAGGCCGGGCTCCGGAACTGGAAGCGCTCGTTCGCCGGACAGCAACGTCGCCTTGTTCGCGCCAGGCGTCACTTCGTCGTTCTGGTCCACCGCGTTGCGCATGACCAGTTGCAGTTTTCCTTCGCTCGACGCCAGCGCGAGTTTCTCAGCCTGCTCCGGCGTGACTTGCAAGGTCACCGCCTTCACGCGCTCGACTTCTTTTTCGTTCCTTGGTTTGTCGATGTTCTGACCGTTGGCAAGCACCTTGATGTTTTGCAGCACGATCTTCGAGACTCTGTCGCGCTGCCGATCTTCTGGTGGATTGATCGTGACTACGACGTCCACCAACGTTCCAGGCTGAATGAAGCCGGAAACACCGACGACGTCGTCGACCTTCACCGTCATGGCGCGGTAACCATCGGGGATAACTGATGAGAGCCCTCCAGCGGAGCCGACGGGCGCGAGTCGATACTCGGTAACGGGCTCGCGCGGCGAGATCCTCGTGATCACGACGCGTCCGATGAGGTTCTCGTCGATGACGGCGAACGTTCCATCGGGTGCGACTGTCTTCGGAAATTGGGCCACCGAAAGCTGTTCGGGGACGATGCGAGTTCCCACGGGAATCTCGACCTTGGCGACGACGACGTTAGTCAGGTTCTTCGTGTAGGCCTGGGCGCTCGCCAGGTAACGGCTCACCGACACGGCGGCAATCAATCCGAACGCAACCGCAGCCAACATCGCAATAATCAGTCGTTTATTCCGCATCATGATTTATCTCCATTCAAAACTGGACCGTGAAACGTGACCGCTTTCGGCGAGCGGTGAATTACGAGTAAGACTTACCTGCGAAAGAACGCGACCGCGATCACGCTTCCGAGCATGATGGCGACGCCGTAGGGAATCGTGTGTTGCCGATTCGCCGGCAATGAAAAGCGTGGCATCTCCCAGCCGGGAAGGATGCCGACAAAGATTCGTAAGACGCCGTGCAGTGTGCTGAACACCGTGCGCGATCGGATCATCGAGTAGATAGCGAGAACCGCGCCGACCATCACGACCACGACGAAAGTTAAAGGAACGAGAGACAGACCGACGACGGACCCGATGGCTGCGAAGAGCTTCACGTCTCCAGCTCCCATCGCGCCGAATACGTGCATCAGAAACATGGGTATAAAAGCGACTGCGAATCCTTCGACGCTGGAGAGTGCACCTTGCGCGCCTCCTAAAGCGATGTTGATCGCCAGCCCCGCAGACAGGGTCGCCAGCACCAACACATTGGGAATACGCCGGAAACGCACGTCGCAGTAAATGACGCTCACCGCGAGCGGGACCAGTAACATTAGTTTTAAAACGACCGGCGAAATAGGCATCTTCGAATCTCGACTCCCGCTTTGGTTAGTAGTTGCAAAACGTTAGGGCGCAGTTGGGGGACTGGGTGGCGGCGGTGCATTGATGTCATCAGCCACCGAGAGCATCTTGGCGTTGATTGCATCACCCAGGATTTGATAGACGAGGACGGCTATTGCTACGACGATAGCGACTGCTACGGCGTACTCCGCCAGTTCCGCGCCGGCTTCATCACTCAAAAAACTCTTAATACTTTTCACTTGTCTTCTCCCTCGTTTTGAAACGCTGCTCGGTCTGGATGTGAACTCGAACTCATGTGCCGGAAGGCGGAGTCCAGGTTGCGCTATCTACTCTCGCCGCCGTGCCGGTATTTCTATTCGCGATAGCGTCGCCGAGAAGTAGGTAAACGACGAGAGCAATGGCAACGAGCAGGGCACAGGCAACTGCGTATTCGGCAAGTTCAGCACCATCCTCATTTCTTAAGAAACTCTTTTTCGGTTGGGTTACTTCCACGATCTCCTCCATGGGTTAGGGGGAAAGTTGAGGGGGTGCCGCGTGGCGCCCCCTCGTGAAGCCAGGGGAATTAAGTGCCCGCGGGCGCGGTGTACGTGGCGGTGTCGATACGCGCTGCTGTGCCACTGTTCTTATTAAAAATCGCATCACCAAGCACCTCGTACACGACGACTGCGATCGCGACGAGAAGGGCGCAGGCCACGGCGTATTCGGCCAATTCGGCGCCAGTCTCGTCTTTCAAAAAGCTCTTCAACATGTTGGTTTGCTCCTTTGGATAAAAATTATGGGTTAGGGCCTGCCTCATGCCGCACTTCAGATTGAGACCCATTTGGAAAACACGCTGAAGTGCAGGCGTCATTCTCAGGGCGACTGAGCGGACGCTTCCTGCCAATCACGGCAACACTTCAGGTTGTACGGCGCACAGCGAGGAGCAACGAGTGTGCCGCTGTCAGTCTTCACGAGTTGGACCACTGGCGTGAGTCAGAGGAAGGCATTGATTGGCCGTGAAATTCGAACGGTGAAGATGATCTCTGATGGTCCAATCAAGACGCCATGAAAACATTGTTAAAGCGAAATGGAGTGCTCGCCAGTGAGCAGTTGCGACAAAACATCGCAGCGCGCGCGCTCAGAAACGCAGTCAATTCTCCGCATACACGAGGGTTTTGCGGTCCCTGATGGGCCGAATGGATGGCATGTTCATTGCTAACTTCTGACACACGCTGTCTATCAGAAGTCTGCCTTTAACGAACGATGTCGCCCTGGGAAGCTGTCGAAAGGATCTTTGCCGTGAAGAAATTCTACTCACTTCTTGTTTCGGTCCTCGTAGTCGCCGGCGCTTGCGCGGTCACTGCCGCGAATCCACCCGATATCACGCCACTGAATAACAAGGACATCGTGTCGCTGGTAGAGAAAAGAGTCAGCACGGACCTAATCATCAAAGCAATCAAAACCTCGCCGTGCACGTTCGACATCTTTCCGTCAGTGATGAAGGAGTTGAAACGGCGCGGAGTTCCTGACGATGTATTGCAGGCCATGATAGATGCGCCCTATGGACCGGCGGCCGGTAATGTCAGCACGCATGAGCTCGGCGACGGAGCTATTTACCACTACACGGAACAGATCAAGCAGTTTCTTACACCCGTCGACACGGGTCGCCGTTATACACCGCCAACTCGAGCACGCGCCGCCGCTCGCTCGCGCGTTCGGCGCTAAAAACTCTCACTGAGAAACCGAAATGAAGCGTTGTCCTCAATGCTATCAGGTGTACGAGAACACTGAAGCCTACTGCGAAGCGGATGGTAAACGCCTGTTGGATGATCCAACGCGCCTGGTAGAGAACCTCATGTCTGACGCGACAGCATCAAGCGCTAACAGTGGTGCTGTCGCCACCGGCCTGATAGGTGTTCTTACCGGCGTCATTATTTGTGGTGTTGGATATTTTGCGTATTCGTTTCTGAGTTCCACTTCTAATCAGCCGGAAAGCGAAAGGGTTCCTGTCGCAACCCAGGTGCACGAGCCGCAGACGCGGCCTGCGACCGTTCGAGTTCCCGAGGCCGTTCCGTCACCCAGTGAAACTCCAGCAGAGGAAGAGAAACCGCAAGCCTCGCCTGAACCTTCACAGTCGCCGGCCGAACCCGTGCAGGCACAACTCAATCGCGGACCGGTGAGCACCGCGGATCAATCGTCTCTTACGGCTGATGGCGCAAAAGTGACGACGATTATCGAGATGAAGGATGGATCAAAAGTGGAAGTAGACGCGGCCTGGAACGACAATCAGGGCGTCTGGTATCGACAAGGTAGTTTGGTTTCGTTCGTCGAGGGACCACGAGTCAAAGCGATCACGGCGCGCGTGGAACCGAAGACTTCCTCCGCAGTGAAGCAATGAGTGCTATTAGTTTTACGGGAGTAAAGATCTATGAAAGGAAAATTTCTCACGGGCATCCTCGTTATCCTGGGGTTTGGGCTTGGAATGGCCCTTTTGAGTAATGAGAACGCCGTTTCGAAACTCATGGAATCGGCCGGCGAGCTGATCTCGAATAGCCTGGGCCTCTAGATTTGCTAAGTTCTATTTCGGCAAGTAAACCTTGAAGGGTTGAAAGTCGTCCGTCCGGTAATATCGTTCCTCTACCGCCTGAGCAATCGCCGCGGAAAACCGCTGGCGGTTGGTCAAGGAATGACGTATGACGATGGCGTGAAACTCACCGTTTCTGATTCGCGCGACGAAACCGCTCTCATCCCATTTACCATCGTCAGCCAGCGCCGTGATGATCGCCGGCTCTGCCGGAATCTCTTTCCCGGCGTGCATCAAAACAACCATGTCTTCTGAATAGACAGGATCAGGTATGGTCTTCAAAAACCTGACCACGTCAGGTGAGCGATCCGGAGGCGGGTTCCGGAAGTTGTTTGCCGTAATGTTCAGTACTCTCCAGTTATCGGCGGTTTGGACCAGCAGGACTAAGATCACCACGATCTGAAGCAAAACGAGGATACGGCGCGGCCGGAATGAAACTCGCCGCGCAAGCCACGCCAAAAACAACCCGCACAGAAAACAGGCCGCGATGTCCATCTCCAAAAAGTAGTTGTCGCTTGCGCCCTGTTTACTAATGGTCGCCGCCGCAATCAAGGCCGTTAACCAGAAATAGACTGTCACGATGAGTACGGTTCTCTCGAAAGTGGAGCGCCTGAGGATGAGTCGAAGACGTTTGATCAGTCCGAGTGTCCGTCCGTGCCGGCGATAAAGCAGAGCTACGGGGAACGTTAGGGCGAAGAATAGGGGGCCGGCTAGTGCCGAACAGTGGTGTCTCAATCTGATCGGAATCTGTTCAGGGAAGTAAGGGTTCTGATTGTAGGTAATCAGATGACGAAGAACGATTCCGTCCGTGGCTGCATAGAGCAACGCAAGAATGCCGAGTCCCGTGGAAACGGAAAAAACGAGAAGCTGTATCGCATAGCGGGGCTTTTCGACGAGCGCGATCAGGAAGCACGCAATCGGGCCGGCAAGCAGCGTCTGTTTGCAGTAGACCGCGGCAACGAAACACGCAAACGCGACGAAGCCCAATGCTTGGCGGCGGCGTCCGAGAATAAACAGCGCGACACCAGCGACTGTAAAGAAGATTCCGAGCGCATCGACTCGCATCAGCGTGGCCCACGACCAGAGCGGTGTGGCAAAGACCAACGTCCCGGCAGTGAGAGCGCCGAGGAAACGTCCCATTCTTTTGCCGCCGCTTGGCAGGCTTCGCGCAGTCACGAATGCGGCGATGATGCAGACTCCGACGAGGGAGAGAATCGAAGTGAGTCTGCCGGCCCGCAACAAGTTACCCGTCGCCAGGGCCACGAAACGTGACGTCAGGTGAAACAGCGGCGGATAGTGAAAGACAATGTGCGGGTAGTTCTCGACTGGATGAAAAGCCCGTTTCCAGTCGGTGACGTTGGCGGCTTGCCATAAAACAATTCCTTCGCCGTAGTCGATCTCGCCGTCGGTTCTGACGGCGAAGGCCGATTGAAAAACAAATGCAGCGGCGCCGGCGAGTAAGAAGAGTGTTAGCGCAATGTAAAGTAGAGGCTGTGATTTGGGCATGAGTCAGTGATTTTGCGGAACCGGCCGAGCGCGTACCAGCATCTGCTTACCGAGGGGCTTAAGAGGCGACAACAAATACAGACGAATCAGTGATGGTGAAACCTTGAGTCTCGACTTCAACGTGAGCGGCAAAAAGCGCGGCTTGCAGGTGATCACTTCGTAGGAGTTCGCCTGGAGAAAGTCGCAGAGACTCAAGTGAGAATAGACAGTCTTATGAGTGTAGTCGTCGAAGTAATCGCGAAAAGCGTAACGGTAGTTTGGCTGCAACAAAGTGATTGTGCCGGCGGGCTTTAGCTTTTGACGTAGTTGTTTGAGTACTGCGGCGAATTCCTCCTGCGTGACGTGTTCGAACAGATTACTGGCGAACACGAAATCGATCGAGTTGTCGTCCAAAAAGGAGAGATCGTCGAGGGGGCCGACGTGCGGTTCCACTCCGGGTTCGAGATGTTTCGGAAAGTCAGGCCACTGGTCCTGCGCGATGCGGCGGCGCGCACGCACGTTGTTGATGAAGTTGCCGTAGCCGGCGCCCAGCTCGAGCACGCAGCCTTCTTCGGGAATCAGGGATTGGAAGTAGTGACGAACCAGCGTCCGCCACAGAATCTCTCGCCTTGGATCTTCGGTGAAACGCGTTTGAAAGTATCGATCGGTCAATGCGCGTCTCCCGGCCAGCCAAAGAAGATGCCCTTCATCATTCGCAGCCCGACAGCCAGAGCGCGGGACGTGTTGACGTTTCCGCCTTTGCTTCTCCCGATGCGGGCGTGGAAAGTGATCGGACACTCCACCACGATTGCGCCCGTGCGCAATGCTGTGTCAAGAAAGTGGGCGTTGAACTCCAGATTCACCTTCGGATTGAGATGTGGCAACAGGCGCTCCAACGCATCACGGCGCAACATCTTGTAAGTCGTGCCGACGTCAGTGAACGTCCCGCGGCCCAGGTGTTTGATCTCCAGCAGCTTGGCGACAAACAAGTTGCCGTAGAACATGAAAGTGTTGAGTTGGGTGTCGTAGGCGCGCAACTGTTCGACGATCCTGGTTCCGTTCACGATCTCCGCATGCGGAAGATACGACATGAACTTGTCGATGTCTCGCGCGCGGAAGGTACGATCGCCCTCGCAAAGCACAATGATGTTCGCGTCGTCGCAGTTCAGCGCCTCCTGGAAACAGCGATAGACGCACTGGCCATAACCCGGCTGAGTCTCGTTTAAGACCGTCGCTCCTGCCTCTTCGGCGTGTTGCATCGTTTGATCGGAACTATTGTTGCTGACCACGATCACACGTTGCACCAGCGGATGCTGACGAAAGTCGTGGACCGCGGGGCCGATGGCGTCCTCGTCGTTGTAAGCGGTGAGTACAACCGTGACCTGCGAATCCAGAAGCTGTCCTGACTCATCTCCTTCGACCCAGCGAGTACTCCGCCGTTTCTTCCCGAGCATAAAAACCAGATCGAGAGCGCACAGCAGCAGACCCAGCGTGGTTGGAATTCCACTGTACCAAATAATCTGCTGGTTAACTTCATGTGCGGTTGGGCCGAGTTGCAGCAACAATCGCAGGATCGAAACGAGGTTCCCGGCGAGGTAAGCAGCAAAACCAATAATGACGAGCAGGACACCCCAGAGAAAGAAAGGCGCGGTCATGGCCCGTTGGATACCGGATCTGGGGCGACTAGCGCCGGACGATTGAGGCATAGGTTATCGGCCCATCTTCACGCACGGGATCGATCGCAAACCTGCTTTCGACCGTATTCCGCTCCGCTGTCCGCAGAATGACGTGAATGGGTTCTGTTAGTTCGCATTCGGTAATTTCGTTGTGAGAAAGCTTGCTGATCACCGGGTCGGTACACAGCTTCCGCCCGCTATAAAATTTGACCGTCATTTCGAGGTATTCAGGGTAAGCGACAATCCCGCCCTGTTCATCTGCTGCGATTCGGGCAAGTCGGGCAGCGGATTCGATCTCCGGTTTCACGGTCTTGATCAACCTGACTACGCGAAAAGACCCGAAGGCCCAAAGCAAAAGGAATCCGAGTGCGCCAACTGCCGTCTGGCGTCGACTCTTTTCCATGGAAATCTGTGTTACGAAGCCCGCTACGATCACAGCAAACGCCGGAATCGCCGGCAGGATATACCACTGGAACCTCGTTTGCGCCAACGTATACAAAACAAAAACCAATAACCCAAGCACCAGCATGATTAGCGAGCGAGCCCGCCACGAAAAGATCAGGCCGAAGGGAAGTATGTAGACCCACGGTGAAAAGTAATCCCTCAGAACTGTGAAGTAAAAACCGTAGCCTCGTTGAAATTCATTCAGGTTACTCTTCGCCCGATTTACGACGTGCGCGATGATGTAGTCGTTTATAAATGAGCCGCCGTATTTGTGGTACATCAGCAAGTGCCACGGCGCGATGATCGCAAGCGCAACCGCTACCCCGGTCCACATCCACTTGCTACGAACCGCCGAAGCGAATCGGCGATCGACGAGAGCCGCAACTCCCAGTACCGCGGGTGCGACGACTCCGGCAGGACCCTTGACCATTAACGCCATTGCGCAACCCACTCCCGCCAGCACCCAGTAACGCTCGTCTTCGGCCGCACGGAGATAGGCATAGACGGCCAGCACGATGAAAAAGGTAAGCATTACATCGGTGGCGCCGAAACGAGCGTAATAGACGAACAGCTGACTCGAGAGGAGGATCAATACTGCAACTATTCCGGCCGTCGCGTTATAAAGTCTGCGAGCAATCAAGTAGCACAGTAGTAAGACACCAAGACCTGAAAGGGCGGATCCAAACCGCGCCCAAAACTCGCTCACGCCGAAGGCTTTGAACAACAGAGCGGTGAGCCAGAAATAGGCTGGTGATTTTTGAAACCACGTTCTTCCGTTCCAGTGCGGTGTAAGCCAGTCGTTGAGCTCCACTGTTTCTTTCGAGACTTCGGCGTAGATTGCTTCGTCGAAATGGAGGGCGGGTTTTCCCAAGTGAGCGAAAAGCAAAGTAACGGCGAGGATGGTTAAAGCGGCGGCCGTCAATCGCTTCGTTCTCAACGTCAGTGTCATCCGCCGCGTATCTAAGCATAGAACCGGCGGCTTCGCAGTTTTATTTTGCCGCGGATGACTGTATATAAACTCCTACTCTATGCGTGCTCCCCGCATGACTCGGTGGCCGGTGGTCTTTTTCTTTCTGTACCTTGCAGTGCAGATCGCCGTGCCCGTTTACCGCCTCTTCCAGCCAAGGCCATCAAGATTCAGTTGGCAAATGTTCAGCGCCGCGGCCGTGCCGCAGCGCGTGTGGCTCGTGTCCGCGGACGGCGAGCGCGAGATTTCCGCCGCCGCTTACATCGGCAACTTTCGATCAGACCTCGAGTACGAGCGTTATGCTCTCCCACATCTCTGCCGCGTCCGGCCCGAAGCGACAGCGATCCGCTATCTGATGCCGCTCGACGATAAGGTGCGGGAGTATCGATGCTGACTCTGTTTTCTGAAACACTGCCCGCCCGGCGCGTGAGGCTTGTTCGTTTCGCAGTCGGAGCGATCTGTCTCCTGCGAGCTATCGAAGAGTATCGCCTTATGTTTCGCGTGCTCAGTCCTCAAT
>JBKPNH010000134.1:0-15493 GCA_046732535.1 Acidobacteriota bacterium
GCGCACGATGGCGAAGAGACGCACCTCGGCGTCGGCGGTTACGCATCGCGATTCGATCCGCCGTCGGCGCTCGAAGCGTTTCATGCACGCGTTGCTCACCTGATTGACCTCCGTCATGCGAAACAGATCGAGCGCCGCGCCGGATACATTCCCATCGGCGGCGTGCTGCGAAACATCGCGAACACGAGCGGTCTGTTAATCGGCGACGCCGCGGGCGCAGTTTCGCCGCTGACAGCCGGCGGGCTCGATCCATGCATGCGTCTCTCCGCATTCGCAGCGAAAGTCGTCGCCGAATATCTCGCGAGCGGCAACGCTCAGGTCCTCGAGGCGTACTCCGGGGAACTCTTCAGAGCGCGATTCGCTTCGCGTTTATGGGCCCGCCGCATTGCTTCTAATTTCGACCATCCGCAACTTCTGGAACTGGGATGTGCCGTCATGCGTTTGCCTTTACTAAACCGCATCGCGCGTCATGTTTTCTTTGGCCGCGGTTCTTTCCCGGATGTGGAAATGAACTCCTCGTTCTGTGGATCACCACATTGTGTGATAGCGGCCGGTGGCCCAGAATTCCACGACAAACAATAGCCCTATGTCTAAACAAATGAGAATCGATAAGGAGTATCGATAATGGTGCAGAGAATCATCGCGATCGTATTCATTTTCATTGTCGCCACAATTGCCTGGACCGTGCTGGGCGCTACGATTATGTCGCGCACGTATGATTCAAGCGCTACTTCGTCGAGCAAGGTCGAATCCACGTGGGGCGCGGAACAAAATCAGGCGCCGCCCACGGCTTTCTTCAAAACACAGGTCTCAAAGCAGCTGGAGACCATGGAGAATGGAAAGAAGGTCGTGCAGACCGTTAAGGAAGACGTCGTCACGACCGTACCATTGGAGGGCACGAAGATTGACGTCAGTCTTGATCTTGGACATCGACAGAAAGGGCTGCTCTGGTACAGCACTTACAAAGTCAACTTCCTGGGCCAATACACGTTCCACAACCCCAGCGATAAGGAGCAGTTCGTCCAATTCGATCTAAAGTTTCCAACCACCAAGGCCATCTACGACAACCTGACTTTCATGGTCGATGGAAATCCGCTTGCGATCACGACGCTGGAAAACGCCGCCAGCAGTGTCGCGAAAGTCGGCGCCGGCAAGTCCGCGCTGCTGACGGTCGGCTACAGCTCGCAGGGACTCAACCAGTGGCGTTACAGCTTCGGCACCGGAGACGTGTCGCAGGTGCGCGACTTCACACTCAACATGTCCACGAATTTCAAAGACATCGACTTTCCCGAGAACACACTTTCGCCGTCTGAAAAGTCGGAAACCGGCACCGGATGGAACCTGACGTGGTCGTACAAGAACCTGCTTTCCGGTTATCAGATCGCAATGGTGATGCCGGAAAAACTCCAGCCGGGCCCGCTCGCCGGACGCATAAGTTTCTTCGCCCCCGTGTCGCTCTTCTTCTTTTTCTTCCTCATGCTCATCATTACAACGATGCGCGGCATCGACCTTCACCCCATGAACTACTTTTTCCTCGCTGCCGCGTTCTTCTCTTTTCACCTGCTGTTGGCGTATCTGGTCGACCACATCTCGATTCATGCGTCGTTTGCGATTGCTGCCGCCGTGTCGATCTTTCTCGTCGTGAGTTATCTGCGGCTGGTGGTGGGCATCCGCTTCGCGAGCCGCGAGGCGGCGCTCGCGCAGTTTATCTATCTCGTCATGTTCTCGTACGCCTTCTTCCTCAAGGGCTTCACGGGACTGGCCATCACCATCGGCTCGGTGCTGACGCTTTTCGTGGTGATGCAGGTCACCGGGCGCATCCAGTGGGCTGAGAAATTCAAGATCAAACCAGCGCGAGAAACTGCTGATGAGCTGAGTTAGATTTAATTCATGTTCCCCTGTTAATACCGGGCGGCCGTCGTACGTCTTTCCAGTTGAACTTCGCGCGTTTTAGTCGCGTATAGGCAGCGGACTTGACGGCCGTCCGGTTTTTCCATGAGAGCATTTGCATCCTTCTTTTCTGACGCCCTGAGAATCGCCTTACAGTCGATTTTTGCCCACAAACTACGCGCGTTTCTGACTCTCATCGGCATCATCATCGGCGTCTCTTCCGTCGTCACCGTCGGTGCAACGATCAGCGGCCTCAACACCTACATCGTCGAGAAAATCTCGAAAGTGCTGGGCAGCAACCATTTCATGATTGCCCGCATGGCCTTTTCGGGAGACATGGACGATGAGGAGTTCGAGCGGCGGAACCGCCGTAACAAACGGATCAACTGGGACGATTACGAGTGGGTCCGCGACCATTGCGCCTCGTGCGATTACGTGGGTGCCGGCACAGGGGCCGGGGCCGACCTGAAACAGGACGGCATCGAGTTCCCGGGGGCTCGGGTGGTCGGCGCCACTGCGAACATGGTCGACATCGAAGACAAGACGATTGAGTCCGGGCGATTCATCTCGAACGAGGACGTCACCCGCTCGGCGCTTGTCGTCGTTCTCGGCGGCGACATCAAGGACAAGTTCTTCCCAAACCAGGACCCGCTCGGCAAGACGTTGAAAGTCCGCGGACTACCGATGCGCGTCGTCGGTGTTGAAGAGAAACGGGGATCGTTCTTCGGCGACTCTTTTGATCGTCAGATCTACCTTCCCGTCACCACGCACATGCAGATCTTCGGGCGCAACGGTCTCCAGATTCATGGTAAGACGCGAACGCGCGAGACGTTCCACTCATCGATCGAAGACGCCCGTGTCGCCATGCGAATCAAACATCGGCTCAACGGCAGCGAAGAAGACGACTTCGGTCTCGTCAACGTCGAAGAGTTGAATAATCAGATTGACGAGTTCACGGGCGCTATCGCGACCGTTGTTATTCCCATTACGCTGATCACGTTAGTCGTGGGCGGCATCGTGGTGATGAACATCATGCTGGTGAGCGTGACGGAAAGGACTTTCGAGGTCGGCCTGCGAAAGGCTGTCGGGGCGACGAGAACGCAGATACTGCTTCAGTTCCTCATTGAATCGGGCATCCTTTGCGCGCTCGGCGGAATAATCGGACTGCTCGTCGCCTGGGGAATCACGACATTGATCACAACCCTGGCGTCCATAACGATGACGATCACCATTGGCTACATCCTGCTGGCGCTGATCGTCTCAACCGTAATCGGAATGATCGCCGGCATCTATCCGGCATTTAAAGCGGCGCGGCTCGACCCGATCATGGCTCTGACACATGCGACTTAACGCGATAAAGCTTCGACTGCCGAAAGGTATGTTGCGCGAGACGCTGAAGATGGCGCTCGACAGCGTGCGCGGACACAAGTTTCGCAGCTTCCTGACGGTGCTGGGCATCGTCATCGGCGTTATGACCGCGATCTGTATCGCGTCGCTTCTTACCGGCTTGCGTCAGAACATCGTGGCGATGATCGAAGAGTATGGCACCAACAACATTTACGCGTTCCATCTCTCGACCGGTCCGCGTACGAGTGAGGATCGCAATGAACGGCTGCGCCGGCCGTTGACGATTGCCGATGCTGAGGCGATCAAAGCGCAGGCGCCCGCCGTTGAGGAAGTCGCGCACGTCGGATTCACCGGCGGCTTCGACGACAACATCACGTACCAGGGCCGCAACTATCGCTGGGCCAACACGCAAGGTGTGTCGCCGAATTACGGCGACGTTACGAACGTCGTCGTGAAGCAAGGACGTTTCATCACGGAGTCAGACGATTCGCAGCGCTCGAATGTGATGGTCATCGGCGTCAACGCCGCGGACGCACTATTTCAAGGTGAGCAAAACATAGCCGGCACGCACGTGCGCATGGGCGGCTACGACTTCGAGATTGTCGGCGTCCTGGAAAAACGCAAGGCGGGGTTCTTCGGTGAGAACGACGAAGATAATGCCGTCTACATTCCGTTTCGCACAGCGCAAAAGATCGCGCCCGGAAAGGGTTACCTGCTAATGGTGATTCGCGGGCGGTCAGGTCAGGTCGTTGAGGCGCTGACGCAGGCTGAAGAGATTCTGCGGCGCCGTCGTCAGGTTAAATTTAATGAACCAAACAACTTCGATATCAAGACTGCCGACAAGTTTATCGAACAGTTTGACAGCATCACGGCGATGGTCGGGTTGATCGCCATCGCGATCTCGAGTCTTGGACTGTTGGTCGGCGGCATCGGCGTGATGAACATCATGCTGGTTAGCGTTACCGAGCGCACTAAAGAGATCGGCGTCCGCAAAGCGATCGGCGCGCGGCGTAGAGACATCGTGCGGCAGTTTCTGTTTGAAGCGATGATGCTGACGTTTCTCGGCGGCGCGCTCGGCGTGATATTGGCCGTTGGCGCCAGCCAGATACTGATGTGGCTGGTCCCGAGTTTGCCCGCTTCGATTCCCTCGTGGGCTGTGATAACCGGTCTGACTGTCTCCATCGGCGTCGGGTTGATTTTCGGCGTTTGGCCCGCGCGTAAAGCCTCACGACTCGATCCCATCGAGTGCTTGCGATACGAATGATCCGCTGAATGCACGTTTCTCGCTTGCGGGAGGCCAGCCTAAAAGGAACCTAAAAATTCCTCTACATGTGTTTCTCGCTTGCGGGAGGTTAGCTAAAAGGAATTCTAGAAATTCCCTTTACATGTGTTTCCCGCTTGCGGGAGGTTAGCTAAAAGGAAATTCTAGAAATTCCCTTTACATGTGTTTCCCGCTTGTGGGAGGTTAGCTAAAAGGAATTCTAGAAATTCCCTTTACATGTGTTTCTCGCTTGCGGGAGGTTAGCTAAAAGGAATTCTAAAATTCCCTTACATGTGTTTCCCGCTTGCGGGAGGTTAGCTAAAAGGAATTCTAAAAATTCCCTTTACATGTGTTTCTCGCTTGGGGAAGGCCAGCTAAAAGGGAATCTAAAAATCTCTTTTATATAGGTTTTGATGTAATCTGTCGCTCGTGGATCGCGACTTCAAGAAAGAATTCCTGACTTACATTCAGGTTGAGAAGGGGCTCGCGCGGCATACGCTCGAGAGTTACGAGCGCGACCTCACGCGTTTGCAGCGTTGGGCGATCGGGAACGGCAAGCAAGTTGCTGAACTGACTCGAGCCGACTTGCGCAAATGGATCGCGAGTTTATCGCGCGACGGGCTTGCGCCGGCGTCGATCGCGCGCGCAGTCAGTGCGGCGCGCGGGTTTTTCAAGTTTCTGATGTTGGATGGGCATATCAAGTCGCATCCGGCTGAAGATCTCGACACGCCGCAGCGGTTCAATTACCTGCCGAAGTTTTTAACCGAGGACGAGATCAATCGCTTATTTGCCGCGCCCGACGTTTCGACCGAAGAAGGCGTACGCGATCGTGCGGTGCTCGAGATCATGTACGCGAGCGGATTGCGAGTGTCGGAACTGGTGGCGTTGAAGCAGCCCGACGTCGATCTGCTCGCGGGACTGGTCGTTTGCCATGGCAAGGGAAGCAAAGAACGCCGAGTCCCGTTGGGAAAGAGCGCGATTCACTGGTTGCAACAGTATTCGGCGGTGAAAGCGAGTTACGGCAAGGCGTCGTCGCCCCACGTTTTCCTCCATCGCGGCAAGCCGTTCACGCGTCAGCTCGCCTGGTCAATGATCAAGCGTCACGCCGAGCGGGCAGGAATCAAAAACGTCTCGCCGCACACGTTGCGTCACAGTTTCGCGACTCACCTGCTGCAACGCGGAGCTGACTCACGTTCGGTTCAGGCACTGTTGGGACACAGCGACATATCTACGACACAGATCTACACCCACATGACCGATCTTCACCTGCGCTCGGCCTACAATCGTCATCACCCTCGCGCGCGCGTCAAAAGCTCCGACTAACCATTTGGTGTTTGCTCATATACGGTCTAAGGCACGACATCGTTCTTTTGAATCGCGATCAGATCTCAGATATGGGCCACAAATAATTTGAGAATTCTCAAGCCCGCTACTTCCAAACGCAACCGGACTTGAGAACACTCAATTCCAGGATCTCGCCTCGTTTCTGCAATTTACAGGCATATTTTTTGCCACTAAACGCCACTGTTCAGAGTGAAGCGTCGGGTCGCCGCTTTGACCTGCTGTGACGCGCTGGTAGACACGGCCGTTAATCTCAAAAGTTGTCGCATTAGTGTTCGTCACACCGGACGAAGCGGTCACCGGACGCCTCACTCAAGAGACATTGCCTCAAACCGAAAACTGAATAGGAGCACCACCATGACAGTCTCCCGACTACGCACCATCCTCGTTCTTCTCTCGTTAACGTTTCTCTCCATTTCCATAACCGCCCGCGCCGATGACGACGAGCCTGACGATTACGACGTGAAAGCCCGCGTCGTCCGCATTAGCTTGATCGCCGGCGAGGCAAACCTGAAACGCAACGGAAACACCGACTGGGAACGCGCCCAGATCAATTACCCGCTCGTCGAGGGCGACACCGTTTCAACGGAGAAAGACAGCCGGCTCGAAATACAGTTTGACGCGCGCAACTTTGTTCGCCTCGGTCCCAGCACCGTGCTGCGCATCGTCACGCTGCGCGATCAGGGAACGGCGCTCGGTGTCGTCGAGGGTACGGCCACCCTTCGCCTGGCGAAACTCGAGCATGGCCGCGAGTTCTTCGAGATCGACGCACCGCGGACGACGATGGCCGCGGAGAAGCCCGGTCTTTACCGCATCGACGTGCCGCGTGAAGGCAAGGTCCGTTTGACCGTCCGCGACGGCGGAAACGCACGCATCTACTCAGACACCTCAGGATTCGCATTACGTGACGGCCGCTCGGCTGAGTTGATCGTGACGGGAGACACCGCCGGCGATTGGGAGTTGCAGGCCGCAGGCTCACGCGATGCGATCGACGAGTGGGTAGCTGAGCGTGAGAGTTATCTCGCTACGCGCCTGCGTTACGACGACAAGTATTTCGATCAGGACGTGTGGGGGGCAGAAGAGTTAGGAGCGTATGGCGAGTGGATCAACAGCAAAGACTACGGCTGGATCTGGCGGCCGCACTCCAGCGTGCTGAACGCCTACGCTGACTGGGCGCCGTATCGCTACGGTCATTGGACCTGGGTTGCGCCTTATGGTTGGACCTGGGTTGGAAATGAGCCGTGGGGTTGGGCGCCGTATCACTACGGCCGCTGGGTCTTTTACAACAACTACTGGGCCTGGGTGCCGCGCAGCCAGTTTTACAAGAAACGCAGTTGGTGGCGGCCCGCGCTCGTCGCTTTCGTCTCGTTTGATTTCTCTTTCGGAGACAATATCTGCTGGTATCCGCTTTCTTATCATCAGCGCGATCCGCATTCGAGGTACTACCGGCATCACGATCGCAATCCCGGTGGTGGCGGCGGTGGAAGAGGTGGAGACGGTCGTTACGGTGGCGGAGGGCGGGATGGCGGAGGTCGGGATGGCGGAGGTCGCGAGGGCGGAGGTCGCGAGGGCGGTGACCGGCGTCCTAATGGAGAGGCCGAATACAAACCATGGCGCGGCGTAACGCGTGTCCCGCGCAGGGATTTTGGTAACGGTTCGCTGGGACGGCCGGTTGACGAAGCGGCTGCGAGACGAGTGATCGAGGCAGCGCCGGAAACGGAGAACTTGCCGCGCCGGGCGCGGGATATCACTGGAGGAACAGTTCCGCGTATTTTTGAACGTCCGACCGGCGCTGCCCAACGAGCACCGGGTGTGGGGCTTGATGACGAGCTGCGGCGTTCGCGTGTTTTCCGCGGCCGCGAACCAAGACAAACGCCACCGCCCACGCCACAGCAAACAACCAGTACCAGTGCTCCTGCGAACACGACGACGCCCGCAACGACAACGCCGCCGGCGACGCCAGTTGAGAATCCCAACAGCGGAGCGGTAGAGCGGCCCGCGCCAGTTCGTGTCGTGCGGCCGGTTGTGACTGATGACGGTGATAAACGCGTTCGGGGCCAGCAGAGGATTGAACGTTCTGAACCACGGAGATCGGAAACTCCCCGATCAGAAACTCCCCGATCAGAAACTCCCCGCTCGGAAACTCCCCGACCGGAAACTCCCCGATCGGAAACTCCGCGATCAGAACCGAGACACGAATCCCCAAGATCCGAGTCTCCAAGATCCGAATCTCCGAGATCCGAGTCACCTAGATCAGAGTCTCCGCGGTCCGAATCACCACGATCCGAATCGCCAAAATCCGAATCGCCACGTGTGGAATCTCATCGAAGTGAGTCGCCGAGGTCGGAGGGGCCGAAGAGGCCGGACAATTTATGAAGGTTCGATTTTCAAGCGGGGTAGTTTACGCGCCTGTCCGTCAATGCTGGCATCCGTGTCCCCCACGTGGGTAGCACCCATGCGTTCGTAGAAGCCGGCAGCATTCGGGTCCGCTGAGATTCCAATCTCGCGGACCTGAAGTGTTGCCGCACGCTCCATCGCATCGAGAAACAATTCCTTCCCGACGCCCGTCCCAATCGCTTCCGGCGTGACCCACATGTGCTCCAACTCCGCCTGCTGGTCCGTCACACACAGCGCGTAGAACCCACTTATCACGCCTTCTTTCTCGGCGACATAAACCTGGTTGTTGCGGATGAAATCGGAGGTGATGGTGAGGTCTGCTTCCCAGTGCTTAATCCAGTGCTCCGGATAACCCCAGTAACGCTTGGCGTCGAGCGCGATCTGCGTCAGGGCCGCGGCTTCGTCCTCGGATGCGGGTCGAATATTCACAGGAAACGATTTCAGGGCAGTTGCCAGAATGTGCCGTCGGCGTAATCAATGCGGACGACGACAACGCGCTCAACTAATGCATCGCGCTCTTTCGTGTTGAGTGCGGTCAGGCTGATCGTTTGTGTCGGCGGCTTCATGATCGTGACGATCAGCTCTTTCGACTTGCCGGGAGAGATCTTCTCTTCGCTCGTGAACTCGCGCCGTCCGAGCTCACTCTCTGTCGCGCGGTCAAAGAAGACGTAATCCCAGTCGATCGATTTGATCGGCTTGTCGCTCAGGTTTTTTACGGTCGTCTTGTAGACGAAAACGTAACGCGCTCGCGTGTCTTTATGCTTTGCGGCGATGTTTGCGGCGTCAGCTTTTGCTTCGCGCTTGATCTTGTCAATCTCAGCGGAACCGCCGCGCTTGGCATCCTCGATTCTCCGCTCATTGCGCGTGCGAGCGCGAGTTTCGTCCCAGTTCTCGATTGGACCACCGAAAGGATCTCTTTCCCATCCGATACGTTCCTTACTCCAACTGAAACGCACTACTTCAACCCTAGATTGATCCGCCGCATTCACCGCCGGCTGCGCCATTGAAACTGTGGCAGTCAGCACAAACCAGAGCCCCAGCACGAGCCATTTCATGATGCTGCTCCTTACGGGAATTAGTAGCGATCCGGATAATACTACTTATCCGTGTTCCCATGAGTGCTAAAAACAGAGCCGGGCCGCGGATTATTGTGCGTTCCGCGGCCCGACCAGTCCAATTGCAGCAACAAGTTTAGAAGACGTACCTGATGCCGATGACGATGCGACGGTTACCGCCGTCAGTATCCCACTGGCGCAGGAAGCCTGCTGCGGTGACGATTGAGTTCGGCGTACCGAAGTCGCGAGTGTTGGTGGCGTTAAAGAAGTCAGCGCGGAACTGAAGGCGCTGATTCTCACCAATCTTCGTGTTCTTCAGGATGCCAAAATCGACGTTGTTGAGTCCGTCGGCGCGCAGAATGTTGCGTCCGGCAGTGCCGACACGCTCGCCGTTAACCAACGCCCTGAACAGTGCGTTGCCGGTGAACTGGTCAACGTTTCCGCGTAACCTGAACAGTTCTTCCACACTCATTCGCGATACGTCGAGAGACGTGATGACGTTGGGTCGAGTGGCGATACCAATAGCCGAAGCCAGACCTCCAAGCGTGCCGGAAATGTCACTCGGATTCAACGGTGAGAAAGGCGCGCCACTCTGGAAGTTGAAATTAGAGTTGATCTGCCATCCCCCGAGGACGCGGCCCCTAAAACCTTTCTGGTCGCTAAAGAACGGCAACTCGTAAACGAAATTACCCGCCAACCGCAGCGGACGGTCGTAGGACGATCGCGCTCGGTCGAGACGGCGGTTGTATGGATCTTGCGCCAGCGCGACCTCTGCGGCGGAGTTATTGAAGATCTCGGACATGGTGTCGATGAACGAGCTCCACGTGAAGTGAACGCCCGCGCTGACACCACGGCTCAGCCGTTTTTCCATGCTCGCCTGCATTGAATGATAGATCGACGATCCTGAGTTAGCACGGAGACGAATCGGACCGGTCGACGGAACCAACGCGGAATACGGTGTCGCTATTCAACTCACGTTGCAACTCGAAACTGAACGAATCGTAAACCGGAGAGTGAAAATCCTCCGTCACTTGCGTGCGGGTGAACTTCGACACCTCGAGCGGCATGTTGTTGAGGTTGGCAAAAGCGTTCGCAACGCCCGGCTCGTTGAACGCGGCGACAAATGGGAACGAGCTCCAAATGTTCAGCGCGATGTTGGTGAAAGCGTAGTCGAAGGTCCGCGTGTAACCGCCGCGGATGACCAGCTTGTCTCCGCCCGTGAGAAAGCCCATGATCCCGTCGCTGCTGGTATGTGGATTCCAGTTGAACCCAATTCTGGGTCCCCAGTTATTCGTGTCGCGTCCCGGTATTGGCGTCACTCTAAACCGAGGATCGTTTCCGGAGGCGGCGAAAACGGGATCGTTGAACTCGACCAGATCCTGAATCGGCTGACCGGCATTCTCGTAACGGAGACCCAGCGTCAGCGTCAGGTTCGGCCGGACTTTCCATTCGTCCTGTGCGTAGAGATAGAAGTCGTGCCAGTCGAGATGCAAAACACGAGCAACGCCCGGCAAGTCTTTATTGATTTGCACGTTGCCGATGTCGGCTACGAAGTTATTCAAGTTGGTGTAAACGAGATGGCCTCGCGTCGTTGGTTTGAACAACTGGTGTAACTGGCTGCGATGAATATCTGCACCAAACTTCCAGCCATGATTGCCTGTCGTGTACGACAAGTTGTCCTGGATTTGGAAAGTGTTTCTAAAGGACTGCTGCGGCAAGTTCGCAGCTAAGCCGATTGCCGTGCGAGTGTTGCCGGCGTTCAGGCCGGTCATTCCAAGGCTCGTGATCTGAATCGAGGGAATCGCCTCGGCGCGCAGATCGGAAGCAACGGTGGCGCTGGCCGCTCTCAGATACGCCAAACGCAGCTCGTTTACCAACTTCGGGCTGAGAATGCTGTTCAGTGCGACGTTTACGCCTTGATTGCGCGACACGTTTGACGACTCATAACCGGTGGGCGTTACCTGACCCGCGCCTACCGTATCCGCGTCCTGATAGATATAGCGGCCGCTGAGTGTGTGGTCGTCATTCAACCGGTGATCGATGCGTATCGACTGCTGCCAGTCGTTGAATACAAACGGACTGGAACCGGTGAGCGATCCGAGCGGAACGGTAAAGTTTTGTCCGTTGGCCGTGAACGAGGCCGTTTGACCATTCGGCGACTGAGCGGCCGGCAGAAAAGCGAGTAGCGCCTGCACTTGCGGGCGATTGCCGACCTGTGTTTGCAGGATCTGTCGACCAGCTTCGGTGGGCGCGCCCTGAATTGTCTGTCCTTGCTGGAACCGCCGATCCCACCATCTTTGCAGCGCGAAGAAGAAGAACGTCCGATCCTTCCCACTGATGTGGCTTGGACCACCCTCACCAAACGTCGGCAAGTAGAGCGGGCCGCCGAGAGTTAACCCAAGTTGGTTCTCAATTCGCAAAGGCGCGATCTGCCGAGTCGGATCCGTCGCCGACTTGTTGCAGAAGCCACCGTTCTTATTCAGGTTGCTGCAAGCATTCAGGTGGTTGTTGTTGTGGAACCAGAAACCCGAACCGTGGAACTCGTTGGAGCCGCTCTTGGTAATAGCATTGAATACGGAGCTGCTGTTGCGGCCATACTCGGCGCTGAATTGATTGGTGACCAATTTTACTTCCTGAATCAGATCAGGGTTGTTGAGTTGGACCACGCCGCCGCCGACGCCGAAGTCGTTGTTGTCCTGGCCGTCGAGCAGGAAGTTATTTGAGCGCAATCTTCCGCCGTTCGACGAGTAGTTGATGCCGTTGGTGAATCCAGCCTGATTGGACTGAAGCTGGCTAACGCCCGGCGCCGAGAGCGCGATATTGTAGACGTTGCGATTGGGAGCAATCGGCAGCTCCGACAACCGGCGAGTGTCGAACCGAGTGCCCACTTCAGTAGTTGCCGTGTTGAGTATCGACGCGTTCTCGATAACGTTTACGACTTCGCTCACGGCGCCTGTTTTAAGAACGGCATCTACAGTCGCCTGCTGGTTGAGCACAAGAGTAATTCCAGACTGAACATACTTGGCGAAACCGGTCGACTCGACTGCGATTTCGTAGTCGCCGACCGGCATGCCGGAGAAACGATACCGGCCGTCGCCGTCAGTCTGCGTTGTGCGCGTCTCGTTGGTTTTTACGTTGCGGACAGTCACCGTTGCGTTGGTGACGATGGCTTGCTTCTCGTCTCTTACCTCACCGGAAATGGAGCCCGTGGTCTGTGCCAAAATCGGAGATGACAGAAACGCAAGTAAGGCCAGGGACAGGAAAGCTAGTCTGGTAACTCTAGTCATCAGTTTTACTCCTTTGCTCAAAAAAGCGTTTGGTGAGAACGCTGGGTGTGACGAATTGCCGCAAATTTTTTAATTCGGCGAGAAGCTCGATAAGCAATCAACATTCCAGTTGATCGGGCAAAATAAACCTACGGACTAAGTAGTAGACGAACAACAGATTAGGTTCGGGTATCGATAATCTTCAGACGCTTGACTGAGGCAGGTTTTCATCAACTACAGTTCAAATCTTCGGATTCATCCATTCTGGTGAAGAGGACAAGGGCAGAGCAATCCAAAATATTATGCAGGAAGAACCAAAAACCGAATCACCGAGAGGCGAATTAATAGTCTTCCTCGAAAGCAACACCTTCCACGTTCCGTTTCGACGACCGAACTTCCCGCACGAGTGGGTCGAATACGGTGAGACCGACGAAAGCCAGGCCGTAGATCGTTTGCGCGATGCGACGATCGCCATCTGCAACAAACTGGCGTTACGCGGAGATGTTCTTTCCCAGTTGCCAAAACTGAAACTGATCGCCGTTGCCGCAACTGGAACGGACAACGTCGATCTCGATTACTGCCGCGCTCACGACATCGCCGTCTGTAACACGCGCGGATACGCAGTCAATTCCCTTCCTGAACACGCGCTGATGTTGATGCTGGCGCTGCGACGTAATCTGATCGCGTATCGCGACGACGTGCGAGACGGACGTTGGCAAGAAGCGAAGCAGTTCTGCCTGCTGAATCATTCAATCAGCGATCTGCGCGGGAGTGTTTTGGGAATCGTCGGACACGGCACGCTCGGCCAGGCAATGGCGCAACTCGGCCGTGGGATCGGTATGGAAGTGATCGTGGCGGAGCGAAAAGGCGTCACAAACATTCGCGAAGGCCGCAAGTCGTTGGCCGAAGTCCTACAGCTTAGCGACGTGCTCTCGTTGCATTGTCCGTTGACTGAAGAAACGAAGAACTTGATCGGCGATGAAGAACTGCGGCGGATGAAAAGCAACGCCCTGCTCATCAACACCGCGTGCGGCGGATTGATTGACGACTACTCGTTGATCGACGCGTTGAAAGCGGGTCGGCTTGGCGGCGCCGGCATCGACGTGCTGCGCGTCGAACCACCGCGCGAGGGAAACCCGCTATTGGAAGTCGATCTTCCGAACCTTATCGTTACGCCACATAACGCGTGGGCCAGCAGGCAGGCAATGCAGACGCTCGCTGATCAGCTAGTGGATAATTTGGAAGCTTTTGTGAGAGGCGATCCGCGGAACTTAGTTATCTAAATCCAGGGGTCAGGAAGCGGCCGCTTCGCCAGCCTCGTCGTGGTGCTCAGTGGTGTAGAGACGAAGAATGTCCTGTCCCTGACGTGAGCGCGGATCGATCGTGCGCAGGTGCTTGCGTCCCTGCATCTCCCAAATTGCCGTGACGACTCCGTCTTTCTCGACTGCGTGATAGGTAATCTCTTCGGTGGCTGCTTCAGGCGCGGGCTCGGTCGGTTGATTTGCCACGCCCTCGGCTATTGCGGTTTCATTCTCAGACATACGAACTCAAAAGGTCTCCAATCTTCTTGTTGTGGGTTTAGGGTGTGAAACGGATTGTTGCACAGCACCTTGCTCATGTCCAGCCGGACTCAATCCGTGTTTGAATATCCGCGTTTCGCTAACTCGACCGCTTTTCGGGGCACGACAACGCCCCAGCCTTGACGGTCAACCGCGATGCCGTCGACGCGCTCGGCCGTGTCGATCAAGATCCGCTTAACTTGTTGCGGCGTCAACTTCGGATTCGCTTCCAACATGCACGCCACTATCGACGCCACGATCGGTGACGCAAAAGAAGTCCCGTCGACAAACTTGTAATGCTGATTGATGACGTTGCCTTCCTGAAGTTTGATCGTAATCAACTGGCGCAACACCGGCGTCGGAAGTCCGCGCGCCTCGTCGAGATCTTTATCGACTCCGGCATTGGCCGCGATGATGGTTGACAGTTCGTCGTCAGCGGCAGCGTCAAGGTCCGCGTACAGCCGTGCTTCAATCGCCGTGGGCGTTTGCGGAAGTATCGGGGCGGCGACCCAGATCCCCGGCGCGATCACTTCCGGTTTTTGCAGCCCGTCGATCGTTGGCCCGTACGACGAGCGATACATTCCGCGTCGCGCTCGATCGAGTGAGTTCTGATCGTCCAGACCGCCGACGGCGATAGCGGACGGCGAGCTAGCCGGGGGCAAAACCGGATGACCCGGCGCGAGCCCGGCGTTGCCAACGGCGCATACCACGATGACCCCCGCGCTCACCGTCTCCTCAACCAAACGACACAGCGAGTTTTGCAGATACGACTGTTCGAAATCGCCGCCAGCCGAGATGTTGACGATGCGGATTCCGTATTTATCTTTGTTCGCCAACACCCACCGCAGGCCGGTTTCAATGTGGCTTTCCGGGATGCGTCCGGATTTTCCGATCTTCACCAGAACTACCTTGGCTTCCGGAGCAATGCTTTGGTAGAGACCGTCCGAAAGATGACCGTTACCAGCAGCCACGACCGAGGTCATCATGCCGTGCCAACTCGCTACGTCCGGAGTCTGCAAAAACCTCGGATCGTCCTCAGGCGCGAAGATGCTGTGATAGGCGACGATGCGGTTAACAGGTTCGGTCAGATCCTTATGCGCGTAGAAGCCGGAATCCAAAAAAGCGATCGTTACGTTCCTACCGCGGAAGCGCTCATCGGCATCCAACCGGAGTGGCGTCGGTAGCGCTTGAGAGATGTCAATATCGACGTTCAGCATCATCGACAAGATCGGGGAAAACGTGAAGTCGTGTCAACCCTATTGCCTCATGTAAAAAACTACTCCAACGCTGATTCGTTGCCTCATATAAAAATCTACTCGAAATAGAATGTATGTTCCTGTCTCTTATACACATCTCCGAGCCCACGAGACTGTGTTA
>JBKPNH010000135.1:0-50667 GCA_046732535.1 Acidobacteriota bacterium
GTCCTGCACCGTGGGCGCTACTTGTGAACCGTTTATCAACCCCGCGGCGTTCATCCGGCCGGCGAGAGGATCGCTTGGCAACGCGCCGCGAACGCTGGACATTCGCGCGCCAATGCAGGAGTACTTCGATCTTTCCATTCAGAAGGACTTTCCATTTCCGTTTGGAAACAATGAGCGACGACGGATCAATTTCCGGGTAGACTTCATTAATGCTTTCAACCACCCGAACTTCCGTTATAACAACATCGGTAACACGCCGGTTGGTTGGGGCAACTTGCCGAACGACGCGCTGCTGACGCAGGCGGACGTAAACACGTGGAATGCCTTCGCTCCCGGACGTTCGGCGACATTGGCCCAGGTGAACAATCTGATCATAAACAGCCGGTTGCCGAGCGGAGCATTGCCGCTTGATTTCTTCCGCGTTCCCGTTCCTGAAGGTTTCGCGACGGCAAACGCGAACGCCTTCAACATCACGACCCTGGAAGGGCTGAAGCTTTTCAGACTGCGACAGGCGTTCACGCCGGGATTCGGAACGCTGGCCGCGATCCAACCCTATCAGCCGCGTTACATTCAGTTTGGGATAAGGATCTTTTTCTGAGTTGCGAAGAAAGTTTCCCGCAAAGCGCAAAGGCGCAAAGCAGAATATGAGATCGAGAATTTACGAGGCGGCGTTCGTGCTGCGGAGCTTCTTTGCGCCTTTGCGCCTTTGCGGGAAACTCCTGCTCCTGGTGCTGATCGCCGTGAGGCTTGTAGCGGCCGGTCCACTGGACGACCTGCAAGCCTCTTTTGTGTCGCCGCCGGACGACGCGCGCATCATGATGCGCTGGTGGTGGTTTGGACCAACAGTAGAGACGTCCCAGCTCGAACGCGAGATGCGGTTGATGAAGGAGGGTGGTATCGGCGGTTTCGAGGTGCAGCCGGTCTACCCTCTATTACTCGACGAATCCAGCGGCAAAAGGACTCTGCCGTTTCTTTCCGACGAGTTCATCGACGCTTTGCGCTTCTCTGCCGGCAAAGCGAGAGAACTGGGATTGCGGTTTGACTTGACCCTGGGCAGCGGATGGCCGTTCGGTGGACCAACGGTGAAGATCGATCACGCCGCGGCCAGGCTGCGCTTCGAACGAGTGAAGGTCGACAGCAGTTCGCGGTTTGCAAAGGTGCCCGCGATCTCGGCCGGTGAGAAGTTGCTCGCGGTTTTTCTCGCGCGAATCGAAGGTTCAGCTTTCGCGCCGGACAGCTTGCGCGAATTAACAGACGTGAAAGAAGGTCTGGTTACGCTGCCTGGTATTCCCGCCGGGCAGCATGAAGTGCTCTTCTTCATTTCCAGCCGGACGGGCATGCAGGTGAAACGTCCGGCAATTGGCGGAGAAGGGTTTGTGCTGGATCACCTGAACCGCGCGGCGACTGATGCTTATTTGAAAAGCGTTGGCGATCGGTTGCTGGAAGCATTTGGATCTCAACCGCCATACGCGATCTTCTGCGACAGCCTCGAGGTCTACAATGCCGACTGGAGCCACGACTTCCTGGAAGAGTTCAAGCGGCGCCGCGGTTATGATCTCAAACCTCACTTGCCGGCCCTGGTGATCGACATCGGGTCGCAAACTAGGGCGCTTCGACGCGACTGGGGCATGACGCTCACCGAATTGTTGAACGAGCGGTTCATGGCGCCAATGCGTGATTGGTCCAAACGACACGGCACTCGCTTCCGCATTCAGGGCTATGGTGTTCCGGCGGCGGCGATATCGAGCAATGCGTACGCAGATCTACCTGAAGGTGAGGGCGCGCAGTGGAAAGTCGTGCGCGCCACGCGGTGGGCCTCTTCGGCAAGTCATATCTACGGGCGGCCGGTAACCTCTTCTGAAACCTGGACGTGGCTCCACTCGCCGTCATTCCGCGCCACGCCGCTCGACGTGAAGGCGGAAGCGGACGTTCACTTCCTGCAAGGCATTAATCAACTGATCGGGCATGGCTGGCCGTATACGGCGCCCGGCGTCGAATATCCGGGCTGGCGTTTTTATGCGGCCGGCGTCTTCAACGAAAAAAACCCGTGGTGGATCGTGATGCCCGACGTCGCGAAGTATCTGCAACGCGTGAGTTTCATGATGCGTCAGGGCCAGCCGGCGAACGACGTCGCCGTTTATCTCTCGAACGACGATGGCTGGGCGCACATGAATCCCGGCAATCCGCACCTGATCGAAGTGCTTCGTGAGAGAGTTGGGGCGGATTTGTTGCCCGCGATCTTCGAGGCGGGCTACAACTTCGACTTCTTCGACGAGACGGCGTTCAAGGAAGTGGGACGAATCGATAACGGCTCGCTGCGGTTGGGCCAAAACAAATACAAGGTCATTATTCTGCCGAACGTCGAACGGATGTCGATCGAGACGTATCGGAAGTTTGAGCAGTTTGCGCGCAGTGGAGGAATCCTGATCGCTACGCGTCGTGCGCCGTCTGAACAGCCGGGCTTTTTGGCAAAAGATCATCAGCAGATTGCTGGTTTGTCGAAGGAACTCTTCGAAGGATCAGTGGCGCATTTTGTTGCCGATGAAAAACAACTCGGCCCGACGCTCCGCCGGCTCGTTGCGCCCGATCTTGAATTATCGCCAGCGACGTCTGACGTCGGTTTTGTCCATCGCCGCACTCGCGACGCTGAGATCTATTTCATAGCGAACACGTCAAATAGCCCACAACGTCTAAAGGCAACTTTTCGTGTGAAAGGCGTGAATGCGGCAGCGTGGGATCCTTTGGACGGCACTGTTGAGAGAGAGACAAACAACGGAAGCACGTTGGCGTTGGAACTACCGCCTTACGGTTCAACTATCATCGTCTTTTCAAAACGCGTCGGGCCTTCTGACGGTGTCACTGCATCCACTGAAGGCCCAAAGATCGACTTAAGCCAGGGGTGGCGAGTGCTGTTTGGTCCAAGCGGCGCTCCCATTCAGATGCCGGCGTTGACTTCGTGGACAGAGAACGACGTAACCCGACACTTCTCCGGTGTGGCAACTTACGAGAAAGACGTGGAGATACCTGCTGAGTTGCTTCGAGATAACTCCGAACTGAGACTCGATTTTGGTCAGGGCACTTCCATTCCGGTGCAAACGCTCAGGAACGGCATGCAGGCCTGGTACGAAGGACCCATTCGTGAAGCGGCGGTTGTTTACGTCAACGACAAGCGAGCCGGAGCACTCTGGTGTCCGCCATATTCACTCGACGTCACCCGCTTGCTTCGTCCTGGCACGAACAAGATACGGGTCATGGTTGGGAATACGGCGATGAACTACATGGCCGGCCACAGCTTACCCGATTATCGTCTGCTCAACTTGCGTTACGGAGAGCGATTCCAACCGCAGGACATGGACAAGGTGCAGGCAATCACCTCCGGTTTGCTTGGACCAATTCGCTTGATACCCAGATTCAGAGTGAAGGTGCAGAGCGACCAGTAATGAACCGGATAATTCCAGTTGTTGGACTGTGCGTAGCCGTAGTTGCGTCGGCGTCCGCAGGCGCCGGTGGGTTTTCCGGAGATCTCGATTGCCAGGCGGAACACGGACCTGTTCATCAATCGCGAGGCATCGCCGCAGGACGCGCGCGAGATGATTCGTGCTTATTACGCGTCGGTAAGTTTCATGGACGAGCAGGTTGGGCGTGTACTCGACGCCGTCGATCGGCTCAAACTGCGTGACAAAACGATTATAGTCTTCTGGGGAGATCACGGGTATCATTTGGGCGAGAAGGGAAAGTGGTCCAAGGCGTATTCGCTTTTTGAAGTGGGCAAGCTGGGTAAATCGGTGCGCACTGATCGCTGGCACTACATGTTGTGGGACGACGGCAAGGCGGGCGAAATGCTGCTGGATCATGGGAACGATCCGCACGAACTGAAGAATCTCGCGGCGGATCCGGCCTACGCGCTAACAGTAGCGGAGATGCGAAAACTTTTGACGCGGATACCACCACAGGAACAATAAAAACATGGACCAATACGATCCAGTTACCCGGCGTAATTTCGTCAAGACGGCGAGCACTGCTGCTGTCGCCTCCTTGATTCTGCCAACAACATCATTTACTGCTTCCGCCAAACGGCGTTACGCGATCGTCGGCACCGGTGAACGCGCGATAGGCATGTGGGCGAAGCCGCTGGTCCAGGACTACACGGACGTCCTCGACGTCGTCGGCCTCTGCGATATCAACCCAAAACGAGTCGCGGTTGCGCGGAAGCAGTCGGGCGCCAGTTGTCCGACGTTTACTGATTTCGATCGGATGTGCGATGAGGCGAAGCCGGATCTGGTGATGGTCACCACTGTCGACGGTTTTCACAGCCAGTACATCGCCCGGGCGCTCGATCGCGGCATCGACGTGATGACGGAAAAGCCGATGGTCATCGACGAAAAGCAATGCCAGCAAGTGATCGACGCTGAACGCCGAAACAAACGAAACATCATCGTTACGTTCAATTACCGGTATGCGCCGAAGCACCAGAAGATCAAAGAGATCCTGCTGTCAGGAGCGATCGGCCGCGTGATCTCGGTCGACTTTAGCTGGTATCTCGACGTGTATCACGGAGCGGACTATTTCCGGCGCTGGCACCGTCTCAAGAATAAAGGCGGCAGTCTCTGGGTCCACAAAGCCACTCATCATTTCGACCTGATCAACTGGTGGCTCGACGCCGATCCCGTTGAAGTCTCGGCACAAGCTTCACTTCAGACTTACGGCCGAAATGGTCAGTTTCGCTCTACTCACTGTCGCGCCTGTCCGCATACGAAAAACTGTCGTTTCTTCTATGACATGACCAGGAACGCAAACCGAATGGAGCTTTATGCGGGCTGCGAGGACGTCGACGGTTATCACAGAGATGGTTGCGTCTTTCGCGAGGACGTCGACATCTACGACACGATGTCAGCCGTAATGAAATACTCGAACGGTGCACAGATGAGTTATTCGTTGAATGCCTTCATGCCATTTGAAGGATATCGGCTGGCGTTCAATGGAGAGAAGGGCAGACTCGAGGTGCGCGATTACGAGCGGCAGCCGTGGCCCGTCGAGGAAGAGACCGAGATTTATCTGACGAAGAGTTTCGGCCAACGCGAGAAGATCGCGATCGAGAAAATCACCGGCGGGCACGGCGGCGGCGACGCGCGTATTCGTGATTTGATCTTCCGCAAAACCGAGGTGCCTTCCTACATGCGTTTGCCTAACTCTCGCGCCGGAGCGTTGTCGTGTTTGACCGGCATCGCGGCTCGCAAGAGCGTCGAACTGAACCGTCCGATCAAGATCTCTGATTTAGTTAAACTATGATATCCGTGTTCCCATGAACCGTTTCAAAACTCTGCTGCCCTTCCTGATCGTCGTCGTTGTCCTATCGACGCACGGTGCTAAAAGGAAAACTTACGTTTCAGTTGCGGCGGGCTCTTATGATCGAAACGAAACAATCGTTTCGTTTGCGCTGCCGGATGAATTTAAGGGCGAATCCTATTCTTTGCGCGATGCTTCCGGGCAGCTAATCGCGTTGCAGATCGACTCCGAACGCCGCGCGACTTTCGTTCTGCCGGCGCTGAAGGCTGGACAGACACTGAGTTACGACCTCGTAGCCGGCACGAAAGTTAAGCCGGCAGTTGATTTCACGCCACGGAGTGATGGTCTTGACTTCAAAGTCGGCGGGCTCAGCGTTTTCAGCTTTGTGACTACGCCATCCGCCTTACCGTCGAAAGACATTAAGCCGGTGTTCCTGCGCGGCGGTTACATCCATCCAGTGTTCACGCCGTCAGGTCATCTTGTTACCGACGACTATCCATCTGATCACTATCATCATCACGGAATCTGGTTCGCATGGACCAAAACTGAATTCGAAGGCGCTCATCCCGACTTCTGGAACGTCGGCGACGGGACCGGCAGAGTCGAATTCATATCGCTTGACGGTGCCTGGAGCGGTCCAGTGCACGCTGGTTTCAAGTCTCGGCAACGTTATGTCGCACTCACCGGCGGGGCGTCGAAGACGGCGTTGAATGAGCAATGGGAAGTGCGCATCTATAACGTTGGCCAGGGGAGCAAAGGGGACAAGGCCAAGCGCTATTTCCTGTTCGACGTCGTCGCGACGCAACAGTGTGTGAGCAATAGTCCGCTCGTGCTCGACGAGTATCGCTACGGCGGCATGGGGATTCGCGGCCATCGTAATTGGAAAGACAAGTCGAAGGTTTGGTTTCTGACTTCAGAAGGGAAGACACGCGAGGACGGCAACGCGACTCGCGGACGCTGGTTCAGGATGTCTGGTCCGGTCGATAACGAGATGGTTGGAATCGCGGTCCTGGATCATCCAAACAACTTTCGCTCGCCGCAGCCGATGCGGCTCAATCCGGACGATCCATTCTTCAACTACGCGCCATCGCAACTCGGGCGTTTCGAGATCAAGCCCGGAGAAAAATTCGTGCTGCGTTATCGCTATGTCGTGGCTGATGGCGCGGCGGACAAGACCGAGCTCGATCGCCTGTGGAATGATTACGCAGCCCCACCACAGGTCTCGATTGAGTTGAAATAAATTTCAGGATTTACCAATTTTTACCAAGCCATAACCGAAAATCGAATCGTAATCCAGATTTTTGGACGGCGCTGTCCTGCGCAGTCTTAAGTAAGCGCGAAAAAATCGAGTCGTAATTGATTTCCGTTTGCCGGAACGGTCTTTGCTCATAAATTGCGCAAAGCACTCTGGTATTACCTGTTGAGTTTGCGAAGAAAATTGGTAAAGAGAAACTTGACCACATGCTCGGTTCTATCAAGGAAAGTTCGCCGCACTATTAAGTCTTAAATTAAATTGGTTAGACCGCATAATTAATTCGGCCGAGTAACGTCAGACACCCCACCCGGCCCAGATAGTTAGGCCAGCCGGACCTACATCGAGAGGAGACAGAGAAATGACATCGAGAGCCCGCTCGCTCGCACGTCCCTTGTGTGCGATCGCTTTTGTACTCGCAGTTCTCATTGCCCCGTCGTCGCTCCGCGCACAGGAAGCGCGCGGCACGATCTCCGGAACAGTTTTGGACGCCAATAAGGCAGTAGTTCCCGGAGCGACCGTTACGATCACCAACGTGGCGATGGGAACCAAGCGTGAAGCGCAGACCAATGATCGTGGTCTCTACACGGTCCCCTACCTGATTCCCGGAACTTACCAAATCGTGGTCGAGGCCACGGGATTCAAACGCTACATTCGAGAAGGAATCGAGCTCCAGGTCAACGATCGACTGGAGATTGATCCCATGCTGGAGGTGGGCGGCAGCCAGGAGACCGTCACGGTCACAGCGGATGCCGGTGCCATCGAGAGCTCGACGGCTTCCATGGGCCAGGTGGTCGATGCGCGGCGCGTATCCGAGTTGCCGACGCCGCACGGCGATCCTTTCTTCTTGATCGGACTTGCGAGCGGCACGACGTTCGGCGCGGCTGCGGTCGGTGGACGCGATGTTAAATTGGATCGCCCCTTCGAACCGACTCACATCACCGGCTATTCAGTCGATGGCACGAGACCAAATCGCGGAGACGTGACAATTGACGGCGCGCCGAGCACTTCGGTGGCAAACGCTTTCGAGGTGACTGCCTCTTACGTTCCACCTACGGACATCATTCAGGAAGTTAAGGTGCAGACGGCGAGTTTTGACGCGCAGTTTGGAAACACTGAAGGCGGCGTCACCAACATCGTGATCAAGTCGGGAACGAACGACTTCCACGGTTCGGCGTATTGGGTCAAGATGCCGGTAGCGCTCTCGGCGAACGATTTTCATGCCAATCGTACGGGTACTGCGCGTCCCTCGATACCTTACGACCGGCCTGGTTTTACATTCACTGGTCCGGTGGTGTTGCCGAAGGTTTACAACGGACGTAACAAGACGTTCTTCTCCTGGGGTTACGAATACATCAAGGACATTCGGACCAGGAACAACGGCAACTTCACCACTCCGACCGATAAGATGAAAGCGGGTGACTTTTCGGAACTGCTGGCTCTCGGTTCCCAGTACCAGATTTTCAATCCGTATTCGAAGCGGGTGAATCCGCAGAATACCAGTCAGTTCATTTTGGATCCGTTCAAGTGCGACGGTGGTGGGAACCCGATAGTGCCGACGTCCACGGGTATTCAGGTCGGCGGAACAGCATGTAACAAGCTGCCAACGCAATTGATCAACCCGGTGGCTCGCAGCATCGTCGATCAATTCTGGCCGAGTCCGCTGAATCCTCCCAGCGCCCCCGATGGTTCCAACAATTACCTGCAACCGGATCTGGTGGAGACCGCCCGTTACTACACGAACACGATCCGCATCGATCACGTGTTCAATAACAACCATCGGATGTTTGCCCGCGCGAGCTGGTACACGCGCAACAGCGATTACAACAACTTCTTCAAGAACGTCGCCACTGGTCAGGAGTTTCAATTCATCTCGCGTCAGTTCACGATTGACGACGTGTACTCGCTCAATCCCTCGACGGTCTTGAACGTGCAGTACAGCTACAACCGGTTCATTCGCGTGGATGGACAGAATTCGGCAGGCGACGGATTTGACCTGACGAGTGTCGGATTTCCGTCTCGTTACCAGGCCTTGGTACCTGAAGATAAGCGGCACTTTCCCGCAATCGGACTCAACGGATACCTCGGCACGCGTGTTAACGACGAGTTTCGGCCAAACGACATCCACTCGGTACGCGCGGTTGTGAATAAAGTCTTCAACACCCACTCGATGAAGTTCGGTACTGAGTTCCGCGCCTATCGCGAAAACTCATTCAATAACATCAACGACTGGACCGGCCGGTTCGACTTCGTTGGTGATCTCGTCAGCGGCCCGACCAATATTTCCGCGCGGGCACCCGGAGATCGCGGACAGTCGTTCGCACAGTTCCTGCTCGGACTGCCAAGTGCGGCAAATAGTTACATCGCGCGCCTGGCTGACTATGCCGAACAGTCGACCAGTTGGGGCTTCTTTGCTCACGATGACTGGCGGATTCATCCCAGGCTCACTTTGAATCTCGGGTTGCGCTATGAGTTTGAAGGCGGAATGACTGAACGCTATAACCGCAGCGTGCGCAACTTCGATCTCTCGTACATCCAACCGATTGAAGCCGCAGCGAGGGCCAAGTACGCGACAGCCCCGATCGCGGGTCTGCCTGCCGACCAATTCTTTGTGCGTGGTGGTCTGACTTTCGCGGGCGTCAACGGCGAACCGCGCGAACTCTACGACACGCCGAAGGATAATTTCATGCCGCGTCTTGGTTTCGCTTATCAGGTCACCGAAGACGGAAAGACCGTTATTCGCGGCGGCTACGGCGTTTACTACGGCTTCCTCGGACAACGTCGAGGCGACGTAAACCAGACGGGATTCAGCCAGAATACTCCGTTCATTACGGTGGGCGCCGACGGATTCACGATCGTCAACACGCTCTCGAATCCATTTCCGGATGGCGTTCAGGAACCGGTTGGCGCCGGTCTTGGCTTCCAAACAAACATCGGAAACGCGGTTACGTTCTTCAATCCAAATCCTGAAATTTCGAAGATGCGGCGCTGGCAGTTTGGTATTCAGCGAGAACTGCCGTGGGGATTCGTGGTCGAGGCGGCGTACGTTGGCAATAAGGGAGACGATATTGAAGTCAATCGCAACCTGAACGCGACTCCCTTGCAATACCTGAGCACGAGTCCGTTGAGAGATGCCACAGTCGAGAATTTTCTCGGCGGCAACGTGCCCAACCCGTTACGTAACCTGGTGCCGACGAATTCGACTATCGGATCGGGAACGAACATCATTCGTGAAAGATTGCTGCGTCCGTTCCCGCACTTCGATACCGTCAACAGTACAACCAACGAAGGACAGTCCTGGTATCACTCAGGGCAGCTCAACGTTCAAAAGCGATTCTCGCAGGGTTACACGGTAAACCTGGCCTACACGTGGTCCAAGTTTATCGAACAGGTGGACTTGTTGAACCCGAGCGATCTGGAACCGACCAAGATGATCTCGGCGTTTGACTCGCCGCACCGCGTGGCGCTGAGTTGGATCTACGAGTTTCCTTTTGGCAAGGGCAAGCCTTTTGGCGATAGCAACAATGCGGTGGTTTCCAGACTGCTTGGTGGTTGGCAGATGTCAGGTATTTACGCCTTCCAGGTTGGACCGCCACTCAACTTCGGCACTAACGTCATCTATCTCGGCGGCACGATTGCGCTGCCGGAAGATCAGCGGACATTGCAACGGTGGTTCGATACCAGCAGGTTCGATACCCGATCGACAATTCCTGGACCAAACAATACAACCATCAATATTCAACCAACGGGGCGGAATATCCGTACGTTCCCACTTCGGTTCTCCGACGTTCGCGCTCAAAACGTGAATAACGTCGATGTGTCACTCTTCAAAAACACGGAAATCACCGAAACTACGAAGTTTCAGATTAGATTTGATCTGTTGAATGCTTTCAATCACCCCTGGCTGCTTAGTGGCGCCTCGATTCAGATGAATCCGACCACGAGCAATTTTGGCGCTATTAATGCCGGGGCACAGGCAAACTACCCGCGACGAGTTCAGGTGATGCTCAAGTTCATCTTCTAAACTCGACGCACAGTTGCTTAAACGAAATCGGGGACGGCGAGCTATAGTTAGGCTTTCGGTCCCCGAACTTTTTTGTTTAGTAGGATGATATCGCGGCGCAGATTTCTGAAAACGCTCACGGTCACTGGTGGGATGCTTGGACTGTCGAACTCGTTCGGCTCAGAGTCCTCGGCGATAGACCGCGCGGCGTTAGTCTGTCGGCACAATCCCGTTTTGCGGCAGCTCGATCCATTGTCGCCGTTGTCCGTGGGAAATGGTGAGTTTGCGTTCACGGCCGACGTCACGGGCCTGCAGACTCTTATGTCCGAATATGAGAATGCGATGCCGCTTTGCACGATGTCGCAATGGGGTTGGCACACTAGTCCGCGTCCCGAAGGTCTGACCGCGCGAGACTTGCGCTTAACTCAATACGACACGCATGGACGTGAAGTCGGTTACCAGACGAGCTCTGAAGGACAGACGGAGCTTTATCAATGGCTCCGTGAGAACCCGCATCGACTTCATCTCGGACGCATCGCGTTTTGTAGGCGTGATCGAGAGGAAATACGCGCAGACGAACTCTCTGACATACGGCAGGAGTTAGACCTGTGGCGCGGCATCATTACGAGCCATTTCAGGCTTGATGGACAACTGGTAGTTGTTCAGACGGCGGTGCATCCGCGCCTCGATCTCGTCGCTGTCTCGATCCGTTCAAGACTGATCGACGATGGCGCGCTGGCCGTGCGCATCGACTTTCCCTACGGCTCGCCGTCAATGCAGGCTGCGGATTGGACGCAGCCGCTTGTGAGACACCAGACTGTAAGCGTTCGAAAAAGGGATCGCATCGATATTCGTCGCACCCTCGACCGCGACAGATATTTTGCTTCGATAACCTGGGAAGGCACCGCTAGTTTCACACCAGCACCCCATTCTTTTTTGCTTAGCGGATCAAAAGAACGACTCGACTTCGTTGTCGCTTTCTCGCGAGATCCCATTAAGGCTCTCTTACCCAGTGCTAAGGTGACGTTTGCGGCAAACGTCGATCACTGGCGTCGTTTTTGGAGTGAGGGCGGCGCTGTTGAGTTGGCCCAGAGCAAAGATCCGCGGGCGCGTGAACTTGAACGGCGCGTGGTGTTGTCTCAATACCTGACGGCGATCCAGTGTTCAGGCAGCACCCCGCCGCAGGAGACGGGACTTACGGTCAACAGTTGGTACGGTAAGTTTCACCTCGAGATGCATTGGTGGCACGCGGCGCACTTCGCCTTATGGAACCGCTTGGCGCTGCTGGAGAAGAGCCTCGACTGGTACGAATCGATTCTGCCGGAGGCGAAAGCTCTCGCCGAATCTCAAGGTTACACGGGCGCGCGCTGGCCCAAGATGGTTGGACCCGAAGGTCGAGACAGTCCGTCGCCGATTGGTCCGCTATTGATCTGGCAACAGCCACATCCGATCTTTTATGCCGAACTCTGTTACCAGTCGCGTCGAGACAGGAAAACGCTCGAGCTGTACCGTTGGATCGTTTTCGAGTCGGCAAGCTTCATGGCTTCTTATGCGTTCTGGGAACAGGATCGGAAACGATATGTGTTAGGCCCGCCGGTGATTCCGGCGCAGGAGAATCATCCTCCGCATGAGACCTGGAACCCTACATTCGAATTGGCTTACTGGAAGTATGGATTAAAAACAGCGCAGCTTTGGCGCGAACGACTGGGTTTAGAGCGGGAACCGAAATGGGACGATGTGATTAACGGATTGTCGGCGCTGCCCGTCGGCGACGGTGTTTACCTGGCCCACGAGAACTGCCCACAGACTTTCTCGGCCAGAAATTACGATCATCCATCGATGCTCGGCGCTTACGGCGTCCTGCCTGGAGACGGCGTCGATCGCGAAACGATGCGCCGCACTCTGTTCAAGACGGTGAAGGAATGGAAGTGGGACCAAACATGGGGTTGGGACTATCCGCTAACGGCGATGACCGCGGCGCGCCTCGGCGAAACGGCGACTGCGATCGAGGCGCTATTGATGCCGGCGGAGAAGAATCGCTACATGACCAACGGGCACAATTGGCAAAGACCAAACCTGCCGTGCTACCTGCCGGGAAATGGAGGGTTACTCTACGCGGTCGCGATGATGGCCGCGGGCTGGCAGGGCGCGCCGCGAAAACACGCACCCGGATTTCCGGAGGACTGGACTGTTCGTTGGGAAGGTTTGAGATCTCAGATTTGAGATTTGAGATCTCAGACTACGGCCAACCGCAGGCCTTTCGGTTGGGTGTGGCGCGGAGCACTTCACGAAAGCGTGGTTCATAACTCTTGGCGTAGAGGTCTACGCTATGTCTGATCTTGCTGAAGAGCGGGCAGCGCAGTCTCTCGTCGGTGAAGCGATCGCGAAGATAGAGCATCGCATTGGCCTCGCCCCAGTACTCGCGGTCTTCCCAGATTTGCACCGGCGTGCCGCCTATCTTTCGCGCGATTTCGACGAGGCGCGGATCAGTTGCGTTGCGCCCGTTGCTCAGAAAGATCTTGTTGTACTGAGGCATTAGCTGCGACTGGAGTTGATATACCGCTGAGTCAACCTCGCTGGTCCGTTTCACGTGTCCAAACTCGTGCGCGATCTTCGTGGCTGCCAGCGTGTTGCCGTCGATGCGCGATGACGATTCGGTCGGCACCAGCGAATTCATCACCGGGAAGTAGATGGGATTCGGATAACCCTCGTCGAGTCGAACGCCGAGAACGATCGTCGCGGCGACAAGAGTTCCATCATCGCTCCAACGGTAGTTGCCCGTGGTGGCGCCTTCGGCATTTTCGCGCGAGACTGAAATGGTCAACGTGAAATTCGGATTTGTCTTGAAGTGCTCCCACTGTTCGCGCCCGGCTTCCGTTGTCAGAAACTCGGCTTTCCATGCTTCATACCGAGTGACGTACTTGGCCGGAATGTCCTCCTTGATGCCCGGGCCACGATCGCCGCGGGAAGGCCAGACGGCCGGCTCTACGCCATGGTAACTGATGCTCGAAGAACGCCCGGACGAGGTATCGCCGGCCTCGGTGAAAAACACTGAAACACCGGCTAACAGCAGCAAGCCAAGAGCGATACGTGAAGATCTCATTGTGCCAACTCCTCGAGTCTTAGGGCGTTGTCGTCGCTAGCGTGGGGCTCACAAATGGGTGGATAACTTTCTAAACCATCCAACTCTGGAAGTCAATGATCATGATAACGAGATTCATAATCTGTCTACTCTTTCTGTTAACGGCTTTCGACCTCGCCTACACGCAACAGCCACCACGCTTTGACGGTTGGTTTTATGAAACGGCACAGGGCCGGACAAAACTCGTACTCCCGGACGTGTCTAAAACGAAGGTCGCAAAAATCGATATGCCGGATGGACGCACCGTCACTCTCACCGTGCAACGCAGCGGTAGGAACTTCGACATCAGCCTTGAAGCGCAACCTGACTCCGATATTCTCAAGTGGGGTGTCGCCGTCGCGGCGTCGAGAAACGAGTACTACACAGGTTTGATGGAACGAGTCGTCGATGGGCCGCAGCGAGCATCCTGGGCGCCGGGACTGAAAGCCGCGATGGATCTGCGCGGTCAAAAGGTCGAGATGATCATCAAACCGACCACCTCCGTGTACGCGCCGTTCTATCTTTCTTCCAAAGGCTACGCGATACTCGTCCGCGGAAACTGGCCCGGCTTCTACGACTTCGCCGCCACTGATCCACAGCGCGTAAAGATCGAGTTTGAAGGTCCGTCGTTTGCCATGAAGGTGTACACGGCTGAACATCCGGCGGAGTTGGTGCGAGCGCACGCGATCGATGCCGGCCCACCGTTTCTGCCTCCGAAATGGATGTACAGGCCGTGGCGCTGGCGCGACGAACACACGCACCGAACAACTTACTATGACGGGACGCCAGTCACGGGACCGTTCAATTCGGAAATCATGGAAGACGTTCTCATGATGAAAGCATTTGGCATCCCGAACGGCGTCTACTGGATCGATCGCCCGTGGGGTCCGGGCAAGCCATGGGGCTACGACGACTTTGAAATCGATCCGAACCGGCTGCCAAACTTCGCCGAGATGGTGCGTTGGCTCGACGAAGGGCAAAGCCATGCGAAAACAGTGTTGTGGATCGCGCCCTTCTTTCAGGGCGAGATGATGAAGGTCGCGCTAGCGAAGGGATACGCGCTTGCCGGCCAGGTTCGCCCGGTCAGCGGCAACAACTATCCGATGGTGGATCTGACGAACCCCGAGGCCAAAGCTTACTGGCAGGACGGCATCGCAAAGCTACTCAAACTCGGCGTCGCCGGCTTCAAACTCGATCGCGCGGAAGAAGACATCCCTGAGAACGGTCCTTACAAGGTCTTCGACGGTCGCACGATCCGAGAAAATCGCAACGCTTATCCCGTAATGTACGTGAAAGCAGTTTATGATGTAGCCAGGAAGCATCGAGGCGACGATTTCTTTCTGATGCCACGCGCGGCTTACACCGGAAGCTCGCGTTATTCGGTGTTCTGGGGCGGAGACATCGGCGGTACGCAAGAGGGACTGCGTGCGTCGATCATTGCCATCCAGCGTTCCGCCGTGATGGGCTACCCAAACTGGGGCTCCGATATCTGCGGCTACAACCAGCAATTGATGGAACAGGAAGTTTGCGGCCGCTGGCTAGCATTCGGCGCTCTGAACCCGATTATGGAAGTTGGCCCGACGCGAAACGTCGGGTTCTGGAGCCTTCCGCGCGAACCGAGCTACGACGCGCAGTTGATTGCTATCTGGCGTCTTTACGCGCGATTGCATGAGCGGCTGGTCGACTATAGTTACACCTACGCCCGGGAGGCGACGAAGACTGGGACGCCGATAGTTCGTCCGCTGTTCCTCGTCGATCCCGCGGCGCCGGCAGCGTGGTCCAACTGGTGGACTTATCTCTACGGGCGCGATTTACTCGTATCGCCTGTTTGGGAGAAGGGCAAACGCACTCAGGAAGTCTATTTACCGGCGGGTTCGCGTTGGCGCAACGCCTGGAGGCCCGACCAGATTTATCGGGGCGGAAGAACAATCACGGTCACTGCTGAAACACACCAGTTGCCGTTATTCATCCGCGCAGGGTCAACTGTGGATCTGGGTGATCTTAATAAGGAGTGGACTGAATCTCTTTCAATAGCGAGGCAGAAGCCTGATCTCAAAACGCTCGATGCGGAGTTGAAGGCATGGTGGGACGCCAGTCACAAATAAAATTTCTCGCATTGATGGTTCTCTTGTTCAGTGGTGTGGCAGTGTGCTCGGCCAGGCCACTGCCGCTCGACGGCCTTTGGCGTTTTGAACTCGATCCGAGCGATTCGGGAGAGAAGCAACTCTTCTATAACCAAAAATTGCGTTTTCCCATTAGGCTGCCCGGAATTCTTCAAGCGCAATATCCTTTTCTACCCCCGATCAGCATTAACACTCCGTGGGTACTCACCCTGTACGATCGCTACTGGTATCTGCGCGAAGATTACAAAGCCTACGCTGAACCGGGCAAAGTAAAAGTGCCTTTTCTGTCGCAGCCGCCACGTCACTATCTCGGCGCTGCCTGGTATCAACGCGACATAGATATTTTCCAGTTCCAGTCGAATCGCCGCATGGTGCTGACACTGGAGCGTCCGCACTGGGAAACGACTGTTTGGGTGGATGGGAAGAAGATCGGATCGGATCGTAGTCTCGTCGCGCCCCACGTTTACGAGCTCGGTACGCTCTCAGCGGGCCGTCACCAACTGACCATTCGCGTTGACAACCGGATGATCCTGCCTTACCGGCCCGATGCGCACAGCGTGTCAGACTCACTCGGCGCAAGTTGGAACGGAATCGCCGGCCGGATTGAACTCAACGATACTGGACGAGTATGGATCGACAGCGCTCAGGTGTTTCCGAACGTCGAACAGAAGACGATGCTGATCAAGGTTCGCATCGGCAACCAGACGGGACTGAGTGGATCAGGAACGTTGACCGCAATCTGGCCCGACATCGGCGTCGTGCCGGTGACCTGGGATGAAAAAGGCGGAACCGCGGAACTCGAGGTGCCACTTCGTGCGGAGCAAGCTGCGTGGGATGAGTTTAATCCGAAGTTACATCCACTCAGGTTGTGGTTAAGAGGAACCGGCTTCGAAGAGTATTACGAACTGAAGGTTGGTTTGCGTGACTTGCGAGCGGCCGGCAAGGAGTTTCTCCTCAATGGCCGGCCGATTATTTTTCGCGGTACTCATCATGGCGGCGATTTTCCGTTGACTGGTTATCCGCCCACTGATGTTCCCTACTGGAAGAAGTTATTCGAGACGTGCAAGCGTTGGGGATTGAACCACATGCGGTTCCATTCCTGGGCGCCTCCGGAAGCTGCGTTCGAAGCCGCCGATGAAGTTGGTTTTTATCTGCAGCCGGAACCGGGCATGTGGAACGAGATCAGTCCCGGCACTCCGATGGAGCGCATGCTCTACGACGAAACCGATCGGATGATCAAGGCTTACGGAAATCATCCGTCCTTCATGCTGCTGTCGGCCAGCAATGAACCCAGAGGCAAATGGCATGAAGCGTTGTCGAGGTGGGTTGAGCGGTATCGCAAGGAGGATCCGCGCCGCCTGTACACGACTGGGACCGGCCACACGGAAAGAGAAGTGGAGAAGGTTACCGAGGGCACGGACTACCTGGCGATTCAAAGGCTTGGACCAAAGCTGCTACGCCGCGAGTCTGGCTGGTTTGGTGGCGATTACGGGGCTTCGCTCGAAGACGTCAACTTGCCGGTGATCTCCCACGAGGTGGGCCAGTGGGCCGCGTATCCCGATTATGATGTGATCAGTAAGTTCACCGGTTATTTAAAGCCGTCCAACTACGAGATCTTCCGCCAGTCGTTGAAGGATCACGGTCTGCTCGAGAAAAACAAAGAGTTCGCCCGCAACTCGGGACTGTTCCAACTCGCCGCTTATAAAGAAGAGATCGAAGCCAACCTGCGCACGCCCGGACTCAGTGGATATCAACTGCTCGACTTGCACGACTATTTGGGCCAGGGCAGCGCGTTCGTCGGCTTGCTTGATCCGTTTTGGGACCCAAAGAGTTATGTCACTGCCGACGAGTTCAGGAAATTCTCGAATACAACCGTGCCGTTGGCGCGCTTACGACAGCGTATCTTCACTTTTGCCGATCCATTTGAGGTCGACGTTGAACTGGCCCACTTCGGACCGGAGCCGATTGAGAAGGGCATGGGTGTTTGGAAGATCGAAGGTACGCAATTCAAGGGAGAGTGGCCGCTCCGTCAGTTTCCGATCGGAAAAAATATTCCGCTGGGAAGAATAAGCGCCGATCTTTCCAAGCTACGCAATGCGGGAGAATTGAAACTGGTAGTCACCGTCGCGCCGGAATCAAATTTCAATCCGGTGACCAGGACAATCATCGAGGGAAAGAAGCGCGGCGTCGATTACTTTGAGAACGACTGGAACTTCTGGGTCTATCCCGCCGGCGATCCCGAAGAATTTGCGACGCGCACTGCAACAAGAGAGGAACCGGAGCCTTGTCCGCAGTCCCGCAATCCGGCGGTGCTGGTCACCAGTTCCTGGGATGAGGCGGAGCAAAAGCTGTCAGCCGGAGGTCGTGTGTTGTTTGCCGTTCGCAACGCGGACCTTGATTGGACCAGTCCGCCGCTCGACGTGACACCGGTTTTCTGGAACCGCTTGATGGGTCCCGCCTGGGGCCGCATGCTGGGGCTCTGGATCGACAGGCCGCTCGAAGAATCAAAGAGCTACATGCTTAACGGGTTTCCCACGAGGAGTCATTTCGATTGGCAGTGGGCCGCGATTATGCAGAATGTGCGCGCGGTGAATCTCGATCGGCTGCCGAGTGAGCTGGAACCCGTTGTCTGGGCCATCGACGATTGGAATCGTAATTACAAACTCGGCGTTCTTTTCGAGGCCGCTGTTGGTGAAGGGCGTTTATTGGTTTCGGCCTTCGACGTGACCAATCCTGCGAGCGGGAATGCCGTATTGCGGCAACTACGTTACGCCCTGCTCAAATACGCGCGGAGTGATTGTTTTCTGCCGAAGGTTTATGTATCGCCTGAACAGATTCGCGGTTTGTTCTTCGATACAAAGGTGATGCAGAAGCTCGGCGCCGTCGCCGAGGTAAATGGCGCGCCTGCTGGTTCCGCGATCGACGGTGATCCCAATACTCTCATCCGTGTGGGCAGTCAGCAGGACCAACTTCGCGAGCAGGTAGATCTAAAGGTGACTTTTAAGGAGCCGGTTACAATGTCGGGACTCGTCTTGATGTCGCGGCAGAACCATCGCGAGCACGAAGGCGACATCCGCAGTTACGTTGTGCAAGTGAGTGACGATGGTAATGATTGGCGCGAGATTGCGCGAGGTGAATTGTTGTCGACCTTTGCGCCGCAGCAGGTTGGTTTTATCAGCAGCGTTACCGCTCGTTATCTCAAGCTCGTCTCGCTCGCCGGCTTTGGAGTGGACAAGACGACGTCGCTGGCGGAACTGGCTGTGATTCAGCCGGGATCGAAGCGCACAACTTCCGGTGGAACGATGCAGTATCAACGCAACCGTAGCGCGACGCCTGACATTGACGACGTGCCTGACTCGGACAACAAACCAAAGCCAAAGCCAAAACCAACGCCGCGACCCACCCGATAAAAAAAACCAGAAAGGCTATCTTGATCTCATATGTGTCTTTTGTGCCTTTTTGTGGCTAAACCTATGAAAACTACATTTATGCTCTTCGTCCTGCTACAAGGACTCGTTGCCGTTGTGCATGCGCAACCGACTCTATTCATCATCGGCGATTCCACTGTGAAGACTCCGACTGAAGGCCAACAGGGTTGGGGCGATCCGATTGCGGAACTATTCGATCAAAAGAGAATCAAAGTTGAGAATCGAGCACGTGGCGGACGCAGCAGCCGGACGTTTCAAACGGAAGGACTGTGGGATCAGGTCCTTGCCGAGTTAAAGCCTGGCGACTTCGTGCTGATGCAGTTTGGTCATAACGACGCCAGTCTTATCAATGACACGGCGCGCGCGCGCGGCACGTTGAAAGGCTTGGGCGAAGAGACTGAAGAGATCGACAACCTGCTGACGAAGAAACACGAAGTGGTCCATACGTTCGGCTGGTACATGCGAAAGTACATCGCCGATACGAAGGCGAAAGGCGCAACGGTGATCGTGCTGTCGCCGGTTCCGAGAAATAACTGGGCCGAGGGAAAGGTCGTGCGCAACGCAGGCACTTACGGAGGTTGGGCGGCTGCGGTAGCAAAATCCCAGGGAGCGTTTTTCATAGATCTGAATGAGCTGGTGGCGCAGCAGTATGAAGCAGTCGGACAGGACAAAGTCAGTAAAGACTTTTTCTTCAACGATCACACGCACACGAGCCCCGCAGGCGCGCGCCTCAACGCGGAGACGGTTGTCGCTGGCCTGAAAAAACTTAAGGACTGCCGGTTGGCTAAATTTCTAAAACAGGAGAATTAAATGACGAGAGATCGAGGAAAGGGAATTGACCGCAGAAAATTCCTGACGGCGACTGGTGCCGGTCTTGCCGGCGCGACGTTGATGTCGCAATTCTCGAAATTGACTGTCGCCGCACCGGCCGCGAACTCTTCGCAGCGACGCGTTTTTCCGCTGAATCATAAGTGGCTGTACAGCGAGAAAAACGTCGGTGGCGGCACAAGCCCGCGATTCAATGACACCGGCTTCGCACGCGTCACGATTCCTCATACCAACAAGTTGCTGCCCTGGCATGGCTTCGACGATAAGGAATATCAGTTTGTCTCGCTTTACCGGCGTCACTTCAGACTGCCGCCGGGGTTGAGTGGGCGCCCGCCCGCGCGGAGAGTCTTCGTAGACTTCGGCGGCGTGATGACCGCGGCTACAGTTACGCTGAACGGTCAGAAGCTTGGAGAGTATCGTGGCGGCTACACGCCGTTCTCATTCGAACTGACGCCGCACATTAACTGGCGTGGCGATAACGTGCTCGCGGTTGAAGTTGACTCAACAGAGCGCAACGACATACCGCCTTTCGGAGGCGAGATCGACTACCTGACGTTTGGCGGCATTTATCGTGACGTCGCTCTCCGCGTGGTGCCGAGTGCGTTTATCGAAAACGTGTTCGCCAAGCCGCTCAACGTGCTCTCCGATAACCGAAGCGTTAACGTTCGTTGTTATCTCGACGGCAAAAGCGCCAGAGGAAAGCTCACCGCGGAATTGCGCGACGGCGACCGCATTATATCGACGCAAAGTGTAAACGTCTCATCCGATCATCACGACATCCAACTAACAAACCTGGGTCAGATCGACCTCTGGAGTGTGGGCCATCCCAAGCTCTATTCAATCCGTGTTTCTCTGTTTGAGGGCGCTGGTTTGACTGACGAATACGAAACGAGAATCGGCTTTCGTGAAGCGCGCTTCACGCCTGACGGTTTCTTTCTGAACGGCAAGCACCTCAAACTGCGCGGCTTGAATCGACATCAAACATATCCATTTGTCGGTCAGGCGATGCCCGCGCGTGTGCAGCGTCGTGATGCGTGGATCCTGCGCCGCAACTTCAAGTGCAACACCGTTCGCACGTCGCATTACCCGCAGTCGCCTCACTTCCTCGATGCGTGCGACGAGCTCGGCTTGCTTGTTTTCGAGGAGATCCCCGGCTGGCAACACATCGGCGATCAGGGTTGGAAAGACTTATCGGTCCAATACGTCGAAGCCATGATCAAGCGCGATTGGAACCATCCGTCCATCATCTTGTGGGGCGTTCGAGTCAACGAGTCGCGCGACGACCACGATTTTTACACGCGCACGAATCAGGTGGCGCACGCTCTTGACGATTCACGGCAGACGGGCGGTGTGCGCTACCGCTACGACTCGGAGCAGTTGGAAGATGTGTTTACGATGAACGATTTTCAGATTCCGCTACGGCCGGCGAATCGAACGCTCTACTTCAACACAGAGTTCATCGGTCACATGTATCCAACCAAGCGGAACGACAACATCGAACGCATCACTGAACACACGATGCGTCATGCCCGTGTTCACAACCAGCTCGCATCTGACAAAAAATATGCCGGCGGTCTTGGCTGGTGCGCTTTCGACTACAACACCCATGCGAATTTCTGTTCCACCGATCGCATCTGTTATCACGGCGTTGCCGATATCTTTCGCATTCCGAAGCCGGCGGCCGGTCTGTACAGATCGCAATGCGATCCCAAAGAGGAGATCGTCCTGGAACCGGCGTTTGATTGGTCGCGGGGAGATCGCGACGAGAGTTTCACTATCGCGATGGTTTGCTCGAATGTCGAGCAGTTGAAGATCTATATCGGAGATCGTTTGGTGGCGGAGGTCGAGCCTGACCGCAAGACTTTTCCTCACCTCGCGTATCCGCCTTTTGTAACCAATCTCCGTCCACGTCTTAATGTGCCGTGGGGTGATTTGAAGATCGAAGGGTACATTGGCGGCAAGCTCGTCGTTACAAAACAGATGTCGGGCAGAGGAGCAGATCGCCAACTGCTGGTCGAGCCCGATGATGTCGAACTGGTTGGCGACGGTATTGACGCCACGCGCGTCGTTTTGCGAGTGACCGATGAGTATGGCGCCGTTCGTCCGCTAGCGAATGCCGCGATTGCGCTCAGTGTAGAAGGTCCGGGCGAGATCGTTGGTGAGAATCCTTTTTCGCTTTTTGGCGGTGTTGGCGCGGTCTGGGTAAAGACGAAGGAAGCAGCCGGTACGATCAGGCTCACGGCGGTCCATCCGCGGCTGGGATCGAAGACAATCCAGTTTCGTGTGAAAGCTGCTCCGAAAGCGGCGTTTGACGTTTAGGTCAACGCCAACAACAGGCGCGTGACGGATGCCGGCGCAAACTGAAACATGAATGTTGGGCAGTGCTTGAGCGCGAACTGTTCGTCGGAAACACGCTTGTGCCATGATGCTGGTTGGCTTGGCCGGTTCCCACCACCGGCCGATCCTGCGATTGTCAACGGAACTTGGGTCGAATAAACTGACTTCATGATGAATGAAACGATCGAAACACGTGGGCACACCACAAAAGACGGCATCTTGAACCTGAGTGTTAAGGTGGGCCCAGCTGATGCGGATGTCGCAGTTGTTGTTCAAGTGAGAGCATTGACGCCAGCCGAGGGCGTAGACGCAAACGGATGGCCCGTCGATTTTTTTGAGCGAGTTGGCGGTTCAATGCCTGAATTACAACGTGCGCCACAGGGTGAGTTTGAGGATCGGCTTCCTTTGGAATGATCTTTCTCCCCGATACTAATGCGTGCATTACTCTGCTGCGACAACGCGACCAACGTTTAATCGCCCGTTGGCAATCAGTCAAGGCTACCGATATTGTTCTTTGTTCGATCGTTATATATGAACTTCGTTACGGTGCTCAGCGAAGTTCAGATCCAGCGCGTGAACATTCAAAGTTGGATCTGTTTTTGAGTCTTTTCACATCCCTTCCTTTCGACGATCAATGCGCTCGCCGATGTGCTGAGATTCGCGCAGAGCTTGAAGCGGCCGGCAGCATCATCGGACCTCACGATTTGCAAATCGCCGCCATAGCGCTTCAGCATGGATTGACACTAGTAACCCACAATTCGAGGGAGTTCAGTCGTGTTGCCGGATTGAAGCTTGATGACTGGGAAGCCTAGCGCACAGCACATCATCCTAAGCGGCATTCCAGCGAGTGGGAAGTCGACTGTGGGGAGGATGATTGCGCGGGCGTTGGGGGTGGAGATGTTTGATAAGGATGAGATTTTAGAGAAGTTGTTCAACGAAAAAGGGGTTGGAGATGCGCAGTGGCGGACGGAGCTCAGTCGCGCTGCTGATGAGACTCTGCGAGAGCAAACGTTGCGATCCAAGAAGGCGTTGCGATCAGACGGTTCAGTTATCGCGTCGTGGTGGCGTCATCCGGCGTCGAGCTCGTCGTCGGGGACGCCTATCGATTGGTTGTCAGAGTTGCAGGGCGAGTTAATCGAGGTTCATTGCATTTGCAGCCCGGTCGTTGCGGCAGAGCGGTTTATTACGCGTAAACGTCACAGCGGACATTTGGACCGACTTAAATCTTCCGTCGACCTCCTAAAGCAGTTTGAACAACACGCCTCATTAGGACCATTGCACATCGGCCGACTCATTGAAGTGAACACCGAGGGAGATGTCGAGTTGGCAGACGTGCTGAGCGAGATAAATTTTAATAATCAAAGCTCAGCTTGAAAGCGAGCGTGGCTATAAACGTAGGAGTGTACTTGTTCAAGGTTGTCGCCTCATCACTCCAGTAGTCTTCATAGAAACCCGCGATTACAAACCCGGCATCGACTTGACCGCCAATCTGGTCTGTTAACGGATGACCAAATTCAAAACAGTTGCCGTTCTCTGCCAATGGCTCTACGCCCTCGAGCTTCCATCGATTCAGATCTGAGTAGGGAAGAGCATGCTTGACCACCAACTCGCCCTGGTCGTCCAGCTTTCTATCAAACATGTAGAAAAGAGGATTAAGGAATCCCGACATCATCCGGCCCGGTGTACGCAACACTCTGAACGACTCTCTCCAAACAGGTCTGATCTCCTGACTGAAGCAATTGGAAACAGATGAAAGATGATGTCGAAGCTTGCGTCGTCGAACATCGACAAGTCCGCCATGTCACCGCGAACGAGCCGTATATCCAACGACTCTCGCTTCGCCACCAGACGATCACACTCCAATTGTCTTTGCGATTGATCGAAGACGGTAACGTTAGCGCCCGCCGCGGACAGTATCGGGCCCTGTTGTCCGCCACCGGAAGCAAGACAAAGCAGGTCTCGTCCTTTCAGGTCGCCAAACCATTCCCTCGGCACCGGTTTATTCGGGGTGAGTATGACCTGCCAATCGCCGCGACGTGCGTTGGCGATCGCCTCAGCGTTTACTGGCCGGCTCCACTCGCCCTGGTTATCACACTCCTTGTCCCAGGCGAGAGCGTTATGGCGGAGAACGTCTGGCGCGTCCAATCGAAGCTCCTTTTAGGTCGTTATTTTACTCGCTATCGACGGGGTTGGCTGCAACACACTCTGCCCCAAACTTTTTGGATTGTAGCGCGGCGGCGGCAGGCATAGAATGCGCGACGTTCCTCGATTTGAGCGACAATCGAGATCACACAGAGACCCGATATGATTGATCCGTTTGGCAGGAATAGAGGTGATAACGAGAATGATGATGATTCCCCTCGAATTGTGTTTGCGAATCTCAATCGTCTCGAGAGCCCACTCCTCACCGAGAAAACATACAGAGTATTTTTGGGCACTGCCGTCTCAGCATGGACCCTGCTGGTTTTTTTCGTCTGGATATTTCGGGTCGAGATAACCCTTTCGAAGGATTTGATCAGCGACCTGGCTGCGTCAAGTGTCGAGCTATCTGCCCTATCGCTTGCCGTATTGGCCATACTCCACGAACTCAACAGAAAGCAGAAATGGTTCAAACTCGGACTTCTACTTGTTGCCATCCTCTTCGCGGGCGTCGTTTTTGGCGGCTTCTTCTTGGCCTTAACGTGGAAGAAAGCTTTTGACTATCCTCAACAAATCACCGTTGTCGTTGTCGTGGCGCTGGGGATAATCGCTGTATTCCAGATTGATTGGAAAGTCGCTTTTAAGCGCGTCCGCCGGAATTCGAGCGAAGGCGCTGAACCCAAAGCTCTTGGTGCGATTCGACTAGCCGGTTTAGTGGCTCCCTTTTTTCTACCCATCGTTCTTATTTGGCTTCCCGGTCTCAATCGATTAACAGGTGTCGTTGTCGTCTTTGCCGGTGCTCTACTAGCTCTTATCGCTTTAATGGCCGTTACTACTATTTCGGTACTCCGATTCAAGGAGACTGAGCAGGAAGATCCGTTTTTGTCTGCTGTGCGTGCGCGATATGAAAGGGAAACCAGGTGGTTGATGCGTCTAGGTGCACTCGAAGAGATCCTGCTCAATGCTCTTAAGAGCCTGGAACCAGAACAAATAAATGCTGCGCAGAACGCCATAGACACAGACTACGAGGCAGAAACAGGCCCGGAAATGATCAATATAAACGCCATTATTGACCGCGCAAGGCAAATGGGTGTAACTGAAAGCAAAAATGTGATTCAAAAGATAATCTACTCGCTGCTTGATGAAGGACGGATATATCGCGACGACCATTCGGATTCATACTGGAGAGTGCCTGATGAGGATGTTTATAGAGAGAGCGTGACCCAACTTGAACAGTTAGCTTTAATCATCGCCGCAACAGACAGATCTTCCGATCAATTCACCATCGAAGGCCTCAGGTTCAGCAACTTCAGAAAATGGCTCGCGGTCAAGCTACAAATACCGCAATCGGGGGTGGGTGCGTATATCGTCCCCAGACTGTTGAAGCTGCTGCGCGACGAAAAACAATTTCATGTGCATGCGAATAAGTACTACACGATATTCATCAATAGGAAAGGACCGATTTCTCGCAGTGAATGGGAGAACATTGTTGATCAGGCGCAAGCCGCTGCGCAAAAAAACGTTGAGTTCTATACGAACTATGGAGGATTAGATTATTCGGAGGAAGAGTCTTTAAATCGGTTCACATGGGACTACCTCTTGCAAAATGTGCCTCATACAAATGACGAGCCTACTTTTGGCCTGGGTCAGGAAAATCTCAGGGCTCTAGGCTCATTTCTTAACGGCACATGATTTAGTTCTGCTCAACCATCGGCCGATACAACCAAAGCTTACAAGCTCAATCTGCAACATAGTTCTCCGTTATACGTACTAAACCACCAAGTCATACCATTTTGCTTCGTCGAACTGCCTGGGAATATCAATGAAAGCCATAGAGGTTGAGAATCTTTCTCGCACATTCAACACCCTTCGGGCCGTAGACGACATCTCCTTCTCAGTAAATGCGGGCCAGATATTCGGTTTCCTGGGCCACAATGGCGCCGGCAAAACCACGACCATTCGAATGCTGAGCGGCCAGTTGCTTCCGACTTCCGGGTGCGGTCGCGTTGCGGGCTGCGACATCGTCACCGAACAACAACGTCTGAAACCACTCATCGGGGTCGTGTCAGAACACCAGAACCTATACGAACGGATGTCGGGCCGCGAGAACCTCGAGTTCGCCGCGCGTCTTTACGGCCAGGATATGCGCCGCGTCGACGAAGTCCTCAAACAGGTCGAACTAATAGATAGAGCCGGCGACAAAGTACAGAACTATTCAAATGGAATGAAGCAGCGGCTGGTGATTGCTCGCTCGATCTTACATCGCCCGCAGATAGTTTTTCTCGACGAACCCACCCGTGGCCTGGATCCCGTCGTCGGCCGCGAGATTCGTCGCTTCATCGTAGACATGTCGAATGAGGGCGTAACGATCTTTCTGACCACTCATTACATGGAGGAAGCAGACCAACTTTGCAATCGCATTGCGTTTTTAAGCGAAGGACGCATAGTGGCCCTCGATACACCCGACAATCTCAAGACCGCCCACGGCCAACCTCACGTGAATGTAACTCTCGATAACGGTGAGTCGGTCACCATCGCGTTGGACGGTGAAGATGGTGCCAGAGAATTACAGCAACTCTTGAGCAAGGGCCGGGTGAAAACCTTACATTCAGCCGAAGCGACACTCGAGGACGTGTTCATTGAATTGTCAGGAAGGCGGTTGTCTGAATGAACATGAGCATAGTCTCAGCGATCACGCGCAAAGACGTCATCGACGCGATAAGACATCGTTATCTCCTCACGGCGTTGGTTACTCCGTTGTTTGTCGCACTCCTCTTTCGTGTGTTGTTACCGGGCGTTAACAGTCGCACCACTCTCACGATAGTCGTGCATGATGCCGCGAGCTCCGGGCTAATCGCGGAACTGCGGCAGACTCCTGAGATATCGATCGTTCAAGCTGCTTCAGCAGATGCGACAGCCGGCGAAGTTGGAAGACGCAAGGCGATCGGCGGGTTGGTGGTTCCGCCTAACTTTGACGCGGACATGGCCGCAAACAAGCAACCGGAACTCACTATCTACCTCAACAATCAAAAGAACGTCTTCGAACAAGCCGCTTTCCGCCGGTTGGTGGGCCAGGTGGTTCGGTCGTTTGCCAAGCAGCCCGAACCTGCACGTTTGGTTTGGATTGACGTCGACAAACGAACGAATGACTTGACCCGTAGCGGTCTTAGTCTTGACCAGATGCTCCTGCCATTACTGCTGATACTGACTTTTGGAATGACCGGCGCTTTCGTAGTGCCTTTGTTGATAGTCGAAGAAAAAGAGAAGCGTACACTCGACTTTCTTCTGTCATCACCGGCGAGTCTGAAGGAGATAATCGCCGGTAAAGCTCTGACGGGCGTCGTCTACACGCTGCTCATTGCCACGCTCTTGCTGGGTATCAACCGCCAATTCATAAAAAGCTGGTCGCTGACGTCGTTGACTGTTCTCCTGGGGATTCTTTTCGTAGTCGGGGTTGGGCTGGTCATGGGAAGCCTGCTGAAGAACACGATGCAGGTAAACACGTGGGCCAGTGTTGTTTTGATCGTTCTTATGACTCCGAGCTTTCCCTCGATCGCCATAACCTCATGGTTTGACACGGCGATGCGTATCATCCCGACGTACTACTTGAGTGAGGCACTTAAGCTGTCGATGTCCGGCACTGTGACGTCGCAGTTGTGGATTTATTTGGCGGTGCTGTTAGGTTGTACGTTTGTTGTGTTCTTTGCCGCCGCATTGACCCTCAATCGGCGAAGCTAAGAAATCGTTTCGAAAATGCCGAGTCCTTCACCTGTTAATAGTGACAGTATTTAAACCCTCCGCCCCTGCCTAAAATTCTCTAACAACTCTGTTTGCGACCCGACATTCGGAGAAAAAAGGAGAACTAATAATGGAAATCAAGCCGCAAGCCATGGCGCTGACGCAGGATCCATCAACGTTGGAGCAGGGCAAGTATGGCCCGATTTATCCCAGGACTCCGGCGTGTCATGGCTTTACGATCATCGCGAAGATCATTCCCGGCCGAGAGCCTGTGTTTCATGAGTACGCACAGAATATCGAAAAAGCTGTCGCCGCCATGCCGAACTGTTTGGCGCCGCTCAAGCTGCACTATCTGCGTTGGGTACTGTTTCCCATCAACAACGAAACGTACTTCATGTATCAAGGCATCTTCGATACCGACTTCGATAAGTACACTGAAGACGCCGTCGCTCTGTTCATAAATTTGGGCGTTAATACTGTCTTCGAAAACCTCCAGGGATTTCCTGCTGACTGGAAGACCAACCCTGAGGCCTTCATAAAGTTCGTGCGCGAACATCAGTACCAGAGCTTTCTGGAATATGGCGAATATCCATTCGTTACCGCAGACGAAATCAAGAAGGCGATAAATGTAAAAGCAGGCCTGTCGCAGGTGCTCGATCAAATGCAGTAACCAGCAGCCCAATCCAAAAGAGGAGATCGTGAGTAAAGCAGCACGCACTTACAACCAGGACCACGTTCCCCGCAAGTACACGCCGGGCAAACGACGCCTGAGTATTTACTGGACCTGGAGTTATCCGTGGGAGTCTCAGCGCGACCTGGCGGAAATGGACAATCGTTTCTCGACCATGACGGAAGTGCGCAGAGTCGCATGGCCCAACTACGAGACTCCGGAATGGAGTGCGGCACAGTTTCTTCAGGGCATTGCAGGCACGCTGGAGCTGTTTCACCGATCGACGCTCAGCTTTCAGGAGATCGCGGGCGAAGTTACGGGTCACCCGGTTGCGGTCTTTCAGCGCGTCGATCAAGCCGGATACTTCCAGCCCATCGACGATCGCATACTGGCCGACACCGACACGTTGCTGGTGTTTGGCCTGGACCACCTGGAATCTGAACTGGAAGCTGGTTCGGCGGAAATCGAGGCCATCAACGAATGGCTAAAACGTGAAGGCACTTGCCTTCTCGTCGCTCCGCATCACGACGTGGGTTTCACTGACAATGCGGAGCAGCGTCAAATGGAATACCGGCACCATCGCGACGCGCTTGTCCCACGGCAACAGCGATTCAGTCACTACACGCGGTCGCTGATGAAGGCACTCGAGATTCCGGTCGTAAACCAGTGGGGACTCCGTCCGGCTCTCGTTCCCGGAACCAGAGACATCGCGCCCTTAACACCGTTCAAGGATCTCGACAAGCTCGGACTTCTTAACAACGTCCCAACTCTGAACTTTCATCCTCATTTACCCCATTACGAGATCACAAACGAGAACACGAACACGGTGCATTTGCTGGCCCGGCAAAAAATCGATCCCGACCGGCCGCATCCCTTCACCTTAGCGGGAAATACAGAGTTCAACTGCTTACTCTGGCTGCCACCCAACAACGGCCGCGCCGGCGACATCGTGATGGTTGACTCCACAAACTTCACGACACTGTTCGGTGGTACGGATAGTTTGAAGAACTTCTGGAAAAACATTGCCACGGCTTAACCACGATGCTTGAGTTAGACGACATACAGAGCGGAGTACTTCGTCCCCGTCCGACTCCCTACGAAGCGACTTACATCGTACTGCGCATTGACGATCGCAGGGCCGGAAGGGAATTGATGAACAAGGTCGCGAACGTCGTCACGTCAGCGGCCCATCCAGAGAGCCCACTCGCGGATACGTGGGTCAGTGTTGCTCTAACGTATCAAGGCCTCAAGGCGCTCGGCGTACCGCAGAACTCGCTCGATAGCTTCTCGTGGGAGTTTCGACAAGGCATGGCGGCGCGAGCCAAAGAGTTGGGCGACATGGGCGAGAGTCATCCGGATAACTGGGAGAAGCCACTTGGATCTGAAGATCTCCACGTCGTGATCGTCGCCGTGTCGCCCAACAAAGAACGCCTCGAGGCGGCCGTCGATCGCGCACGCAAGACATATCGGACCATGAGCGGAATCGAGGCGATCTGGCGTCAGAACTGTCATGCCCTGCCTGATGAAAAAGAACCGTTCGGTTTCAGAGACGGAATCAGCCACCCGTCGATTGAAGGGAGCGGTATTTCCGGAACGAATCCACAGGAACGACCACTGAAAGCCGGCGAGTTTGTGCTGGGCTACCCGGATGAGCTCGGAGGAATTCAACGTACGGAACCTGAGTTGTTGGGGCGCAACGGAACTTACGTCGTTTTCCGCAAACTGCACCAGCGAGTCGCTGAATTCCGCAAATACCTAAAGACCACTGCAAAAGATCAGAACGACGAAGAACTACTGGCCGCAAAGATGATGGGCCGTTGGCGCAGCGGTGCGCCCCTCGCGCTCTGCCCGTTTCATGACGACCCTGACTTAGGCGCTGACCCGCAACGTAACAACAACTTCCTCTTCGAGGCAGACGACGCGGGCGGATTCAAAACTCCAGGCGGTTCACACATCCGCCGCAGCAATCCGCGCGACGCTTCAATCGCGGGAGTCGCACGGATTCATCGAATGATCCGCCGGGGAACCGCGTATGGACCACTGCTTCCGGAAGGCGTGTTGGCGGATGACGGCGCTGACAGAGGAATAGTGTTCGCCTTTGTTGGCGCAAATATAGGGCGGCAGTTCGAGTTTGTTCAGTCACAGTGGATCAACGATGGAGTGTTCTTCGGCGCCGGTGCCGATAAAGATCCGATCATCGGGTCCAGCGGTGGTCCAGCCAGCTTTACAGTCCCTCGCAAACCGGTGCGCAGACGCTGCGTCGGTATACCGCAGTTTGTCGTTACTCGCGGCGGTGAATACTGCTTTATGCCCGGACTGCGGGCGCTTCGGTGGCTCGCCGATCTCGAGACTTAACAAAACTCGTGAAACGCCGTTTCCGCCAGTTAGCGTTGTCAACGCTGTTCCTGCTTTACGCGAGCAATGTGCCGGCCCAGGTGAGAGGTGTCTATCCACTCGGCATGACGGCAACGAACTCGGGTGTCACACCTGCCTCCGGATTCACCTATTCCAATCAGTTGTTGATCTATTCGCGCAATCAGTTCAGGGGGCCGGAAGGTGAGATCCTCGCCACGGGCAATCAGTCGGTCGTCATGGATATGAATTCGTTTGTGTGGGTGAGCAAGAAGGAACTGCTGGGCGGTGCGAAGTTCTCGATGTCGGCGACGTTACCGGTTGCCAACAACTCGTTAACGTCGGATGTAACCGGGCCGGTTAGCGGCGGAGGAGGGTTCGCCGATTCTTATTATCAGCCGATCATTTTCGGGTGGAACAAAGAGCGGGCGGCGATTCGAGCCGTCTACGGATTCCTCGCACCAACCGGAAGGTTCATTGTGGGCGCGAACGACAACGTCGGCTCGGGTTACTGGACACATGCATTCTCATCAGGCCAAACCGTTTTTCTCGACCGTGGTAAAAAAACCGCCGTCTCTGCGTTTCAGATGTACGAAGTGCACACGGATCAGAAGGGGACGGGCATTCATCCCGGACAGAACCTCGATCTCGACTATTCGGTCACGCACTCGTGGGTGCTGGGCAACGAGTCGCGTCTTCAACTCGGTCTCGTTGGCTACAACCAATGGCAAACCACAGACAAGACCGGACCGGGAATAACTCCAGAACAGGCGGCGTCGCGTTACAAAGTTAACGCGCTGGGCGCCGGTGCAAATTTTTCACTGCCGAAGCAAGTGAACGTCGGTTTTAAGTACTTCAAAGAGTTTTCAAACAAATCGACGTTTCAGGGCTATTCAGTGCAGTTTTCAGGCTCGATAAGTTTTTGACCCGTGATGTGGAGTGGCCGCGTATGTTTGACGTAATTGTGATTGGAGCCGGACCAGCGGGCGTGCTGGCTGCGCTTCGGGCCGGTGACCTTGGCGTCCGGACTGCTTTAGTGACGCGTGATCATTTTGGCGGAATGGCCGCGAACGATGGTCCGGTACCGGTTAGAACATTGGCCCACGCTGCGCGATTGATCCGCGATGCGCGCCAACTAGGGCGCTACGGGATCACCATTGCCGATCCTGTCCTCGACTATGCTCAACTCTTGTCTCGAGTACGCGATGTGACGTGCGATGTGAAAGCACATTCGTCGCTGCGAAAACAGATCGATACGGCTGGTGTTCAGGTATTTGAACATTGCGGAGCGGTGCGTTTTCTCGATGCCCATACAGTCACAACTTCAACAGGTCAGCGATTAGAAGCACAAAAGATCATCATCTGCACTGGAGGAACAAGCCGAAAGCTGGATGTTCCTGGATTCGAATTGACTGCGACGCACAGCAACGCGTGGCAACTGCAGTCGATACCGCCGTCGATGCTCGTGATCGGCGGCGGCGCCACGGGAGCGCAGGTGGCGTCGATCTTCAATGCCTTCGGTTCGAAGATCACGTTGTTTCATACCGGGCCACGCATTGTCCCCACGGAAGACGAAGACGTTTCGAACGCGGTGGAGCAAGCGTTTCAGCAATCGGGCATCGAAGTCAGAAAAGAATTCGGTGCTGTCGAAGCGTTCGAAAAGACTCCCGCGGGTATAAGAATGCTTTTCCGGAAGGGTGACGAAGTTTTCAGCGCCGAAGCGACATTGGCGGTGATAGCAGTCGGTTGGATTGCAAATACGGAAGGTCTGGATCTTCACAAAGCGGGCGTCGAATGTGACGGCCGGGGCTTTATTAAAATCGATCAGTATCTCCGCACGTCCGCGGAGAATATTTTTGCAGCGGGTGATGTAACCGGTCGATTGTTGCTCGTTCCCCAGGCAATTTACGACGGCTTTAACGCGGCAACGAATGCTGTCTGTGGACCATCGACTCCCCTTCCCAGGCAAGTAGCTCCAATCGGCAGTTTCACTGATCCGGAATACGCGCAAGTCGGTCTGACGGAGACGAAGGCACGCGAGCGTCACGAGGTTGTTGTTGGCAGAATAGATTTCGATGCGACTACGCGAACCATTATCGATGGCCGTACCTATGGTTTCTGTAAGCTGATTGCAGATCGTGCGACGCGCCAGATTCTGGGCTGTCATGTCGTTGGGGAACGTGCCGTGGAGATCATTCAACTTGCAGCGGTGGCTATGGCGGCGAATATGCAGGTCGACGAACTCGCTCAAGTTCCGCTTTCTTTTCCCACGTACGGCGGTGTTCTGGGTCGGGCCGCCGCAACTGTCACGCGCCAGTTGAACCTGGCCATCAATTGGCAACTCAGTCAGCTCGAAGGAGCGTGAGTATCAAAGGGCTTCCAGTTTTACCCGGTTGTCGCGGCTGAGGGCCCTCGCAATAAACAGAAGCATCACTATGCCCAGCATGTTCGCGAGTGTGAGCATCACGAATACGTTCGGGTCGCTGAAGTTCTGAATGGCTACGATGACTCCGGCGGCCGTGTTGCGCTGTGCGGTGCCGAGCCCTCCGACGTCCTCGAGGTGGTCCTTTCCCGCACCTGCCAGATAGCCGAGACCGAACGCCGCGCCGACGAACGCCAGTCCGACGAGAAACGCGCCAGTACCGATGATGTTGAGCAGGTTAGGGAAGTAGCCGACGATCGTCGCCACCACCATCGCGTACATCGCGATGTTACCTATCTTGTTTACCCAAGGCTGCACCTTGCCCGCCATCGCAGGAAGAAGTTGAGCGATCAGCATGCCGGCGCCAATCGGCAAAAGCATTTGCACCAGCAGCGCGCGGGCTATGGCCAACGCGTTCACGCTGATACCGGAAAGCACCAGCGGCAGCATGACAGGCATATAAAAGACCGTCACGACCATCAGCAGCATCATCACCGCTGCGCCGAGCGCCACCTCATGCTGGGCCGTCTGCGTCAGCTTGATGAGAAACGGCGCACCTGCGCCAAGGCTGAAGATCAGCAGGCCGGCTTTGAGGGCGGGATTGAACGGCGCGAGATATAACGCGACGATCATCAATAGAGGCGCGAGCACGAAGTTCGCGGCGAGCATTTTCAGGACAAAGGGCCAGTCCTTCAGATGGGCCGCGATGGCTGACGGCTTCTGCGTCAGGCCCACACTCAGCATCGTCGAAATGACGAAGACCGGCGCGATATACTGAACGGCGGTCCGAAGAAACTCAAACATGCCGAGGAAGGTAACAAAGGGCTTACTGGGCAGTAACTGGTAGTTTTTACAGGTAAATTTTGAGGAAGTGGCCTTTCCTGGTTTCAGACCTCAACGACTTAGAAAAATCATCCCGCACTCCCGCTCAAGACTTTATACTTCCCTCATGGCCGTTCATGAGATTGATCTCGCCATTCTCCTCCTGAACCTTGACGACGACACTTTCCTGGCGGAGGCGCTGCTATTTCCCGAGGTCTCGCGCTTCGGCGACGACGTTCGGAAGCTGGAACGAGCGATCATCAAGAATGCGACTCGCATCATTGAAACCGAAGCTCTGCTGCGAGTCTGGACGCGCCTCGCGCCCACAAGCTTCGAATCATTTTCACTCATCGTCTCTCTTGATCCACCCGCAAAGCGTCTGACCTGGCGCGAACCGATTGAGCTTAAACTTGACGCCATCCGCTGGAGCCAGGGCGAGGCCGCGCACATTGCCCGTATACCCGCACTCGGCATCGAGGTGTTCAGCACGAAGTTGACTGACTTGCAGGAGACGCCGGACCAGACTTCAATGCTTCAACGCCACGCACGCGCGGAGCTGCAACGTCGCGGCGCCCGTGCAAGTCTTCTCAAACTATTGTTGCTGAACCGCGCCCGCGGGTTAACGGTTGTTCCGTCATCGTTCAATGCGGAGATTCGCAGTCCTAAGCAAGTCATGGCGAGCGTGGGCAAAGCGGAAGAAAAGAAGTCCACGCTCGAACAAACCGCAACCAACCTCACGACGCAGCAACTGAGTCCGGCCTATGAAGTCGATGAGTTAGTTGAAAACCTGGTGGAAGCACTTGTTGGTCAGGCAGCGTCGAGCGTTTTGCTCGTCGGCAAAGCCGGCGTCGGCAAGACCGCCATCGTCCATGAGCTCGTACGGCGCAGAGGACGTTACGGTTTGGGCGCAACTCCGTTCTGGTCCACCAGTGGCGCACGTTTAGTCGCCGGCATGACCGGATTCGGAATGTGGGAGGAGCGTTGCGACTCACTGTGGCAGGAAGCGGAGAAGTCGAACGCGATCGTGCATTTCGGCAATCTCGTCGAATTGGTCGACACGGGAAAGAGCGAACACAACACGCAGGGCCTGGCGAGTTTCTTTCGCCAGCGTTTCGCTCGCGGGCAGGCGCTCGCGATCCTCGAGTGCACGCCCGAACAATTGTCCGTGATAGAACGCGAAGATCCCGGCACTCTGAAAGTCTTCCGTCAACTGGTTATCAACGAGCCGTCACCGGAAGCGAGCCGTAGAATCCTGCAACGTTTTGCCGACGCCTTTCAATATGGCGCTCCGGTGATTAAGCGTAAAGGCAAAGAACGGCTCGCAATTTTCCAGTCAACACGTGCTACACCCGCCATCACTGATTCGGCACTCGAGGTGCTCGACAGACTGCATCGCCGCTTCGCCGGCTATTCAGCCTACCCCAGCCGGCCGCTTCGTTTCCTTCGCGGGCTGCTGGAGAGTCTGGCAACGAAGTCGGACCAGATTGGCCCAGGCGAAGTAATCGCCGCCTTCGCCGCCGAGACCGGACTGCCGTTGTTCTTACTCGACGATCACGTGCTCTTCGATACCGATGGCACACTCGAGTGGTTCGAGGAGCGCGTCATTGGACAATCCGCCGCCGTCAGTTTGGTGGTGGAATTACTCGCCACGGTGAAGGCTGGACTGACTCGTCCGCGCCGTCCAATCGCCTCGCTCTTGTTCGCCGGCCCCACCGGCGTTGGCAAGACGGAGATGGCAAAGTCGCTTGCGCGGTTCTTTTTTGGCGATGAAACAAGAATGGCGCGTTTTGATATGAGCGAATATGCGGACGCGCTCGCCGTTACCCACCTCGTCGGCGGCGTTACCGGCACCGAAGGCACTCTGACGGCGCGGACACGCGAGCAACCATTCAGCGTCGTTTTATTTGACGAGTTTGAGAAGGCCCACCATTCGTTCTTCGACTTACTTTTACAAACACTCGGCGACGGGCGGCTGACCGACGGCCGCGGACGAGTCGCGGACTTTACCAATTCCATCGTGGTCATGACTTCCAATTTGGGCGCGGAGAAGTTTCGACGTCCACGCGCTGGTTTCGACGTCCGTGGTGAAGACGTCGATCAACGTCTGAGCAATTCCGATCGCGCCGCGCAGAAACACTTCACTCGAGCAGTACAGGATTTTCTGCGTCCGGAGATCTTCAATCGTATAGACCACATCGTGCCGTTCAGTCCGCTTGATCGCAAAACAGTCGAGCTAATAGCGGAGCGAGAGCTGAAGTTAGTTGCGCAGCGCGATGGATTGCTGCGCCGCGGCGTCACCCTGCGCACTACGCCGCAAGCGCTCGAGGTTCTGGCTCGTCGTGGCTATGACGCGCATTACGGCGCGCGCCCGCTGAAGCGTCTTATTGAACGCGAGCTACTGCTGCCGCTGGCTGTCGAACTCAACAATCGACCCGCAGCGTCGGAGGGCAAGCGAACGACGATGACGGCGGAAGTCGATGTGAAAGCTGGACGTCTCGCAGTCGAAATAACCGACGAAAGTAAAAAGGTCCGTGACGACTTGAGTCTCGCGGCAAGAGTCCATCGGCTGGGTGAGCTGCGGCGTCGCATCGTGAAGCTCGGACGAAGTCCGACAGTCATGCATTTGCAGAACGTCATTTGGCGGCTGGCGGAGGTTGAGCGCCGGATCAATAAGGCGGCACGTCGCGCCAGGTTGAAGGCCAGGACCATTCAGGGCAGGTTTGCCGCGATGAACCCTCAGGAGTCAGCGATGTTGGAACAACTGGCATCGTATCGACAAAAGATAGCCACGCTCACCGAGCTCGAATCGAAAAGCGCAAACGCTGAAGACGAGGCGCTCCTCACCTTATACAGCGGTGAAGCTCGTGCGTTGCCGGCCGAGCAAATCGACGTGGCCCAGGAGATCGAAACTGGTCTTCAAGGTTTACTGCGCCAGCTACTCAATCTGACATATGAACATCCGAATCGGGTGATCCTAGGGGTTTATAGCGAAAACAAAAACACGTTATTCGAACTTGCGCAGAGCTATTACGACACGGCTATTCGCGCGGACATGCGAGTGACCGTTTCTTACTACACGGCGACTTTCAAAAAGGACGATGACGAGGAACTGAAGGCCATCGAGATGTTTGGCCGGAAGGTTGTACGCGAGGAAGTAAACAAGCCGGCGGAGTTTTTCGCGACCAGACCGGGCGCCTCGACGGGAATCGTTTTTAATGTGAAAGGCACAGGCGCTTACGCCACCTTTATAGGTGAGGTGGGACTTCATACTTTCGTCGAAGGCACGACGAACAATCACATCCTTGTTCATCCGAGTTACCTGGAGGCAAAGCATTACTGTCCGCCCCCGTTTTTGGCGCAGCGAGGTGCGATACACGCGACAAATCTTGGTGCCACTCGTCGTACATACGAGCGAAATGAGGGTTACATCGAGGATCATCTACTCGCGATACGTCGCAACTGGCGCGGGAATTTGCGGGCCGTGCTTAAGTTTTTCCTTGAACGACAAGTGCAACGTGAAGCGGAAAAACTGATCGACGAATGAACATCAGAGTCCCAATCTATGTGGAGGAGCAGAAGCCGGAGGTTGGCCTCCTGCAACACGTGCGCCGTGTAAGTCTGCGTCCGCTCTTCTTTTTGCGTCCCGTTGAGCAGGACGTCAGCTTACAGCGCGCAACGTCGCGCCTTACGAACACGTTGCGTAACGACCTGGGAAAGCTTGCACGCCTCGCGCGTCACGAGGACCTGGCTGCCTACAGTTTCTATCCGTCACTCCACGAAACAATGCTGGAGTTTACAGTCGAGGTTGCGAAAAAGCGTTTCTCCCTGCGTCATCTGTTCGTGGTGCTGCAGGCTTTCGATCGCCGTTTCGCATGGACTCCGAGCGTGCCCGACGTTTGGATGGAGATTCAGCGGGGCGAAACTATTCAGGAAAGAATCCAGGAGGCACTCACCGAACACTATCGTTTACTGGAACGGCGCTTCGGCAGTGAAGCGGTTGTGCCCGACGCCAACACAGTTCACGGCAAGGCATGGATCACGTCCGTTGAAGTCTCATTAGACATTCCCACCGTATACACACCGCCGACGGAAAACATCTTTGCCGCTCTTGGATTAGTGCAGGAAGTACATGGCGCGGCCGAGTTGGACCGTGTGGGCCGTTCGCTCAACAATCTCTATCCGGACGATCTGGACCACGCGATCAATCGTGAAGCTGAGGTAAATGAGCTTACGACATTGCTGAGCGCCGGGGATCAGCGTCCGGTGCTCGTTCTCGGTAAACGATTAGTTGGTAAAACCGCGGTTATTCACGAGTTTGTGCGACGGCGCATGAACCGGCGTAGAGCGTCTGAAGCGACGATGCATATCGCCAGTATCGCGGATCTCAAGGGTGAGATCGTTTTGATCTCGCCGCAGCGGCTGATTTCCGGAATGGCTTTTCTCGGTCAATGGGAAGGCCGGCTTCTGGCAATCCTCAAAGAGAGTAAGCGCAAGAGTCACACCTTGTATTTTGATGACCTGATTGGGTTGTTCTACGCCGGTCGTACGAGTTCGTCGAATTTGAGTGTTGCTCACATACTCAAGCCCTACCTCGAACGTCGCGACGTGCGCGTGCTGGCGGAAGCGACGCCGGAAGCGTTTCGGGTGCTTCAGGAGATCGATCGCGGCTTTGCGGACCTCTTCCAGATCGTGCGAATCGACGAGCCGAACGAGCAAAAGAACCTGCACACGTTGCTGGGCTTCCGGCGTACGCTGGAACGACAGCACGATACCCGTTTTCACTCAGACGTCTTGCCGGCTGTGATCGATTTGACGCGGCGCTACGTGTCTGACGCAGCGTTTCCCGGTAAAGCTGCGCGTCTGCTTCAGTCGCTGGCGTCAAAAAACAAGGCCGGCGAAGTGAATCGAGCCCAGGCATTGGAAGAGTTCTCTGCACGAAGCGGCCTCAGCGTCAGTTTTCTCGACGATCGATCTGAACTGGATTACGGGCAGGTGACGGAGGCTCTGGGCGCCGAAGTAATCGGACAGAAGGCCGCCGTGACGGCGTGCGCCGATGGGGTCACCATCGCCAAAGCCCGACTGAATGACAACATCCGACCCATTGCTTCGTTCTTATTCTTAGGACCAACTGGCGTTGGTAAGACTCAGTGTGCCAAAGCACTCGCAAAGTATCTATTCGGCGATCGCGAACGGCTGATTCGATTCGACATGAATGAGTTTGGCAGTTACTACTCGGTCGCGCGACTCACCGGCACTTTCGATGCGCCGGAAGGATTACTCACGAGTGCGGTACGACGCTCGCCGTTTGCCGTAGTGCTGTTTGACGAAATCGAGAAGGCGCACCCTGCCGTTTTCGATCTTTTGCTCGGCGTGATGGGAGACGGACGTCTGACAGATGCGCGCGGCCAGTTGGTGGATTTCTCGAACACCATCATCATTCTGACCTCGAATCTCGGCGCGCGAGAAGCGGCGAGTGCGTTCGGGTTTCGTCAGACGAATAGGAGCGATGCGTCGGTCTATCGTCTCGCGGCTGAAAAATTCTTCCGGCCCGAATTCTTCAATCGGCTCAGCCGCGTTGTCCCGTTCGAACGTTTACGCCGGGAGGACGTGCAGAAAATTGCGCACCGGTTGATTGAAGACATCTTCAATCGCGAGGGACTGGTCCGTCGAGGCGTGAAGCTGGTCGTCGAAACGGGCGCTCTGAATTTACTGGTCGAAGCGGGCTATCATTCGCAATTGGGCGCCCGCGCTCTCAAACGAACACTCGAGCGTCAGGTTACTGCTCCTATCGCCGCACGCTTGTCTGCGACTCCCGCCAATCAACCGCTGATTGTTTTTCTAAAGGACCAGCAGGGCAGCATTAGAGTAGATGTAGGCACCTTAACGGTGGTTGAAACTGCCGCACCTGGCAAAATCAGGATTTCGGATACGGCTGAGTTTCTCGACCGGATCGAGGATGTCCTGATTCGAGTCGAGGAGCTCACGGACCGTTTATTTCCGGCGGGTGAGATTTTGCTTGGCGATAGTCAGTCGGCGATGGTTCAAATGCAGCAGGTTTATCTGCGCCAGCAAACACGACGCGTTTCAAGGATGCTGGATCGAGCGGATGAAAGACGCAATCGGACGGAAGCTGTCCGCGTTTCGAGATCTACCGGTTCAAGGCGAACAACTGACAAGGGACATAAACGCCAACTCGCGCGAATCGTCCCCGGCGAGGAAACTGGCGCGCCCGTCTTTGATAGCAATCTGTTTGCTAACAACCTGCACCAGCTTCTCACGGAGCTATCAACCCGAAGCGAGACATTCGGGGAGAAGTTGGACGACTACCTGCTTGACTTACTCAACGAGACTTCGCTGCTGAATGCCTTATCGACCATCGTCGACGGCGGTGTTTCACAGACGCTGATTAGAGTCACCTCCTTGGACGCAAGCGGACGAGCAGCGTGTCTGCATTTGCGGGATCTTTACCGCACGTTGTTCGAAAGGGAATTCAACTGCAAAGTCGTAAAGTCGGAGAACATCTCGAAGGAAACGGATCTCAAAACAGGCGCACATACGCATGTTGGCGTACTCGCGCTTGAAGGGCCACTGGCCGCTCTGCTTGCGCCGCTGGAGGCCGGCACGCACTTGTTCGTTTCCAACAGTCAAACGTACCAACCTGTCGTGGTGACGGTTGGTCCGGCGGATAAATCGAGCGACCCGGAACACGTCGAGAGTCTGCCTCCAGTGCTTCGTATTTACGCGGAACCGGGGGCGACCCTGGATCTTCGCACTCAGTTACTGTCGATCGGCAAAATCGGCAGCGCCGAACTCCGAGCCTTCGTGCTCGCGGCGCTACCTTTGCCGCACGAATTCAACTGAAACAGCTTATGCATCGATTTCCTGTCTTAGTTTGGGAGGACTTCGCGGGCCGTTACTCGGCACGTTTGATTGACGACGAGGAGTATCCCACGATTCCACTCGCCGGCTTTGGGTCAACGGCGCGCGAAGCATTGGCCCAGCTCAAGGAGTATCTCAACTGGTCTTTTGAACGTGAGCCGTGGCGAAGCGCGCCTGACTTTCATGATCCGCAGTTGATGGAATTCAGGGTCGAGGTGCGGCCCGAGTATATCGTCGAAGGCCGCGTGTATCCGTGCGAGGAATCGATTCCGCTTCGCGTAGCCTGTGTACACGGGCGGCAGGAGAGCGGAATGCTTGTATGTGCGTTGCCGTTGCTTCGTCTTCAGTTTTACTACTACGAAGCGAGCGCATTGCGCGGCTTGGTGACGACTTACACGCAAGAGTCATTAAAGAACCGAACTCCCGAGCAGCTCAGGAGCTATCTGCCTCCTAAAAGCATCCGCCTGGATGAGCTCACCGTAAGAGGCGGAAAGCCTGTCACTTCACAGATCAAGGCGCCTGAGATAGAAAACCTGAAGCTTGTAGCCACACCTGTTGGGTCAGACGAAATGCGCCGCAGCTTCTCGCGGGCATTCGGTCGAGAGCGGCTTGTTTCAGAATTGGTCCAGTTGCTTCAGCGCGACCGAGCGAATGTTCTGCTGGTAGGCGAGTCAGGTGTGGGTAAGACGTCGATACTCGTTGACGCCGTGCGTTTGGTCGAGCGAGAGGGACCTTCGTCAACTGTCGAGAATCGTGAGAATGTTTCTACCTGGCCGAAACTTCATCGGTTTTGGACTTCGAGTGCTCCGCGCCTTATTGCCGGCATGAAGTACCTGGGCCAGTGGGAAGAACGCTGCGAGCGAGTGATTGAAGAGCTGGCGCGGATCGATGGAGTCATCGCGTTCGAGGATCTTCTGGAGTTGGTCCACACGGGTGGCGCTTCGAGTACCAACAGCCTCGCTTCGTTTTTCCTGCCGTTTGTGGAACGAGGTGAAATGCGGATCGTCAGTGAAACGACACCGGCAGGCCTCGACGCGTGTCGTCGATTGTTGCCGGGATTTGTCGACGCGTTTCGGATACTGCGAGTTCCTGATTTCACGGAGTCAGAGGCCATCTCGGCTTTACACGCCTACTGCGCAAATATCGAACGTAACAATCCGGCGCGTATCAACCGTGAGGCGCGCGATCTGATTTATCGCCTCTTCCGGCGTTTCCTGCCGTATGAGGCATTCCCCGGGAAGACCGTCAACTTCACCACCAGGCTTTACGAACGTGCAAAATCGGATCGCATCACCGAGATCATTGACGACCGGGTCATTGGCGCATTTGTTAAGGCCACTGGATTGCCGGAGCTATTCCTACGCGATGAGGTGTCGTTGGAAGAACGGGATCTGCAGGCATTCTTTGAGCATGAAGTGATGGGCCAAACTGAGGCCTGTCGTGCAGCGACCAGCGCGGTGCTGACGTTCAAGGCAGGACTGAATGATCCGGCGAGACCTATCAGCGTCCTGCTGTTCACTGGCCCAACGGGTGTGGGCAAGACTGAACTGTCGCGTTCGTTGGCCCGTTTTCTTTTCGGTGCGGCGGAAGACTCGGAGCGGTTTGTGCGTCTGGATATGAGCGAATACTCGTTGCCGGGAAGCGCCGAACGCTTGATTGCCGGACCAGGAGGAGAGCCGAGCGAGTTTATTAATCAGATGCGGCGGCAACCTTTCGCTGTCGTACTGTTGGATGAGATCGAGAAGGCGGAAGAGGGCGTTTTTGACCTGCTGCTCAGCGTCTTCGACGAGGGTCGGCTGACGGATCGATTTGGACGCACGACGCATTTTCAGAGCGCCGTCATAGTTATGACTTCAAACCTGGGCGCGGTCGCTTCCGGCACGCCGGGATTTGGCGCCAGTGACGAAATCGCTTCGTCGACTTACCACCGCGCCGCGCAAACCTTTTTTCGACCCGAGTTTTACAATCGCATCGACTCGGTGCTGAGTTTTAATGCGCTCGATAAGGAGAACGTCCGTCGCATAGTGATCAAGGAACTCAACAGCCTTAACTCGCGCGAGGGAATGGTAAAGAGAAGTATCAGGCTTGTTTGGACCGATCGCGTTGTGGACCACGTGGTGCAGGTTGGATTTAACTCTCGCCTGGGCGCGCGGCCGTTGCAGCGAGCCATCGAGAAGAAAATCGTGACGCCGCTGGCCCTGCATCTCAATCGCCACCCTGACTTGCGAGATACGCAGGTTAAGATTGATTACGATGACGTAAGCGATCGCCTTACAACTCAATCATAGCTTCCTGGTTAACATGATCGAGGACGAATGCGCTTACTTGTCTTGCGCCGGCGGAAGTTAGGATCTCGGACAACTGCTCGATCGCGGCAGCGGCCCGAGATCGACTCTCCGAGACGGCCGAATCGGCAAAAAAGATCACGCGATCGCTCTGTTGAGTGAGACACGTGCGGGCCGCGTCTCGATGATTCCAAGCCCAGCAAATGATGCCGCCGTCATCTGCGTAAACGACAACTCCCGGATCGCTCGTAAACGGCTGTTGCTCGCCGATTGCCGTAAACTCCTCGCCATCTCCGGTTAGCCTGATAGCGATGTCACCTTGAATCTTGTCGAGGTCATAACCCGCCATTGGCGCGATCTGAATAAGACTGACATAACAGTAGAGATTTACGACCGGTAGTTTTGTCTGAATGATCTCGCCTTTGAGTGCACGTCTGTAAAGCTGCTCCACTGACGAGCGGTACTTGCCTGCCTTTACGCCGAATTTCTGAAACGCATTGCGCCATTCTTTGAATTCGGAAAACTCGAGGAGCCGTTCTACCGTGATGCCGCTGCCGCCGATACTCTCCGACGCCTTCAGTTTCCACTGTTCGCTGATGTTCTCATCGACGTTGCTGACGCCGCTAAAGACCGCGCCGTGAATACTGGCAGCCGGAAAGCTTTGAAACAGTTTCTCGTCGCAGCGCACTATCATCATTTTCTCCTCTACGGACTCGTCCTTTGATCTAATGGCAACTTTGGGCTACAAATGCGTGAGGTTTGCCAGCGGAGTATACAGGTAGCCATGTATTGCCCTAAGTGCGGGGAAAATAATCTCGATAACTCGAAGTTTTGCCGTGTGTGCGGGGAAGATTTGAGTGTCATCGCACAGGTGATGGCCCGGCGCTTCCCGGCGTCTCTGCTCGCAAAGATGGATGCTTATCTCGAACGCAAAAACGAGAGACTGCGTAGAGACAGCATCGTCGGAGTCGTACTCGGGTCGATCTTTTTATTCTTATGTCTCTATCACGTGATCATCGAACGTGAAGGCCTCAGCCTGAATGTCGGGTTGACGTTCGTGTCCGCGTTTTTCTGTTACCTCTGGGCTGCCTGGGACTTTTTAGTGTACAAACGTAGCCTCTCAGGTAAACCGGCGGAGTTGTCCGGAGGAACCGATGTTCTCGGGCTCAACGCACGCGACGACTCAGCTACGCGCCGCCTGCCTCCAACGAGCGTAACAGAACATACGACACGTCACTTTGATCATGTAAAGCGCGGCGGAGATACGTCGTGAAGCTAGGTGTGTCTCAGGAAGTTCATATACCAATTCCATTCCCACGTCTGACCCTGGTCCAGCGAGAATGCCTGACTCCAAATCGGAGCATCCGCATTCGATTTGTCCCACCTGAAGACGACGACGATGGGTTTTCCGTCATGAACATCCTCTGCGTAAAACCTTCCGACGTCTCCGTCGAATGACCCGACTTGCGGAACGTCCATCGTCACCAGATTGCTATCCGCCCAATAAATACTCCAGAGCCTCGTCCGGGGATTGAACAGGCGAAACGATGCGCCTTCAAACGGCACTCCATCAAATTCAGTGATGAATTGATCTATGTTTCCGAAGCCCGTTCAGAATCTGACGGCACTCACAAGTCGCCTCAAACTCGAGCCACTCGTCGTCGTTGTTGAGTCTTGTCTTCAGTTTTCTGTTATGGATCTTCCATCTTCCAACAAGGAAGTCGAAGTCTTTATGGGAAGAAGTTTTTGAAGCAATGATTTCCAATCGTTGTCCCTAAGGATGATAGGTGGGCAGTGCTATAGTTGCAATGACCACCTTCTATATTCTGTGATAACCACGGTGGTTACTGGATTCGATCAGTGAGACCAATGCATTGGCGCCCGGCACATTTTACAACATTGATTTTGATTGCAGCGTTGCCAATTCTCAGCTCTGCGTTTTCATCCGGCAGCCAGGTCGAGGAGTACGCTGTTTACTCTGCATTCATCAATCAAAAATATCTTCAACCCGGCCGCAGAAGCGGGTTTAGCCTTCAGGGAAAAATTGTTGAAGGCTTCGGTCCGAAAAGAATCAAAGAGGTTGTCATTCTGCCTCAGACATTACCAACGCTTGATTACTACATTTCTCAAAACGCGTTAAGAGGTCTATTGCCGCTTGTAGCTGAGCCGGCATTCAATGATTACTTAACGAATAATGATCGGTCCTATCCTCTGGCCCGCAACTTCAATCTCAAAGTTCCGTACAGCTTGTTCACCAACGACGACGGGAATGCTGCATCTTCCATGGTTAACGATGCCAGGACGTGGCCAGGTACATTCGTGTCCAGGCATCCAAATGCGCTCGGATATCTCTCACTTTCACGCGTAGGGTTCAATAGCGATTACAACGTTGCTGTTGTCGGCTTCGCGCAAACGGACGTCAATGCGCGACCGCAGTTAACAAGGATGTGGGGTGGATTAGTCTTACTGCGCAAAGAAAGTGGAACGTGGAGGGTTCAGGAGGTCTACTCAAACTCTACCGAACGGAAACCGCTAACGGTCCAGTTGGCTCGGTGTATGCCGGACGTGGGACACATTGCATGGGGCCTGGGTTCGGCCAACGTGTCAGTGAAAGGCAGACGGGGCTCTGCCTGCGTCATTGAGCACATGAGCGAAACGGAAGGAGGGTTCACTCGAAGTGAATGTCGGATTCCCGTCTCGATTGGCACGCTGATCATCTATGCAGGTGATACCGACTTCTACTATTCAAGCAACGTTTCCAGAAGTTGCAAGGTAATTGAATCCGGAAACTTAATTCATCGAAGACTTCATTCCGGGAACTATTGAGCAGTTAGATCGTGATGGTGGAGGCACATGAAATCGCGAGCGCAAACGGGACAGTATTACGGAGTTTCTTCTCCGGTCCACGAGTTTCCGGATTGCGACTAACAAATCACCTTAAGATCGTAAAAGACCAGCCGCGCCGCGTGGCGCTAGCCTTCGTGCGCATGACCGACAGAAACGCAATGAGCAAGTGGTGTGTTGGCTTATCAGTTTGGCTTGTTGTTCTTTTTTCTTTATCCGCCTTTGGACAGACACCAGCCGCCGATAAGCCTCCGGTCATCGATGCACAACTTCGCCAAAAGCTCGTCGACAACATCATTCGAGAATTGCATGCGAAGTATGTCATGCCGGAAAAGACGAAAGAACTGGAATCATACCTGCGCGCGAGACTCAAAAGCGGCGCCTACGACAAGCTCGACAACGCCAGGGAGCTTGCGGCCGCTTTGACGACGGACCTGCGAACCAGCGCGAAGGACTTACATCTGTTTGTGACCTACGACCCGCCTTTGGAGCGCGCGTTGATTGCCACGCCGTCAACGCCGAGCGTCGATTTACAAGAGCTTCCGCCAAGTGCAGAGCGACTCGCCGAGTTGCGGGCGGCGAATTACAACTTCAAGAAGGTCGAAATACTGCGCGGCAATGTCGGCTATCTCGAGCTGAAGAGTTTCGTTGACTTGAATTATTCGAAAGAAACGGCCGTGGCCGCGATGAACTTCCTTGCCAATTCGGACGCGGTGATTATTGATCTGCGGCATAACAACGGCGGGTTCATGAACCTGGAGACTTTCCTTGCCAGTTACTTTTATGGAGTCGATCCGGTAGAACTGCTATCGCGCTACCATCGCGAAGGCGAGGTAACGGTCAGGGAGTGGACATTGCGCGAGGTTCCTGGAAAGAGACTTCAGCACGCCGACCTGTACATCTTGACAAGTCACGAGACCGGCTCGGCGGGCGAGGGCTTTCCGTTTATCCTGCAACAGCGAAAACGCGCAAAGATCATTGGCGAGAAAACCTCCGGCGCGGGATTTGGCAACAAGGAGATGCCGATCGGAAGCGGATTCGTCTTCTATGTATCTGTCTTTCGTCAATTCGATCCGCGAACCGGTCGCGGCTGGCAGGGAGTCGGAGTCGTGCCCGATATCGCTGTTTCGGCCCAGCGGGCATTGAGCGTGGCCCATCTGGAGGCAGTAAAGAATCTAGCTGACAAAGCACCGGTCGGAGCTCGAAAACAGCAGTTGACCTGGCTCGCAGGGCTGTTGGATCTCGAGGCGAATGGGCCAAAGCAAATTCCCAACGCCATTCTCGAGAGTTATGCCGGTAAGTACGATAGCGGAAAAATTGTTGTCAGTTTGGAACAAGCGCAACTCTTCTTTTTGGGAGCCAGCGGCGTGAAACGCAAGATCCACGCGCTTGCGGACGACACCTTCCTCATCGAAGACACTTCTGTACCGCCTGAGAATCAGGCGCGCCTTCGATTCGTTAAAGATACAGCCGGGAACGTTACGGAGTTACAGTTGATCGTCGCCGATGGCCGCGCATTCCCACGAGCCAGGGATCCGAAGTAACCTCAGATAGCAGACATCCCTGCGTCCAACTATCCCACGAGATGATCTTGCTCATCATCTTCTGTAAACTGAACAGGTTGTATTAATTAGAGCCTTAGTTAAAGGACGGAGAACACAGTAACGTGGGTATTGAGACCGAATTGGCGGAGACTTCACCCGAGTCGCGCCCATCAAATTTCATTAGAGACATCATTGTCGAGGACATCAAAAGCGGTAAACATGAGGGGCGGGTACAGACGCGATTTCCTCCCGAACCAAACGGCTACCTGCATATCGGACACGCCAAAGCCATCTGCCTCGATTTCGGCCTTGCGGCGGAGTTTGGCGGTAAGTGCAATTTGCGTTTTGACGACACCAATCCGTCAAAAGAAGAAACAGAGTACGTCAACGCCATCATGGACGACGTGCGGTGGTTGGGCTTCCAATGGGACGGCCTATATTACGCCTCGGATTACTTTCAACAACTGTACGACTGGGCGATTCAGTTAATTAAGGCGGTGAAAGCTTACGTGTGTGATCTCAGCGCCGACGAGATTCGCGAGTATCGCGGCACGTTGACCGAGCCGGGCATGGAAAGCCCGTTCCGCAACCGTTCTGTTGAAGAGAACCTCGATCTCTTTGAGCGCATGAAAAAGGGTGAGTTCCCGGATGGTTCGCGGACCCTGCGCGCGAAGATCGACATGAGCTCGCCGAACCTTAACCTGCGCGATCCGGTGATGTATCGAATTCTGCACCTGGCCCACCATCGAACGGGCGATCAGTGGTGTATTTACCCGATGTACGACTACGCCCACGGGCAGTCGGATTCTATCGAGCGCGTAACGCATTCCATGTGTACTCTGGAGTTCGACAACAACCGTCCTTTATACAACTGGTTCATCGAACAGCTTGGCATATTTCCTTCGCGGCAATACGAATTTGACCGGCTGGCCCTGACTCATACTCTGCTTAGCAAACGCAAGCTACTGAAGTTGGTTGAGGAAGGACACGTCGAAGGTTGGGATGATCCGCGTATGCCAACGCTCTCGGGTATGCGCCGGCGCGGTTACACGGCTACAGCTATCCGCAACTTCTGCGCGAGTGTCGGCGTCTCGAAGACACCTGGCGTTACGCAGTTACAACAACTCGAATACTTCCTGCGCCAGGACTTGAATCAGATTGTTCCGCGGGTGATGTGTGTGCAGAAACCGCTACGCGTGGTTATCGAAAACTATCCCGACGATCTGGTGGAAGAGCTGGACGCCATCAACAATCCGGAAGATAGCTCCGCGGGAACCAGGAAGGTTCCTTTCTCAAAGACGCTGTATATCGAAGAAGAAGATTTTCGTGAAGATCCGCCGAAGCAGTTTTACCGGCTCGCCCCCGGTCGCGAGGTGCGTCTGCGTTATGCCTACTTAATCACCTGCAAAGAAGTCGTTAAAGATAGCGACGGCAGGATTGTGGAGCTTCGTTGCACTTACGATCCGGCTACACGAGGCGGTAACACGCCTGATGGTCGGAAGGTGAAGTCAACTCTTCACTGGGTCTCAGCGGATCATGCGTTACCAGCAGAGGTTCGTCTCTACGACAATCTTTTTGTTAAAGAGGATCCGAACGAGGTAGAAGAAGGACACGATTTTACCGAGAACCTGAATCCGGAGTCGTTGCAGAAACTGCGCGACTGCAAAATCGAACCGAGTGTGCGAGATGCCGCGCCTGGGATTAAGTATCAGTTTGAGCGCCTTGGTTATTATTGCCTCGACCGCTACTCGAGCGACAAACTGGTCTTCAACCGGACGATCGGGCTGCGCGACACCTGGGCAAAGATCGAAAAACGCGCAACGAGCGGGGGATGATATTGACGCAGTACAGGCCGGCTGACCGTTGTAGTCGTTGACTGGCCTCCTTAGCGTGGGTTCGGATTATGAATCCTGAACACCGTTGCAGACTCTGCAAAAGTCCGGTTTCGGACGCGCTCCCTACCACACATCTCTGTTTTGATCCGTCTTCAGCCCTTCGCCGGGGGGCGGCAGAGTTGTTGAATGTGGCATAGTTCTCTTAAACGATTTCTGCCGCCGCCGGAATCTTCGTCGGAATGATTCCTGGCTTCTTAGCCGGACGTTGCCCCATCAAATTGAGCGCGAAGTACACGAATGCGATTGCACCAAGGGCGAATATTGTGTCGCCGATCATTCGCATCCAGCGCAGAGTCTGCATCAGCTCTGTTTGCATGAACTCTGAACTCCGCGCCGACCAGTAACCGACAGAAACCGATTGATACGTCTGCATCAAACCAACCGGCAGGAGGCTCAAGACGATTTCCAACATCAAACCGATATTGATCGCCCAGAACGCAAACCAAATCGGTCGTTCCTTCCACTTCAGCTCCGGCCTCATCGCTCGCAGACAAAACAGCATTAGTCCAAGTCCGAGTGTGCCGTAGACACCGTAGAGTGCACCGTGCGCGTGCACTGCGGTCGTATTCAAGCCCTGCATGTAGTAAAGCGCGATCGGTGGATTGATCATGAATCCGAAGATTCCTGCACCCACCAGATTCCAGAACGCAACTGCGACAAAGAAATAAACTACCCACTTGTATTGCTTAAGCCACGGCC
>JBKPNH010000136.1:0-35123 GCA_046732535.1 Acidobacteriota bacterium
AAGCCTTGAAGAGTTCTGGGTAAATTTAGTCAAAATCATTTTCCTTTCCTTGTGGAAGAGATTTCTCAGTAAGCTGGGAAATCGTTAAGAGAGGGAATTGATCAGGTTGGGCGACAACTCAAAAAGAGGTGAAGGCCTGAAATACTTCGAGTTTAGGATCTTAATGTGGCGTATGCATGAGTGATACTGGTAAATGTAACAGTCGGTATTTACGCACTGAGGCAAATAGCCTCACGACCTTGCGTAACATTTCGCTTACTACGTTCTGGCTGTTGATCGCCGCTCGGCGCAGCGCCACTCAAATTGAGGGTTTGAGGCATCTATGAAGCAAGCGCCGTGTGGTTGCCCTTCCACGTACTGGCTAACCCTCCATCGAGCATGGGAACTGTTGCAACAAACCGAGCATTTCTGCGGGTGGCGACAGCAAAAAGTTGCGAAGAGTGTCCCGTATGGGCTGCCAAAACCCATTGACTTCCTGCTTGCCTTGTCATATGGTGCCCGCCACCAAGGAGACTAACTAAAGTCTTCGGCTGATTCCCTCGCTGCACCACCCCACCGAATCAACCGGATTCTTTAATCCGCGTTATCGCCCGCGACCAATTACTTTGGTCCAAACGAAAGGACTCACATGCCAGTAGAAGCTCGAAAAAACAAGACGAGACACAATTCTGTTCGCATCCCTCACTGTCAATTGCGTTGGCTTACTCGCGTGGTCTTGCCGGCGATTGTCGGCATTTTCGTCATTTGCTCCGCCCTTAGCATCGGCAATGCGTTGAGTGGTTATCTCGCCGCCGGCCATGGAACTACGACTGACGTGGTTGGGGTTGACATGGGATCAACGTCGACTCAAACCTGCTTTCTCAGTGGCGTCTCCGGAAATCTCAATAAGGGCTCACAATCGGGATTCGGATGTGGTACTCAAGGTTTAGAATCGATAGCAAGAGTAGCCGACAAGGTTCCGAGTACCGGGCACTTTTGGCTTATGGCCCACGGAGGAGCCTGCTCTAACCAAACGAATCAGCAGGTCTGGGACAATAACCCCGTGCAGGGTATGGCGACCTGCTTCCTTACCACTGACAACGTAAAGGAAGGTACGTGGGCTAGTGGCGACAATCCAGTCAAGGTTGCCAGCCTGAACGCCCCTAATAACAAGGTGCGGCGCTGTTTCCTTAGCGGCATTTGGGGGATAGCAGGGGCATGGAACAGTAGCAGCAGATTCGCGAAGGTGCGCAAGGTGACGGCGACTGATAGTACCCATTCGACCACTGGCTGGTACATCGAAGCCAACCTACCGGCGTCGGCCGATGGCTCGCGCGCGCGCGTCTCGGCTCGGTGTGTAGATTTTCCGGCGAACACGACCATCACAGCCGATACAACACCGCTCCAGACAACGACGCAGACACACACCATCGCCCCAGCTGGAGGCATCAAGGCCTGTGCGTTAATGGGGGTCAAGGGGGCGTTCAACGTGAACTCATATAGCGATGGCGCGGTGATGACGTTTCCTTCATCCTCTAGCGGCAAATGGATGCTGACTGTAACTAAAGATAAGACGGCCACATGGGCATGCGCGAAATGATGTGAGAGTAAACTCGAGTCTGCGGTCGTAGTCAGAGTTGAAACCGACGGAGCGCCTGAATCGTTGGACGCAAGCGGCGGAAGCGCGTCTCAAGATGAATGATGCGGGGAAGGTTGAATGAAATCGCGCCACTGCGTCAACTCCACTCCGTTCGACTTGCGGAACTAAACTAAAGCGCTGCGTGCAACTGCTGCAAGAAACTAAGCATTTCTGCCGGTGGCGACAGGAAAAAGTTGCGAAGATTGTCCCGTCTGGGCTGCCACGACATCCGACGAAGGCCGCTAGAATTAACTTCAGCGGCCTTTCCCTTCCCCAGGCGGTTTGTAATTCCAGGACAGTAAAAAGCTCACTAGTTAGGCCGCCCACGTATGGCTGCAATCAGCTTGAATGAAGGCGCCTCGCAAGTCTGCAGAAGAAATCGGCGTTGGATTTGGATGAAGATTCTAATGAGTCAATTAGTTTTACTAACTGACTTGGAGATGAGTAGTTTAAGTAGGGAACTATCGGCACCCGCACCTCCTTCTTCTCGAGGGAGATCCCAAATTTGTCGATCTTGCCTTTGGTGAATGGGTAGCAAGATTCGATATATTTTTGAAGTTCTATCCTTCCCGTTTTTATATAGTTGTCAGGCAATTGGTCGAACGGTCCGTCATACCAATTGTTTCTTGCAACATTATCGTCTTTGACACCTATGAGGACTCGCCTGTTGTTTTCTTTGTCATCATAAAATGCAAACTGAGTCCTTCTTCCTATCAAAATTCTCGAGGTATAACTCAGGAATTGTTCCGGGACGAAGTCATCCTCATTCAGTATCCAGAATAAGGCATTACACTTCTGATTGAATATGAGATAGAACTGCAGTCCCGATTCGTCGAAGCTGGGTCCCACGAAAGTTTCATCAGGAGAAAGAATAGCTTTTCTGGGAGGAAGAGTACCGACGTCATTTAGATTGAATATGACTGTCTTATCCTCAAAAGTAACCGCGTACTTGAAATCATTTACCTTTCTGACAAAGACGCCAACCTTGGCTGTGAGGCTAAGTTCCGCGTGGCGGGCGGGATGATTAATGTCCGCGATTGCATAGTCTTCCTCGTATGCAAAGGTCACGATGCCATCGTCGATACCGTGGGCCGGTAATCCAATGTTTCCCTTAATCGGAACTCTGTTGAGAACGCATTCAAAGTAGTAATAGTTCTCTGTGGGATAAACATTGACCTCCTCTGCTATTGATAAAAAAACAAAACGAACAACCGACATGGGATCATCCACCGACGTTACTCGATATAAGTCACTGATCAGGGCCTCATTGGTTACTAACGATCTGGGGTTCGAACCCGAACGCTCGTGCATCCCCCGCGACGGATGAAGAGAGCTCGCACTGAAGATAGAAATCAAAATAAGGCTGATGATTCTTAAGAGCATGATGTCTCCAGTCAAAAAAGATGGATCAGGGGAGCTAGCGGCGTGTCGTTATGCTCCCCTGCAGAGTGGCGGAATTACCAGTGACCGCAACAATCCACACAGCGAGTATGGAACCATCCGTGCCATGGCCTTGGCCTGGCCGCTGGGTTTTTCGGAGTTACAGGTAACTTTATCGATCCGTTTTCTGACCGAGTGCGACTCAGAGCATAAGTCCCGGACTTGATCTGCATACATTGCCCGCCTATGTCGTCCAGAGCGAGGTTAGAAGCAAGCGCTAATTTTTGACTCTTGTTAGGTAAAGGGCGGGTGAAGTCAATTACTAAATAGTTACCCTCCAATCGTGCCCGGCCTTCCACTTGTGCGTCTGCGTTCGTTCTGTTGGCCTCGGCAGCTTCAGTAGCGGCCATGATTTTAGATACTCCAGCAACATTCCTTCTTGAAGTTGACGGGTCAGTTGTAAGGAGTAGTATTTTGTCGCCTGAAGGGGTCACCTTGGTCTGTGCGACCAGCACAGCCGGCAGAAATAAGGCGCAGGCAATCAGGGAAAGTTTGACAGTCAGTCTCTTCATATAGGTCTCCTTCGTTGAAAGATGAATTCATCCGAAATGGATAAATTCGCGCTTACAGGAAGGTGTGCGCTTTTATGAAGAAACGTAACGCCGGCGAACTGCGCGCCTCATTTACCTCACTCAGTCTGTTATCGCTATCAAACCCTGCTCGATGATAGCGTCTTCATTCCCCTCAAACTCCCGGTTGGTCAATCGTCCGAAATTGCCCCGTGCTTTGCCGACTTCTGTTGTCGGAGCCTGCACTACCCGCACCTCGTCTCCGAATGCGTAGTTAGGATCGTTATTCCTCACGAACCCAAAAACTCCGGCTCGAATATGAAACTCTGGCCGTGTGAGTGGCTTGCCTACATCGGCCTCCAGAGTCACGAGATCTTTTCCGTCAACGGCGACCACCGTGGCCGCATGATATTGAGCGACGTCATCGTTGACAAACTTATGCTTCAGCATAGTGCCAACGCTCACGTTGCCATGCTTTACGATCTGCACTGTTCCCTTTAAATGAACGTCGGTTAGGTGTCCGGCGCCGGTTTCCTCCGTGATCAAACTACTCAAGACCGTTGCGAAGTTTGCGCAATCATTCTTTCCGAAAATAAACGATCCCTCGCCCCCTCGATGAAGATTAGCTCGCGCTTCCCTGTACTCTCTCAGGGCCGCCCCGTATGGCCGGTCGTCATTCGGCGCCGGCGTCAGGAACTGCACTTTCGGAGTCCAGGTGGACCACAAGAGACCAGACGTAAACTCCCAACTCTTTATGAAGAGTGAAGCCGGCTGAGGAGCAGGAGCACCCCAATAGGAATACAGTTTGTTCTTATTATTGTCCGCGACGAAATATAACTTCGACTGTGTGTACCATCCGCGAGGATGCAGCTTCCCGCGCGCGCGACGCTTCAGTTGAATCATCGGAGCGGCATTACGCGATAACGGAACAGACGGAGCCGCTTTGACACTAACGCCCGTGGATGTTTTCGGCGAAGGACGAGCCGGCAACATCACCTTTGGCGGTGCGATCTTTTTAGCTTCCGTTCGTTGGATCGCAAGAGCGTTTGGACGCAAGTGATGCGGTGTCAGGTTAGCAGCCAATGAAGCGTTAATCTTGCTATTAGCTGCGGCCACTTTTGTCACTGGCAGAGGCCGAGATGCCGAAGGCTTGCTCGGTTGTACGGTTTCTTTCTTTTGAATGGCTGGGTTTATCTGCCGCGTTTGCAAAACTTTTGGGACTGATAGTGGGCGATAAACTGGCGGAGCGGTAAATTGTTTTTTCTGCAATAGTGGCTTTGCTTGCGGACGATAGACCGGAGGCGCGATTGGCTGCTTGCGCGTGGGCGCTGACACGGCAGTCTTGCGCTGTGTGACGGTGGATTTGAATTGATGTGGTTGTTTCGGATTACGCATCAGACCGCCTGCCTCGGGAACAGCAACGGCCATCGCTCCTGCTCCTGGTGATGGCGATCACCCGCGTCCGCCCTTAAGCGTGGCAACCGGGCCAGATTTCCCCTGCGATGTTCCAGGTTTTCTTTCGCGTAAGTCACCAATAACTTGATCGTACTGCTGTTCGCTCTGATTCCCTCTTCGCGTGTGTATACCAACAATTCGTTGATCGTGCTGTCCCACTCGGTTGGCCTTAACGCGTTGTTTCTAACCCTACTATCCAGGTGGGCTCGTTGCTGTCGAGACAACGCGCGATCGGACGCGATAGCGCTCAACAACTTCTCAGCGCGGTCGTGTAAGGGGTAGGTGTGATAGAGCCCTCGCCCCGGCCCTGCATGGTGAATCTGTTGACTGACGCCGGGCGTCAGGTTCTCGGTGTACGCCTGATCGGCCGCAATATGCGTCCGCTCGTGGATTCGGGCACTCTCCATCAGCGAGGGGCTCGATCCGCCGCTTCCGACTGGATCATCTTCGTTGATGAAAACCCGGTACTGACGCGCTCCGACAGCAACTGTCGGATCTATCGTTGTGGCGGTGCTTGTGACGCCCAGTCCATGGGGAGCTTCCACGTGACCCACTATTCTGGGCCCCAGGGCAGCATGCTCACGCCGAATATCGGCAATCGTGGACTCGCGACGGCGATGACGGTAATACCGGTAACCGCCGTAGATTGCTCCCAGGGCAAGACCTCCTAGCACCAGGCCTTCAATAAGGAATGGCTGCACCGTTTGGTTGTTGGCCGGAAGCGGCACACGTGCAGGTCTATTGAGCGGGTGCTTCGGTTTCATTTGCACGGGCAGTCTTGACTGCGCGGGCTTCGTTATTACTGGACGATTTATTACTGGAAGACGAACGGGAGGCGAGACAGTGTGACGCGGTAATTGAACGACCCTGGGGCGTTGTACCACTGCGCTCTTTGTTTGTAAGACTCTTGGCGTCGGTTGTGGGCGATAGACGGGAGGCGCAACCGGCGGCTTCCGCGTCACAGCGCGATTTATAGTATTCATAATTCTAAATGTAGAGGAAACGTTGGCGGACCTGGACGAGAAAAGACGAGCACCAATGTCTATGCTATAGCAGAACCACGGTAAGGCCCGCATAGACATTAGTCGTAGAGGCTTGGTCAGTCTAAGTCCGTGACTTCAGAGTTGTCAAGATTTTGACCAGCCCGATCCTCCCTAATGTCGTGGTATGTTACGGGCCATAGGAAAGACACGAATAATAAACTTACTGGTCGTGCCGGCACTCGCGTTGGTCCTGCGGGCGGAAGGACGGCTGTGGGCCTGCGCGTGCGGTGAGTTTCAGATCTGGGTTGGAGACACGTGCAGCTCGCGCAACTCGCAACAGCTTTTTGACCCCTACAGCTTCACTCACATACTCCACGGATTTCTGCTCTTCTGGCTGATCTCGCACGTGTTCAAAAACCTGGCGCCGCAGTGGCAATTCAGTCTCGCCGTTGTCTTCGAAGCGTTATGGGAAGTGATCGAAAACACAAACTTCGTCATCGACCGTTATCGCGAGCAGACCGCAGCGCTCGGTTACACGGGCGACACTGTGGTGAACTCGCTTGGCGATCTATCGTGCGCGGCGGCTGGTTTTCTTCTGGTGCGCGCTCTCGGCTGGTTTCGCGGGCTGATCGCGTTCCTGCTGCTGGAAGTGGTCCTGGTGCTAACGATCCACGATAGTCTGCTGCTTCAGATCCTCATGCTCATTCATCCGGTGAACGCGATAAAGTTTTGGCAGATGTGCCCGTAGAACTGTTCGGGGTTGGTGGGATGACGCGGCTATTCAGATCGCGCAGCGCGGCGACGTTGTTGTCGCGCAGTATCACGGCTCCGGGACCGATCTTTATCTCGACTTGAGTCGCCAGCGCCATCTTCTTGAAAGTCTCGTAGGAAATCGTCGCTTCCAGCACTTCGATCTTCGTATCCCACTGGCCTGGTTTGTTATTCGTGACCAGATTCATCCGGCCCAGGCGAAACGTTTCTGACTCGGTCGATATTGACAGGTCACGCTGTTCCGGTGGATGGATATGTACCCAGTCTTTATTTTCGAATATGACTTGCAGCGCAACATTGCGGACGTAGTTGAACTGCGAGCCGGGAAAGCGCAGTGTGACGTCGATGCTGACGCAGGTGTCTTTATTGAACATGTCTTTTGCGCCGTCGCAGGACACTTTCATTTTGCGAAGGCGCGCCAGGGTTTCATAATTGAACCCATCGTAGCGCGACTCGATTTTGCCGCCGTGTTTCGGGGCGGGCGATTGTGCGTGTGTAGCGAGCGGGGGGAAGAGCAGGACGAAGCCGATAACGAGAACGATTCTCCACATGACGATTTATCCGCCTATCAGGATCGGTTTGTTCGGTTGACAGTGGTGAAGAATTAGGGCAGAACCCTCGGGAAGGCTCTCCATCACCATAGCGAAGCCAAAGCCCTGGTGTCAATAAATATATAGGTTTTCGAAAGATTCACTGAAGGATCACTATGACAGTCGATATTGTCGAACCACTGCGGCGCGCAAACGAGCAGTTTTCCCAGCATTATCCGGGTGAAACCGGCCGCCGCCAGCCGGTACACACCGTTTACGGCGGCGCTCATCTTTTCAAGTCTGACTCGGCACAACGGCTCGGCGCTGTCGCTCGGCGTTCGCTGGAAGAGTTCGCTCCTGACGCCGCGACGTTCGCCAAAGCCATCGGCGTAAAAGAAAAGCTGGCGGGCGTGATTTACCAACGAGTCACTGAGAAGTTGCAGCGCGAGCCGGTGGAAGACTTCCGTATCGATTTCGAAGACGGTTATGGCAACCGGCCCGACGCCGAAGAAGACGGACACGCCGCAGCCGCAGCCGCTGAAGTCGCGGCTGGGCGCAGGAACAACACGCTCCCGCCATTCATCGGCATTCGTATCAAGCCGTTCAACGAAGAGTTGCGCACGCGAAGCTTTCGCACGCTCGATCTCTTCGTCTCAAATCTCGTCGAACAGAACAGCGGCCAGTTACCCGAGAACTTCGTCATAACGCTGCCGAAGATCACGATTCCCGAACAGGTCGCAGCTTTAGTCGCTTTACTGAAACAGTTGGAGAAACAAACAGGTCTCGCCGAAGGCAGTTTGAAATTCGAGATGATGATCGAAACGACGCAATCGATGATCGATCACAACGGACAATTGAATCTTCCGTTGCTGCTCGCCGCGGGTGAAGGACGCTGCGTCGCGGCCCACTTCGGCACCTACGATTACACTGCCGGTTGCAACATCACCGCCGCCCATCAGCACATGCTCCACGCCGCGTGTGACTTCGCGAAACACATGATGCAGGTGTCGTTCGCGGGCACCGGCATTTGGCTGTCAGACGGCGCGACAAACATCATGCCCGTCGCGCCGCATCGCCGTGCCGAAGGCGAGTCGCTGACGAAAGAACAGATCGACGAGAATCGCGATACCGTGCATCGCGCGTGGAAGCTCCACTACGATCACATCCAGCATTCGTTGATTAACGCTTTCTATCAAGGTTGGGACTTGCATCCGGCGCAACTGCCGACGCGCTACGCAGCCGTCTACGCTTTCTTTCTGGACAGCCTCGACGCCGCTTCCGAACGTCTAAAAAACTTCGTCGAGAAAGCGGCCAAGGCGACACTCGTCGGCGACGTTTTCGACGACGCGGCAACAGGGCAGGGATTGCTCAACTACTTTCTCCGGGCGATCAACTGTGGCGCGATAACGGAAGCAGAAGCCGTCGACCGTTCCGGATTAACGTTGCCTGAATTACGAGCGGCGTCATTCGTTAAGATCTTGAAGAACCGTCAGGCGTTATGAGCCACAAAAAGGCACAAAAGGACACAAAACATGTTATTGAAAGTTTCGGTCGCATTGGTTCTAACCATGACTTTAATCTTAAGCACAACTGCGCAAAACAGCGGTGACCCGGAGCTCGCGCGTAAGATCGCGCGCTTTGCGCCAACTGAATTGACGGCGGACGTTTCAAAGCTCTCGCCAAAGGATCGGCAGGCGCTCGACAAGATCATCGCGGCAGCTAAATTGCTGGATCCTTTGTTCCTGCGACAGGTGTGGAGCGGTAACGAGGCGCTCGAGAAGAAACTGCAAGCGGATAAAACTGCCGCGGGCCGCCAACGTCTGCACTATTTCTACATCAACGATGGTCCATGGTCGCGGCTCGACGAGAAAGAACCGTTCATCGAAGGCGTACCGCGCGAAAAGCCGCCGCAAGCAAACTACTATCCCGACGACATCACGAAAGACGAGTTCAACTCCTGGTTGCAAACACTGCCGGAACCCGAGAAACAGAAAGCCACCGGCTTCTTTCACCTGATCCGCCGCGGCGCTGACAAAAAACTGACGATCGTTCCATACAGTCAGGCGTACAAAGACATCCTCGATCCCGCGGCGAAACTTCTTCGCGAAGCCGCCGCACTGACGACGAATGCAACCCTCAAAACCTTCCTCAACAAACGCGCCGACGCATTCGGTTCCGACGACTACTACGCCAGTGACGTCGCCTGGATGGATCTGGATTCACCGATCGACGTCACCATCGGTCCATACGAGACTTACGAAGACGAACTGTTTAGTTACAAGGCCGCGTTCGAAGCCTACGTCACACTCCGCGACGACGCGGAAACGGCGAAGCTCGCGAAGTTCAGCAGTCATTTGCAGGAGTTGGAAAACAACCTGCCGATCGACCCGCAGTATCGCAATCCGAAGCTTGGCGCCGCTTCGCCGATCCGCGTCGTGAACGAGGTATTCGGTTCCGGCGAAGGCAACAGCGGCGTGCAGACGGCGGCGTTCAATCTGCCGAACGACGAACGCGTCGTGCAGGAAAAAGGCTCGAAGCGAGTCATGCTGAAGAACGTGCAGGACGCCAAGTTCAACAAGACCCTGGTGCCGATCTCGCGAGTCGTTCTCGATCCGTCGGAACAGTCGGCCTTGGCGTTCGACTCCTTCTTCACGCACATTCTTTGCCACGAGCTGATGCACGGGCTCGGACCACACAACATCAAGCTCAACGGCGAGGAAACGACGGTGCGGAAGCAATTGAAGGAGCTCTATTCCGCGATTGAAGAAGCGAAGGCTGACATGACCGGGCTATGGGCGCTTCAGTTCATGATCGATCGCAACATCATCGAGAAAAGCATGGAGCGCACGCTCTACACGACGTATCTCGCGAGCATGTTCCGCTCGGTGCGTTTCGGAATCACCGAAGCGCACGGACGCGGCGTGGCGTTGCAGTTCAACTACTTGACTGACGAGGGCGCGATCAAGTTCAACGACACGAAAGGAACGTTCAGTGTCGATCACGCGAAGATCAAAGACGCCGTGCGCAAGCTGACGCACGACTTGTTGATGGTCGAAGCCGAAGGTTCTTATGAGAAGGCGAAGGCGATGCTCGACAAGTTAGCGGTGATCAGACCGCCTATGCAGCAGGCGTTGGATAAGTTAAGGGACGTGCCGGTAGACATCGAACCGGTCTTCCCGCTCGCGAAAAGTTAATCGCGAAATTGTTTGCGGAAGAACGTGGCGATCTTCCAGGCGTCGATCGCTTTCCAGGGAAGTTCGCCGGTGGTGTAGTGACCGCAGGGCAGCCAGACGACGTCGAGCGGCAGCTTGTGACGGCGCGCCTCGGCGATCGCGTCATGCGAGAGATCGAGCGGAAACGTTAGATCGTATCGGGCAATGATAAAGCGTATCGGACGTTGGCCCACTCGCGACATGTACGGAAAAGGGCTGATCGGCCGCCACCAATCGCGCAGTTCATCCAACGTCAATTGATCGCCCAGTCCGGCGCGAACGTGCGCCGTCGAAAGTCCATGCCACACGACGTCGGCCACGTATCCTGAAACGTGATTGAAGGCGCCGGCGTTCAGGTTCGGTTCGTGCGCGAACGCCAGAAACGAGATGCACGATCCGACGCTCGTCCCGAGAATTCCGACCTTTTCGTATCCTTCGTTTTTCAACCACCGCACAGCCGCGCGCGTGTCGAGCACCGCCTGGCGCATCGATTGAATCGTGCGTCCGATGTTCGTGCTGACGAGGTGGTCTGCTCTTTCGAGCTCAGGCGGCTTGCGTTGCAGATGGTACGGCAACGTCAAGCGCAGCGCCGACATGCCGATGAAGTTGAAAATCCGGCAAGCCTCGACGTGACTCTCCGGCTGCGCGTTCCACTGCGGCAACACGACGACCGCGTTCCGCGGCCGCTGACCATCCCTGCCCTTGGCGGGAAAGAACCGCGCGTGGGCGGTGTTGTTTTCGATTGACGGCGTGTGGATAGCGCTCGTCCACGTTAAAGAGTCACCTACGAGCCGGTAGTCAGTGATTTCGGGCAGCGAGTAAAAATCATCGCTCGACTGCATTACTCGTTCAGTATGTTTCCGGAAAAGCTCGCGCGGGTCGTCGCCATTGGCGTGGTCGACGATGTAAGACAAGCCCCACTCAAGCGGGCGGACAAGACGGTTGTTGTCACGTTGGTGGTACCAGCGTTCGCGCCGGTACATGTAGTTCTTCCAGAGCGCCATTTTAAAAAACCGTGTTTCCGCGCATGCAGGAGACACAGCGCGCCCGCGCGGAAACACGGATTGTACAGAAAGAAATAACTAGTTACACGTGCTCAGCTTGAACGAGTGAATGTACGTGCTCCAGTTGAAGTTGCCGTTCGCCGGTTGGAACTGGGTCGTAAACACCATCGTGCATCCGTCAACCGGGTCGACGGAGATCGTGCTGTAGTCGCCCCAGCGTGACAGCGACGCGCTTTGGATTCCGAGGCCGACCATGGCGGTCGTCTCGTTTCCAAGTGTTCCCGCCGGATCGGCGGGACCGCGATAGGCGTAACGAATGCTCGGCACGATCGTGCTGGCGTTCGAGATGTTGTAACCGATGGCGATGCCGCCGGTCTTGTCCATCGCCGCGCTTCCCATCCAACGAAAATCGTTGGTCGGCGCGAACGTGCCTTGTTGATGCACCACCGGATTAGCAGTGCCGAAGCTTTGTCCCGCCGCGTTGCGCAGCTCGTACCAGCGGATGCCGGTGCCGGTGCCGCTCGTGACCGAGTGATTGATCACCATCGCTTCGTGCGTGCCGAAGTTGCGGTAGCTCAAACGGTACATCAAGCGATCGGCGAGTGAATCAAGCTTCTGCGTCGTGCCTGGTTGCGAAATGCAAACGCCGCCGCTACACGCACGCGAGAACGCGGCGACTCCGGGAACCGTAATTGGCCCGGTTAACGTTCCCGTACCCGCGTTCCAATCGACCGCGTACCGCCAAAAGTTGATTGTTGAAGTCGACATACTCAACAACAGGTTCGGCGAGCCGGCAGGAGGCAAGGTCGTGCCTTCCAGATCGGCCGGTTCGAGACTGTGGTGCGCAGTGCTGGTGCTCACGCACGCCTGACGCGCTGGACCGCCGACGAGCATTTGCGCGCGTTCAAACGCGCACACGCGGTTACCGACGTAGCTCCTGCCACTTCGGAACATGTTGTAGGTGATGTAGTAACCATCCGGCCAGACGCCCATCTTCGGATAGTCGTTGAAGTCCTTACTGTATGAGAACGCGTAACGGAAGTAGGTGCCGGTCGGATCAGGCGTCGTCGAAACGGCAACGCACTGAGTGTATGGCGTTCCTGAGACCGCAAACTGAGTCAGTATCCAGCGATCGGCCAACTGGTCGTACTGGACGATCGGGTCGCCGTCGTTATCGGACTGGCATCGTCCACCGAAGCCCTGCCACACGACGTTACCCTGTTTGGGGAAGCCGGGGACGATTGTGAAGGCCGTTATATTGTTGCTGGTGTCTCTGGTTAGCGTGTAGATCGAGTATCGAGAGTTGACCCATTGCACGTAGTGATTTGGACCAACGTCGCCCGTCGTGTCAGGTGGAGCTACGCGCGCCAACGGATCGATGGGTACACCGACCGTGGAAGCTTTTGGATCGGCGAGTGCGGAAGGCAGGCCGACGCTCCTGGCTGCCAGCGGATCCTCGAAGTTAGGGTTAACGTGGCCCACTGGTTGGGGCCTGCCGGGCTCGAAGTCGCGACCGTTGCGAGGTGTCTTGGGCGCTTCGCCGGTGTCGAACATGTCGCGTAAAGGTTTTGTCGATTTATCGAAATGGATTGGGCGGCTGATTTCAGCTCGACGTTGTTCGGCCACCTCACTTTGGGCTTGGACCGCGAGCGGGAGGAAGCCCACCGCACACAGGACCACTATCAATGATAACGCATGGAATTTTTTCACGAACATCCTCCTTGTACTAGAACCAGGGCTAGTGAGAAACGAGCGACGATAGTATTTGGGAGTGAACTACGACGCGTTAACTGAAAAAGTGCTTACAGCTTTACGCAGAACTTCCCGAAGAGAGGTCACTAACGAAAGGCTGGGACGCCGAAGTATAGCCGGATACTTAGCGCCGTTCAAATAGCCTGCGGATTATTTGCGGAAGGAGCAGAGAGGAACTCAGAACGGAACCCGTCGTGAAGCGGCGGGCGAAGCCCCGGAAGAGCTTTCCGGCCTGTTTTGTATACCGAAACCACCACACATCCGGCACCCCCGGCACGGCGTTCACGTGAACGTGCTGCGGAGTAACCAGTTCAAGCAACCCGAGGCGGCCGTGCGTCCGGCCGTAACCGCTTTGCTTCACGCCGCCCCACGGCGTTTGCGCCACGGCATGCGTATAAACAACTTCGTTGATCATCACCGTCCCAGCGTCGATCCGCTCGGCCAGCGCCCGGCCGCGCCGCATATCGCTGGTGAAAATGCTTGCCGTTAAGCCATAAATACTGTCGTTCGCCAGCCGAACCGCCTCGTCGTCCGTCTTGAACGTCATGATCGGCAGCACCGGCCCAAACGTTTCGTCGCGCATCAACTCCATCGAGTGATTCACGTTCGTTATCACAGTCGGCTCGTGAAACCACCCGCCGGAATCGTCCAAACGATGCCCGCCGGTTTGCACTTGCGCGCCACGCTTCACGGCGTCGCTCACGTGACTCTCGACGATATGTAACTGTTTTTCATTCGACATCGCGCCGACGTCGACGCCTTCAGCGGCCGGCTTGCCCTGTTTCAGCGCACGCGTCTCTTTCACAACCAGATCGATAAACTGCGGCGCGATCGATTCGTGTACGTAGCAGCGCTCGATCGACGCGCACGCCTGACCCGAGTTGCAAAACGCGCCCCAGATCGCGGCTCGCGCTGCGTTTTCGAGTTTCGCGTCGTCGAGCACGATCATCGGATCTTTCCCGCCGAGCTCGAGTACGACCGGAATCAACCGTTTCGCCGCCACTTCCGCGACCCGTTTGCCCGTCGCGACACTGCCGGTAAACATGATCTTGTTGACACCCGCTTCGACGAGCGCCGAGCCCGTCGATCCATCACCAGTGACAATCTCCAACAACCCTGGCGGCAACTTCGCTTCTTTAAAAACTTCACCGATCTTCAATGCGGAAAAAGGCGTCAACTCGCTCGGCTTCAGAACGACGGCGTTTCCCGCCATCAACGCCATCACGACTTCGTCGAGCGGCGTGGCCCAGGGAAAGTTCCAGGGCGAGATAATGCCGACGACGCCGAGCGGTTTGTAGAAGATGTAAGAAGAGCGGCCCATCAAACCGTACTGGCCGAGACCGATCTTTTCTCGCTCGAGCAGGCGCTCGGTGTTTCGCGCGAAGTGGTTCATGAGGTCGAGCGTCGGGACTACCTCCATCGAGATTGCCTCAACCGGCGGCTTGCCCGTCTCGCGTGAGATGAGGGTTGCGATGTCGTCGGTCCGCGCGAGTACGATCTCTCTTGCACGCAAGATGAACTCGGCCCGCTCGCGATAGGAAAGCGCGGCCCACGCGGGTTGGGCGAGGCGCGCGTTTCGCACTGCCACTGCCACATCCGCAGCAGTCATCAACGCTGCACGACCGATTTCCTGTCCGTTGGACGGATCACGAGCAACGATCGCGTGTAGCCGTTCTGACTGAAGCTTCTGCATGGCTCATTATCTATTAAATCCGGGGTTCAGGTACAATGCCGAACATGATCAGACCACAACTCGAGGAGTTCATGCGGCGCATGGCGCCGAAGTCAGTCGCCATCATTCCCGCTGCTCGCGAAGCCACGCGTTCGAACGATACTAATTACCGTTTTCGTCAGGATTCAGACTTCTTTTACCTGACAGGTTTCGAAGAACCGGAAGCGATCGCGGTCGTCAAGCCTTCCGAGGACAACAAGTACACGTTGTTTGTACGGCCACGCGATCCGGAACGGGAGATCTGGGATGGACGGCGGGCGGGCGTCGAAGGAGCGCTGAGCGATTTTGGCGCGCACGCATCGTTTCCGATTGCCGAGTTCAACGCCAAGCTGCGCGAGATACTCGACGACGCTGAGATTCTTTACTACCGCCTGGGCGTGAACCGCGAGCTCGACGACACGATCATTCGCGAGATCACGTCGATGCGCGGCGTGAATCGCAAGCCGATTCATCCGCCGCAGACGATCGTCGATCCGGCGTCGATCGTTCACGAGATGCGCGTGATCAAGAGCGCTGACGAACTCGAGATCATGCAAACGGCCGCCGACATTGCCGCCGAAGCGCATTGCGAAGCGATGAAGGCTGCGCGTCCGGGAATGCCGGAATACCAGATCGAGGCGCTGATCGAGCAGATCTTTCGCCGCCGCGGCGCTGCTGGTCCAGCGTACACGTCGATTGTCGGCGGTGGACCGAATGCGACTGTGCTTCATTACATCAATAACGATGGCGAGCTTCGCGACGGCGACCTGTTGTTGGTCGACGCCGGCGCAGAGTACAAAGGTTACGCTTCCGACATCACTCGCACGTTTCCGATCAACGGCCGTTACACGCAGGCGCAGCGCGACGTCTACGACCTCGTGCTGAAAGCGCAGATGGAGTGTGTGGAGATGGTCCGGCCCGGCGTCACGCACGAGCAGTTGAAAAACCACTCGATCGAGGTGTTGACGGAGGGAATGGTTGAGCTTGGGTTGCTGAAGGGCGATCCGGAGGAGTTGATCAAGGAGAAGAAGCACGAACAGTTCTACATGCACGGGCTTGGTCACATGATCGGCATCGACGTTCACGACGTCGGACGTTATTACTACGGAAAGGAATCACGCGCGCTCGAGGCTGGTGTGGTGATGACTGTGGAGCCGGGGATCTACATCGCTCCGGATACGAAGGACGTTCCGGAGAAGTATCTCGGGATTGGCGTGCGGATTGAAGACGACGTGCTTTGCACCAACAACGGGCCGAAGGTATTGACCAACAAAGTGCCGAAGCAGGCTGAAGAGATCGAAGCGTTGATGGCGCGTTAATCCGTGTTCTAAGACGAAAGCTCGGCTACGATTTCCTTCACAGCTTGACGAGCTTCTTCAACTTCTTCCGGTTTGAAGGAGACGGCTCCCACTACGGCATGCCCGCCGCCACCATATCGTTCACAGATCTTCGCGATGTTGTGCGTGCGCGGCTTGGGCGCCCACGGATTCGATCCGACTGAAATCTTCGTGCGATGCGTACCGCGTGTGAGCGCGACGGAGTAGGTCGTCTCGGGAAACAAGTAATACGGAATGAACTTGTTGAATCCTTCGTAACCCTCGTCTACCAGATCAAACTGCACGACAGCGTCAGCGCACGTCGCTTTTCGTCTGATCGCCTCCAGCGTCTCCAGGTGTTGCTCGAGTATCGGCCGAAAACGATGCTGAACCTCGTCGCTCATCGCCACGTCGTCCAGCGATTTCGTCGTAAGGTCGCGAATGATCTGCTCGATAAACAAGTCGTCAGGATCTGCCTCGATCACCTGCATCAATTGCAGCGCCGGCTCTTTCAACTCAACACACTGCGCAGGCGACTCATACAACGCGCCGTCGATAACGTGCGCCCAATGAACGAGCGATTCGATCGGCGCCGTGTCAAAACCAAACCGCTCGCGCGCAACGTCGGCAATAAACTCCGTACACGACTTTCTCGTCGCGTCCAAAAACTTCCGCCCCGATTGGTCAGCCCGAAAATGCGCCTCGTCTTCCGGCGTCAAAAACGCCGACTCGTGATGGTCGAACCACCACGTCAGCTTTTCTGACGCCGCATATTTGAAATCGACGATGGCGTTCTCGTCGGAGTCAAACATGTCGAGGTCAAACAGATTGCCGGGCCGGTGAAGCAGCCCGGTGTAGTTGACCTCGGCTTCCCGATTGATGCGCTCTTTGTAGAACCGAGTGAATGTTGCGGCCGACGCGACGCCGTCGAAGCAATGGCCGTGATAGAGGACGCGAAGTTTCATGCAGGTCAAGTGATCCACAGACTACTTGGGATCCTTTTTCACTGTGGATGAAGCTTGAACTTTCGATGAAGCCTGAACTTTCGACGCGATGAACTTGTCCACTTCCTCTTCGACCAATTCGCCGTTAACGACCCACGCCTTTTCGGCAAGAACGGCGCCCTTCTTATTCGTTTTGTCAGGTTCGAGGAAGATGTTCCAGGGCGAGCCCCAATTGCGCGTGTCGCCGGTCAACTGGCGATATCCATAATGAGCTGTTTTGTCGCGCACGTCGCGCCCTTCCGATTCGACGACAACCGGATACGGTGCACCAGCCTCGCCAAAGAAGGTGCGCACTTCGTCCTTCGTGCCGTACTCGCTCACGCCGATGATCTCAAACCCCTGAGCTTTGTACTTCTCGTAAAGCTTCGCCGCGACCGGAGCTTCAAACTTCCAATTCTTACACCACGGCGCGAAATAGACGATCATCACCAGTTTTTTGCCTTTCATCAATGAACGCAGTTCGACCGGTTTATCGGTCTTGATGTCGGGCAGGCTCCAGTCTTTGTAGTCGACGGTCTTCTCTGCGAGCGGAGAAAACTCGTGTTGCGCGAAGGCGGCGACAGGCACGAACAGGAGAGTGAGAATGGTGGCGATCAATAGTTTCTTCATGTTGTTGCTCCTGAAGACGGTTTAATTTGCGGCACTGGCTGTGGCCGGTGTTTCCTCGAGCAGCGGCTTGACCGCCGCTTCCCACCCGGCCTTATCGCGCGCGCCGATTATCTTCTGACGAATGCGTCCCTGACGATCGATCAGGTATGTAGTCGGGAGTTGCGGATGCTGCAATTTCGCTTTGGCGTCGTCTCCGCCGATCAAAACCTGGTAGTCAAACTTGGCAACTTCCTGTTGATAGGCATTCACGCCATCCGCGCTGTCGTCGGTCGATGCGCCGACGACTCTCAGCCCTTGCGCCTGAAGCTCGTGCTGAAGTGCGTTCAGCTCGGGAATCTCTTCACGACACGGCAGACAGTACGTGGCCCAGAAATTCAGCAGCACGACTTGTCCCTGAAGCTCTTGTAAGTGGAAAGGCTGCCCACCGAGTGTTTGAAACTGAACGTCCGGGAGCGGCGGGAAATTCGCGGCTGCTTCCGCCGCCTTTGGCGGCTTTGTACCGAAAAACCTGGACAATATTCCTTCCGCGTTGGGGATAAACCTCGCAAGCTTTCCACTAGTCAGCAATGTCGATTGCCCACTCATCACGAGCAGGCCGACCAGTATCAACACGATTCCGGAAATGACTTCAACTTTGTGCAGGTGCTTGCGAAAGTTTTTGTAGAAACCGAGAAACTGATTGATTCCCAGACCGGTCAGAAGAAACGGCACGGCCAGTCCTGCCGAGTAGAAAGCGGATAGCACCAGGCCGCTTCGCCAGCCGCCGCTGGTCGCAGCCAGGCCGATGATGCCGCCGAGAATCGGTCCGATACACGGCGTCCAACCCGCGGCAAAAGCCAGCCCGAGGAGCGCCGATCCGAACATGCCTCGTGGCTTGTCGTCAGAGAAGTGCCGCGTGTCTTTGTACAGCGCCGTGATCTTGAGGATGCCGATGAGTTGCAGTCCGAAAGCGATGATGACAAGGCCGCCGATGATGCGGACCCACGGATTACTCGTGATCGCCGAGCCGACCAATCCGGCCGTCGTTCCCAGAAACAGAAAGATCACCGACAGCCCGGCGTTGAAGGCGAGCGAGTTGAAGATCACTGCGCGTTTATTGCTCGTGCCTTCTTTCAATGAATCGATACTGACTCCTGAGATCAGCGATATGTAGCCGGGCACGAGGGGCAAAACGCACGGCGAGAGAAACGAGAGGATTCCCGCCCCAAACGAAATCACGATCAATAATGTAAGTCCCTGGTCTTCCATCTTCTTAAATCCTACTTCTCTTTGATGACTTTCTTAATCATCGTCTCCATCTGTTCCAACTCTTCGTCGTCAGCGCTGATCGAGATGAAGCGCACGGCGCCTGTGCGATCGATGAGAAACGACGTCGGAATCGAGTAGACGCCGTAGTTCAAACTATTCTCGTCTGAATCGTCGACGGCAAAACCGTAAGGCAAGCGATTCTTCTTTTTGAACTCGCGCAGGTAGACGAGTTCCTGGTCCGGCGTGACGGGTCGTTGCTCGGCGTGTCCGTAATACTTAGTGACGCCCAGTACCACCAATCCCTTGTCTTTGTAGGTATTCTGCCAGCTCGAGAACTTCGGCAACGTGAAGCGGCACGGTCCGCACCATGGCGCCCAAAAGTCGAGCAGCACGACTTTTCCGCGCAGATCGGCGAGTTTCACCGGCTTTTGATCGACCCACTCAGTGGCGGTGATCTCGGGCGGGTTCGCACCTGGTGACGTGCCTCGCAACGCCGCCGCGTCTTCGAAGAGCTTCAGTGGATCCAGGTCCGGCTGAACGCCCTGCAAGCGATACGTCATCCGTTTATACAGATTTGCCGAAGGCAGGGAAAGCGAAAGACGGCGCAGTTCCTCGAGCAGCGTGATCGCCTTTTCTCTTTGATTGCTCTTGAGGTACACGTCGGAGAGCAGCAGTCCTGACTTCACCAACATGTCGTCACGTTTGAATTGTTCCCCTTTGTTGGCTGAAGCGAAAGCCCTGGCTGCGTTCAGCATTTCGTTGGCGTGCGTGGCTACCGAAGTGTAGTTCTTCGCCCGCAGAAAAGCGTCGGCGATCAGAAACTCCATGCGGTAGCGATCGTCCGGGTTTTGTGGCTGATGCTTGCTGTAGTCGTTAACAGCAGCGATTGCTTCCGGAATCAGGTCTTTCCTGATCGAATAGAGCACCACGACGTTTCGCGCCGCCTGTGCTTTCTGGCCGTCGGGAGTTTCTTTTAAGAAACGCTGCATCGTCGAGAGGGCTGCGTCAGCGTCGGCGGCGACGTGATAGAGCATGCCGAGATAGTAAAGATCGTCGTTCGTTAAAGACGTGCGCGCGCGCAGGATCCCGGCATTTTTAAGCGCTAGATCGCGTTGTTCTTTCTTGGTCTTTTCTTCGAGTTTGGGATCGTACGGGAGTTTTTGCTTGTTGAATTCCTGGTAACGCCGGCCGAGGTATCCGTTGGCGTCTTCGAATAGCATCTGCGCGGTTCGATCTTCGGGCTTGCTGGCAGCGTCGTCCTTACCGGCGACATTACTGACGACATTCCTTTCGGGCGCCTGCCCGAAGACAGACGCAATCAACAGTAATAGAGCAAGAACGGCGACTGAAAGCCTGGTAATCATGTGATCTCTTTATTTAAGCGCGCACCAGGTCGAAGCGACTTGGACTAAAAGGACCCAGCAAAGGGGAAAGGATTCCGTCGACGACCGCTTCGGCAATCAACTCTCCAGTGACGGGCGCGAGTAGGATTCCGTTTCGATAGTGTCCCGTTGCATAAAACAGCCCGCCAATTTCATCATAAGGACCCAGTACAGGCAAATTGTCCGGGGCACGCGGGCGTAGTCCGGCCCATGTGTCGGCGATCGGCAGATCGGCGATGGCGGGACAAATTTCCTGAGCGTTCGCGAGGATTGTGCCGATTCCACCGGCGGTAACTTGTTTAGCGAAGCCTGCGTGTTCGCTGGTCGATCCGGCGAGGAGTCGGCCGTCGCGGCGAGGCACGACATATCCGCGCGGCGTATAAACAACGTGACGGCACAATTGAGGCCGCGCGTCGAAGCTGATCATCTGGCCGCGTATCGGTTCGACTTTGAACGCAGGCGTTTCGGCGTTTTTCGGCGTAACCGGAATCCAGCTCGACCACGGACCGGCGGCGATCACGACCGTTCGACAACTCCTAAACCCGCGCGAAGTTTGCACGCCTTTTACTCGATCGCTTTCGACCTTTATCGATTCAACGGCAGTTTCCGTGAGTATCGCGACGCCGAGTTTGGCAACACTGTTGGTCAGGGCAGTCAACAAGCGGCGATTTTCGACCTGCACGTCACGCGGGAAACGCAGTGCGCCAACGATCGTTTTGTTGATGCCCGGCTCGAGTTCACGCGCTTCTGTGGGCGTAAGCTTCTGTATAGCGAGCCCGGCGGCGACTTGCCATTGATGACGCTTCTCGATGTCGACGAGATCGGGATAGTCGAGCGCGAGATAGAGCGTGCCGGTCATGTCGAGCTCGATGTCTGTGCCGGTTTCTTCGTGCAATGAGGCGGCGAAGTTCGCGTACATGTCGCGGCTGCGGGTCGCAAGATTGAAGAAATCGTCGTGGGAACTTGCTTCGACCTGGGGCGAGAGCATGCCGCCGGCGGCGAAGGAAGCTTCTTTTCCGAGGCTGGAACGTTCGATCAAACAGACGTCACGCGCGCCGCGCAGTGCGAGGGCACGGGCGATGGCGAGACCAATCACACCACCGCCGATTACGACAATTTCCGCAGCGTGCATTACAGATTGTCAGGCTTCGCCTAAAGACTTATTCTTGCGATGTTCTAATCTAATAAACAAAAAGTTCCAATCGATTGAATATGCATCGTATCACACTGATTCCGGGCGACGGCATCGGCCCCGAAGTGGCTTCAAATGTAGTGCGAATCATTGAAGCTGCGGGCGTCGACGTTCAATGGGAAACGCATTACGCGGGCGCGCAGGCGCTCGAAAAGTTTGGCGAAACACTGCCGCAGGACCTGCTCGATTCCATCCTGCGCAACAAGGTCGCGTTGAAGGGTCCGATTACGACTCCCATTGGCAAGGGATTTACCTCAGTGAATGTCGGGCTGCGAAAGACGCTTGACCTTTACGCCAACCTGCGTCCCGTGCGCGCGCTGCCGAATGTGCCGTGCCGTTATCCTGAGTTGGACCTCATCGTTGTGCGAGAGAACACGGAGAGTTTGTACGCCGGGTTGGAGCACGTCGTCGTTCCGGGTGTCGTCGAGAGTTTGAAGATCATTACTGAGAAGGCGTCGACGCGCATTGCTCGTTTTGCATTCGACCATGCGCGGAAAGAATCGCGAAAGAAAATTACGGCGGCGCATAAAGCAAACATCATGAAGCTTTCCGATGGTCTCTTTCTCGAGTGTTTCCGCAAGGTCAGCCAGGACTATCCGGATATCATCGCGGATGACAAGATTGTAGACAACGCCTGTATGCAACTGGTGATGCGTCCGGAGCAGTTTGACATCTTGCTGCTCGAAAATCTTTACGGCGACATCGTTTCCGATCTCTGCGCAGGGCTCGTCGGCGGGTTAGGACTCGTTCCTGGTGCGAACATAGGTGAGAAGGGCGCTGTGTTTGAAGCAGTGCACGGATCGGCGCCCGACATTGCGGGCCAGGGCATCGCCAACCCGACGGCGCTGCTGCAATCGGGAATCATGATGCTGCGTTACATCAGCGAGCGCGAAGCCGCGGACAAGATCGAGACCGCCATGCTCAACGTCTTTCGAGAAGGCAAAGTCAGAACCCGCGACATCGGCGGCACCGCCAAGACCGCCGAGTTCGCCGACGCGATCATTCAGAAGATGAATGCTAACTAGGATCCTGACAATCTGTGTTTTGCTGCTTAGCGTGACGCAGGCGTTCGCGCAGATAAGCGATGATGAGTCTCGGAAGTGGAACGAGCCCGTTAAGCCATTCAAGATCATTGGCAAGGTGTACTACGTTGGCGCGAAGGAAGTTGCGTCCTACCTGATCGTAACCTCCCAGGGGCACATTTTGCTCGATACCGGTTTTCTCGAGACCGTCCCACAGATCAAGCAGAACGTTGCTCAACTCGGGTTTCGTTTCGAAGACATAAAGATCCTCATCAACAGCCACGCTCACGCGGATCATGCCGGCGGCTTCGCTGCATTGAAGAAGGAACTGGCCGGCGCGAAGTTAATGGTCAGCGAGGGCGATGCGCCGCTACTTGCTCGGGGCGGCAAGAACGATCCGAACTTCGGCGACCGTTTTTTGTTTGAGCCTGTGACGGCAGATCGCGTTTTACGCGACGGCGATACGGTCCAGCTCGGCGACGTTACGATGACGGCCCGCGTCACTTCGGGGCACACGCCCGGATGCACGACTTGGACCATGAAAGTGCGCGAAGGATTGAAGACATACGACGTCGTGTTCTATGGCAGCACGACGATACCGGGTTTCAAGCTGGTAGGTAACGCGAACTACCCAAACATCGTCGACGACTTCGAACGAAGCTTCCGCATTTTGAAGACCCTGCCCTGCGACGTCTTTCTCGCACCGCACGGATCCTTCTTCTCCCTGGAAGAAAAGATAAAACGCCTGGCCCAGAATTCGTCGCAGAACCCATTTATCGACGAAACCGGCTTCAGGCGCATCGTCGAACGCACTGGAAAAGAATTCCGCGCCGAACTGAAGCGTCAGCAGGGCGCCGCGAGCGCTCCTGTGCAGCGCTGATCCACCCTGCCTCTCCTTCAGCGCGCAATCGCCTATGAAACGATTAACACTGATCATACTGCTTCTTTCTCTAACCACTTCCGTCTTCGCACAGAAGAAGACAACCATTATTGGTGATGCGTGGGTTGGGGTCGTGGAGTCGGCCAATGAGACCACGCGCGAGATCACGGTTCGGCATCCGGATAAAACCAACGCCGAGACGTTTGTTGGCGTCCTCGAAGATGGTTATAAGGTGAAATTGAAGGACGGAACGTCGCGCGAGTTGCTCCTGTCTGAACTCAAGCCCGGCTTGCGCGTGCGAGTCTTTTACAAGTCGAAGACTCGCGATATGGCCGGGCGTCAGACGAAGGTCCAACTCATCAATCGAATCGATTTTTTAGGACGCGATGAATACACACGGCTGCGAGAAGTCTTAACCGTCGCACCGTCGACTCCCGTCTCGCTCAACACGTCAGGCAAGTTTCCCACCGGCGATCCGTTGAAAATACATGTCGCAAGCGAGTGGGAGAAACTTGATGAAGGTTTGGTCGATTGGGCTGCGCGATGGAATAAGGAAGAGGCGGCAAAATATGGGCGCGTCGAAATCGTCAAGGACCTCGCGCAGGCAGACGTGTCTCTGGTTGTGTTTTGGGGATCTGACGAGTCGATCCTTGTTCCCTCGATGCAGCTTTTCGACCAGAGAGGCAATCCTCACAACATAGCGCCGGCAACGGCGCAGTTTGTAACGAGAGATGCGAATGCGCTTCAGGTATTGTGGATCGACCGGATAATGTTAGACACTAAAGGCCAGCAGAAGTCCTCGCGGTTTTTCGAAAAAGAACTGGAAAAGAGAATCAAAGCCCGACTGACTAAGTAACACGGTCAAGTCCGCCAAGCCGTCGCAGTCTAAGTCCGGGAACGCAATCCTTCTCGAGGAGCACATTATGAAAAAGAGTTCCTTTCCGAGCGGCGCGTTTGTTTTAGTCGCCATCTGCGCCATCGTTCTGACCCTTTCGAACGAAAGCGTTCACTCGCAGCGTCGAGAAATGACGCCGGACGATCGGGAGCGGCGCAACAAGATCGAGGCCGAGCTACAGTCGATTGCGATCGTCGAACGCAAACTGATGATCCCGATGCGCGACGGCAAACGGATCGCGACCGACGTCTACCGGCCGAAAGACACTTCAAAAAAGTATGCGACCATCTTCGTGCGCACGCCCTACAACTTTAACTTCTGGGACGTCCGCAACGGCGCGCCACGCGATTTGTCGAATGAGCTCGAAGCAGTGAAACGTGGCTACGCGTTTGTCGAGATGAACGAACGCGGACGGTTCTTCTCGGAAGGAAACTACGACATCCTCGGACCGCCGCTCACCGACGGCGTGGACGAACTCGCCTGGATCTCCAAACAACCATGGTCCAACGGCAAGGTGGGCACGATCGGTTGCTCGTCGACGGCCGAGTGGCAACTGGCGGTTGCGGCGCAGGGACACCCGGCGTTTACGACGATGATCGTGCAGGGGTTTGGCGCCGGCGTCGGCCGGGTCGACGGTTTCTACGAACAAGGCAATTGGTATCGAGGCGGAGCGGTGCAGATGTTGTTCATCGCGTGGCTCTACGGCCAACAGAACCAGGTGCGCCCGATGTTTCCGCCAAACACCACGCAAGAGGAACTGATCGGCGCGTCGCGAGCGTTTGATCTCGCCGCGCAACTGCCGCCCGTGGACTGGTCCAAAGCGCTGCGCTATCTTCCGATGAAAGACATCATGAAAGCGGCAGGTGGTCCAACCGGCATCTACGCGGATCGCATGCCGGTCGCCACCGGCGGCGCGATGATCGAGCGCCAGCCGAACGATCCGGCCTGGTACAAAGGCGGATTGTGGCACGACAACATGAAGATCAACATTCCGGGCTTCTGGTTTATGTCGTGGTACGATGTCTCGATCGGTCCGAACCTGGCTGCTTTCAATCACGTTCGGAAGACAGCGTCGCCGGAGATCGCGAACCAGCAGTTTGCCGTGATCGCGCCGACGTTACACTGCGCCTACAAACGCGCCACGCAGGACACAATCGTCGGCGAACGCAGCGTCGGCGATGCGCGGTTGAACTACGACGAACTGACGTATGGCTGGTTCGATCACTTCCTGAAAGGCGACAAGAACGGAATTCTCGAACAGATACCGCGCGTCCGCTATTACACGATGGGCCTAAACAAATGGCAATCGTCGGACACGTGGCCGCCTCGCGGCGCGCAACCGATGACGCTTTTCCTATCCAGCGGCGGTAAGGCGAACACTTTTAATGGCGACGGCGTATTGGTGGAAGCGGCACCCGCAAGCGATAACCCGGACCGGTTTGAATACGATCCGATGAACCCCGTGCCGTCGTACGGCGGCAATGTTTGCTGCACCGGAAACGCGATTACGGCCGGCGCTTTCGATCAGCGAAAGAACGAGTCGCGGCCCGACGTCCTGGTTTACAGCACTGAGCCGTTGAGGGAAGGCGTCGAAGTGAGTGGCCCGATCGAGATCACTCTGTACGTGTCGTCTGATGCCAAAGACACGGACTTCACAGTGAAGCTGCTCGACGTTTATCCCGATGGCCGCGCTTACAACCTCGACGAAACGATTCAGCGAATGAGGTATCGCGACGGTTACGACAAACCGAACGCCTGGATGCAAACTGGCAAAGTCTACAAAGTGACTCTATCGCCGTTGACGACGAGCAACTACTTCGCGGCCGGGCATCGCATTCGCATCGAAGTGTCGAGCAGCAACTTTCCGCGCTTCGATCGCAACCTCAACACCGGCGGAAACAATTATGACGAGACGAAAGGTGTCGTCGCTCGCAACGCCGTGCACCACTCGAAACAGTATCCATCGGAAGTGAAGCTCACGGTCGTGCGGGCAGGTTCGTCGCAATCAAGCTCACGTTAGTCCAATCAGATCGACGAAGGAGAACCAATATATGAGCGGAGGCTTGATCGGCGTATTCGTCGCGATAGCAATGGGAGCGGTCGTGTTTGTATGGTTACAGAAACGTAAAAAGAGCGAATAACTCCCCGTTGTCTACAACCTCAGACCCGGAGGCTCGATGAGAAACTTCCAATTGCCGGCCTTGATGCTGATCGTCGTCCTCACGTTCTTCCAGCGACAAGCACAAGCCCAGGAAAGCAAGACAAACCGCGAGAGCCAAACGAATAGTTCACAAGCCGTCAATTCCGAGTTGCGCGAGAAGGCTTTTGTTGTGCTCGAGTCGTTGGCGGAGCAGGTCAACAGTCTGCAATCCGCGGAAAACCGCGCCCGCATAGGCGCCAATCTCGCGGAGTCGCTCTGGAAGCGTGACGAGGCGCGCGCCCGAGCGTTGTTCGTTCTGGTCCAGGAAGACATCAAGTCGCGCCTGGTGCTGCCAGAGAATCAAGTCGACGCTAAAGAACTGCAAAACTTCCAGGTGTTTCTGAAGTTGCGATCAGACACAGTGGAACGGATCGCCAGGTGTGATGCGGAACTGGCGTTCTCGTTTTTCAAGGCGACGGAAGTGGACCTCGAGAAGCTGCCACACTACCTCATCGAGAACGAACGCGACCTGGATGTTCGATTGGCACAAAAGCTCGCGGCACAGAATCCCGAAGTATCCATCCGGCTCGCGCGTGTCGCGCTGGCGCGAGGATTTTCTGAAGGGCTGCTCGTTACGATAATGCAGCTCGGCGGCAAGCATAAGGAGCACGCGCTGGTACTCTTCAAGGAAATCGTTCAGAAACTGCGCAAGAGCGACCTCAGAGGAGATTGGCAGGCAAGACAGTTCGTCTTTAGTCTGGCCAATAATTTCCAACCACCAATGATCGACGAGACGGCCTTCAAAGATTTTGTTGCGTTTCTGGTTACGACCGCGGCAGCAAATGGATGTGACGGCAAATCTGCCGAGAGCAACCAGGACGACTTTTGCCAATGGATACCGTCAGTGCTGGCGAACGTAGAGAAGTTCGATCCGCGGCCTCTCAGAATTAGACAGCGATCGCGGCAGCGGGACGAAGGCGAATTCGTGCAGGCGCCCGAGGGGCTGACGGAAGTGGAGGTGATGGAGCAAGAAGGCACTATTGACGGCCTTCTGGCCCTGGCAGGAAAGTATCCGGACCTTGCCGAGCAGATTCAGTGGCGCGCATTGATGATGGCGAGAAACGCAGGCGACCTGGAGCGGATGCGAAAAATCGCCGAGGAATTCAAGGGCCATCCGCAGGGACGTCAACAAATGCTTGACGAGGTGGCTCAGGTTCAGCGAGCTGTGACCTTTGATGAAGAACAGTTGGCGGAGTTGGAGAAGCTATTGAACGAGACTCGCCGACTCGAGGAACGCGTCATGTTGCTGGTGTCGGCAGCGTATCGCGCAGGGATAAGTAATCGGAAGATGGCGTTGAAGTTGTTGAATCGGGCCGAGCAAGTTGTGGAGACCATGAACCCTGGCAAGGAGCAGTCGTTCCATCAGATGGGCGTAGCGATTTCGTATTGTCTCGAGAAGGACGAGCGGGGATTCGTGATTATGGAGTCGCTTGTCCCGAAGTTAAACAGTCTGATCGATGCGGCGATCAAGCTGGACGGTTACGACACGACGTATCTTCGCGAGGGCGAGTGGAACATGTCTGCCGTTGGCAGTCTTGGCGAACTGCTTACGCAATTGTCGCAAGCCGCCGGGCTTTTCGCGTGGAGTGACTTTGAGCGGGCAATAAGTTTGGCTGGTCAATTCGAAAGGACTGAGATACGGATGATGGCGCAACTGAAGTTGGCCCAGAGTATTCTGGCTGGTCCATACAAGCGAACCCTGTTCCGATGATTTGGCAATTCCTTTTTACATGTGTCTCTCGCTTGCGGAAGGGTGAATAAAGGGAATTTTCAATTTCCCTTACATGTGTCTCTCGCTTGCGGAAGGTCGGTGAAAAAGGGATTTCGCAATTTCCGTTCACAGTATGACTGACGTCGATCGCCATAGCCCCGAGATCTCGGATGTGATCGTTTCGTTCGACCCGGAGACGCTGCAACGCAAACCGGTTGTAAAGTCTGACGTGGTGCGGCAGTTTTCGGAGTTGAAGAACCGAACGGCGGTGCGCGTTGTGGAGCGCATACCCGAACGAGAAGGAGTGCTCGATCCGGCCGCAGTCGATCGGCTGCTCGTCACTTCACACTGCGAGATGCAGCGCATGTCCGAGGAGTTTCAGCACGGCAGACGAGTCGGCGAGATCCTAAAGCCCATCATAAGAGCGTTGCACGAAGGCGGTGTTGAAAGTCCGATTCGTATAGTCGACATCGGTTGCGGCACGGGCTTCATCGTGCGTTGGCTGGCGGCGAATACGTACTTCGACGACGACGTCGAAGTGATCGGCGTCGACTTCAACGAGGCGCTGATCGACGAAGCGCGCCGGCTCGCGTCCATCGAGAAACTGAACTGCACGTTTCTGGTCGCAAACGCTTTTCGACTGGACCACCCGGCCGCGATCTATCTTTCAACCGGAATCCTGCACCACTTCCGCGGACAAGGCCTGGTCGAACTTCTCAGGCAGCACGATCGAAAAGAGACACACGCATTCGTACACTACGATTTCCACAGTTCGCCGATGGCGCCTTTCGGTTCCTGGCTTTTTCACGCGGTCCGGATGCGCGAGCCACTCGCGAAGCATGACGGAATCCTCTCGGCGGTTCGCGCGCACACGAGCCGTTATCTTCTCGAAGCGGCGCGATCGGCCGCGCCGGACTTTGTTTCGGCCATTTACGGAACGAGATTGTGGCGACTGCCAATACCACGAGTGTTTCATTCGCTCGTGGGAATCCGCCCCGCATATCACGCGGCGTTTGTGAGAAACATGGGAAACCGGATCGCCTCATTGGGAAAGATCGAATGACTATTTACCTGTTGTGGCTCCTCGCGACAGTGGATTCGACTTTCATCGGTTACCGCGAAGCGGCTGGTCGAAGTGCGCTGATCGAAAAGCGCGCCTACTTCCGGCGAGCGATGATTCGCGGCGCGTTGGTGGGCCAGGTCGCCGTCGCAATCGTCGGCCTCGTGGCAGTTGCGATGTTAGCCATCACGCCGGAGCCGGCGAGATTGTTTGACACGTTCGAACAGGTCGCGTCGCGAATGTTGATCGTCTATGCGCCTTACGCGCTCATCATAACGATCACGTTTTTTATTCGCGCGATACCGTCCGTCGATATACGAAGCATCACAAGCGTGTTAGTCTTTGGGCCATTCACCTTAATCCGGCCGCTTATCGTACTGGCCGGCGCCATCTGGGGACTGCTTGCTGCGCCAACCATACCCGTCGCGTTGTTGATGGGCTTGATTGTCTCGCTCATGCTGGGCATGGAATACATTCTCGATCGATTGCGGGCGCGAGGAGCGTTTGTATGAAGCCTAAAGAACTCACCGTGCGCGGACTGATCCTGGGCGCGCTCATCACCACGGTCTTCACCGCGGCAAACGTCTATCTCGGGCTGAAGGTCGGATTGACCTTTGCTTCGTCAATTCCCGCGGCGGTGATCTCAATGGCGATTCTGAGTGTCGTGAAAGACTCCTCGATACTCGAAAACAATATCGTGCAGACGGTGGCATCCGCAGCCGGCACGTTGTCGGCAATCATCTTTGTCTTGCCGGGACTGGTGATCGTCGGGTGGTGGACTGGGTTTCCCTTTTGGCAATCGTTTCTGATTTGTTTGACTGGCGGTGTGCTTGGCGTTTTGTTCACGATTCCGCTGCGGCGTGCGTTAGTGACGAATTCGGATCTGCCTTATCCGGAAGGCGTCGCGGCTGCGGAGGTGTTGAGAGTCGGATCGGGCACGCGCGGGGAGACGAAGGACGAGACGGGCGAAGCTCGAGAAGGTCTCGTGGCGGTAATCCTTGGCGCAGTGGCCTCGGCCGGTTTGGCAATCGTGACGGCGACGCGCCTCGCCGCCGGAACGTTTACTCGATTCTTCCCAATTGGCGGAACGGCTTCGAGCGGTATCGATTTCGCCTGGTCGCTGGCGCTGCTTGGCGCGGGCCATCTGGTCGGACTGTCGGTCGGCATGGCGATGCTCACCGGTCTGATCATCGCGTGGGCCATCGCGGTGCCGATTTTGACGTCGTCGCAACCGGCGGCTGCCGGGGTTTCCCTCGATACGCACACATTAACGATCTGGGCGAGACAGGTGCGGTTCATCGGCGCCGGAGCGATTGCGATCGCCGCGATCTACACGTTGGCGAGATTGGCGAAACCGGTCGTGGGTGGACTGGTGAGCACGCTCGCCGCTTCGCGCGCTGAAGGTGTGCGAGACGATCTGGATCGCGATCTGTCGCCGCGGTGGATTCTGGTGTTAACGATTGCGTGTTTGCTCGTCAGCGGATGGCTGGCGTTTACGTTTGCGCGGTCGTCAGTGCTCGCGCCGTACGCACTCAGGGTCACGCTGATTGCCGTGCCGTTCGTGTTGCTTGGCGGATTTCTCATCGCGGGGATTTGCGGCTACATGGCTGGGCTTATCGGCGCGTCGAACAGCCCGATCTCGGGTGTTGGCATTTTATCGATCGTGATGTGCGCGTCCCTGCTCGTGTTTGCGGTTTCGCCGAGCACAGAAACGCGCCCGGCGCTCGTCGCGTTTGCTTTGTTTGTGACGGCGATCGTGTTCGCGTGTGCGACGATCTCGAACGATAACTTGCAGGATTTGAAAACAGGTCAGCTTGTTGGCGCTTCGCCGATGCGACAGCAGATCGCGCTCATCGTCGGCGTTGCGGCGGGTGCGTCTGTGATTCCGTTTGTGCTGAACTTGTTGGCGTCGGCGTATGGATTCGCGGGCGCGCCGAACGTCGGCGTCGTAACTCAGAATCCGTTGCCGGCGCCGCAGGCGACGTTGATCTCCGCGCTGGCGCAGGGTGTCATCGGTGGCAACCTTCAATGGAAAATGATCGGGATCGGAGCAGTCATCGGCGTCGGGCTGATCCTGTTGGACACCTTGTTGGGCGCGATGAACAAGTTGCGCATTCCGCCGCTGGCGGTTGGTATCGGTATCTATCTTCCGATGTCGGCGACTTTCGCCGTCGTTGTCGGCGCTGTGCTCTCGTATTGGTACGACCGTCGTATAAAATCTATGCCGAACCCTGAACGTGCGGAGCGACTCGGAACTCTCGTCGCATCCGGACTGATCGTCGGCGAAAGCCTGTGGGGCGTTATTAACGCCGGTCTGATCGTGGCGTTGTCGAACGACGCTCCCATCGGGTTCTTCCCTGCGGACTTCGCGGCGGCGCCCTGGCTCGGCATTCTCGGCTTCGTCGCCCTGATCATCCTGCTCTACGGCTGGATGCTGCGCCGCGCTGGGGCCATGGCTAAACTGGAAACACGAGTTAAGTAATCATGAGTAGGAGGCTTGTGATATGACCACGTCTCGTCGTGACTTTCTGAAGACGGCCGGCGTTGCTGCCGGTGCGCTGTCGTTGCCGGAGTTGCCTTCGTGGATCAGCAACGTCGCTGCCGCTGAAGCGGCTGTCGCTGCGGAGGTCGATAAAAACGCCCTGGCCGACGTCGCCTTGAGCACTGCTCGCAAACTCGGCGTCACGTACGCCGACATCCGCATCAATCGCTATCGCAGCGAGTCGATCAACACGCGCGAGAAGCAGGTGCAGAACGTTTCGCGTGGTCAGAATTTCGGCTTCGGGGTCCGCGTGTTGTTCAAGGGAACGTGGGGCTTCGCGTCGAGTCGCAGCGTCACTCCGGAAGACGTCCGCCGCATCACGCAACAAGCCGTCGAGATCGCTCGGGCCAACTCGGTCTATCAACGCAAGCGCATCTCGCTCGTGCCGGTCGAGAAAGTCGTCACTTCCTGGAAGAGCGCATTCGAAAAGGATCCCTTCGAAGTTTCGATCGACGACAAGATCCAGTTTCTGCTGTCGCTAAACGAATCGGCGATGAAGACGCAAGGCGTTGGCTTTGTAAGCTCGTCGATGGGTTGGGTAAACGAGCAGAAGTTCTACGCCTCGACGGATGGCTCGCGGATCGATCAATACATCATTCGTGCGAATCCGAGCTTCAACGTCACCGCCGTAAACCGCGCCAGCGGCGATTTCCAAACACGCAGCGCGCTCGGCGGCCCACAGCAAATGGGCTACGAGTACATTGAGAAGCACGACTGGAAGCGCGAAGCACAGCAGGCCGGCGAAGAAGCTGTGATGAAGCTGAAAGCGAAACAGGTCGAAGCCGGCAAGTACGACCTAGTTCTGCATCCGACTCACCTGTGGCTGACGATCCACGAATCAGTGGGCCACCCGACGGAACTCGATCGTGCGCTCTGGATGGAAGCCAACTACGCCGGCACCAGTTTCCTGACGCCTGACAAGATCGGCAAACTCCAATTCGCTTCGAAGATCATGAACTTCGTCGCGGACAGAACGCAGCCGGCGGGTCTGGCGACAGTCGGTTTCGACGACGAAGGCGTTCCGAGTCAACGCTGGCACCTGATCAAGGACGGAGTGTTTGTCGACTGGCAAACGACGCGCGACCTCGCCGCGATGACGGGACAGAAGAAGTCGTACGGCTGCAATCACGGCGACAGTTGGGGCAGCATCTCGTTTCCACGTATGCCCAATGTCTCGCTGCAACCGGGCCCGGACAACACGTCACTCGACGATCTGATTGCCGGCGTCGAGAAAGGCATCCTGATCTACGGCGACGGCAGCTACTCGATCGATCAGCAGCGCTACAACTTCCAGTTTGGCGGCCAGGTCTTCTGGGAAATCAAGAACGGCAAACGTGGCGAGATGCTGCGCGACGTTGCGTATCAATCGCGCACCACCGACTTCTGGAATTCATGCGACGGCCTCGGCGGCCAGGCCACGTATCAACTCGGCGGCAGCTTCAACGACGGCAAGGGCGAACCCGGACAGTCGAACGCTGTCAGCCACGGTTGTCCGCCGGCTCGCTTCCGCCAAGTCAACGTACTTAACACCGCAGCCAAGGTCGCGTCGTAATTGAGGTCACGTCGTAACTCAGGAGATCACCAATGCTACTCACTGAAACAGAAGCCCGCGCAATCTGCGAAAAGTTGTTGAGCTATGTGAAAGCGGACGACGCCGTCGTCAGCGTCAACAGTGAAAACTACGGCCACCTTCGCTTCGCGTCGAATGCGTTCACCACCAGCGGCGCGCGCGAGAACGTCGGCGTTGGCGTCACCGTATGGATTGGCGGCAAGCGCGGCTCGGCCAGCACGAACGAGATCGACGACGAGTCTCTTAAATCGACGGTCGCGCTCGCTGAACAACTCGCACGCATCTCGCCTGTCGATCGCGAGTACATGCCGACGCTCGGCAAGCAAACGTACAAGCCCGTCAACGGCTACGTCGAAGCAACGTCGAACATCTCCGTCACCGCTCGCGCCAAAACGATCAACGACGTGATTGCCGCGTGCGAGAAGTCGAAAGTTATCGGTGCGGGATTTCATCAGGCGCGTGGCGGCGCGGGCGCGTCCGCGACGAAGAACGGCAACTTCATTTACGACCGATCGAGTCTGGTGAGCTTATCGACCACGGCCCGCACGGCCGACGGGACCAGTTCCGGTTACTTTCTGCGAAACCATTTCGACGTCGCGAAACTCGACACCGCGCGCGTCGCGAACGAAGCGATCCGGAAAGCGCTCGACGCGCGTAATCCTAGAGTGCTAGAGCCAGGTGTCTATCCTGCGATACTCGAACCGCAGGCAGTCGCGGACTTGCTCGGGTTCTTGGCGTTTCAATTCGACGCGCGCAGTGCTGAAGAGGGACGCAGTCCGTTTTCTGCGGCCGGCGGCAAGACGAAAGTCGGCGAAAAAATCTTAGACGAGCGGTTGAATATTTACAGCGATCCGTGGCATCCGGAGTTGCCGGGCTCGCCGGCAGCGCAGGGCGGACTGCCCGCGCAAAAGATCTATCTCGTGCGCAACGGCGTGTTGGAGAACCTCGTTTACTCCCGCTTCTGGGCCAAACAAAAAGGCAAAGAACCTACGCCTGGCCCAGTCAACAGCATCATGGAAAGCTCGCAGGCGCCATCGTCACTTGAAGACATGATCAAGTCGATGGACCGTGGAATACTGCTCGGGCGCTTCTGGTACATTCGGGGTGTTGATCCGCGCACGGTATTGCAAACCGGCCTGACGCGCGACGGCATCTGGTACATCGAGAAAGGCAAGATTCAGTATCCGGTCAAAAACTTCCGCTTCAACCAGAGCGTGATGCAACTACTCGCGCCCGGCAACATCGACATGATCGGCAAACCCGAGCGCGTCGGCAATTCCGAAGGCCAGGGCGGCAATGCCTCGCTCTTGCCGGCGTTGAAAGTAAAAGCCTTCACTTTCTCGTCGCAGTCGGAAGCTGTTTAAGTCTCCAAAATTCGAAACGCTGCCAGAGACACGGATGAGACCTCATATCCGAACGTCTCAATCTCGCACTCTGCAAATCCAAAATCATCAACCGCGCCTGGGACGAAGCGCGCGCGGTGAGTGACGAGTCTGTCTCTTATACA
>JBKPNH010000137.1:0-23627 GCA_046732535.1 Acidobacteriota bacterium
GAAGCGTGCTTTGCCGACTTACTCAAGGGACTTGTGTTCGATGATGAAGTTATGGATTGGATCGTTGACGCCCTGCATCAGAGCCACACAGACGAGAAGAAGTTTAGACGTGATGCGATTGCTCGTTTACAGGACGAACAAAGCAAACTACAGAACCGACTTGATAAGCTCTACGATGATCGTCTTGACGGCTTTATCGAGCCGGATTTCTTTGAACGTAAGTCGCGGGAGTGGAGACAGACTCAGAAGCGTTTAACAGATCAGATCGCCGAGTATGAGAACGCCGCGCATGATTATGTGCAGGATGGTGTTCGCCTATTAGAACTCGCAAAAAAGGCGTATTTCCTATTCAAACAGCAAAATTCAAGCGAAAAGCGGAAATTGCTGAATTTCGTGTGTTCGAACTCCACATGGAAGGATCAAACTCTCACCGCAACATTTCGCCAACCGTTTGATCTTCTTGCACTTACCAACACGACTTGGCAAAGAAAAAAGGCCACCGGGAACTCTCCTAGCGACCTTTGTCCTGAATGGCGGAGGGGACAGGACTCGAACCTGCATAGCCTTTCGGCCGGCGGTTTTCAAGACCGCTGCACTACCATTATGCGACCCCTCCGCATTGTCAGATGAATATAGCGCATGCGCCGGTCGCAGCCAAATCACCTATTGTGACGCTGCACCCGAGCCATTGTGATGATTGCGCCGGAGACATAGATGGTGCAGGATCTCTACGATGCGCGTCACTATAGGCCAAATCAATACGACCAATGGAGATTTTGAAGGCAATACCGCCAGTGTCATTCGGGCGATTGAGCAGGGGAAGAAGGAGAAGTCGGACCTGGTCGTGCTGCCGGAGACGTGCGTCCAGGGATATACGTCGTTCGACTGGTTCCTCGACCGCGACGTACAGCAGTCCGCGCTCGAACCGCTGCAAAGGATCATCGACGCTACCGAAGGGATCACGGCGATTGTCGGCACGGTGCGGCCATCGGAGTTAACCACCGGGCGAAGGCTTTACAATTCCGCCGCAGTGATTCGCAATAAACAACTAATTGGGTTTGCAGATAAGACTCTGTTACCCGAGTACGATGTATTCGACGATCCGCGTTACTTTCAGCCCTCGCCACAACGACACCTTTTTACTTTAACTAACCACACGGAAACAGATCTCGGCGTCGCTGTGTGCGAAGACTTCTGGAACGACAAGACGTTCTGGAAAGAACGACTCTACACGAATGACCCCGCCGACGAACTGATCGAACTCGGCGCCGAAGTGCTCGTGTCGATCAACGCATCGCCGTTCAACAAAGGCAAGATGGGCCAGCGCTGCGAGATGGTCTCGCACCGCGCACGAAGTGCGAAGATCCCCATCGTGTTCGTCAACCTCGTCGGCGGCAACGACGGCATCATCTTCGACGGCGCGAGCATCGTCGCCGACGCGCGCGGCAAGATCATCATGCAAGCCCCGCCCTTCCAGGAGTTCATCGGCAGCGTCGATCTCGACTGCGACGTCGCAGACACGTTTTGCCTGTCCGGCGACGATATCGAAACCATCCACGATGCGCTCGTCCTCGGCATTCGCGACTACGCACGCAAGAACGGCTTTACTCGCGTTGTTATCGGCCTCTCAGGCGGCATCGATTCGGCCCTCGTCGCGACGCTCGCGTGCGAAGCAATCGGCGCGGAAAACGTGTTGAGCGTGATGATGCCCTCGCCGTTCTCTTCACGTTCGAGTATCGAAGATTCAGTCGAACTCGGACGCCGGCTCGGTATGCCCGTCATCGAACAACCGATCACACATGCTTACGAAAGCCTTCGCGAACAACTAAAACTTCCAGCGCCGTCAGTCGGAAGCAGATCGACTGCCGCGGAAAACCTGCAGTCGCGCCTGCGCGGAAACATACTGATGACGATCTCGAACGCGGAAGGCCGGCTGCTGCTGTCCACGGGAAATAAGTCGGAACTGGCGCTTGGATATTGCACGCTATACGGCGACACGAACGGCGGGCTCGCCGTGATCGGCGATGTGTTGAAGACGGAAGTTTACGCGCTTGCGAGACATCTGAATCGCGATCGCGAAGTGATTCCGGAAGCGATCGTCGACAAGCGGCCTTCAGCTGAACTGGCGCCCGGACAGTTTGACGATCAGTCGCTGCCGCCGTACGACCAGCTCGATCGGATACTTAAGCTGTATTTTGAACAGAAGGCGACGCCGAGTGAGATCGTCGCCACGGGATTCGAGCCTGATTTCGTGAAGGATATTCTGAACCGCGTTGAATCGCCGGCGAATGAGTTCAAACGCCGGCAACTCCCGCCCACATTAATCATTTCGAGAAATGCGATTGGCATCGGGCGTCGCCGGCCTGTGACTCATCGTTATCGCAGATAAAACTATTCGTCTCCGCGGGCGCGGGCGCGGCTCGCAGCCAGCGCCAACTCACGAGCGCGTGGCATCGCATCAACCGCCTTCGAGATCTGCGGATCCGCGTCGTTGAAAACCTGCGTCGCGATCCGATACCCGTAGGCCGCCGACAAGAGGTTGTAACGCAATTGCCGCTCAGCATAGCTGCGCGACTTGTCCAACTGATCCTGCGTCACCTTGAACATCGGCTTCGCCGCCGCAAACTTCTTCAGCTCCTTGAAGAGCGGGTCAGTGACTGGATAGTCCTCGGTGGCGAGATCGTGGTCAAACTCGATTGCGCGCTGAATCTTGTACGCGTCGAAACCCGTAACGCGACCGCTCACCAACTCGAGCGAGAAGGCGAACAGGATGTCGCGCAGATTACGCTCGGCCACGCTGATGGTGCCAGGCTTGACGATCTCATCCGGCGCAATGCCGCCGCCGCCATAAACCGCGCGGCCGGTATCGGTATGGCTTTCCGGTCCGCTTTGCGGGGTCGGCTGCTTGTTCTTATCGGCTGCCAGACCGCCCGGGAAGTAGTAATCGTAGAAACCACCGTTTGAGTAGTCGCGCTGAATCAGCCGTCCTGACGGCGTGTAGTACTTCGCGATGGTCAACAAAAGCGCCGAGTCGTAATCCAACTGGAATGGGAACTGGACGAGCCCTTTACCGAACGTCGTCTCGCCGACAATCAGCGCCCGATCGTGATCCTGAAGCGCGCCCGCGACGATTTCCGCGGCTGATGCAGTGTCGCCATTGACGAGCACGACGATCGGCACGCCGTCCGGACTGTCATTCACTGCCGCATACGGCTGTGTACTATCTCGGAAGCGACCCTTCTGCGAAACGATCATCTGCCCACGCTGGAGAAAGCGGTTAGCCACTCGCACGGCCTGAATCAAAAGTCCGCCACGGTTACCGCGGAGATCCAGGACGAGCATGTTCATTCCCTTGCTGTGGAGATCTCTGAGCGCTTCGCCAAACTCGTCGTCGGTCGTCAAGTTGAACCCGCCGGTCATGCCGACATAACCCACACCCGGACGCAGCATGTACGCCTGCGCGATCGACGGCAGCGACACGGCGTCGCGGATGATATTTACAGTTTCGCTTTGTTTCGTTGCCGGATGCTCGACGGTTACCTTGACGGTCGTGCCGCGCGCTCCAAGCAGGAACTTACGCACTTCCGGATAGGTCTTACCCTTCATCGAGTTTCCATCGACTGCAAGAATCTTATCGCCAAACCGCAAGCCCGCGCGCCATGCCGGAGATTCAGGGAACGTCGCGCGAATAAACGTATTGACGTCACTGCCTTCGCGCAGGTCTTCAATCGTGGCGCCGATGCCGAAATATTCGGAGCGTTGTTCAGTACGGAATGACGCGTACTCAGCCGGGTCGAAATACGTCGAGTGCGGATCCAGGACACTCAACATTCCGCTGATCGACGATTTGAAGATCGCGTTGTAGTCGAGTTTGCGGCCGTCGATGTGATTCGTTTGAATCACGGCCAGTGCCTCGGAAAGATCGCTTTTGATTGCCGGAGCAGTGACAGCGGGTTTGCCCCCCGTATTATTCGTGGCCGCGGAACGATCGGGAGTGGTCGTCCGGCGGGCTGAACGGGTCTGTTGAGCGATAATCAACGCGGGAAGTGCCAGGGCAAAAACGAGGAATAAAATTCCCGGGGCAAAAGAGCTTTTTCTCACGCAACCCTCCTAAAAACTAATATTGCTAATACTGCTGTCATTGGGGCCGGATCCGGTCGCCGGGCTCGCTGCGGAAACGGGGACGCCAGAATAACATGAAGCGCCGCCCGTTTTGAATGTACGCAGCGGCGACTCACCGAGTTTTGTTCAACTTAACCAGCAGCGATGTAGATGCGCCGGAGCGAACTTTCGTCGCCCGCCAATGAGAACAATACACACAAACACGGATTTAACGATATTATGCAACTCGGCTTTTCAACACGAAATTCGACAGAGACAATTCGACGGAGGATCTTGCATGCCCACAACCTTGAAACGGGATAATCTTGTGTCGTTCGCCAACGAGCACCGGTCTGAATTTGAGGCACTGCTCCGCCGTTTCGTCGAAACACCTACAGTTTCGGTGGATCCGAACCACCTGGACGACATCCGCAAAGGCGTCGAGCTCACGGTCGAGACGATCGAGGGATTTGGTGGAAAAGCCGAGGTTTACCAAGCAGACAAGGGAAATCCCGTCATCCATGGCGTGTTCGGCAACGATCCGAAGCGGCCGACCGTGACCGTCTACAACCACATCGACGTTCAGCCCGCTTCGAAAGAAACCGAGCCGTGGGACTCCGAACCGTTTGTCTTCACGCAAAAAGGCGACACTTACTACGGACGCGGCACAACGGACGATAAAGGTCCCGCGCTCAGCGCGCTGTTCGGCGCGCGCGCGGCAATTGAAGCCGATGTTCCGGTGAACATCCGTTTCCTGTGGGAGTTTGAAGAGGAGATCGGGTCACCGAATTTCGAGAAGATCATTTCCAGGGCCGCGCCTTCGTTGCAGACGAACTCGGTTGTCGTGTCAGACACGGTTTGGGTCTCGCGCAAACGGCCCGCAAGCTCAGCCGGACTGCGCGGCTTGATGGGTTTCATTCTTACTCTCGAAACCGCGACCGTCGACACACACTCGGGCGAGACTGGCGGCGCGTCGCGCAATCCGATCGCCGAGTTGATGCAGCTCGTCTGCGACATCTACGACGTCAAAACCGGCAAGGTCAAAATCAAAGGCTTTTACGACGACGTCATTCCGCCGAGCAAGCAAGAGCTGCAAGACTGGGCAAACAGCGGATTTACGACGCAGGCGTTCAAGAAAGCGCACCATCTGAAGAAGATGCGAACGGAAGATCCGCTTGAAGTGATGAAGCGCATCTGGGGCATGCCGACGCTCGAAATTCACGGCGTCGTCGGTGGGTACCAGGGTACGGGTTTGAAGTCGATCGTTCCGCCGCGCGCGGAAGTGAAGGCGTCGTGCCGGCTGGTGCCGGTACAGGATCCTCTGAAGATTCAGAAACTGCTCGCCGCGGCGATTAAAGAGAAGAACCCGGACGTTAAGATTCGCTTTGAACATGCGGCGCCGGCGTTTCGCACCGTGCTCGAAGGACCACTGCCGCAGGCATTGAAACGCGCGGTGAAGTTCGCGTTTGGCAAGGAGGCCGTTTTCGTTCGCGACGGTGGGACGATCGGAGCGATGACGAGTATCGAAAAAGTTTTGAAGTGCCCGGTGCTGTTCCTTGGCCTGTCACTTCCGGAGCATGGCTATCACGCGCCAAATGAAAACTTCGACTGGCAGCAAGCGTCGGGTGGAATGGTGGCGTTTGCGAAGTACTTCGAGGAGATAGCTAATCTCAACCACGGATAACGCGGATTAGATAATGCAGGAGAGTCGTTCTTCGTTGAGGGCGACAAATCCGAGTTTCTCGTAGAACCGGCGCGCCTGTGGGTTTTCGAGGTGAACGGCGACGTCGATGCGCGTCACGGCTTCTTTTCTCAGTTGCTCTTTTAGCTGCTCTAAGAGTTCGGTACCGACACCATGCCCGCGATGATCCGCCTTCACTGAAACGTCGTCGAGCTTCGCAACGACAGATCCCATCGACGTCGAAATCGCATAACACACGACACAGATCCCCGCGACGCCTTTTTCGTCGTACGCCATCCAGACAAAGCCCAACTCCGGCCGCTCGAGAAAGATATCGAGCGCGTCGTTCAGACCTTTCATTCCGAGATCTCCGTACGCCTGGCTGCTGGCGAGATAGTGCTCGTCCGCGCTGAGAAAATCAGTCAGCATGTGAAACGCGTCCGGCACGTCCGCCGCGTGCATCTTTCGGCATGTGATCGGCACGGCTCAATGATATATAATCCCCACTCCGCAAGCCACAGTAATCCCAACCCTTTCGCGCAGGTCAGGAGCCATGAAAAAGACAACAATTCTTCTCGCAGCAGCGACGCTTCTGTTCGCAGCAATCTCGGCGTTCGGCCGCGAAGCGCGGCTCGTTCGCTATCCGCATTACCACAATGGCCGCATCGTCTTCAGCTATCTCGGAGACATCTGGACCGCGGACGAAAACGGCCAAAACATCCAACGTCTGACGGTCAACCGCGCACGCGATGTTTACGGACGCTTCTCGCCCGACGGAAAGTGGATCGCTTTCTCCAGCGATCGCGCCGGCAACCTCGACGTGTTTCTGATGCCCGCAAACGGCGGCGCCGCCAAACAGCTCACTAACCACTCCGCCGACGACACCGTCCTCGGCTGGTCTGCCGATTCGCGCTCGATCATCTTCAGCAGCAATCGCGGTGAAGACTTTATGGCGCAGCTCTACCTGGTCAGTACCGAAGGCGGCATGCCCTCGAAAGCCGGCACTGACATGGGCATCCAAGCCTCTTACTCGCCCGATGGAAAGCGACTCGCCTATAACCAGAAAGGGCAGGTCTACTGGCGCAAGTACTATCGCGGCTCTTATCAAACCGACATCATGATCATGGACGTCGCCGCGAAGAAGTTCACGCAGGTAACTGACTTCGACGGCCTCGATTCATGGCCCATGTGGGGACGCGATGGTTTCATTTACTTCGTCAGCGATCGCGACGGAAACGGGCTCACGAATATCTGGCGCGTTTCCGACAACGGCGGCAAAGCCGATCGCGTCACGTCGTTCAAAGCCGGCGACGTGCGCTGGCCCGCGATCAGTTCCGACGGCCGCGTGATCGTTTTCGAGCACGACTTCGGCATCTGGAAACTCGACGTCAACTCCAAACGCGCCACGCCAATCACCTTGAACATCGACGCCGAAACGCAGGAGAACCTGACGGAGACGATGACGTTCAACTCGCAAGCGGATGATTACGATCTCGCGCCGTCTTCACGCCGCATAGCGGTCTCGATGCACGGCGAGATCTTCACCGCGCCGGTTGACGAAGGCGATCTGAAACAGGTTACCGACGGTCCCGCTCGCGATCGTTCGATGCAGTACTCGCCCGACGCCAAGTGGCTCGCATACGTATCTGACCAGAGCGGCCGCGAAGAACTGTGGGTCGCGCCCATCGACGGTTCGACTCCAGCACAAAAACTCACCGACATCGACGCTTTGAAACAAGGCTACAACTGGTCGCCCGATTCGAAAGAGATCGTCTTTGTGTCGTCGGACGACAAACTGCGCAAGCTCACCGTCGCGACGAAACAACTGGTCGAGCTTGATACTTCGCACTATGGCGGTTTCGGTGCGCCCGTCTGGTCACCGGATGGAAAGTGGATTGCTTATTCGAAACCTGACGCAACACGCACGTCAGACGTCTACATGATCGCCGCGGCCGGCGAAGACAAACAGCCGCACAAGGTAACGTTCGATTCCAACAACGATGCCAATCCGCGCTTCGCGCCCGACGGACGCAAGCTCTACTTCCAGCGTCTGGAACCAGGAAACGCACAGAACTCTGTCCAGATCTATTCCGTCTGGCTCGAACGACAGGAACGCGATCCGGAAGACGCGGAAGAGCGTGCTGAAACAGAAGCGCCGCAACGCGAGCCAGCAGCGGAAGGCGCTGAAGGAGCTGCGCCGCCAGTGCGCCGGCCGGGGGCGAATCGGCCGCCGCGCGAGATCAAAGTCGACTGGGCCGGCATGAAACGCCGCACGCGACAGGTCACGCGCATGCCGTTTCCCGTGCTCAGCTACATCATCACGCCCGACAGCCGCACGGTCATCTTCGTCACAACCGAACCCTCCGCAACGGCGAGCGTTCCGGTGATCTACTCGATCCAGGAAGATGGCCGCCGTCTTGCTCGAATCACGTCAGGCCAGGGCGGTAACGAAGCCGGTGAAGGCGGCCCAGGCGGCGGCGGTGGTTTCGGCGGCGGGCTCACCGACCTGCACATTTCACGCGACGGACGAACGCTGTTCTTCCGTGAACGTGACGGCGTTTACTCAGTACCTCTCGGCGGCGGAGCAGCCGCAGCCGGCGCAGGCGCAGCGGCAGCCGCGGGCGCAGGCGCAGGTCGTGAGGCCGGACGGCGTCGAATCAACTTCAACCTTCGCGTCACTGTCGATCGTCCCGCGGAATGGGCCGAGATGTTCGACGACGGATGGCGCACGATGAAGTACCGCTTCTACGATCCGAAGATGCACGGCATGGACTGGGATGCCGCGCGCGCGAAGTATCGTCCGCTCGTCGACTTCGTTGGCGACCGGCAGGAGTTGCTGAACATCATCAACGAGATGATCGGCGAGTTGAATGCTTCACACACGGGCGCCGCGCCGCCACCACGCGGACCAGGCGGCGGTGGAGTCAGCACTTCGCACCTCGGCATCGAGCTCGAACCTGACAACGCAGCCGGACGCTATCGCGTCACTCACGTCTACGAAGATGGTCCGGCTGACAAAGACTGGGTGCGCGTGAAAGTCGGCGACTACCTGCTCGCCATCAACGGCAAGCAAGTGAAAGCCGGCGACGAGTACTGGGACATCCTGAACGATCGTCTGAACCGAAAAGCCGTTGTGACCTTCAACAGCAAGCCCGCGGAAGAGGGCGCCTGGACCACGCGCATCGAAACAATCTCGTCGAATGCGTACAGCCAGTTGCGCTACGAGCGCTGGGTCAAGGAACGCCGTCAGAAAGTTGACGAGCTTTCCGGCGGACGCATCGGCTACCTGCACATCCAGGCGATGAACCCACCGTCTCTCCGCAAGTTTGAAAAGGAGATTAGGGAGTTTCGCAACAAGGAAGCGCTGGTGATCGATCAGCGTTGGAACGGCGGCGGCAACATCGAACAGGAGCTGCTCGCGATCCTGGTCCAACGGCAGTATCAGGTGTGGCAGCCGCGAGGCACTGAACCTTCGGGCCGTCCGTTCGCCGGCTTCTTCGGACCCAAGATCGTGTTGCAGAACTGGCGATCGGCTTCAAACGCCGAGATGTTCCCGGCAGGCTTCCGCGCGTTGGGGCTCGGAAAAGTGGTAGGGACGCCGACAATGGGCGCCGTCATCGGCACGGGCAGCTACAGTCTGATCGACGGTTCGACGGTGCGCACGCCCGGCACCGGCGTGTTCCTCGCCGATCCGAAACGGACCAACATGGAAAACTACGGCGTGCAGCCTGACATGCTCGTCGACAACCGTCCGGAAGACACGCTCGCTGGACGCGACAAGCAACTGGAAGCAGCAGTTGAAGAACTGATGAAACAGTTGAACGGTTCGCGGCGCAGCCTCACAACTGACGGACAGCAGAAGTAAAAACGGAAGGAATGGCGCGGGTCTGTAGAGATCCGCGCCATCCGTGTTTTAGGGAGTCGGTTTCAGTTTGAAATCAGTGGGAACAAACTCGATCGACTTGAGAATGCCATCGGCCTTCACGCGCTTGTCAGTATTGGGTAAGTAACAGACGATCACGACGTTTTCAGGTTTGCGTGGCCCACAGGAGATCTCGCCTTTCACGTCAGGACTGTAAGTGGTCAGTTCCATGTCGTCGAAGCTTTTCGCATAGAGCCGCAACTCGCCAGTTGCGGTCCGCACGACAAAGACCATGCCCTTTGCGTCGCATTCGACCCTCACCAGCATCGTCTGCAACTGAGTCTCGCCCGTTTCCGGTGTCCGCAATATTTCGCGCAGGTATGACGACGGATCGGGTTGCGCAGCCGGCGCGGATGGTTTGGCGGGCGCCGGCGTGTCCGTCTCCGGTTCGGACTCGGAAGAATTGATCATCTTTACCCGGCTATTTGCGGGAGCAGCAGCCACCTTCCGCGCCTCTTCGATCTCCGCCAACTGCTTGTCATACTTATCCAGCTCCGACAGCAACTGCTTTGACGGTTGGCTGATCTCCTCCTCATTCGATTTAGCAAGCTCTGCCAACAATGGCCGCGCCGATTTGTAATCATTCCTGCGCATGTAAAGCTGGACCAGCATGAACTGGAAATCAGAGCGGCCCGGCGACGCGCTCACGACACGCTTCATTAATTCAATCGCCTCGTCCACCTGTTTATCGGTGCCGTTGACGAGACTGACAAACGCCAGCAAATCGTACGATTCGGGGTAGTCGGGCCGCAGCGCGATCGCGCGCTGCAAGTGTTCGCGAATTTTGGCGGTCTGCTCGGGCGTGTAGTTGGCGGTTATATCTTCCGGACGCTGCCGGCTGAGCGTGAAGGCGTAGTAGTAATGCGCGAGATAATTTTGTGAGTTGAGGGCGACGGCGCGCTCGAGACTCGCGCGCGCTTCGTCGACCTTGCCTTCATAAAAGCGGACCATGCCCAGCGAAGCGTGCGCCATTGGCTGATTTGGATCCAGCTTCAAAGCCTTTTCCAGATACTTAACACAATCCGCGCGGCGGCTGTGCCACAACAGATCGCCGAGATACGCCTGCACTTCCGCTTCGGTCAGCACCGTCGCCTCGGCGGAAACATCAAGCTCGAGCTTCTTCACGAAGTGGCCCTGGATAAAGTTGTAGCGGTCCTGCTTGACGTAATTGCGCAGTTCCTTCTCCATGGCCTCGAACGACACTTCGAAAGCCTGCTGAAACGCGCTCTCCATTGGCACGCCCTCGCTCGTGAGGTCCATAAACTTACCGAGCTTCTCGACGTTTCCCTCTTTGCCAATCAGCAGGTAGTGCATCAATGCCCACGACTGCGCGTAGAAGATGCTTTGCTTCTTTCCCTCATTGTAGTGCGGCGACTTGTGATCGACTTCGAACAGTGTGCGCAGCGGCAACATCTTGTTCTGGCGCAGCAGGTGGACGTGGTTGCCGATCGCCACTCCGAGCGCGACCTTTTGATCGTCAGTGATCTTGAACGTGCTGTAGTACTCCGCCAGCCCTTCGTTGAACCAGACCGGCGCGTTCTGGAACGTGTTGTTTACGAGCAGGTGCGTGTACTCGTGAAAGATCACGTTGAACGGATCCATGGTCTGTAACTCGGTGGTCAACGTGATGTAGTTGACGTCTTCACCGGCCTGAAAGTAACCGGCAACGTTCGCGCTGGACTTGAAAGGCGCGTAAGAACTGTCGCTCTTGAAGACGATGACCGTCGCCGGCACGGGTGTGTTGAATACGATCTTCGGAAAGAGATGGGTGAAGACTTCGCGGAACTGTTCCAGCTTCAGAGCGACTTGCCGGATCTCTTTTTCACTCCCGTTGCCGATCATGAAAAAGTTTTTGGTCCGGATGCTCACCCAGGTGTCTTTCGCGGACACCGTGGACGGCAGAGAGACTACGATTAGAAGACAAAGTGCTGCGGCAAGGGGAAAAGAAAGTCGTTTCATAATTGAGAGTCCCCCGCTCACCGCAGCCCGTCTTTAAACGGCGATCAGATCGATCTTATTCTTCTGGGCCAGTGCAAGTTGGGCCGTGAAGGGCGGGTATTTTCTGGCTGATAATTGGATACTTAGGAGCTTCGTCTATGTTGATCTGCGTCCAATGAGCATAGTTCTCGGGTACGTTAGTATCGGCAAAGATAGCTTCGACCGGACATTCAGGCACGCATGCATCGCAATCGATACAGGTGTCGGCGTTAATGTAAAGACGATCCGTCAATTCATGAAATGCTTCAACAGGGCAAACGGCTGCGCAGTCGGTGTACTTGCAATCGACGCATAATTCAACAACTACGTAGGTCATTGGGGAAATAAGCTCCTTTCGATGTCGCGCAAATAGTTATTCAGTCGTGAGTCTAATGTCAACAGGAAATATTGGAGGTAATCGATTTAATCCGCGTTTACCTTTCACGCTGAACATAATCGAGCGTGCGCGTCGTATTCTCAACAACGCTCGGCACAGGCTCGCCCAGACTCGATGCCGGAGGCAGCCTCATCTCCTGATGCATCGGAGGCGCGGGCAGAAGGTGGTTCTTGTTTTCACTCGCCGACGTGAGCTTCGCCAAATTTTTGACCAGCATAACCTCCGTAACGCTGACGATCAGAAACGTGAATAACATGAACACGCCGATCAATTCCTGGCTCAGCCCCGCTTTCTTTAACACCAGCGCGCCAGCGAGCATGACACCCAGTCCTCCTACTCCAAGCATCGTGATCGACGTCAGCATCGCGCTGATCGCAGCGGTGCTCGGAGACCCTTTCCGCTCTCTCAAGTCAGCGCCGCAACGATTACAGTAGCTCAATTCCTGGGCGCGTGGCGTGCCGCAAAACTGGCAATACATATGCTACCTCCCGTCTAATATGTGAGCCAAAAATAGACCGCCTGCCCAACACCGATAAAGAACCCGATAATCGCGCCGAACAGCTCAATTGTCTTGAGGTGATGCTGAGCTACAGATAGTACGAGCTCTTCCAGCTTTTCGATCGGGTAATCCGAGACTTTTTTGCGCACTAACCCGCCCACATCGAATTCGGCGATCGCTACGGGCAGGCGTTCACGCGCCGCGAGAGTGATTCTATCAACCAGCGCCGAGCTCGCGCGTTCCATCGCATTCTGCGAAACATGATCGCCCAAACGCCCGATCGGCGCTATCAACAACCGTTCGATCTGCGCGCTCAGAATCGCGTTGATCGTCCGCGCCGTGTCTTCGCGCGCGAGCAGACTCAGAAGACTTCTCGTCAGAAACTTCTTAACGTGCGCCGCCGACTGCGGATCTACCTGCTGCAGGATCGAACCTAGCGTTTGCGGCCGCAGCCGGTCGATCGCATCTGTAAAGTGCGCCGAAACCGACGTCGACAGAGCCTCACTGCGAACGACGTCGACCAACTTGCTCGTGATTTGCTCTTTGAGCTCTTCGAATCTGCCGGGCTCAAACTGACCGAGGAGCTGACTCAATGGCCGGTTCATCACCTTGTCGATCGTCGCGTTAAGAAAAGCCTCCGCTTCCTGTTCAAACGCGGGGCCGCGCAAATACTCCTCGATTCGCTTCGGTAAAGTCTTGTTCACGAGATCGTCGACTTCGCGATGGATGCGCTCGCGCGAGATGAAGATCTTTTTGAAGAGCGAGAGCTGTTCGTAGTACTGGTCGACTTCGAGCTTGATCAACGCGCCGATCTGTTTTCGCGTCGTTTGACTGGTCGCAATGTCGGCGAGGTGATGGACGATCGGCGGCACCTCTTCATCGATGCGGCCCTTGATGAAAGCGATCGTGTCAGGCGTGACCGTTTCCGCAAACGTCGCATTGCTGCGTGAGAGATCCTCCAGACGCGCGGAAACAAACTCGCTCACTCGTAGTTCAAAACCGTCGTCGCTGATGAATCCGTGGACCCGTTGCTGAACGAAGTCCAGCACCTTATCGATCGAGTCGTCACTCACCAGATCGCCGACGTTTCGCGCTAGCAGCTCGTCAATCTGCTTGTCGACAAATCGTTCGATCGCTTCAGCAGTTTCTTCGCTGCGTAACATCTCGGCGATGTACTCGGCGAGCCGGTACTGCAAGGCAGAGATCGTGTCGAGGATCGGCGCGCGTGCCTGCGCAGGCAAGGCGTCGATGAACGACGGGTAAACTCGGGCGAGCAGATCGTCAGTGTAACCGCCGACGAAGTCTTCCACTTTTCGTTGAAAGAAACTCGTCTCGAACATGGCGTCGAACACCGTTTGTTGCGACACCAGCTCGTTGCCGACGGCGTTTCCGATCGACTGCGCCAGCTTCTCGCGATGGCGAGGAATCATTCCCTGCGGCCACACCGTCAAACCAAACAGCTTCACCGAATGGTACGGATGAAACAGCATCCAGATCGCGAGCCACGCAGCGCCAAAACCATGAATGGCCGCAACCACGATGATGCCGACCGAGACGAGTATCTTGAATGTTAACGGATCTATATTCACTTCGCGGAAGGTGTTTCAACCGGGTACCCTGCGTTGATCCACGCGCCGGTGCCGCCCGCCACGTTGATCAAATTCGTGAACCCTTGCTGCTCCAGCAAACTCGCAGCCGCACTGGAACGGTAACCGCCCGCGCAAATAACCGCGGTGGGTTTATCTTTTTGGAGGGGGAGTTGATCGATGGCCGTGTCGAGGGCGGACAACGGCGCGTTAAGTGCGCGCGGCACGTGGCCGTTGCCGTATTCAGCCGGCCGCCGCACGTCGACGATTTGCAGATCGCGGTTGGCGATCTGCTCCTTCAACTGATCCACGCTGACCTGCTCGATCGCGTCGATCGGAAGACCCGCATTGCGCCAACTGTGAACGCCGCCCTTCAAATAGCCTTTGACGTTTTCGATGCCCACGCGTGCGAGGCGCACGACTGACTCGTCAACCTGCTCGGTCGTGTCGGCGATGATCACGATCGAGGCGTTCAGCGGAATCAAGCTCCCGGCCCACATCGCAAACTGTCCGCCGAGACCGATGTTCACCGAACCGGGAACGTGGCCCGCACCGAAGTCGGCACAGGAACGCACGTCGAGCAGCACATGCCCGCTCGTCTGTAACGACAAGACTTCATGAGCAGACAGTGCTACCGGCGTGGACAACTCGGAAAGTTCCCGCGCGCCTTCGCGATTGATCTCCGCGTCTTTCGAAAAATAGACCGGCTGGTCCGGCAAGTCGGAAGTCATCAACTTTACGAACTCTTCCCTGCTCATCGGCCTCAGCGCGTAGTTGAACTTGCGCTGCTCACCGATCGTGGACCACGTTTCCGACGACATGTTTCGACCGCACATCGAGCCCGCTCCGTGCGCCGGATAGACCTCGACTTCATCCGGCAGCTTCAAAAGCTTTCCGTGAAGCGTGTCGTACATCATCTCGGCCATCATCTGCGGGGTAAAACCTTTGCCGCCCGCGAGGTCCGGACGTCCGACGTCGCCGATGAACAATGTGTCACCGGTCAGAACTTTCTGTGGTTCGTTGGAGACTTCGGTGTCGGTGATCAACACGCAGATTCCCTCGGGCGTGTGGCCGGGTGTTTCGAGGAAACGCAGGACGACTTTTCCGATTCTGATCTCTTCGCCGTCGCGGACGGCGCGATGGTTGAAAGCGGCGCCGGCTTTCTCGCCGAAGATGATCTGCGCGCCGGTGCGGGCGGCGAGCTCCTGATGCCCGCTCACGAAGTCGGCGTGAAGGTGCGTTTCGATCACGTACTTGATCCGGAGTCTCTGCGCGGCAGCTTCGGCGAGATATTCATCGACGTCCCGCTGCGGATCGACGACGGCGGCTTCACCTTCGGAGCCAACGAGGTACGAAGCGTGAGCCAAACAACCAAGATAGAATTGTTTGAAATACATTGACCAGCCTCAATTCTCAATCCGGCAATTTATAAAACTCACGGGCCGGTTTCAACGGGCGCAGCATCCAATAGGGCCGGCGCGTGCCGTCGGGCGAATGTTTGTCCGCGGGCCGCGTCATCGCCAGCCACTTTTTATATACGTCGCGCGACTTCTCAGTATCCACAAAAATATCGCCCGGTTCGTCTTCCGGTTCGGCCACCCGCACGCGCACCGCCTGGTGCCAACAGTGCATTCCTGAAACTGGATCCGGATGGACCGGGAACGTCATGTTTTGATGAACGCCGGCGTCCTTCCACCAGATCCGAAGGGTATCGGGATCGTCTGACTTATAAGGCGCAATGCCTTTCTGCCGCTCGAGACGCCACGTCGTTCCGTTGTGGTCCAGCTTGACCGTCGCCATCAACTGCCGTTGTCCTTCGTCCGTCAGTTTCCAGCGGCCCATGTGATGACTGCACGCGACGATTCCCGGACGAATCCCTTCCGTAACCCATGCGGGAACGACGTAGTAACCGATCTCAGTTTCAACGCGCAGGAGATCGCCGGTACGCACGCCGAGTTTGTTCGCGTGCGTCGGGTGAATCCAGAGCGGATTGGTGTGCGCGATCTCGTCGAGCCATTTCGCGTTTGCACTGCGCGTGTGAATCTGCACCGCGAGACGGAAAGTCGAGATCAGGATCGTCTGATCTTCCTCGAGATTGTCTTTGTGAACGTGACTCTTGAAATACGTCGGGATCGCATACTCGGGCCAACCCCAACTATTCATCGTCGACGAGTAGAATTCCAAACGGCCGCTCGGCGTCGGAAAGCCGCGTTTGATTTCCCCGTTAACGTCGATGCCGGCGAGGCGCCGTCCGTTTTCGTCGCCGTCAGGCGCCGGCAGCGGGACGATGTTTGGCCCGGCAGGTTTTGGCGCGCGGCTGAATATGCGTCCGAACTGATCCAGATGCACGTCGGCGAGCTCTTCCGGCGGCACTGGTTGATCGTAAATCTTTCCGATCTTTTGTTTGACTTCGAAGGCGCCATAGCGACGCATGAATTCCAGTGGCGTCAGGCTTTCTTGAGACGCCCGTTCCGGCAGACCGGGAACAGAGTTTTCGAAGATCCATTCGTAGTACTCGTCGACGCCGAGTCTGTTGCCGGGTGACTTTTTTGATTCGGCGTACTGTCGAATGCCGAGGCTTCCGTCCGCGTCGATCCGCCACGTCAGTTCGAGCCAGAATTCGTTCTCTTCCCAGACTTCGCCGGGATTGACGTCACGCGTGTCGTTGACCGTCTCTCCTGTTCGTTCGCGGGCCGCTTTGATGACCGGCTGGCGAAAACCGAGCCATTGTGAATCGTGCGTCTCGTAAGAGTGGAGATCGTGACGTTCGGAGCCGATACCCATTGGTAAAACGTAGTCGGCGTAGTAAGCGGTCTCGTTCCACGTCGGCGTGAGCGCAACGTAGCAGCCGACGAGATCGGGATCGGTCAACATCTCGATCCAGGAGAAGCCATCCGGGTTGGTCCAGACAGGGTTGTAGACGCGCGTGAAATAGACGTCGAGTTTGGCGCGGCCGTCTTTGAGAAAGTGCGGCAGCAGGAACGACATCTCGTTCATCGACAGCGGATACTCACGCGGCCACGTCGTCTCGTTCCACATCTGCGGATGCGGCGGCGTGTAGATCGGGCGCGGCACGAACTTGTTCCAGGCGTTTGGATAAACGCCTCCTTCCGTGGCGATAGCGCCGAGCAGCGCGTTCAGGAAGAAAAGACACCGCGCGACGGACCAGCCGCCGCTCACGCCGGAAGCGACGCTACGCCAGTTGTGACTCGAAAAACGCGTGCCTGCTGTGGCGACGAGTTTGGCGATCTCTTCGATGACTTTCGCTTCGACACCGGATTCGGCGGCAGCAAATTCGAATGTATATTGCTCGTAGATCGTTTTTATCCGTGCTTCGAAAGTGGTGAAATCGAGGGCGAACCCTTCTGCCGCCAGAAACTCTTTCCAGTTCCACCACCGTTCGACAAACTCACGGTCGTACAGATCGTTTTGGATCAAATAATTCGCAATGGCCAGCAGGATCGCCGCTTCGGAACCGGGATACGGCGAGACCCAATAGTCGGCGTGCGTCGCCGTGTGCGAGAGTCGCGTGTCGAAGACGATCAGTTTCGCGCCGTTGGCTTTGCCGTCGATCACACGTTGAGCGTGCGGATTGAAATAGTGGCCTGATTCGAGGTGCGCGCTTATCAGCAGGATGACTTTCGCGTTTGCGTGATCCGGGCTGGGGCGATCGAGTCCCATCCACAGTTGATAACCTTCGCGGCTGCCGGATGAACAGATGTTTGTGTGCGAGTTGTGGCCGTCGATGCCCCAGGCCGCGAGGATGCGTTCGGTGAAACCGTCTTCGCCGGGCCGGCCGACGTGGTACATGATCTCCTGGCGGCGATTTTCGACGATGGCTTTGCGGATGCGTGCGGCGATGGTGTCGAGTGCTTCGTCCCAGGTGGTGCGTTCCCATTGGCCCGCGCCGCGTTTGCCGGTGCGTTTGAGTGGATACAGGATGCGGTCGGGATCGGTTACCTGGTTGAGTGTGGCTGGGCCTTTGGCGCAGTTGCGTCCGCGGGAGCCTGGGTGTTCGGGATTGCCTTCGAACTTCTGTACTTCGCCGGTGACTTTATCGATGTAAGCGAGCAAGCCGCAGGCGGATTCGCAGTTGAAGCAGGTGGTGGGAACGAGCGAATAGTGGCGTTCGACTCGTTTAGGCCACGCTCGAGAATCTAGTTCAGTCCAATCGTTCCAACGTTCTTTTGGTGGGAAGGCAGCGAGGTGAATACGGCTCGGCCCCTGATAAAACGTCTCCTGCTTTTGTCCATCTCGGGTCCCAACCTCCCCCCGACTCGATTTTTCGTCAGTCATTAACTCTGTCTGTCCAGTAATTCGGTTCCCGGCGATTATGCATAACTGCCAATATCCGAATCTCCTCGCCTTTGACTCGATAAATGATTCCGTAAGGAAAACTGTTCAGCCTGCAACGCCGGATCACTCGAGACAACAATTGCCAACCGGTCGGGAATTTAAGAATTCGCAAAATCGCGAGTTCAAACTCCGCCCGAAACCGATCTCCTAAGGGCTCGCGAATGTCGTCATAATGTTTTTCAATTTCTTCCAGTTCTTTTCCTGCGTGAGGATGAAAAGAGTAGTTCATCGTTTATATCGTGAGCGTAATCTATTCATGACTTCCTCGCCCGGTATTGGGACTACGCTTCCATCTTCTATCGCCTTGTCGCGGCGCTCAGCTTCTTCAGCCCAGAGAGCATCGATCCTCCGCTGATCTTCAGCATCAAGGCTCTCGAGTAAGTGTTCTGCAAGCATGGCTCGGGCTCCGGGCGGAAGAGCAAGTGCTGCCATAATTATCTCTTCGTAAGTGCTCATGATGTTTCCTCTTGAAAATGCAGTCTAACACGACCGGAGGCGGGCCATCATGAGGGAGTCGATGTATTGGCCGTTGCGGAAGGCGTGTTGGCGCATGATTCCCTCGCGCTCGAAACCGAAGTGCTCGTAAAGGCGGATGGCGGGTTCGTTGTCAGAATAGACTTCGAGCTCGAGGCGCGTGAGGTTGAGCCAGTTGTCTGCGAGATCGACACCAGCCTGCATCAACGCCTTTCCCACGCCTTTACCCTGCCAGGCGTCACTCACGCTGATGCCGATTCTGCCGACGTGCCCCCGGCGAGGCCGATTCGGAAACGTCTCGACAGTCACCATGCCAATCACGTGCTCGCCGCTGACAGCAACGAGGTTGTAACAACCATCACTCTCCGCAATCCGCCTGCGCCACTGCTCGCGCGACGGATACGGCAACTGAAGCGTACCTTCGTAAACGTTCGGCGACGTAAACATCTCGTAGATCGCCGAACAGTCATCCGGCTCAGCTCGTCGTATCTGTAAACCTTCAATCGGCAACGTCGGTCACCTCTTCTTAAAACGGGGGTTCATATTTTCTTTTCCAGATACACACTCAACGGATCTTCGACGTATTCACCAAACGGACTTCGCCGCTGAAAGCCGAACCGTTCGTACAATCCAATCGCCTCGACTTGATAAATCCCCGTCTCGAGCCGCAAAAGTCCGGCGCCTTTGCCTCGCGCATACTCAGCCAAACGTAGGAGCATCGCCTTTCCCAGTCCTTTGCCGCGAAACACAGGCCGGACCCACATCCGTTTCACTTCGCCGTATTCAGCGCCAAACATCTTTATCCCACCGCACCCGGCGAGTTCTCCCTCGTAATGCGCAACGAAGAAAACGACGCCCTCGCGCAATAGCTTTTCGACACTGAACGCATGACGGCTCTGTGGCGGATACGGATGGGCCATCAAGTGTTCGTCCAGTTCGCCGATGAGCTGGACCGCATCCGCGGAATCAGGGGCAACTTCCGTTATTATGGTCGACATTAGAAAACAGAGATGATTCCAGATTTGGGGCCGAGCAGCAAATAAAAGAGGGCGGTCGGGCCGCCCTCTCAATCCGTTTGGAAAGTTTCACCCGAGCGACCGCTCAGAACACATACCTCAATTGCAACCTTCCCGAACGCGCACCAGTCGCGCCAACCGATACGCCGGAATTCAATTCAGGCCGGTTGAAGTTCGCGTTCGTGACGTCGCCGGTAGACTCTCCACCAGCCTCGAAACGGAAGATCGGCGTGTTGAATACATTGAAGTACTCGAACCGTATTTCAAACCGATCCTGTTCCCACGGCGTAAACGGCAGTTTGAATGAGCGTTGCAAGCTCAAATCCACGGTGTTGTAACCAGGTGCGCGCAACGTGTTGCGCCCCGCGATGCCCGTCCGAATCGACGGATCGACCAGGTACCGGACGTCGCTGAGCGTCACCGGATTGCAGTTGATATCGAAGAACCCGGTGGCCGATACGCCGCAGCCTTGCCCGCCGGCCAGTGCATTCGCAAAGCCAACGGATGTGGCCGGCGCCAACGGATTCGAAATCGACGGCCGATCGTTTGTGCCACTGAGATCGCCATTCAAGTCGATGCCGGTAACAAACGGCGACGACACGTTTCCTGACTGGTAACGCCAGATACCGGCGAGTTGGAACCCGCCCGTCACTGACTTCCAAAAGCCGGTTCCGGCGGAGGGAATCTCCCACAGGCCGGAGAACGTAAAGATGTGCGGCACGTCGAAATCGGCGAGACCCACGTCCACGCTTCGATCGAACGCATTCGAGCCGACGCTGTTGCCGCCGGTCGTTGCGAAGATTTCGCTGTTCGTGTTGTCGACCGTTTTCTGGAACGTGTAGGTTGCGCGATACAGGAAGTTGTTTCTAAAACTCCGCTCCACGCGCATCTGCAAACCGTGGTATTGCGAGTCGCCGCCGTTGGTGCGCGAGACCACTGAACCGCGAGTAGCAAAAAGACGGCCGTTCGCATTTGTACTACCAGGAATTCCCGGGTTCAACTGCTCGTTAATGAACAGGTGCGTTCCGCGCGTGCCGACGTAAGCAACGTCGAGCACGTTATGGCCCGGCAGTTCGCGTTGAATGCCGAAGTTCCAAACGTACGTTGTTGGATTCTTGAGATCCGCTGGAATCGTGTTCTGGCCCGCCTGCGGATTCGCGACCAGGGTTGACGGCAGCGACGCTTCGGTAAAGTTCGGAATGCCCCGTCCGCCGATGGTTGCGCCCTGCACGGTCGTGCCCAACGCATTCGGCGACGTAGCCATGATGTTACTCAGAATGTTGTTGAAGAACACGTCGTAGTTGACTGCGAATCCACCGCGTATGACCGTTTGGTCCTTGCCGAACAGTTTTCCCGGCCAGCCGGAATCAAAGTTTGGTGAATAAGCAAAACTGACGCGTGGTCCAAAGTTGTTGGCGTCGCCTTCCTGCTCAACGCGGGTTTGCAGTGGGGCGTCGAAGCCGGTGAAGGCTGGGAACGGCGCGTTGTTTGCAACCGTGCCGAAGTTTTCGTAACGCAGTCCGAGGTTGAGCGTGAAGTTCGGCCTGATCTTCCAGGTATCGTTGATGAAATACGCTTGCGTGGTGACGTTCGGATAGTCGAGACCGGGACCGAAGACTTTCGCGGCGGCGCCTGAGCCCACGCCCGAGAAAGAATCGACGAAGTTGCCGAACGTCGGGAAAGTGGCGCTCGCGGCAAAGGTCAACTGGCCGCGCGTGTTGATCGGCACAAACTGTTTCGCGCGCTGCATCAGGATGTCAGTGCCGAACCGCAAGGTATGGTTGCCGATCGTGTGCGTCAGCGTGTCCTGGAACTGGAAGTTGTTGAAGATGCGGCCCTGCACGAAACTCGGCGACAGTCCTACCGTCGAGATCGTCGTGCCGTTGAAGAGGAACTGTGGTCCGCTGGTCTGCAATGCCTCGTCGCGTGGACCAAAGAAAAGATTGAACCTGCCATAACCGAAACGCGCTTCGTTCACCGTGCGTGGCGAGAAGACGTAGGTGTCGCTGATGTACATGTTCTGCGTCAGCGAAGGAACGTCGATCTCGAAGCCCGGAAACTGGCTGCCGGCTATGCCCGTCGACGGATCCGGAAACTGGTTGCTGAAGAACTGTTTATTCGCGAGATAACGGAACGAAACACTGTTCTTATCAGATGAGGTCCAGTCGACGCGCGCGAGGTAATCGTAAGTGTTTATCGGTTGCGGGCTGGTTCTCGTCGCCGTGCCGAATTCAATCGGATCTCGGCCGCCGCCGAGCGGAACATTTATCAGGTTAGTGGTGCCGCGCAGATCGCCCACGATCGCGAGATAACGATCGAGGTTCGGGCTGGCGCCGACCGGGAACAACGAGCGCAACTGATTAATGCCCGCTTGCGTGGGCACGACGGCAAGGCCCGTCACCGCTCCCGCACGCACCAGGTCAGCCTGGAACGTGCCGAAGAAGAACAGCTTGTTCTTGAGAACTGGTCCGCCAAACGAACCGCCAAAAGTGTTTTGGCTGAACTGCGGGACTTCCGTCAGTTCTGACACAGACTTCTGTCCGGGAGTCAGCGCGTTGAACGCCGAGTTCTGAATGATGTCATACGCTGAGCCGTGAAACTCGTTCGATCCGCTACGCGTGATGACGTTTACGACAGCGCCGCCGGCTCGTCCGAATTCCGCGGAGTAGTCGCCGCCTAAAACAGTCACTTGCGAATAGGCGTCACGCACGGTTGGTTGATACACCTGACCCGTGATCGAATTGTCGTTGTTGTCTAAACCGTCGATGAGTTGGTTGTTGCCGCGTGGCCGCAAACCGTTGATTGAAAACTCTGTGCCTTGCACGAAACCACCGGCGACACCGTTTGCACCGCCGACGTCCGTTACGCCTGGAAGTGTGAACACGAGGTTCACCGGGTTGAGTCCGACTACCGGCAGGTCTCTGATTTCGCGCTCGCCAAGAGTGTTGACGCGCGTTCCATCGGCGCTCTGAATAACTACTTCGTTTGTCGCGCTTACAACGACTTGTTCAGTGGGACTTCCGATTTCGAGTTTAATGGGGAGGTTGAGAGTCTGGGCTGCATTAACTTCGATGCGATCGAGTTTAGCAGTCTTGAATCCCTGGGCCGTTGCTTCGAGCATGTACGCGCCGGGATCGACTGCATCGATGCGAAAGCTACCGGAGCTGTCAGCAACCGTATCGCGCGCAACGCCGGTGGTTAAGTTTGTGATCTTAACCGAGGCGTTCGCGATGCCGGCGCCGTTTTGATCTTCGACAACACCAGTGACGAACCCCTTGCTCGTCTGTGCTGTCGCCGATCCGATCGCGCTCAGCACCAGGAGGACGACAAGGGTAAATTGAAGTTCTAACCTCTTCATACTACCTAACTCCTTTTTCTACCTCCGATTTCTCGGAGACTGTTTTGATCGCCTGGGGAGCGAATGAATTTCGGTTCGCACCTCGCGCATCTTCAGTCCAAACTTTCGTAGCGCGCGCGAAACGAACCGCATTAATCGGCGATCGGGAGGCGCAAGAGACGTGCCCCCACCGGCGGTAGGACGTCAGGCCGACTCGTCACTCACCGCGCGCGCTTCGTCCCAGGCGCGGTTGATGATTTTGGATTTGCAGAGTGCGAGAT
>JBKPNH010000138.1:0-6299 GCA_046732535.1 Acidobacteriota bacterium
GAGCGTGCGTGATTGGCGAGCCAGGACACTCGGCCTTAACTAATATTACGCGTCACGGCAGCGCGGTGAAGCCTTTCAGTGGATTGCCATAAAACGCTTCCGTCTGCCACGCAGTTTTGTTCCACAGACCGTCCTGGTCGCCGATTATCTGCACCGGCACAATCACGCGGTCCGACCCAAGTTGATTGCCGGTCGCAATCCCGTTGTCGAATTTCCCGCCGGGCGCCACGGTAAACTTTATCGACCGCGCCAGTTTGTTATTCCACAACAGCTTGAACTCGTATTCACCAGGATTCTTATCCAGCGTGAATAGCTCGCCGGCAATATGTCCTTCGCCCGCCGTGTTACTGCCTTTGATATTCGGGAAGTCGCATTCAACACGCGCCCACTTTGCTTTCTGCGGCACTGTCTCTTCAACGTAATGCGTCGTGTTGTTCTCGACTTCTGATTCGCAACTGGCTGTACCGACCTCCATTCCGTCGAGAAACTTCTTTCCGACTTCCTTACCTTGATAGAACAGGTGTGGATCGAATTTCACCGCGTCGCCGCGAACCCAGAAAGCAACGTGAAAGTCAGGCATCTTCCAACCATGCACGTCGCTCGGCGTGAGATAAACGTAACCGATCGGAAGGTTCCAATCGTGATCGACGAAGTAGACGAACTTGTTTACCGCCTTCGGGCCGTGCTCGTTTGATTTATGTTTGCCGACTTTCATCTTGCCGGTGAAGAGCGTTGTATCAGTGCCCTGAAGCTCATTGCGCATCTTGATCGTGAAATTGAGCGGACCGGTGTAAGTACTGCTCTGCTCTTCAATTTGGCGGCCGCCGCATTCAGTGCGCCACCAGTAACCCTTTTCGGTGTTGTTCGTTTCGCAATCGAACTTCACCCACGCTGCGGTAGGCAAATTGAACTGCACGTAAAGCTGGCTGCCGCTCGCGATCGGGCCATTAACGCGAAACTTCATTGCCGGCACCCAGCTCCAAACGTCGAAATTCCCTTTGTAGGAGTTGACGGTGAATGCCGTAATTTGAATGGAATCTTTGGCTATAGTTGGTTGATCCTGGGACGTTGCGGTCTGTGTGGTTGGTAGGAGTCCAATCACAACCACAACGAACATGACGGCACACAAAAACCGTAGGGTATTTCTCAAGTGACCCTCCTGAATGTTCGAAGCATTATCTGGGCAAAGCGAACCGTTCTACTTGTACTGCACTCCCAAATTCTCAAACAAGAACGCATAGATATCGCGCGTCTGTTCGATCGATTTAGTCGTGTTGCTGGCGCCGTGCGCTGATTTCGTGTCGATACGAATCAGGACCGGATACTCGCCGCCCTGACCCGCTTGCAACGCCGCGGCGTACTTGTAGTTGTGCGCCGGCACGACGCGATCGTCATGATCCGCGGTCGTGATCAAGGTCGCGGGATACTTCGCACCAGCCTTGATGTTGTGAATCGGCGAGTAAGCGTAGAGCGCCTTGAACTCAGCCTCGTTCGCTTCACTCGAACCGTAGTCGGCGATCCAGTTCCAACCGATCGTGAACTTCTGGAAGCGCAGCATGTCCATCACGCCCGCCTGCTCGATCACTGCGCGGAACAGTTCGGGACGTTGATTCGCCACCGCGCCGACTAGCAGGCCGCCGTTCGACGCGCCTTGAATGGCGAGCTTGTTTGGCGACGTGTACTTGTTCGCGATCAGCCATTCCGCTGCGGAGATGAAATCGTCGAAGACGTTCTGTTTCTTCAGCTTCATCCCGCCTTCATGCCACTTCTCACCGTACTCGCCACCGCCTCGCATGTTTGCCGAAGCGTAGACCACGCCCTGTTCGAGCATCGCCAGGCGCAGCGAGCTGAATCCCGGTGACGTGACGACGTTGAAACCGCCGTAGCCGTAGAGCACTGTCGGGTTGTTGCCGTCGAGCTTCAGTCCCTTCTTGTAGACCAGGAACATCGGCACGCGCGTGCCGTCTTTGCTGTTGTAGAAGACCTGCTTGGTCTCGTAGTTCTCCGGTTTGAAGCCGGGGATGTCGACGGTGCGGAAGACGGTCGATTTCTTGGTCGCGATGTCGTACTTGTAAATCGTCGGCGGGAAATTGAACGAGGTGAAGCTGTAGAAGACGTGCTTGTCGTCGTTCAGGCCGCCGAAACCGCCGGCGCTGCCGACGCCTGGCAATTCGATCTCGTTTTCCAGCTTGCCGGTAAGACTAAAGACGTACGCGCGGGTCGCAACGTCTTTGCGCCACGAAGCGAAGAGCTTGCCGCCGGCGGTGCCGGCGCTCTGGAGCGGTTCGCCTCTTTCGGGCAGAACGTCCTGCCAGTTTTTCTCGTCAGGGTTCTTCGGATCGATGAATACGACCTTGCCGTTGGGTGCGTTTCTGTTCGTGCGAACGAGGAACTTGTCGCCGACGTTGTCGATCACGCCGAAACTGTCGTTGCCGATCTCGGCGACGATGGGCGAGAAGTCCTTTTGACCCGCGGAAAGATCTTTGTAGAAGATCGCGTTTCCGTTCTTACCTTTGCCGCGTTCGGAGACTGAGAGAATCGCGAAGCGTTCGTCTTCGGTCGTGCCGACGTTTTGAAAGCGCTGCGGGTGTTCCTTGTCGTCATAGACGAGGACGTCCGCCGACTGCGGCGTGCCGACTTTGTGGAAGTAGACGGTTTGAAACTCGTTCTTGCTGGTGAGTTCCCTGCCCTTTTCCGGAGCGGGATAACGGCTATAGTAGAAACCGTCGCCCTGCCACGAAACTCCCGACGACTTCACCCATTGAATTTCGTCCGCCAACTTGTTGCGCGTCGCGACTTCCATCACACTCAGCGTGACCCAGTCAGAGCCGCCTTCAGAGATGCCGACAGCGACATACTTGCCGTCCTTCGAGAGCGAGAACGCGCTCAACACGGACGTCCCGTCAGGCGAGAACTTGTTTGGATCGAGGAACTCTTCCGGTTTGCCGTTCACGCCCTTTTGAATGTAGTAGACGCTTTGGTTCTGGAGGCCGTCGTTCTTAGTGAAGAAGTAAGTGTCGCCGCGGTGAAACGGAGCCGAGATGCGCGGGTAGTTGAAAAGCTCAGTCAGCCGCGCTTTCAGCTTTTCGCGATACGGGATGCGGTCGAGATAAGAGAACGTGACTTTGTTTTGCGCCTCGACCCAGGCTTTCGTTTCCGCTGAGTTTTCGTCTTCGAGCCAGCGATAAGGATCGGCGACTTTGGTGCCGAAATAATCGTCGACTTGCTCGCCCTTCTTGCTCTCGGGATAGACGAGTTTGGGATCGCCCGTGCGCTTCGCATCATCCGAGCGCGACACATTCTTCGCGGCGGTCGTAGTCGGCGCAACACTCTGCGCGCGCGACTTATTGACGACCGGCGCAATCGCCGCCACAGCCAACACGGCCGCGACAAGCAAGAAAGCAAACAAACTTCGCCTGACACGATGGGCAGTCTCTGGGTGATTCTTCTTCATTCTCTTATCTCCAGCAGGCAGGATCGGATTTGGAGCGATACTGTAATTGGTTTGCGGGAAAAGTTCAAAGTGGTGAAGACAATCATCATTTAGCTTCTGCCAAGAGCCTATTTGCCTCGGCACGGACAGCTTCGTCAGGATCATCTTTACTGCGAGAGCGTAAGAGATCGCTAACTATTTCATCGCCACCATATCTACCAGCAAGGAATTCGAGAGCATCCACTCTGATAATCTCATTCACGTCCCTGACGGCAGTCTCCAGTAACAAGTCTCGAAGGCTAGGATCATCACCTCGTGTTCTAATGAGCCTCTTGTAAAGCAACCTTCTGATTAAAGAATCAGGTTCCTTAGTTACTTTATCAAGCATCCTACAGAACAATTTCTCATTGTGGAGATAGCCGTCCAACGCGTCGATGGCACTCCACCGGACCAACAGGCTTGGGTCAGACAAACTATTTTCAAAAAGAGGAATAAACGACATGTCTTCAGACTTAGTTAGATATTTAAGAGCTTCGAATCTGGTGCTTGGATCCGAGTCATTTTGGAGTTTTTCCGCCATTAACAAGTTGTTCTCTGGACTCGGAGGGATATGTCGACGAAAGGTTGCCGTTGCAGCGTGTCTACACTGATCGATCGGGTCGTTTATAATTTGTTTCTTTATTAACACAACTATAAGTGGATCGTTTACCCAACCGATTGCGAGAGCCTCAGGCCAGAGTTTACGGAGATTCTCGTCGTAGCTATTCGCGTAAACAATAAGTTCATCGCGCACTTTATCAATGCCGCCTCCAACTCTCGTCACGAATTCCCCAAACCCAATGGCGTAGTCCAACCTATTAACGGCCGGTTTGAAGTCCTTCAAAATATCGACGAGCATAACTCGATTGGGCCAGTTCTCTGCAATCGGTTCGGCGGCAGAAATCATTTTTCCTACGAGGTCTCCCTTATTATCCGAAAATTCGCTTTCAGCCATTAACTCTTTAAACACCCCGAAGATTGTTTCCAGCGCGAGATCCGTAGTATCTATAACAAGGTTGAGATTCCTGACCTCGCCCAGGCACCTCAATGCGAGTTCGATGTTGATGATAGTAGGCCGAATATCTCCATGCGATTTGCTCAGCTCCAGTAAATGCATGATTAACTGTCCGGCGCGCCGCTCAGCAAGAATGCCGCAAATCAACCTCAGCACTTCGTGCCAACTCTCGTCGTTCCAATGCACCTCGAAAACGTCGACGGCGAGTTCGTGGACGGTGATGTCCTGATCCTTTTCAAACTTGTAGGTGAAAGCGGTCGCACAGAAGTATTCGAGAAATGCCCGATGAACGAAACCGTAGACCGTCGCGCCATACAGCGACAGGATGAAATTCCGCTGGCGAAACTGATCGATCATTATTCGCGAAATTGTAGTCGCGCGATCCGGTGGCAGATTAAATCTCGTTTTTAAGTATTCCTCGAACTCGTTTTGAAGTTGGTCGCGATGAATGTAATTTCCCTTTAATCCCGCTTTTCCGCCCTGCATCCGGTAAGCCAATCGTCGCAGAAGTTCTTTCTTGTCCTCCTCCCCCATGAAGGGAGCGTCGACGTTCTGCTTCTCCAAATGCCGTTTCACGTCCCAATGCTCGATCAGAACACTGGCTGCATGGTCATACAGTTTCCATCTCTCACGAGGCAGTTCCTGATGCTTGCCGATAATCGCCATAATCGTTAGCAACATGGGATTTCCGGCAAGTTGGCGAACGGATGGCGACTGATCGAATGACTGAAGTATTCTCTCCTTGCGTCTCTGTGCATCATCGGGGCGATCAGCCAGCGCGAGGTCATACCAGCGGCTGACGAAAGATTCGACTTGAACCCGATTGAGATCCTGCAAGGTGTAGTGCGAAAAACCAGCATCCGTCAAAACGCGACGTTGGTATCCGACGATTCGGCTGGTAACGATTATTCGGGCTTTGGAGTATGGCTGGGAGAAACCGACGATTGAACGGCTAATGCGCTCCCGTTCTTCAGGGTCGAAAATCTCATCCAGGCCATCGAAAATAACAACCGTGCCTGCCATCTTAAGCTTTTGGTCCAGAGCTGCTTCCGTTAAGTTCCAACCTTCAGTCTTTCCCAGATACTCCAAGAATTGTAGAAACGTATCGCATTTGCGTTCCTCTCTAAGCGCATTAAAGGTGCGTAGTTCAATCAATATCGGCACGTAACCTGGAAACGTACGACGAAGTCTTTGATCGCCGTCCGCAGCGATTAGTGACAACATAATGTAACGGGCCAATGTCGATTTGCCAGATCCCGGATCACCAAGGACGACTGTTTGCTGGTTCTGGGGCGTTGTCAGAACATCGATGACGGGACTCGAAGGAGTGCTGTAATAATGGTAGCCCGAAGCACGAAGCTCTTCGATGGATAATCCCTCGGGCAGATCGTGCAGCTTGAGCTCACCTTCACTCTGAAGCTTCTCCAGAATCTCTTTCGGCAATTCAATCGGCGGCGGGTTTTCGCGCACAGACTGCTCCACAAATACAGAACGAAGTTGGAGTTGCAGGTACTCCTCTCGCTGAGGTGGCGTTAGCGCGTCGAGGTCAAGAGTTCGGTAGCGTTTAGTCAACGCATCGTAGTAACCCTTCAAATTGAGTTCCGGAGGCGGTGGTGGCGCATCAGCGTCCTTGGAACTCTTAAGCGTAAGAATGATGAAGACAATAATGAGCACGACCAACAAAGGACCGGACCACCACAGCAATGGTTTAAATCGGTCCGGGATCTGATTGGTCGCTACGTTCGTAACGATGCCGATTATTATTGTCAGGATTCCAAGTAACAGGACGTACAGCTGCGGGCGGGTGAGCTT
>JBKPNH010000139.1:0-3906 GCA_046732535.1 Acidobacteriota bacterium
TTTCTGGGCATCGCCGCCTGCATGACGCGGTTGGGATCGCCGAACGAGCCGCAACCGTTGAATCCGATGATCTCGATCACCGTCGCGCACGTTGCGTGCGGCGCGCTGGTGTTCGCAACCACGATCGTTTTGACTTTGAGAACTTTCAGGGTCCTTCCGGCTTCCGAAGCAGCAGTGGAAATGGCTGCGAGGCCGCAGGAATCGTAGATTACTAAATGGAAGAGTTTGCTATCGATTTGCGTAGTACGGCAGTCGACGCGCGCGTGCCCGTCATCGAGCGTTTGTCATTCCGCGAGCGTGTGTCTGCCTACGTCGAACTGACGAAGCCCCGGATCACGTTTCTAATCGTGCTGACGTCGGCCGCCGGCTTCGCACTGGCTTCGCAGGGACGCATCGACTACCTCGCGATGCTGAGCGCGTTGTTTGGCATCGGACTTTTATCATCCGGCATCGCCACGCTCAATCAATACGCGGAACGCGATCTCGACGGCTTGATGCGTCGCACGGCCACGCGGCCGCTGCCGGCGGGCCGGCTGGCGCCGTGGGAGGCGCTGGCGTTCGGCGCCGGAATCACGATCGCCGCGGAGATCTATTTGTTGGTCTTTGTGAATCCGTTAACAGCACTGCTCGGTTTGACGGTGATCGCCGGTTACGTCTTCGCGTACACGCCGCTGAAGACCAGAACATCCTTGTCGACTATGGTCGGCGCCTTTCCCGGCGCGGTGCCGCCGTTAATTGGCTGGACCGCGGCGCGCGATTCGATCTCGATCGAAGGTTGGGTGTTGTTTGCGATCCTGTTCCTCTGGCAGTTCCCGCACTTCCTCGCGATCGCCTGGATGTATCGCGAAGATTACAGCCGCGCGGGAATCCTGATGTTGCCGGTTGTCGAACCTGACGGGCGAGTCACGGCGCAGCAGATCGTCGTTTACACGCTGATGCTCTTACCAGTCAGCCTGCTGCCGTCAGTGCTGGGAATGACAGGCCGGATCTATCTTGTGGGCGCAGCGGTACTCGGGCTGCTCTTTCTCTACAGCAGTCTTCGTGCGGCATTCTCAATGTCGCGGCAACATGCGCGCAGGTTGCTGCTGGCATCGGTTCTCTATTTGCCGCTTCTGTTTATCTTAATGGTTCTCAATAGGTAAATGTCCGGCAGCCTGCCGCGACAGACGCCAACTAAGGAGAGGTAACCGATGGGACGAGTTCTTGCGGTTATTATCTGGCTCTTAACACTACTTTCAGTGCTTCTGTTCGTCAGCGGTAAGTGGTGGTTTCCCGCGGCGATCTCCCAACACGCTCCAGCACTCGATCGGCAATTCATGATCACGATTCTGGTCGTCGGTATCTCGTTTACGGCGGCGCAGGTCGGGCTCGGCTGGATGGTGTGGAAGTATCGCGACACGGGCAAGCCGGGCGACCGCTCAGTCTATTCGCACGGCAGCAACCGGCTTGAAGTGCTGTGGACGGTGATCACGGCCGTCGTATTCATCGCGCTGGGCGTGATGGGCCAGAGCGTTTGGGCTTCGTTGCGGCTGCACGATGCACCTCCGGGATCCTATACCGTGGAGGCAGTGGCGCAGCAGTTTCAATGGAACTTCCATTACGCTGGCGCCGACAACAAATTCGGACGCACCGATCCGACGTTGATTGACGACGGCACCTTGAATTTCATCGGCCTCGACTCCGCGGATGCCGCAGCCAGGGACGATGCGGTTACGTCCGCGCTCGCCATCCCGGTTAATCGTCCGGTCGAGTTGCGCTTGCGCTCGAAGGACGTGATTCACAACTTCTGGGTGCCGCAACTGCGCTTCAAACAGGACCTCGTTCCGGGCATGGAGATCAAGGTCAACTTCGTCGCCAACAAAGTCGGGAAGTACGAACTGGCGTGCGCGGAGTTGTGCGGCCAACTGCACTTCAAGATGAAGAGTTACATGCTGGTGCTTCCGGAAGACGAGCTGACCGCGCTACAGGCGTTGCCGCAGGAGCAGTTCCAGGCGCGTATTGCGGAGTTGCTGAATAAATATCCACTACCCACGAATTAATTTAATCCGTGTAAGGAGACTGATCGATGTCAGAAACTCACGAGGGCGTACATCGGCATCCAGCGCCAACGAGCTTCATTCGCAAGTACATATTCAGCGTTGACCACAAGGTTATCGGCATTCAGTACATCATGCTGGCGTTGGCTGCGGTGGTGGTCGGCATGATCATGTCGTTGCTCATGCGCTTGAATCTCTCCTGGCCGGGCACCAGTTGGCCCATCCTGGAAACACTGTTTCCAACAGGCGCGCCGGGCGGCGTCATGACTCCCGAGTTCTACCTGTCGCTCGTGACGATGCACGGAACGATCATGGTGTTCTTCGTGCTCACCACCGCGCCGCAGGGCGGCTTCGGCAACTACTTTCTGCCGATCCAGATCGGCGCCGAAGACATGGCGTTTCCCGTCTTGAACATGTTGTCGTTCTGGGTGACGCTCGTGGGCTTCATCGTCATCCTGATGGCGATCTTCGTCGAAGGCAATCAGTCGCTCGGCGAGATGTTCGCCGCGCTTGGGCCATCATTCAGAGGCGGCAGCGGCACTGTCGGACCAATCGGCGGTTGGACTGGCTACGCGCCCCTCAGTGCGGTGGGAAGAATCGCCGGCCCGGGTCAAGGCGCGGGCATGAACCTGTGGGTGATAAGCATCGCGATCTTCTGCGTCGGTTCGCTTCTCGGCGCACTCAACTTCATCACGACCTTGCTGAACATGCGCACCAAAGGCATGTCGCTCATGCGCATGCCGCTGACGTGCTGGGCCTGGTTCACCACCGCCGTGCTGGCGCTGCTTTCGTTCCCGGTCCTGTTGGGCGGCGGAATCCTGCTGCTGGTCGATCGCATCGGCGGAACCAGTTTCTTTATTCCGGGCGGGCTGTACATCAGCGGAATCCTGTCAGGCTCGAATCCAAACTTCCCATTGCACACAGGCGGTTCGCCGATACTCTGGCAGCACCTGTTCTGGTTCTTCGGACATCCGGAAGTCTATATCGCGATCCTGCCCGGCATGGGCGCAACGTCGCACATCCTAGCGACCTTCGCGCGTAAACCGGTATTTGGGTACCGGGCGATGGTCTTCGCGATCTTCGCCATCGGACTGCTCGGGTTCTTCGTCTGGGGCCACCACATGTTCATCAGCGGCATGAGCCCATACTCCGCGATCGCGTTCTCGGTCCTTACGCTGTCGATCGGCGTACCCTCGGCGGTCAAGACATTCAACTGGATCGGCACGCTTTGGGGATCGAGGATTCGCTTCACCGTGGCCATGCTGTTTGCGCTCGGCTTTGTCTCGTTGTTCGTGGCAGGCGGCATCACGGGACTGATCCTCGGACAGAGTTCGCTCGATCTGGCGATGCACGACACTTACATCGTCACGGCGCACTTCCACCTCGTGATGGGCGTCGCTTCGATCTTCGGCATGTTCGCCGCGATCTACTTCTGGTTCCCGAAGATGTTCGGGCGGTTCATGAGCGAAGGTATCGGCAGGATCCACTTCTGGATCACGTTCATCGGCGTCTACTCCATCTTCGTGCCGATGCACATCATGGGCATCGTCGGCATGCCGCGGCGCTTCGCGAGCTTTACGGAATATGAGTTTCTGAAGACCTTGCACCCGCTGGTGCTGTTCGTTTCAGTGGCGGCTGTGATCACGATTGCCGCACAGTTCCTGTTCTACTTCAACGTTTTCTGGAGCATCTTTAAGGGCAAGAAAGCCGGCGACAATCCGTGGGAAGCAACGACGCTCGAATGGAACACGACGTCGCCGCCGCCGCACGACAACTTCGCCGGCGTGTTGCCTACGGTCTATCACGGGCCCTACGAGTTTGCGGTACCTGGCGCCCCGAAAGACTTCGTGATGCAGACTGACATAGAAGC
>JBKPNH010000140.1:0-23830 GCA_046732535.1 Acidobacteriota bacterium
GATTAGACCTGCCAGTGAGACTCCTTGTAGACCACGAGGTAATAGGGTGGATATGTAAGCGCAGTAATGCGTTCAGTTGACCACTACTAATCAGTCCCATGGCTTGACCATAAAATTTACTCAAGCAACAAGCAAACGCGCACGCTTGCGCGTGTAAAGCTTGCCCTTAGGCAGTCGCTATTCGATTTTTGGTCTTAGGACTTGGGTCTTTGGCCTTTGATTAATCGCTTACGCAGCGAATGAACAAAGACCAAAGGCCCAAGACCAAAGACCAGCACCACTTTTCCGGTGATTTTGTCGGCAGGGTCACACCCGTTCCCATCCCGAACACGGAAGTTAAGCCTGCTGGAGCCGATGGTACTGCGCGGGAAACTGCGTGGGAGAGTAGGAAGTCGCCGGGATTAATTTAAAAAGCCCGCTCGAGAGTTTTTCTTGAGCGGGCTTAATATTTTGAAGGAACAAGGATGACGCTAGTTGCAGCGTATCGACCAAAAGGGATCCCCGTTCTCCTCGGCGATTTTCTCATTACTGGCGGACCACACCCGTCGACTAGGAAAAAAATTCATCGGATTGGCCCAAACTTCGTCATCGGCTGGACCGGTCGACAGATTCTAGCGGCCCCAATTCTGGGTGCGCTTGTTGATCGGTTCAGGGATCAACGAGTCCAGATGACTGAAGTAGAACAGTTTTCTGACGAGCCGTCCCGCCGACGAGCTCAATGGTGAGCCGTTGTTTCTTGTCGGTTGGGTCATCGATACGGTACCGCATTGCTTTCTTTGGAACATCACGAATCCAACTCAGCTGTTCTACGAACCGAGTTACGTCGTAGGCAGTGGAGGAAGAAAATTTGAGGAACTATTAACCCAGGATGTTTTTGGCGGTTCGTGGGGTTCAAAGCGAACATCAGTGGACGAAGCTGTTTATTCGGCGCTCGCAAAAGCGACTGAATTGTACGCTGACGAAAATCTTGACAAGATGAATCGCCTCGAGAGATTTGGACACGGATACGAGTTACTTTACTTTGATGGAAATGAATTTAAGTACATTGAAAATATTGCCCTTCTTCGGACTGGACATCCTTCTAGATTCCAAAGATTTTTCTGGGCATTCACAACCCTACGAGCACTGGTACCGCTATCATAGTCTAGGCGACTCTGCGTTCGTTCAAGATGTGAATCTGCGTAGTGGCGATATGGTATTCGAAATAATAGAACCAGTGTTTCATCGCACGTCTCCCGACGCTTCGTTTAAGTTCACGGCCGGTTCGTTTCATGCCGATTACTACTGCATATATTTTCGCCTTCGAACAACGACGGAGGAAGCATTTAGTGGCTCGCTCGTATTGGCGGAGAAGAGCGAGGGCGAATCACGATACGCAAAGTTTGAAAATGGAACGTACAAATTTGATTTAGGTCGTGATTTGATTGAATTTCTCTACCACAACATGAAAGCAGAGATAGATCATAGGAAAACCAACACGATTCGATGGGGTTGGGGTTCAGCAGAAAGCTCTCAAAAAATGGTCGGCACAAGTTCCGCATATCAAGCACGCTTAGCTCAAAATGATAAGTGTTTAGTGATCGGACTATTTCCTGCCCTGGAAGTTTGGAACAATAATTTTGAAACAATGGACTACGCAATGATGGCTTGCGCCGATGCAACAGTTCAGATTTATGAGAAGGGTATTGCTGTGGGACCGCTGAATAGCCGCTATCAGCCGAATGATACTTTCACGATAAGCGTAGAAAAGGCAGGCCCCATTAACGAGGTGCGTTTTTACCTTAATTCAGCTTGTCTTTATCAAAGCTCAACTCCACCAAGATTCCCACTGAGAGCCGCAATTTGTGCGCGGGAGGATGGCGCCAGAATCTCCGAAAGCAAGATATTCGGTGACTGGATTGCGTAACCATATCCCATCAATCCAGGGTAAACGACAGGTACATCAACTTGCCCTCACGCTGTAACTGTAGCGTCACGGGGGCGCCCGGCGGAAGACTGCGCAAAGTCGCGCGCAACGCCTCCAACGTAGTCAGCGGTTTGCCGTTCAACTCCCGAATCACATCGCCAGCAGCCAGCGCCACTTCATTGCCCGCTCCGGCAGCTCGCGCCGCGACAATGATCCCATAAGGCGCACGCAGGCCGGTCGCCGCCGCTACAATTTTCTGGTCGATCTCGATCCCCAGGATACCAAGCTGCGCAACCAGGTTCCGCTCCGCGTCAGCCATGCGCGCGACGCTGTCAAACTCACTCTTAAATTCCACTGCCGGCACACTGAAACTCTGCTGCGCTGTTCCTCGCAGCACCACCAACTGCACGTCATCATTCGAGTCGCGGAGACGGAACATGTAATTAACAGTCGGCAGGTTATCCGCCGGCTGCCCGTCAATCGAAACAAGAACGTCGCCGGGTTTCACTCCACGTGATTCCGCGGGGCTGCCGGGCAGCACATCGGACACAATCACCCCGTAGTCTCGAGGCAAACCAAGACTCGCCGCCATTTCGGGAGTTATCGTTTGAATTCCGATTCCGATCTCCTGCCGGCGCAATTGACCGTACTGCCTGAATTGCCGGAAGACAGTTCGCGCGGTGGCGCAAGGTATCGCGAAGTTCAAACCCTCGCTTCCGCCCGACTGCGAGAGGATGAACGTGTTTACTCCAACCACCTCCCCTTTAGCGTTTACCAGCGGACCGCCTGAATTTCCCGGATTGATTGCGGCGTCGGTCTGCACGTAGATGAGTGGCGAATCGGGATCCGTTTGGCGCGCCACTGACGAGACGATTCCTCGCGTAATGGTATTGCGCAAACCTCCCGGGCTGCCGAATGCGAACACTATCTCGCCTTGTCGAACTTTCGTGTAAGTGGCGAGCGGTAATGGAGGAACCTTCGCCTCGATTTTCAGCAGGGCCAGATCGATTTCAGTGCTGAATCCGACCAGTCGAGCAGGCATTGTTCTCGTTCGGCCCGAAAGGGCCATGGTCAAGCTTCCGTCCGCGTTGCCGGGAGGGAGCACAACCTGTATCCGCTGGGCGCCGCTTACAACGTGGGCGTTGGTCATGATGTAGCCGTCGCCGTCGATGACGAACCCTGAGCCGACGGCGCGCTGCCGGCCAACGATTACGCTCGTGTTTCCACGACTCAGTTCTTCGCGTGGGCCATAGCTCGTAACCTGAATCTGCACCACGCTTGGCCAAACTTTTTTCACCAGCTCTTCGACGGAAGCGTTGTATTGATCCAGTGGGTCTTCGGCCGGTGCCTGGTTCTTCTGGCCCGTCGTCGACGCAGGAGTTCGTTGGGCAACAGCCGGCAAGCCTGTCGTGATGACGAGCAGCGCCGCCAGCAGCACTCGCTTGGGCGAGAGCAGATAGGTCGTTAATGCGGTTTGCGCCATGTTTCAGCCACCGTCGTCAGAATGTTAACCTCGGAAAATTAACTGAAACGTTGGCTGGCTGTTACTGGTACTTCTGACAGGTTGGTGCAAAAGCCCGCGAAAGCATTTAACGTTCTCGCGGGCTTTTTGCTTGCTGACTCAGCTAGATCGCTCACGCGCTATGCGCTTTCGCCGGCGGCTCGTATGTACCGGGCACGGTCCTGGCCGCGATGCTCAGCCGATTCCACGAATTGATCGCCGTCACCGCCAGGGTCAGGTCTGCCAGCTCCTTGTCATTGAAAAACTTTTTCACGTGCTCAAACACCGCGTCGGGCACGTGGCCATCCTGAATGTTCGTGACCGACTCAGCCCATGCAAACGCCGCTCGCTCTCTATCCGTGTAATAGGGTGATTCTTCCCACGCATCCAGGCCGTAGAGCCGTTGCTCTGACTCGCCTCTGGCCCTGAGGTCTTTCCAGTGCATGTCAATGCAGTAGGCGCAGCCGTTGACCTGCGAAACACGCAACTTGATCAAGTGCAGTAGCGACTCTTCCAGGCCGCACTGCTGCAAATAGTGTTCAATCCCCAGCATCGCGTGATACGCTCCACGCGCTGACTTCAAGTAATCGATTCTTGGTTCCATTTTTAACTTCCTTTCAAAAACACGTCGAATATAGGATATGACGACAAAGCCCCTCAACAAAGCCGCTTCCGTTGTTCTTCTCTGCTTAATCATTTCCGTATTCGCCCCTGCTTCGTGGGCGCAAAAATCTGCGTCACTGCCGCGCAGCAGTCCCGAGCAACAGGGAATCGCTTCCGCCGATCTGCTCGCATTCATCGAAGCAGCAGACAAAGACGTCGACACCATGAACAGCTTCATGCTCCTTCGTCATGGACACGTGGTGGCGGAAGGCTGGTGGGCTCCTTATGAGCGCGACACCCCTCACGTTCTGTATTCGTTGAGCAAGAGTTTCACTTCCACCGCGGTCGGCCTGGCAATAGCTGAAGGAAAACTGAGTCTTGACGATGCGGTGATCAAGTTTTTCCCTGAGGAGGCGCCTGCCGATCCATCGGCGAACCTTCGTGCCATGCGTGTTCGGGATCTGCTGCGCATGAACACCGGCAACCATGTAGAAGCGCCGATTCGCGTGGACGATCCGAGTAAACAAACCGACACGTGGGTGAAGACTTTTCTCACGCACCCCGTTCCCTTCAAACCGGGTACGCACTTTCTCTACAACTCGCCGGCGACTTACATGCTTTCCGCGATCGTGCAGAAGGTCACAGGCACGACGGTGCTCGAGTATCTGCATCCCCGACTCTTCGATCCGCTGGGATTCAAAGAGCCTGCCTGGTTCAGCAGCCCGCAGGGAATAACAGCAGGCGCTTATGGTCTATCTCTGCGTACCGAAGAGATCGCGCGATTCGGAGAACTTTATCTTCGCAAGGGAATGTGGAATGGTAAGCAGTTAATCCCGGCGGCCTGGGTTCAACAGGCAACCTTGATGCAAACGTCGACTGGTTCGGCGCCGGCGAGCGATTGGGACCAGGGTTATGGTTATCAATTCTGGCGTTCTCGTCATAACTCCTTCCGGGGCGATGGAGCGTTTGGCCAGTATTGCATGGTGATTCCCGAACTCGACGCTGTAGTCGTCATTACGAGCGGAGTTCGCAACATGCAACAGGTCATGAACCTTGTTTGGGACAAGCTTCTGCCGGCAATGAAGCCCGGACGCTTGCCTGAGAACGCAGCAGGTCGACGCCAACTCGAAACACGGCTCGCCGCGCTTAAAGTTAAGTTTCCGAACGGTTCCGCATCGTCGCCGATATCGGGGAGCGTTTCGGGAAAGTGGTTCGAGTTTGCCGAAAACGTTCGCGGCATCAAGGCGATCGCTTTTGATTTCAACGCAACCTCGCCGTCACTCATCGTGCGAACCGCCGCCGGCGAGACACGCACGACAATCGGAACAGAGACCTGGACCAACAGTCGCGGCCAGTTTACGAACGGTCTCGATCGCGCCCTCAGCGTACCCGCAAATCCACTGGTCGCCGCCGCCGGCGCATGGACCACGGAAGACACCTTCACCGTAAAGCTTGTGCTCTCCGAAACTCCCTACTACTCAACTCTGAACTTCAAGTTCGACGGCAATCGACTGCTGTTTGATTCCGAGCACAACGTCGCCTTCGGACTCACCAAACTCCCGCAACTCATCGGCGTCGCCCCTGCGAGCGAGTAGCTGCGGAGTTTGCCAGGAGCGTCGAAAGCAGTTGTTTCGTGTATTGAACTCGAAGGTCAGCCCCGAGTCCGGAGTTAATCATGAACCAGAGAGTCCAGCACCGCCTATGAATTAGTCGAACGGAATCGTTGGCGTCGAACCCGGCGTCGTGACACCGCCACGATCGCCGGGTGTAATCGAGCCGAACCGTTCGGCGTAGACGTCGGGAAGGGAGCGCGCGCCGCGGGGAGCCAGCCACAGACGCAAGAGGTGACGTTTACGTTCTGGTTCAGGGTAATCCTCGAACGCGGTGCGATCGTGCAGGATGGTGTGATTGTGTACGAGTTGAACGTCGCCCGGTCGCAGCTCCATCATCAGATTGAGTTGCGGATCGTTTGCCAGTTCGTCGAATAGATCGAGGGCTTCGATCTGAAGCGGCGTGAGCGGTACGACACCCGGAAATCGTCGCGCAGACTCGATGTACTGCCGCTGATAAATCGCAGAGACCAGGCCGTCGTGATAGTTGAACACGGGGATGTTGAAATACGGTTTGCTCCCCTCCGGAACTTCACCTCGTCGATCAGTTTCGATCGGCTCCAGCAAGACTTTGAGCAGATCCGGACGGCGACGGCGCATTTCGTTGAAGATTGTCGTCGAAGAAACGAGACTCGACAGACCACCGGATCTCGCGGTTTGCAAACAGAGGAGACCGACGACGTCGCACGAGTCCGTGTGATGCGTTTGACGTTCACGTGTCTGATAGATTCGCGTATTCGGATCGTCGCTGGAGCGCCCGAGGTCTCGCACGTGTCCAAGCAAATGCCCGTCGGCATTCTGCATTCGCAGGTTCCCTACGTGGGCTCCGATTATCAGAAATGCCAGCGTCGCTTTCCGCCGGGTCCAATGCTCCACCGGTAACCGTCTAATCAATACAAACCCACGTCCATTCAGCACATCGTCGAGTATCGACTGAAGCCGCGCAGCGAGATTTGTGAGCGGAACATCTTTCGCGGTCAGCGTCGCAAACTCCACCTGCGACTGTTCCAGTTCCCCTGTTGCGCGCTCCAGTTCCGCAATGTCGGCCTCGGACAGGTGTTCGATCCAATCGTCACTTTGAGCGATATCGCTCCCGTACCACGCGGATTGATCTTCAATCTGCGGAATGTTCATTGTAGAATCACGCGTATAAAGGTATGAAGGCCGCGATCTGGATCAAGCGCATCGGATTCTGGGGATTTCTCTTCTTCCTCGTGAAGGGACTGCTCTGGCTGCTCGTGCCGGTTCTCGTTGCCTTCTGGGCCACCAACTAATTCAGGGCGCTGTTCGCTAGTGCCGCTTCTTTCAGCTTCGGGTTTTCAACCCACGACTTCGCCGATACGAACGACACCTTGTCATAGATCAAAACGATCGTCCCAAGTTTGAGCAGCTTGCTGACCTCGCGCGCCGCAAACAGCGGTATGCGAATACAACCGTGACTAGCCGGCTGCGCCGGCACGCTATGACTTCCGTGAATCGCGATGCCGCCACTGATGTAGTTGGGATAGTACATGCCGAGTAAGTTGTCTTCCCAACCTATCGTTTTGTCGTAAACGACGAACCGTCCGCGAGGCGTGTAAGCGAGGCTCGTCTCGCCGTCCCAGACAAACGGCTTGTCAGTGCCGGTCGAAACAGGAAGCACTCTCACGCCGCCCTTATCATCGACGATTAGCAGCACCTGACGATCTATGTCGATTTCAACGTGTTCGTAGTTGCCGTCTCTCGCCGCCGGCGTCGCACTACGGCGGAGCGCCTCGATGTCATCGATCGTCACGCGTCCGGTGGTGGGCCGGCCTTCCCATTTCTGAAACGCAATCAAAGCCGACCGCGTCGCGGGATCAATCACTCCATCGACCGGTCCGGTCCAGTAGCCCTTCTCAGAAAGAAGCCGTTCTGTCTCTTTGGTTTGCGCCCGGGTCAAGCGGGGATTGCTCTGCCGCGCGCTCGCAACACACGACATGGAAATCAGAACTAAAAGCCCCGTGTGAAGAATTCTGCTTGTGACGTTGCTGATGCTCATCGTTACAGCCACTAAGAACATATGACGGACAGAAACTGTCAGTCAATGGAAGCGGGAATGTGAAGTTGAAATGCGAAGGTTGGATTCTGCTAATAATTGAGTTACAGGAGATAATTTTTTAGCCCGTGCTCGACGCCTGCGTGTTAGTATCCTTTTCAGCGGCCCGGCCGCTTCTTGTCTCTTAGTTTCCTCGAATTCCTCCACACCCCTGATTTTATCGATAAGAGAAGGGTCTCAGACTGATGGATGAACTATGTAGAACATCATTCCGGATCTGCGTCGCCGCAATCATCGGACTCTTTGTCGCCGGGACATCTGCAGCCACGCATAAGCCAATCAAAAAGGCCGGCGGCGTTAGGGTACCGACACGGATACCTTCGGCGAAAACTGATCTGACCGGAGCACTGGCGGGGTTGAAGATTGTCACCGTGACTCCGTCCGGCGCAGCCGCACGGGCGGGCCTAAAGTATGGTGACGTTTTGATTGCCTATAACGCGCGTCCGATCACGAACGAAGAAGAGCTCGATGCAGTTATGCGGTTTGTCGGACGGCAGCAGGATCAAAAAGGGAAGCCAGTTACGGCCGAACTCTCGCTGTATCGTGACGGTGACCTGACGGTGCGAACGCTTACCGTACCACTCGGCCGTCTCGGCATCTACACGCGCGAATGGACGTTCGCCGGAGCCTTCGTCGAACAGGCTATTGGTTCTAACGACTATGTTTCTGCTGAGAAGCACTTGGCGGAAGCAGTAGCATCCGGCCATTACACCAGCGACCAGGTTCTGCACATGCGTCTACTTTGTCTAAACAACGAAATTGAGGGAGACGCAATCCGTCAGAACCAGGCTGATGAGCTCTATCGAACGTATCCATCGGAGAAGCTGAGGCTCTTTGCGAATTATGACCTCCTGTATCACAAGCGCTATCGCGCAGCGGCAGCCATCTTTGAGAAATACCTGAAGCTCAACTCTGTCGATGTCGCGACTGAATTGACTCTCGCGTTGTGTTACACGGAAATGAAAAAGTATGACGAAGCGGATGCTTTGTTGACGCGAATCGTGGCCCGTCCGGAAACGGATCAAAACGCGCCTACTCAGTACGTGCTTTCAGAGCTGTCTAATCTGAGAGCGAGAATCTACATGGGACGCGGACAGTATGTCAGGGCCCAGGAGCTCTTCCAGAAAGCTCTGGACCAGTACGCCGACAATTCTTACTACGCACTTGCATTTCTTTACTGTGCCGCTCGACGCGAGATCGTTGAAGACAGAGCGGGCGAGTTTGAAGCAGCTTACGAGTTTGTTACCAGCCGGTCGGATGAAATAGAACGACAGATCGGTTATCACATCGACGCCCTTCGAGCATATGTACAGGTGAAGCAGCGACACCTCTCCGCCGCCCGTAAGACCGCTGATAAATGGATAGATTCGGCAGACGCGCGACGCTTCGTTCCGCTTTTCTGGCACAACTTCCCCAATGGGGCCGAGATCATCAACAACTGGAACCAGTTGCTGGGTGAGCGTGCGATGGTGAGTGCCAATGCACGTCGTGCAGGCGGCGCATCATAATCTCGTTTTAGACATGTAACTTGGATTTACCTGCGCGATCGGCCGGCGTGCTCAGCAGCTTGAGCAGTTTGTCGTAATCCACCGGCTTGACGAGATGGCTGTCGAAACCGGCTTCTTCTGATTTGCGGCGATCGTCTTCCTGGCCCCAACCCGTCAGCGCGATCATCAGGATATCTCTACCCCACGGCTGCCGGCGGACACGGCGACAGACCTCGTGGCCGTCCATCCCCGGCAGGCCGATGTCCAACAACACGACCTCCGGACGATGCTTCTCAATCATATCGATCGCTTCAATACCATCGTGGGCCATGAACGTCTCGTTGCCCGTCATCTCCAGGAGCATCGCGAGCGAGTCAGCAGAGTCTCTGTTGTCGTCGACGATGACGATGCGGCGCTGCGATGTTGACTGCTGTCTTCCGTCAGACCCAGGCTGCAACGCAACTGACAATCTATCGATAACCGGCAGACGCACGATGAACTCGCTACCTTGTCCCTCGCCGCCGCTCTTCGCCTCGATCGATCCGCCGTGCATCTCCGCCAGACGCTTTACCAATGTCAGACCGATGCCGAGGCCGCCTTGAGATCGCTCCGCTGCGCCATCGATCTGCATGAACATATCGAAAATGCTGTCCAGCTTGTCCGGCGGTATTCCGGCGCCATTGTCCTTAACCGACACGGCTAGCTCGTCGCCGGCCCGTTGCGCGCTCAGCGAGATCGATCCGTTTTGCTTTGTGTATTTGGAACTGTTATTGAGCAGGTTGCCAAACACCTGCGCCAACCGCGCGCGGTCGGCGTTCAGATAAATCGGCTCTCTCGGCAAGTCGACGATTAGCTCCTGATCGGCCGAATCGAGCAGCGGACGCACAACTTCAACCGCCTGTTCGATCACAGAAGACAGCTCGACTTCATTCCGCCGCAGCTCGAGACGATCGTGCGTGATGCGATTCAAATCAAGCAGGTCGTCGACCAGCCGGATCATTTGGCCCAATTGCCGCTCGATCGTGTCGTGCGCGCGCTTTACGACCTCGCCATCATTGTTCGCATGCTTAATAACCTCGAGCATGTTGCTCATCGGCGCCAGCGGATTTCTGAGCTCGTGGGCGAGCGTCGCCAGAAATTCATTCTTCCGCCGGTCGGTTTCGGAAAGATCAGCCGCCAGTCTACGCAGGTTATCCTCGAGTCGTTTACGCTGAGTAATGTCGCGCGCGATCTTCGATGCGCCGATGACGTTTCCGGAGGCATCTTCGAGCGGCGAGATAGTGAGCGAGACCATGAGGCGTTCGCCGTCGCTGCGCATTCGTTCGGTTTCATAGTGCTCGGTGCGCTGTCGGGCCTTCAGACGCGCAATGATCTTGTCTTCCTCGGAGATGCGGTCAGGCGGGATCACGAGCGAGATGTGTTGCCCGATCGCCTGTTCCGCAGTGAAACCGAAGAGCCGTTCAGCGGCAGCGTTCCAGCTTTGAATAATCCCGTCGAGCGACTTGCTGATGATGGCATCATTGGAGGATTCGACGATCGACGCGAGAAGCCGAGCAGTATGAAGTTGGTTTGCCTTCTCTTGCTCCAAGAGACGTTGCGCCGTAACGTCGCGAAAGATCAACACGCACCCCGAAACGTGTCCCGCCTCATTGCGAATCGGCGCGGCGCTGTCGTCGATTGGGCACTCCTCGCCGTTCTTTTTAATGAGCACCGTATGGTTCGCCAGACCGACCACGACTCCGTCACGCAATGCTCTATCCGCTGGATTCTCAACCGGCTGTCGCGTGACTTCGTTGACGATGTGAAAGACCTCCTGGAGCGGCTTTCCGAGTGCGTCCTGCTGTGACCAGCCGGTCAGCGACTCGGCAACTTCGTTGATGTAATTAACGCAGCCGTTGATGTCGGTCGTGATGACGGCGTCGCCGATGCTGCGCAGCGTGACTCTGAAGACTTCGCGGCTTTCCGCCATCCGTCGCTGGCCGGCGCGTGCCAGTTCGCCAAACACGATGATGAGAGCACCGGTAAAGAGATAGGCAGCCAGTCCCACCGCATTTGCACGATTTCCCAGATCGAAATGCCCGCGCGGCGCGATAAACAAGTAGTGACAGGCGATGTAACCAATAATGGTTACCGGAATCCCGACGCGGTAGCCGCCCACCCATGCGGCACCGGCGATTGCGCCGAAGAGGGTGACGAGAGGCAGCGCATCGCCCATCAGCGGGTCGAGCGCCCACCGCAATGCCACTGCGAGCGCCAGTGCCGCTAAACCGAGCAGATAATTTTTAAACGAACTTCCCACGTCTGCACCAGATTACACCGATTTGGGCCGTCGCAAAAATAAGAAAAACTAATCTCAAAACTCCCCTAACTTTTCGCTCGTAACATGTCTCTATACCTACGATCGCCGAGCGGCTGAACGCGGAGCATCGATGACACCGTCTGAATCGCCTGACGATGTGCTGGTGCTCGGCGCGTTTTTGGGCAATCTCGACGCTTTCGAACAGCTCGTGGTGCGCTACCGGCCTGCGGTTGTGCGGCTGGCGCGGACAATCGTCGGCGCCGACCATGCCGAAGACGTGGCGCAGGACTCGTTGCTGCTGGCGTTCAAGGCGCTGCCGGCAATCGAAGAGCCGCGCAAGTTTGCTGCATGGTTATCGGCCATAACGCGTCATCGAGCCATGCGATTCGGCAAGAGTGAGACGGCGCAGAGCAGCAAACGAGTCCCGCTGGACGAGGCGCTGCTTGAAAAAGTCGAAGCACTGGCGACGCCGCTTATCGACAAGCATGCGGACGAGTCGATGATCAAAGCGCTCGACAGTCTTCCTGTTGATTACGCGATGCCGTTGCGGTTGCGTTTTCTGGACGACATGTCGCTCAAGCACATTGCCGCATTCATGGGAGTGCCGTTGTCGACAGTGAAGTGGAGAATTCATCACGGGAAAAAACTGTTGCGGGCCAAGGTGGAATCAACCAGTTAACGCGTATCTACGGACACGAGGAGGTACAGATGGAACAAGAAACAGGGAAACTGCTCAACGTGCTGCGGCGAATCGCGCGCGCGGCCGGTTATCTCGCCTGGAGCAAAGCGGGATCCGAATCGACCCAGTTTTTGGTTGCTCAATACAACCGCGTGCTTGCTCGACTCGGCGAGCTCGAACCTTCAATCAAACCGTTGTTCACTCCATTGAGTGAGAGTGCGTCGCCGGAAGTCATTCGCATAGCAGCGCGCGAGTTGCTTGCTTACTTTGAAGCCGACGAGCCTGAATTCGTACGTGGCTTCGCGCGGAGTTTTTATTACGGCTGTGGCCCGCGACAGACGCGAGTCAAGTGCGTGCCGATTACAGTGAGTTGCGAGTAGGAGTGTGTATGGAAAGACAGAAAGAGCTGCTTAAGTTGATCAACGTGCTCCGCCGCACGTCGCGCATGGCGCTGCAATCGGAATGGACCGGCGGAAAGGAAGACGCGGCAACGTTCTGCACTGACCAGTACAACCGTGTGCTCACGCGTCTCAAGGAGATGGATCCGGGAGTTGGCTCGGTCTTCGAACCGTTGCCGGCCGGAAGTTCTTTGACCGTGGTTGCGATGGCGTCGCGTCAGCTCGCCGCGTATTACGAAGACGAGTTTGGACCGGCGAGGGGCTTCGGACGCGGGTACGGATTTGCTTTCGACCCGACAAAGTTCAAGGAGTTCTGGGAGAAGTCGGCGCGCGAGTTTGAAGACATGGGTGAGTTTATTCGCGAGAGCATTGACGAGTGGCTGCGGCACAAGAAAGAAGCGAGCCACGCTGAGAAAGGAACTACTACCGAGACGAAGACGGAGTAGGTTTTCAGAAGTTACACGGACTATTCAACGCCGGCACTTTGGCCGGTACGGTATCGCTGAACTTGATCGATCGTCCTCGCATCGAAGCGACTGCCTTTTCCACTTGTTCGGGCGTGAGAGCGCTGCCGGCCTGGAAGTACACCCAATCGATGTCTTCCTGGTACTGGCGGCGCTCTTTTGCCTGGACCATTCCGTCGCGGATAAACCAGAGGTTGAAGTTGATCGACATCGTGTCTTCCGGATAGTAGTTCCCGCCATGCTCGGCGAATAACCGACCGTCTACGAAGTATTTTACTTTCTGGTCCAACACCTGCGTGACCAGGGTGTGCCAACCGGCCTGACTGCCGCCCTTCGTCTTGAAGACATTGTCCTTCTTCCAGTTGGGTTCAGGGCTGAACGTTTCCCACGTCGTCGCGTACAGTGTTGGCCCATCGATGCCCCAACCGCCGTTTGGCAGATACTCCCAGTCGAGCTCGCTATAGTCGAGATCCATCGGCGCCTTCAATGGGCTAATCGTGTAGAAACTCTGGACCAATTGATCGCCGCGCGGGCCTGAAACCGGCGCATCGGTGAAACGGACGCGGGCAGCGTAAGTGCCTTCGAGAAATTTTCGTTGATGACAGATCTGGGTTTGAATCGTGTTCGCGGCGGTGCCGTCTGTTGAGGATGTCATGCGGATGATGGTGTTCTTGGGTTGGGCCTGATCCGTCACGAGTGTAACGGCTTCGTCGGACCAGGTTGCGCCGGGAATGCCGGGCCAACCGGGCTCAGTGCGGACGATCCAGCCGTTCTTTTTTAGCTGCGTTTTATCGGCGTAGCTGAAATCGTCGAACAGGACGTGTTCCACCGCTGGTTTTGTAATGACGAGTGACGCCAGAGCTGTCAGCGCGATCGCAAGTAGGAGTTTCATTGTTCCTCATTTGAACGGATTACGTTGGGGCGCTTCGTCGTGATCGTCGATGGTGTGCAGCAGGCCGCGCACGATCAGATTCAACATCGGGATGCGATGACGGATCCAGACGCGCATCGGATCCGGTCGAGCGCCGAGACGCGCCTTCGGTGCGAGCGCCGTGCGGCCCAGTGAGAGTCGTTTGCATCCGAAGGCGATGGCGTGATCAACGACTGACTGAAGCAGACGGAAGTAGATCGGAAATTCCGCGTTGGCTTCGCGGTCAAACCCGATGTAGTAGCCGACTGCCGTTTCGCCGTCTTTCACAGTCGTCACAAAGCCGAGCAATGTATCGTCTTTCCTCAGGATGGTGAACTTCATGTCGTCGCCGAGTTGTGCCGCCAGCGCCGGTAGAAACGAGACGGGCAGCGTCACCAATCGCAAACGCGCGTTCTTGTGAGTTTGTAAGTAAAGCGCGTGCAGCGTTTCGGCTTTCTGCGCGATCTGGTCGCTATCGATCTCTTCGACGATGCATCCCGCTGCGGTCACGTCTTTCTCGATCTGCTTCGCTTGTTTCCGGTACTTGGAAGTGAGACCGGCCATGTAGTCGTCGTACGTCTTCCACTGCGGTGCGATGTCGAGGACCATGTTCGGCTCTGTTTCGAGCTCTCGGTAGGAGAAGCGCGAAAGCGCGGTCGCCGAGGAAGCGTAGGCGTCGGTGATATCTTTCACCATGACGAATGCCGTATCGCCGAATAGTTTGTCGACGCGGCGCAGCCGATAGATCGCTTCGGCGACGGCGGGCCAAAGCGGGGCCTGGTCCACGTTGGGAGCGAACGAGATGCCGTGCATGCCCCAGGAAAGCAGGTTACCGCATACAAGCATCTTCTCTTCGAGTCGCTCGAGCGGCACTTTCGACGAGGATTTCTTGCGCAGGCGTGCTGGTGACACTGTCACGGTTTGCGCGGCGACGGCAGCGACAGGTTCTTTATCGCGGAAGATGAGTGCGTAACAGGGCCGCAGGTTCTCCGGTCCGTTCTCCTCAAGCACTCGCAAGTAGCGCGGCGAGAGAAAAAGCGAGTTGTGCGACGTGACCTTCTCCCAGTGCGTCTTGTCGAGATAATCGATCCGGTCGGCAACAGTGAACCCAAACCCACTGGGCTGGTGACGCTCCCGATGCTGCTCGCGAATATCGCGTGCTTTGCTGACTAGTTTGTCGAGTGGCTTGATCGTCGGCATGCGGCCCAATAATAAACCACAAGGTTAGGCTCGCGAGGCCTCTTCTCGAATCCACTCCAGCTCCGCGACTGTTTCGAGGTCTTTTGGGCGGCCGGCGGCGCGCTTTACTTCAATTAGGCGTTCAAGCTGCAGGCATAGGCACTCCACGCCCCCAATTTCCAATCGAATTGTGTCTGGAAACAATTGTTCATAACCTCCGCCGCCAACAATTTCGCCTAGAAGATCCAATGCGCCAAGCGTCGTCGTGAGAGTGAAGTTTAGACCCTTCTGAATTGTCTCTACACTCCATTCGAATGGTAGGCCAGGGGGAGCACCGCGGAGGTAAGGCTTGAGTGGCTGGAGTGCTTGAACCATCCGCGCAATATTGTTAGCACTCCGACTATAAACGACATCCAAGTCGAGGGTGAGCCGCGCCGATCCGTGTGCAGTAGCCGCGGCGCCGCCGACGATGATGAATTTCACTTCATTTTCTGTAAGCTGTCGGATGAGGGCAGCGAAATCGGTCACGGTTGTGAACGTGCCTTTCTTCCAGCGTGCTGAAGTTCTTCAGCGAACCGCTGTAGTTCCATAAGTTGCTGAAAACGTTGGTCTACGGTGAGGCGGAGGTTCTCGCGAATCAAGGTTACGTCGATGTCTTTCTTGTAGGCCTCGATTATGGTGTCGAGACCGGCTCGCTTCTTATGCTGATCTGAATAGTTCATTTCGTTGCCGGTCAATTATATCGCATCTAACGACGAAGTGTTCTCGCGCCGCTATTCTGTTGAGCGTCCGAATCAGCTCGGTCTTCTACGGCCTTCATGACGCTGAGGTTCTGCAATTCTTCGGATGGGAGGGTTCCACGACTAGCGAGGATCAGGCGTCCTCCGGTGCGACGTACAGCCTGCAATTTGTCTTTGACTTTAAAACTGGAAGGCTGTCCCAAATCCAAATATAAAATGACGCGCCGGTGCTCGAGCAGCCATTTGCCGAGGGGTTCCCATTCATCCGATGAACCTTTAGCTTGATCAAAGCCATCGAGCATGCAGTCCACGGCAACGGAAGCGTATAACGACACTTCATGAACCGATAGCGTTATCACCACCGTGCCGTCGCGTTCCAGTATGTTTCGCTCTCCAAACGGGCGTAACGCTGCCTCGACCGGCCATGAGATGTGAAAGACTGAAGGATTCGACCTCTTCCATTTCTCGAGTGATTGTGAAAGCGGTGGCACTTCCTGGCCGATCTGCTCAATCCGTTCTTCAGGACGCGACCAGGCACCGAATGCAGCGAGCGAGGCAGCGATCCGATCTACCTCGGTTAGTGTTTCACTTTGGTCTACTTTGACGAGCGGTTTGACGTCGACAGCGAAATGAAAATTGGAAATGCCCGCTCCTCTTTCACTAAAGAACTGCATCCACTGCGTGCGCCGGTTCTCGATTTCGGCTGGGACATTGTCGGTGGCGTGGATTACGTCAATCGAGCTTGAAGAGCGTGTGAAAAAACTTCGCAGAGGGACTGACCCGCTGACAGCCGCCGCCGCCGCTCAACAGCGCGAGGTGTTGGACCGCTATGCAGCCGCGGTTTCCGAATCCTTCGCTGATCGAGTTCAGAAGCTCAGCGGTTATGGGTTTGTTTTTGAAGAGGTGGCTCGAGGGGTGGGTGGTTCGCTTCACTCAGTTAAGCTGAAGTCGGGTGGTGTGCGGTTGAGAACGACGGGGCCGAGGGGCGGCGTCTTGCTCGCGTTCGGCGACACGGAAACGCTCGCTGCCGACGTCGGGTCGTTCATCAGACCCACTACTCCAAGTCTTTCACCGCTCGACCGCGCGGCCTTAGTCCACGTCTGATCGTCGATCAAGGAGCTACTGACGCGCGTTGGCTGCCCATTGAATTGCACCTCCTCGCTTCTCGCGAAGCGGCGCAACTCGTTCTTTAAATCGAAGAGGTGGTTGGCGGCATTGAACAGCACCAGACGTATGAACCGCCCCAGCGGATCAATCTCTTCGATACGGCTTGGCCTGCCGAGTTTTTTCGCGACCTGCTCGATGCTGTCTCGATCCCTGTCGGCTTCGTTTAATGGAGGCCGTCAAACTGATCGCGAACACACCTGCAAGCCCGAGCGGAGAGGTATTTAACAACTCCCGGCCTTCACGACCAATGATTTTCGCTGCCGGTTTGGGATTTCGGGTATCTTTAAGACGTGCGGTGCCCACGGTGCGAGAGTGAACGTATTCAACGCGACTATGACGACGCGGTGATAGTACTTCGCCTCGTCGGCCTTCATAAACTGCTTTGCAACACCTGCGGCCTGGTATTCAAGGGCTTCGACCCGCTCGGAAGCGTCCAACGCGCGCCTTCAGAGGCTAAGACGCCGCGCCACAATCGCCGCCGCGGCCCGCGCTATCACGCCCACCTGCCTGCCGCGATTTCGCTGGTCGACGATCGCGGGCAAGTCGGCAAGGTTTCCTACTCGGAACCATCGCGAGGACACTGTGAGACGATCAGCAAGTTCGGCATGCAATTGTCGCTGGTCGGGACCCGTTTTGCCGAGAGCGAACTGTCGCGCCCCGGCCGGCTCCTCTTTGTTCGCGTTGAATTGCCCGAGGGCTCTGTCGAAGCGGTCGTATCGATCGTGATGCACGACCGTACCGGCGAAGAGCGAAAGAAAAAATGGGTGCTCGGCGTGCAGATCCATCAAATCTCCGAAGAAGACAAGAAACGGCTCGAAACCTACCTCGAAACCCGTAGCCGCGACGTGCCGGTGGTCATTTCAGAATAGCCGCCGCTTTTGTCTTTTCCCGTCTTCTCCCGCAAAATGCGAATATGAGACCGAATTCCACCCGATTTGTGCTGGTGCTTCTTCTCGCGTTGGCGTCGTTGCGGTGCAATGGAGCATCCACCAATACGAACACACCGCCCAAGGACCCGACGGCCAACCTCGTCGTCGCCAATCTCGGCTACCAAGTCGTCAACATGTGGCCACATGACCCCCGCGCCTTCACGCAAGGTCTCGTCTTTCTCGACGGCAAACTGCTCGAAAGCACGGGGCAGGAAGGCCGGTCGAGCTTGCGCAGCGTGGAACTCGAAACGGGGAAAGTGCTCAAAAAGGTCGAGGTGCCGGTGCCGTACTTCGCCGAGGGCCTCGCGCTGCTGAATAACAAGATTTACCAGCTCACGTGGCAGCACCAGGTCGGCTTCATCTACGATTCACAAACTCTTCAAAAGACGGGCGAATTCACGTACAGCGGCGAAGGCTGGGGCCTGACCACCGACGGGCGCTCATTGGTTCTGAGCGACGGCTCGAACCGCATTCGTTTTATCGATCCAGACAGCTTTCGTGTCACAAAAACCATCGCAGTACTCGACGGTAAGACACCGATCAACGAGCTTAACGAGCTCGAATTCATCAACGGAGAGATCTACGCCAACATCTGGCACGACGACCGGATCGCGGTCATCGATCCGCAGACCGGTCTCGTCACAGCGTGGATCGATCTGAGCGGTCTGCTGCAACCAGGCGACGTACAGGATCCGGAGGCGGTGTTGAATGGTATCGCCTACGATCAGAAGAACAACCGGCTCTTCGTCACCGGGAAGCTCTGGCCGCGGCTCTTCGAGATCAAGATCAAAAAGTAGATGAAGTTTCTGACCTACTTCCACGCCTTTTCTTACGCCATGATCGCGGTGGCCATGTTGGCCCTCGTTCTCGCGGGAGGCCTGGACTACGGGTTGGCGCTAGTATTTCTGGCGGTGATGATCGTCAGTTGGTTTCTGGAAGGCACTCGCTGGCAACTACCGGAGCGTTTCGGTCTGGCGATCGTCCTGCTTTCGATCCCGCTGTTCTATGTCGACTGGCAGTTTCAGAAGTCGATGGGCGAGCCGGCCGAGCGTTTGGGCGTGACGGCATTGGCCCACCTGATCGTTTTTCTGTCGGCGGTGAAGCTGGTGCAGGTCAAGAAGGATCGCGACTGGGTGTTCCTGTACCTGATCTCATTCTTTGAAGTGTTGCTCGCCGCAGGACTAAGCTTCAGTCCAGTCTTTCTCGGCACGCTCACGCTTTACCTATTGTGCGGCCTGTGCGCCGTGACCGCGTTTGAGATTCAGAAAGCGCGGCGGTCGTTGACGTACGCGGAAACACGTTTACTCGTGCCGCCGGACTCTCGCGTGTTTCGCAAAGGCGGGCGACGCTCCTGGCGAAACACGGAAGCAGCTCGGCTGCCATTCGTCGCCGTGGCGTTACTGCTCCTGATCTTCGCGCTGGCGCTGCCGTTATTTCTGATCGCGCCGCGCTCCGGCGCAGCGGCGCTGACGCGCAGCGGGGGCGGCTTGTCAAACTTCATCGGCTTCTCCGAAAACGTAACGCTCGGACAGATCGGAACGCTGAAACAAGATAACGGTTTGGTAATGCGCGTGCGGCTCGAAGAAGGGGAGCCGCCGCCGGGACTGCGTTGGCGTGGTGTCGCACTCGACGAGTTCACCGGAGTCGGTTGGAGGAAATCGGGGGAAGCGCGTCGTGGTGAAGCGGCAAACGAGAAGAGCGGTTTCTTTCAGATAGGCACGACCGAAGCAGTTCATCGCCTGACGACACAGACGTTCTTTCTCGAACCGTTGGAGTCGGCGGTGCTGTTTGGCGCGCCGAGAGTGGTCGCCATTCAGGGAGACTTGCCATTCGTTCGCGTCGACGGCGAAGGCGGGCTGCAGTCGCGCCGACACGACTTCGAACGGATCATGTACAAGGCGATCTCCGATATGGAAGATCCACCGGTCGAAAAGCTGCGCGCGGACATGCGCCCCTATCCGGCGAATTTTGAAAGGTATATCCAACTCCCGGACAATCTGGACCGCCGCATCGTCTACTACGCCCAGTCAGTGCTGCGCGGCGCGCAAGCACGAAACCGTTACGATGCCGCCGCGGCAATCGAGGCGGACTTACAACGAAACTACGCTTACTCGCTGGAGATGAAAGCAAGCGGCGCTGATCCGTTGTCGGATTTTCTTTTCAACGTACGGTCCGGGCACTGCGAGTATTTCTCGACGGCAATGGCCGTGCTGCTGCGCACGCACGGAGTTGCGGCGCGAGTCGTGAATGGTTTTCTGCCGGGTGAGTACAACGAAACTTCCGGAGCTTACACCGTGCGCCAGAGCGACGCGCATTCGTGGGTCGAGGTTTACTTTCCCGAAACTCGTTCTTGGGTGACGTTTGACCCGACACCTCCGATTGGACGCACGGAGCCGGTGCGAACAGGCTTCACGGCACAGTTGCAAAAATACGCCGAAGCACTCGAGCTGCTGTGGTTTCAGTACGTCGTCGGCTACGACAAACAGGAACAGCGATCGCTTGCGACTCAGTTGCACAATCGCGTGTTTGACTACGGGCGAATGGCTTCGGGCTTCCTGGCGACGATTCGAGGCTATTTGAACAGGCAGACGCTCTCGATAGTGACGGCAGTGATTGCGCTGACATTGATCGTGTTCACACTGATTTTCGGCAAGCGTTTCTGGCGATCGATGTGGGGCCGCAATCTGGTGACCGCCGGCGCTGACGACGGCACGTTTTCGAGCGTTGAATTTTACGAGCGGCTGGTCAATGCGTTGGAACAACGCGGCATGTCGCGTGACAAGCATCTAACGCCGCTCGAGTTTGCGAAGACCTTAGATTCAGGTCAGGCGATGATGATCACGCGTGCTTACAATCGCGTCAGGTTCGGCCGCCAGCGGCTCACGGCAACCGAGAAACGTGACATCGAAAAAGCATTATTTGAACTGGAAAGCGTTAATAACAACGGATGAAGAAAGTCGGTTTTGTCAGTCTTGGATGTCCCAAGAACCTCGTCGACAGTGAGGTGATGATGGGCCATCTCAAACAGAATGGCTATGAGATCACGGCCGACGCCGCGGATGCGGACACGGTCGTCGTCAACACTTGCGGGTTTATCGACTCGGCGAAACAGGAATCGATCGACGCCATCCTCGAAGCCGCTCGCCTGAAAACAGAAGGCCACGCGCAGCGGCTCGTCGTAGCGGGTTGTTTGGTCGAGCGTTATCGCGACGAGTTGAAAGCCGAGATGCCAGAGGTCGACGCGTTCATCGGTACGAACCAGATCAACGACATCCTCGCCGTTTGCGATCCGAAGACCAACACGCGCTCCCTGCCGGTCGTCCCGCTCGGCAATCAAAGCGCGACGTATCTTTACGACGAGTCGACGCCACGCGTTCTCGCCACTCCTTCGCATTACGCGTTCGTGAAGATCGCCGAAGGCTGCGATCGTCCTTGTGCGTTCTGCTTCATTCCGCAGATGCGCGGTCATTTCCGCAGCCGCCGCTTCGGATCGATCGTAGCCGAAGCTCATCAACTCGCCGAAGAAGGCATCAAGGAACTGATACTCGTGGCCCAGGACTCGTCACGTTACGGCGAAGACCTCGGCAAACAGGACGCGCTGGCCCGACTACTTCGAGAACTGTCACACACCAGCGGGATCGAATGGGTCCGCGTGATGTACACCTACCCGACGCACATCAGCGACTCGTTTCTCGACGTGCTCGCCGAAGAGCCGAAGGCGGTGAAGTATCTCGACATGCCGCTCCAGCACGCTTCGCAGAACGTGCTCAAACTGATGAAGCGCGGCGGCAATCGTGCGAGCCTCGAACGTTTGATCGAGCGAGTGCGGCGGCGCGTGCCGGACATTGCGGTGCGGACGACGTTCATCACCGGCTTTCCAGGTGAGACTGAAGAGGACTTCAAGGAGTTGATGGCGTTTGTGAAGAACGTGGAGTTCGATCGTGTCGGCGTCTTCACGTATTCAGATGAAGAAGGCACGCCTGCATTCGCGCTGCCGAACAAAGTCCCGCGGCGGACTGCCGCACGACGGCAAGCGGCGCTGATGAAAGAGCAGTCGCGCATTTCACAACGCAAGAACAACGCTAGAGTCGGCGACGTCGTGCGCGTGCTTTTCGAAGGCGAGTCGAAGGAGAGCGAGCTCTTGTGGCAGGGCAGAATGGAAACGCAGGCACCCGACATCGACGGTTGCGTACTGATCAACGACGTTCCTGATGGCGTTCTGCCCGAGTCCGGCGATTTTGTAAGAGTAGAGATCACCGAAGCACATCAACATGATCTGATTGGAAGGATTCTGGCTTGAGCCTGCCTGTCAAAGAATCCAGCGACGAACTGAATCCGACTGTGATGGTCTCACCGGCCGAAGTTGCGGCGCCCCGCGGGCCTCGACCGGCGCGCACGCCCCTCGACTACGCGGCCCTCGCGATCGCGACTTTCGGAGTCGGCTATTTGCCGTTGATTCCCGGAACGTTCGGATCGATGGTGGGCGCCGGAATCTTTTTGCTGCTCCAATCGTGGCCTCTTCAGCTCGCATTCATCGCCGTCATCACCGTGCTCGGCGTTTGGGCCGCTTCGCAGACGGAAAGAATTCTGGGACGCAAAGATCCGGGAATGGTGGTGGTGGATGAGGTCGCGGGCCAGATGATCGCGATGTTGCCGTTGTCGTTGCTGATCAATGGGCCATGGCTGGTCTGGGTGATTGTTTCGTTTAATCTTTTTCGTCTTTTCGACATCTTCAAGCCGTATCCTGCCGGGCGTCTGGAACATTTACACGGCGGTTTTGGAATAATGGCAGACGATCTGGTCGCGGGAATTTACGCGGCAATCGGTACCACGATTATCATCAAGGCTGCCGGAGCCTGAGGAGGTTAGGAATTGGACACAGTCAAGAAGCGCGAAGACGAAGCCACGAGCAAAGACACGTTGAAGGACATCGAAGAATCGTCGACTGACACCACCACCGGCGATGATCTCGATGGCCCAAGCCCTGACGGCACTCTCGACGAGCCCGAGGAACTGCACGACGCGGACCCGATGTGATTCGCTACTCTTCCGGTGTTTCTTCGGACGCCGTCGATCTGCCGATCCATCCCCGCTTCCAGAAAAAGATCAGCATCCCCACTGCTACCGCGATCATGATCGCCCACGTTGCGTAATAACCGTAACGTGAATGCAGCTCGGGCATGTTATCGAAGTTCATGCCATAAACGCCGGCGATAAACGTCAACGGCAACATGACCGCGGAGAAGACCGTCAACACCTTCATGATCTCGTTCATCCGGTTCGACACCACCGACAAGTACGCCTCCAACGATCCGCTAATCAAATCACGATAGTTCTCGGCCAGGTCCGTAACGCGCACGAGGTGATCGTGTATGTCACGATAAAGCGGGCGCATGTCTTCCGGTATCACCTGTGCAAACTCTCCGCGGCTCATGCGTAACAGAACGTCCATCTGTTTCACCGAGATTCGTCGCATTCGCAGCACGCTGCGTTTCAGATCCATGATCTGCGACAGGATCGCGTTGTTCGGCTGTTTTGATTCGAAGATTTCGTGTTCGAGCCGGTCGATGCGATCGTCAAAGTCGTCGAGCACCGGGGAATAGTAGTCGACGATGCGGTCGAGGATCTGATGCAGTAGAAACGCCGGCCCGCGCTGACAACCCACAGGACTCGTGCGCAGGAGTTGTTTGACGTCATTGATGCTGCGAAACGTGTCGTGATGGTAGGTAATAACGTAGTTATGCCCGAGAAACGCGTCCAACTCGATTGTGTTGAAACGGTCGGGGCTCGTATCGGCGCGCACGCCGTGAACGATCAAGTAGATGTAACCCTGAAACTCTTCGACTTTTGGATAGTGCCGATTCTCGCGGCAGTCTTCCAC
>JBKPNH010000141.1:0-22761 GCA_046732535.1 Acidobacteriota bacterium
AGATCATCGGATTCAACGGTTGCGGCTCGTTCGGCGATCCCAACCGCGTCATGTAGGCGGCGATGCCCAGAAACAACTGCACCACCAATAGAACCAGAGCGATAGTCGCGGGCCGTGTCAAAAAAGTTTCGCCTTTGTGACGGCGTAACACCGAGACTGCTGCGCCACCCAGGGCCAACGTCACTGCGAAAGCGCCGCCGATGTGCGCCAGGACCAATTGGACCGGCAGATGGTGATCCCATGGGGCCGAGTGCCGCAAGGTTGCGCCGAGAATCAGTTGCAGAAAGATCGTGACCAGCGCGGTGGCGCACAACCAGCGCAGTGGAGGCATTCCCCTCTCTTCCGGTAACGGTTGTGCCTCCATCCAACTGCGCGATGTAAAGACCGCTAGACTGACCACGGTACAGAAGAATAGCTGCGCCAAGGTCGCGTGGGCGGACGAGACGCCGAGCGGCAACATCATCTTCACTGTCAACGCGCCGAGCAGTCCCTGCGCGATAACGACGAGTAGAGCAAAGAAACTGAGTTTCCAGATCCAGAATCGCTTTTCCTTCACTCGAACGTAGACAGCCAGGCCGATGGTTAACAGGCCGACTGTCGTTGCGACCATACGGTGACCGTGCTCCCAGAACAGATTTCCCACCATCTTTGGGAAAAGAAAGCCGTTCGAGGTTGGCCAGTCAGGCGTCGCCAGGCCAGCGTCGTTGCTGGTGACGAGCGCTCCGGCGATGATCAGAAAAAACGTCGCGCAAGCGACAAGAATGGCGAAACGATTAAGACCTTTGCTCATTAAAAATTCTGATCGATCCGTGTTCTTCGGAGACCTGAAAAACACCGAGCACCCGAAGAACACGGATATCTTCCACCTAGTGCTTGTGCAGAACCGGAAGCTCGAGCGCCGGCATCATCTGCAACGACGGTTTGTTGGACGTCGTCGCGCCTTCGCCGAACGCGAAGTCAGCCTTTCCTGCGCCGTTGGCGGGCACAGTCACTTCCATCGTCTTCTCCGTGCCGTTCGCGCCGCCTTCCCTCCAGGCCACGACGGTGTATTTGCCCGGCGGAACGCCCTGGATCGTGTACGAGCCGTCTTCGCCGCTGACTTTGAAGAACGGGGTCTTCATCACGCCGATGTAGGCCTTCATCCACGGGTGCTGATTGCATTTGACCGGGATCAGGACTTCAGCGCGGTTGAACGTCTTTTCGATCGGCGGCGCGCCGTTGGCCTGCGTCTGGTTCCATTCCTGGTTCAGCTTTGGCGTCGGGTGAATGTTGTGTTGGGTCTGGTCGCTGTTGGTGATGCTGATCTTCTGGTTGGTCTGAAGACCGAGCACGTGCGGGGAATAGTGGCAACCCCTTTGGTCGAGAACAACGGGTGTCGTCGGAGTTGACCATTGGTAGTCGCCAATCTTCTTGCCGCCTTCGACTGTGCCTTCCTTGATGTAGACAAAGACGTTCTGTAGCTTGCCGTCTTTAACCATCGTATCGTCGGTCATCAGGTTCGGATTCGCCTTGCCGCACGCCGCATCGGCAGTCGTATCGATCTTCTTGGCTGCCGGTGGCGTTCCGTTGAAGCTGACTACGCCGCTGATGGTGCCGGTCGGGCCGCTGTAAGGCGCCGTGGCCGCCGTCGGTTCGCTCGGAGCGTTCGTCGTAGAACTACCTCCACCGCAGGCAGAGCCCAGCGCGAGGAGAGACAGTGCAATCGCTAACACAAGCCAGACTTTTGTCTGCTTATTCATTGATCAATTCCTCCAAACTAAAATGACTTTCGCATTAACTGTAGCACGGAAGCCGCACGAAAGCGGAACGCGCTACGCGCCTGAAAATCGTTCTTGAACTCGTATAAAAACTTTACTTCGCGCTCAACACGCGCGCGACACCGCGGCCCAACGCTGCCGCTCCACGAACCGTGCGATGGTGCGACGCGGATTTCCGGCGTTTTGCCCGCGCGTGATTTTGCGTCGTAGTCGTGGGGGCTGCTGTCGTTGCCGGACCTGTGGCCGATAAGGCCCGCTGTTCTTCGGGCGTCATTAAAAACATGTACCGCACCAGCAGAAGCGCATGATCGTCGTGATAAGCGTTCGCGCTCGCGGGCGGATTCGGTAGGTTCACGACCCACCGGTCGCCTTCTTTCTTGAACAATCCGCTGGGCATCGCGGTGCCCGGGCTGATTTGCGACGGATCGAGCAGCCAGCGGAACGTCCAATCGGGTTTCAGTCGTTCGCCCGCGATCAGGAAGTTCGGCGCGATCGCCTTCGCATCGTGCGCGGGATCGCCGGTGATGTGACACTTCAAACAGGGCGTGCCCGAGGTGAACATCTGGCGTGCGGTGATCTTCTCCTGCTCGGTCAACGGCCGCATCGGTTCCTTGATGTACGGATCCTGTTGGCCCGACATTGCCATAAAGAAGCGCACCAGCATCTGCAACTCGTTCGGCGAGAAGTTGAAAGTCGGCATGCGGAACGTCAGATACGGGCGTACGCCGTTGCGATCCATGCCCGGTTGCGGCCGCAACTTCACTGTGTTGGCTGCCTGAGCGTTCTGCGCAGGTGGTGCAGTTTGGCCAGCCTGGTTTGTTTGATTAGCGGCCGGGCTCGCTTGCGGCGATGCTGTCGCTTGCGGGTTCGCCGCAGTCAAAGCCTGGATCTGCTGGAGTTGGGCCGGTGTCTTTTCACCACTCAGAGACGGATCGTGCAGGAACCTCAACAACCATGCCGGATCGACACGCGCGCCTTCGCTCGTCAAACGCGGCGGCAGCAAGTCCTTGCCTTCCGGAGTCTGATAGAAAGGCAGGTCCATGACAACCGAACGCTGGCCCACTTGAAGCTGGTGGCAGCCCTGGCAGTTGTATTTCTTGATCACCCACCAGCCGTTCTGAATGTCCTGGCGCCGCTGGTCCTGCGGGTTGTAAAACAGCGTACCCGGAACGTTCGCGCCTTCTATGCCGACGCTGCCGAGCAGGAACGTGGTCAAAGCGACGCGCCACTGCTCAGTCAGAAACGGCTGCGGCATGCGGAGTTTGTCCTTCGGATCCTTCTCCTTGCCTTCGTCGTAGATCGACGGCTGCGTGATCTTTCGTTCGAAGAAACCCTTGTGGTTGTACCAGGGTTTATGCTCTTCGTTGGGCCTCAGCTTCAACGGGTCTTCGCCATCTTCGGCGTGGTGCGTCTGAAGCGCGAAGTCGAGTCGTTCGATCGGCGTGGCGCCTTCGACAGTCAACTCCTTGCCGATGCGCTGCTCGTCTTCGAAGCCCTTGATCTCGTGACAACCCGCGCAGCCGTACTGTTTGATTAGCTTACGGCCCGCATCTTTCATTTTGGGATCGTCCATGAAAGAGGCATCGGCATAACTCGGCGGTGACGTGAGCGAGAAGAGATAAGTCGCGACGTCGCGCGCGTCCGATTCGGACAGGCGGAAGTTCGGCATTACCGTCATGTTCTGCACCTGAAGCTCCTCGTTGTCATTCGGACAACGCGAATGGAGCTCGGTGTCAAAGACGAACGGCAGTCCTTTTTTGGCGTAGTCTTCCGGAGTCAGGTCGCGCTTCTCTTTTGGACAATACGGCGCGACGCGCTCACGCGGGTTGTAGATCCAATGGACGATGTAATCGAAGTTGGCTTTCTCGCCGACGCGCGAGAGGTTAGCGGCGAAGTCGCCGCCCATCTTGTTGTCGCCTTCTCCGATGGAGTGACACGCCAGACAGCCGCGAGTTTCAAAAAGCTCTTTGCCGTGGCCGGCGTTTCCGCGCGTCTGGGTGGCCAACGGCGTCGTGAAACTGTCTTGCCACAGATACGCGGAGATGGCCTTGATCTGGTCGTCGCCGTCTTTATCGCGCATGCTGCCCTCACCGGTGTGCGCGGCGAAACGCCAGAAGGTCGGCATCTTCGTTCCCGGTCGAAATGCCTGCGGGTTCTCCAACCAGACCGGCACCCATTCCTTGCGCAGCTTCACGCGAACATCTTTTAGATTGGGTCCAACCTTCTTCTGATCCTGCATCAGGTACTTCGCTTGCAGCTTCAACTGATCGACACGCGCCGCGAGCAGGCTGTTGGTGACGCGCAGACTCTCGGCGTGGGCCAGCAACCGTTGCGCTTCGTTATTGTCTTCAACTTCTCCGGACCGCTGCGTGTCGGCTCGCCCCTGTTTATCGTTGGCCGTCATCTGGTCCTGGAGCTGGGTCATCGTCGAGCGTACGGCGGCGAGCGAGTCCGTTTCGCGATCGAAACCCTCGTAGCGATGGCAGCCCATGCAGCCGCGCTGCATGAAGAGGTCGCGGCCGAGATTCAGAGTGTTCGCGCCCTGCGTTACACGATCGCGCGCGTGGCACTGCTGGCAGCCGGCTTCGGTGTTCTCTTTCTCGAACATGGGCCACAGCCAGAAACGATGGCGCCCATGGCCCTTGGTCTCGCTGGTAGTGGCGCGTCCGTTACCCCAGTGACAACTGGCGCAGCCGAATTTCTCCGGCGTGTGGACTTGCAGGATCTCTTTGTTGGGATGGCTCACGAAGGCGCGGGCGAGAGAGTCCGGCTCTTTGCCTGGTCCACCGGGCGCCATGCTCGCGGGCGTGATGTCCAGCGGTTCGCGGATGCCGGCGTGACAGACTTCGCAACGGTCGACGATGTTGTAAGCGTTGACGCTGATCTGATGGCCCAGGATGGAGTAATCGTAGTTCTTCATCTTGGTCTTCAGACCATCGATAGCGGTTGGTCCGAGACTGATGAGCTGGTTTTTGAGATACTCGTCGCGCTTCCGCGCCAGTTCGCTCGGCGCCTTCGAGAGCTCAGCTCTTTTGAGGAGTCCCTCAGATTTTTTGTTGCGTAGTTCGTCGTAAAGGCCTTCGAGTTGAGCGTAGTTGAAACGTTGGACGTGGTTTGACTTGCCATCGTCGTCCGGCATCTCGATGGCGACCTGTTCATTCCTTTTGGCAGTCGCTTGCTCGCGATAGCGTTGTTTGGCGGCCTCACTGTGCGCAGTTTCGACGTTGTAGTTGATGACGGTGAGACGCCCGCGCTGATTCTGGAAAGGGTCCGTAATCGCGTCCAGCTTTGCCTGGGCCAATTTGACCTCCGCATCGATCTGAGCGATCTGATCCTTAACCTCCTCGGCCGCAGCTTTCGCTTGCTCGTCGAGCGCCTGGTACTCAGGGCTCTCTTTTATCTCAGCTTCGCTCTTCCCCGCGTTGGCCCTGATGCTGTCGAGGTAGCGCGTGTAGCGGCTGACGAACTCCTGCTGCATCGACTTCCACGGGCGCTGACCGAACGCTTCGTCATAGAGCGCCCACGCAATGGAGATCGTCATCAGGAGCGCGGAGATGACCATCCAGCCGCTTGTGGAACGGCTGACGATTGGATCCTGCTGGGGTAGCTCCCGTTCCCTTTTGGCTAACGATTCGCCGATCGGCGATTCGCCAGGTGCTGGTGAATCAGCCACTTTGCCCCTCCTCAATCCTTATATGTTGAACCAGGGAGTCACCCATACATACTTAATTGTTAAGGCGAGCCGTAAAATCAACTTCACCGGCAGCGCCAACAACACGCTCACCGCAAAAAACTGGAACGTCAAATACTGCAGCAAACTCGTGCGCGCCATGATCTTCTGCTCAAACTCATTCTTCGGAAACAGGTTTCCCCAGCGGATCCGTTTGAAGTCGACTGTCATCAACCAGTGGAAGAAGAGCGCACCCACGAGATAGAACCCGCTCACCACGATCAACCCGAAGATGAACTTCCACGGATCGTGCGCGAGGAACCCCAGATGCAAGGCCTTCCCAACCCAGCTCACCGCGATCATGTCGTGCAAGTCGACGTTCTTATCAAACACGACGGCGTTGTGGTCCCACGTTTGACCAGGCCAGAACCAGATCCAACCCGGCCCGCGGATGAACGTGCCGATCACGATCAGCAGAATCCACATCAGGAACCCGGCGCCAAACATCCACAACGCAAACCGCCGTTGCTTCAACGTGTAGTAACCATTTCCCAACGGGTTCGAGTCGACGTAAGGAAAGACCATCAATCCAACCATGATGATCGACGGCATCACGACGCCCGCGATCCACGGATCGAAGTAGACGAGCATCTCCTGAAGACCGAGGAAGTACCACGGCGCCTTCGACGGATTCATCGTCAGGTTTGGATTGGCAGGTTCTTCTAAAGGAGCGTTGAGCGTGATCGACCAGACGAACAGAACGATCGTGACGATCAAGGTCGCCAGAAACTCGATGCGCACGAGATACGGCCAAACGTGAATCTCGCGCGCCCAGCCCGGCCGCCACGGCTCGACTTTGCGGTGGTGCGTCTTCGCCAGCTTCGGATCTTGTTCGAGCTCCGTGACGAGCTTGTCGTTGGCGACGGCCTGCTTGATTCCCAGCCAGGTGAAGAACGGAACCAGGAAGAGCATCGCTACGATCGGCACGTTGTCAGGCGCCGATGAGATCACCCAGAGCTGATGCCAGTCGTTGACGTTGATCGCCCAGATAATGGCGATCACGATGAGCATGCCCAAAATCGTCCACTTGTTAACGAATCTTTTCATCAACTCTTCCGTCTTTTGTGCCTTTTTGCGTCTTGTTTTTGTGCCTCTTGTGGTTACTTCTTCCTGGCGACTGCCTTCATTTCAGATTCGAGCATTACGGGCGCTGGCCCGGAAATGCCACCGTCTTTTCGAATGCGCCAGAAATGGACCGCCATAAAGATCGACGCCACGAGCGGAATGCCAATGCAGTGCCAGATGTAAGATCGCAGCAATGCATTGGAGTCGACGATCGACCCGCCCAGTAATCCGAAACGCACGTCGTTGTATGCCGTCAGTCCCAACTGCGGCCCGAAGGGGCCTTCGTGACCAAGCATCGGCGTGGCGCGCGCCATGTTTGTTCCCACAGTCACAGCCCAGAAACCGAGCTGATCGTCGGGCAGCAGATAACCCGTAAACGACAACAGCAACGTCAGCACGAGCAGCACGACGCCGACGCACCAATTGAACTCACGTGGTCGCTTGTACGATCCGGTCAGCACCACGCGGAACATGTGCAGCCAGGTCGTGATGACCATCAGGTGCGCCGCCCAACGATGCATGTTTCTCAACAACTTACCGAACGGAACGTCATGTTCCAGGTAAAGAATGTCGCGGAAGGCGTCGGCTTTCGTCGGGTGGTAGTAAAACATTAAGAGGACGCCGGTAAAGGTCAGCACGATAAAAAGATAGAACGTGATGCCTCCCATGCCCCACGTAAACGGGTAGCGAACGGCGTCGCGGTTGATTTTAGCCGGATGAAGGTGCAGGAAAACGTTCGAGAGAATCGCCAGCGAACGGTTTCGCGGATCTGAACGATCGTGAGAGACGCGAAAGATCGATTTCCACAGTTGCGTGTCCTGTGGGTCTTTGTACTCTTTCGCTTCTTCGATAGCGCGGTTTTTGAGCGCCGACGTGCCTTCCTTAACGCGTTCGACGAGGCTCTTGTTATCTTCCGCTCCGTCAGTCAGTTGCTTTGGCTCTTTTGGGTCAGGACTGTCCGCCACTATTTACCTCACACCCTGATGAAGGCGCCGCCCTTTTCGTCGTCAAACTCGTTCGTTCCGCCTTTCGGCCATTCGAAGAGCGTGCCGACGTCGACGACGATCTGTCCTTCGGCGTCGATCGAAACCTTCGCACGGTCCATCGGCCGGGGCGCAGGACCTTCAAAGTTGATTCCTTCGCTATCGTAACCACTGCCGTGACATGGGCATTTGAACTTGTTCTCGCTCGCCTTCCAGTCAGGCGTGCAGCCGAGGTGCGTGCAGCGCGCATAGATCACGAATAGACGGTCGGAAGTCCGGGTGACCCAGATGCGATACTGCTGCTGCCACTTCGTATCGACGCCGAGCGCGTAATCATTGGGAGAGCCAATGCGGAATATGCTCGACGGCTCGAGAATGGAGCGCGGCAGAAAGAACCGCACGAACATCAGGAAGAACGTGATGAGCGAACCGGCGACGGTGGCCCAAACAATCCGTCGTCGCATCTTGTTTACAGGGGGGTCGGATGCCTCCACCGTCGTCGCCGCTGCTGGTTTCGCCGGTGCAGCCGCCCGCGGCGAGGCGCTGACCGCTGGCGCGCTTGCAGGCGTGATTTGATCGGCTTGACTATCCAAGTCGAAACCTCCGTCGATTCAAATCCTGATTGCTAGGCGTTGCGAACTTCCCGTAGGTACACTTCGACTTCACTAACAGAGAGGAGACTATACAACTCCCCCTCGAACAGGGATCGCTCTCTGCGCAGTGAAGCGAAATTTTTGCTTAAACATGAAGAGCGCCGCACCTATCAAACAAAATATAATGTGGTCGGCGTGCTATTTATACACGGTTTCTCGATAAGCTGGCAAGAAGTATTAAGGAGTTTGCGAGGTGCCCGAAGTACCAAAGACACGCGTGACCATCTACTCGCGTCCCGGTTGTCACCTATGCGACGAGGCGAAGACCGCGATCGAAAATTCGAACTGCGCCGATCGCTTTACCCTCGAAGAGGTGAACATTGAATCTGATGAAGAGCTGCTAAAGAAATATAAGTACGACATTCCCGTGATTGCGATCGACGGTGTTGAAGCTTTTATACACCGCGTTGATCCGAGGGAGTTCAGGCGGCGTGTTCTGGGTGGTTGAAATGGAGCTCGCTGCTGAGCGCCTGGATCGATGCGAATAGCTTCTCGCGCTCGTTTTCGTTGTTCGACTGCCGGTAAGCCATCACCAGATCCTTCAATCCCGCCAGCTCTCGATACAAGCCCGCATTTTCGATCGGCGGCGTCAGGTATGAAATGAGTTCGGCGTACGAGCGCCGCTTCGCGATCGAGCCTTCCGAAGGATTGTTCACACTGTAAACGTAAAAGTTCGGCAGTTCGTCGATCAGGCGATCCGGCCAGCATTCGCCTGACAGCCCGATCTGTTTGCCGGGCATGAACTCCAGCGCGCCATGCGTTCCAAAGTGGATCACGCCGTCTGCGTTGAAGACTTTCGAGAGGTAGGTGTAGAAGGCCATGAAGCCGTGATGAGGCGAGCCGCTGCGCGCCATCATCAGCCGCATCGGATCGCCTTCAAACCCGAAAGTCGGCTGCACGCCGATGAAGACATTCCCCGACATCATGCCTTGAATTATTAGCTCGCCGGCGAAAGTGTTTATGGAACCGGGCGCTGGTCCCCAGTCGGCCTCGACGTCTCTCACGTACGGGCAAAGACGACGATACTCGGTGTCGCTCATCCGATAAGCGACATTGGCTGCGGCGCCAAACTCGTCGGAGTTACCGCCCAGAAGCCGCTGTCTCAATTCTTCCGCCGTCGCCGGGACCTCGACTCTATAGCCTTCAGTCGCGAGTCTCTTCAACAGATCCCAGACGCCGGGAAAGACGTCCAGGTCGGCGGCGGTGCCGATGTTTCCCTTGTTCGGTGGAAAGCAAAACAGGACGAGGGCGAGTTTGATGTTGTCGCGCGACGCTGTTTGCAGGTTGTTCCAGCGCTTCAGACGCCGCGCGAAGCGACGGCAGCGATCCTCGAGCGGTGCGGGCTCCTGACCTTTGGCGGGTATGCCGCCGTAAATAAATGGCTCAGTCGCGCCGTCGATCTCCGGAATGGCGATCTGCATTCCGGCTTGTATGGGATTCAAGCCGGTGTCGGAATCGCGCCACGCTTCGATCGTCTGCGTGTCTAGACTGACGGCGGATCTATACGGAAGATTCAGCTCGCGCAGAAATTCCGCGGCGGCGGCACTGTCGTTCATCGCCGGACCGCCGACGAAACTAAAGCCCGTCAGCGACACCAATTGACTGATCCGTTTATTAAAGAATTTTGAGACAGCTTCACGGTTGTCCATCAAGGTCGCGAGCGCGGGAATGACACTCAAACCTTCAGCTTCGATTGCTTTTATCAGCGCGTCGTAGTGCTTCGTAGTTTTACTAACGACTTGCGGACGCATCAGCAGCAACCCGATTGTCGATTCCGGATCGCGCGGCTTATACCACTTTTCGTAAGCCTCTAAGGTGTCGAATAATTTAGGTGTATTCGGATGATAGATCGCGACGGATGCTACTTGCTGCGGCCTGGCGATCTTCACGGATCTCAATCGCTCGTTGCGAACATACTGCTTCAGCGAGTAGAGCAGCATTGCCTGTATGTTCGCCGGCGTTGGTTGCAGGAAGTAGCAGAAGAGATACAGGTAGTGTTTGGCGTCCGTGAGCGCGCCGGTTGTGGGAACAAACTTCAGGATTCCCGGCAACCGATCGATCAATTTCAGGTAATGGTGGCGATGTTTGGCTCGGTTGCCCTTATCGTGCCTGGCATAGCGGCCCATCCAGCCAGCAAACTTACCTACATCCAACTTCCCCATGCGCGTTAGCCGCATGAGATCGGGCATGCAGTTGATCACGACGACTGCGTCATGACGATCTTTGTGAGTTTCGAGTGCGGCGATCAGGCGCGACGCGTTCTCGCCGTCCATCACGTGGATGACGAAGACGATGTTCGCTTCGGACAGATCACGATCGACGTCCTGCCATTCACGATCGCCCAGCGGCGAGCCGAAGTTGTACGCGGCGACTCGCAGATCAAGCCCGTAAAGTCGATTGATCTCGCGCTCCGCGTTCTTCAGCGGCGCCAGCAGGCTCGAACCAACATAGAGGACGGTAACGTTCACGATGTTTATTGGGCGACGCCCTCCAACTGGTCTTCGAGGTCGCGCATGATCTCCTGTAGCTTGTCGAGCACGGATTGATCCGTTTCCCAGTAACCGCGCCCGTTCGCTTCCAACAACCGCCGCACCAGCGAATGCGCGGAATGCGGATTCAACTCCTTCAAACGCTCCAGCATCGACTCGTCGAAGACGAACGTGTTCGCGACTTCCGAATAAATCCAGTCGTCAACCGCGTCAGCCGTCGCGCTCCAGCCGAACGTGTTCGACACGTGGTTCTCGATCTCGGCCACGCCGCGAAAGCCGTGCTTCAACATTCCCTCGTACCACTTCGGATTCAACGTCTTCGCGCGTGTCTCCAAACGGACCGTCTCTTCGAGCGATCGAATCTTCACCTCGCGGGACAGACTGTCAGACAAATAGATCGACGGGCGCGCCTGCGCTCGCTTCTCCACTGCCTTCGAGACGCCGCCCAGATACTCGAAATAGTGATCGACGTCAGTGAGCCCAATCTCGAACGTGTCGATGTTTTGATAAGTCGCTTCAACCCTGGACAACGCGCGGTCCATGGCGACGCGCGCTTCCCTGCCCTCGATAGTTCGCCCTTTTGAATCACGACCGTACGCGAAACACTTGCGCGTGACGAACAGATCGCCGAGCGTCTCTTCGCGTTCCCACTGCGAATCCATGACCATGAAGTTGACGTTAGTGCCGTAGTTTCCCGGCGCGTTTGAGAAGACGCGCAACGCAGCTTCATCCAGATCGCATTCGGCCTGGCCCATCTGTTCGACGACGTGCTTGCGGACGTAGTTCGATTCCAACGGCTCGTCGAGATGGGCCACCAGACGAACGGCCTTGTCTAACAAGTGAACGGTGGGACTGAACAGGTCGCGAAAGATTCCCGACACCGTCATTACCACGTCGATGCGAGGCCGGCCCACCTCTGCGAGCGGTATCGCTTCTACGTTCGTGGCGCGGTTCAAACCATCGCGGACCGGACGCACGCCGAGCAGCCACAGTGCCTGGGCCACGCCTTCGCCTTGCGTCTTGATGTTGTCGAGGCCCCAGAGTACGAGGGCCATTGCTTCCGGATAACGCCCGTTCTCCTGTTTGTAACGATCCAGCAAGCTGCCGGCGACGATCTTCCCACGCGCGAAAGCGACTGCCGACGGCACGCCGTACGGATTGATCGCATGGGTGTTTCTGCCGGTGGGCAGGATGTCGGGGTTCTGAATGATGTCCGCGCCGGGGCCGGGTTCGATGAACTCGCCGCGCAAGGCACGGACCAGCGCCTCCATCTCGTTGTTTGTTTCGAGCTTTGTAGAGACAGTCTCGAGTAGATCGAAGAGCGGCCGGGTTTCCAATCCGTGTTCTTTCACTGCTGCGTCAACTCCGTGTTCCAGGAAGACACGGATGGCATCAGCGATAGATTCCTCCGGCAGCGCGCGAATCCCGGATTCAGGACGATCGAACGAAGCGATCATCTTCAATAAGTCGCCGCGTTCAGTCGCGGATGACGGGCGGCCGAAGACGTGCAGACCGGTCGGTATCAGCCGTTGCTCTATTTCGAGCAACTGCTCGTACAGTTCAAAAACCTGTTCGTCTCTAGTTTTCGCCAAGATGGATTACAACTGCCGGGGTAAGTTTTACGAAACGCGCTTGCAGGATCTGCGCAAGCTTTCTCGTTTCCTGACTGGACTCAAACTCCTTTTGCGTGTCGACGACAACGACGTGCGCGCGCGTCTTTTTGAACGCTATGCCGAGCTCACGCAACTCAGATTCGATCTTCATCTGCCGCAGCACGCGCACGTTCAACCCGGTGCGGCGCAACGGCACGTTCGAACGCCCGTCCGTGAACAAAAGCACGACGTTTTCGCCAAACCGATCGCCGGCCGACTTCAACAATTCGATCGTAGTGACAAGCCCCGCGCCCAGCGGCGTGCTGCCGCCCATGCGCAATGAGTCCAGCACTCGACGCGCACGCAGGATGCTTCGCGAAGGCGCCAGATCCAGGTTTGCACTCTCGCCATGAAACGAAACGATCGCCACGCTGTCGCGATTCAGATACGACTTCCTAAGTAACTTCAGAATCGTACTCTTCGCGCGGGCGATTCGGTTCGCGGCCATGCTACCGGACGCGTCGATGGCGAAGATATAGAGCGTGCCGCGTTTGTGTTTGAGCAATTTGTAACGCAAGGCGCTGGATGAGACCGGCGTGACTGGCAGGCCGGTCACCATTGGCGCCAACGCGCGCAACGTCGCATCGAGCGCGATTCTCGCGCCTGATTTTTTGTAACTGACGGCACGCGTGTAACGGCCGCGCAGGTGCGAGCTCGCCGGTTTCGCTCCCGATGAGCGCCGGCTGTGCGACGCAGCTTTGGCTCGTTCGGCCGCGGTGCTCCGCAATTTTTCCTCGAGTCGCGACTCTGCGCTCGTGCGCGCTTTGTTTTCGACAGCCGGCGGCGACGGAGCATCGGCGACGTTCGTCTTTCCGCCGCTCGGCGCGGCGGCACGCTGCCTTGGGCCAGTCGGGTTTTTCTTTCTTGGACTCTCAGTTTGCGGCTGGTTGTCGGTGTTGCGATCGCCGTCCTGCGGCGGCGGCGGCTGGCCTGTTTGGGGAAAGATTGCGTCAACTGCCTGTTCGATCTGGTCCGTCTTTGCGGTTTCGTCTAAAACATCGCGCCGCAGACGGTGACGCAGCGACATCGCCGAAACGTATCTGACGTGGTGTTCCGTGATCTTGCGACGGCCATCAAACGCGGCCAGGGCGCGGGCGGCACGCATGATCGTTAGCTCACCGCGATGCCCATCTACTCTTAGGTCCGCGCAGAGTTGAGCGATCTTCGAAAGGATCGCCCGATCGACTGCAACTTTCCGCAGGTTCGCCCGCGCGCGTTGAATCTGTTTACGCAGTTGCTCCTGCTCTTCTTCGTACGAGTCGTAAAACTCTTCCGGGTCGCGATCGTAGGCCTCGCGCCGTTCGATTATGTCGACGCGGTTGTCGAGGTAGGTCTCGGTTCTGACTTCGGCGTGCAGCCCGAAACGGTCCAACAACTGCGGCCGGAGCTCGCCTTCCTCCGGATTGCCAGAACCGACCAGCACGAAATGTGACGGATGCTCGACGGAGACGCCTTCACGCTCGACTTTGTTTGTTCCTGTCGCCGCGACGTCAAGCAACAGATCGACGAGATGATCCTCGAGCAGGTTCACTTCGTCGATGTACAAGAAGCCGCGATTCGCACGCGCCAGTAATCCGGGGTCGAACCTCTTTCTGCCTTCGCTGAGGGCGCGTTCGATGTCGATCGTTCCGCAGACGCGGTCTTCAGTGGCGCCGAGCGGAAGTTCAACCACGGATACCGCAGCGAGCCTCGATTGGAGCGAATTTTTTCCGGTGCAGTCCGAACAGAAATTCCGAGAGTCAGCAGGATCACAGTTGTAGAGGCAGCCTTCTACTACGGAAATCTGTGGCAGCAAATCGGCAAGGGCGCGGACGGCGGTCGATTTCCCCGTGCCCCGATGGCCCATGATCAAAACGCCGCCGATCAGCGGATCGACGACGTTGAGAATCAACGCCAGCTTCATTTCTTCCTGGCCGACAATGGCCGTGAACGGAAAGGCTTTGCCCATAGACAGAATCAAAGATTACACTGATTTCGATAATACTGATAACTTCGAAACTCGCTCAGCAACTTTCGCCTATGCACTGACTCACAAACTTCTTGACAACCAAATGGAACCAGACTAGAGTGCCCCCCACCTCCCGACTAGTACAGGCAAGCCCAGCTAACTTTGATTTCTTATTGCAGTGGAGCTGTCGCGCGCTCTGCCTTCTCCTTCACAACTAGGGACCCGTCCTTGGTTTGCTTCTTTGTGAGGGGACACATCACTCTGGTCACCCCCCAGCGACTGGAGCTGCCTCTTCAAGCCAGGTAAAGCAGGTTTTCATCTGCGTGCAGGACTGCACTTCGCCGCGGGCGAATTGGCTGTTCTGTTTCACAAACCGTGTTTGCAGCTCCTAGGAGGACAAAGTCAAATGAGGAAAGTTCTACCTATCTTAACTCTTCTTTTGTTTGCGGTAGCGCTCGTCTTACCTCTAAGCGAACCGCAACCTGTCGAAGGTCAAACCGCGACTGAGGCCTTGACGACAGATATGGATGCCAAGACCGACGACTTGTTCAACGGCTTTGGCGTTAAGGGCACACCCATCGAGGAATGCGTAAACGAACCCGTGGCGCCGACGGCGCGCGGTAACGGCAGGTTCGAAGATAACAAGTTCATCTTCTCCGAACGCGAGACCATCGAAGACGGACTCGGACCAACCTACAACGACACCGGCTGTGTTGAATGCCATCAATCAGTCGATGTCGGCGCATTCGGTCAGCAGATGGAATTCAGGGCTGGCCATCTCCTCAACGGCCAGTTTGTTGACGCTCCCGGCGGCCAATTGATCCACGCGCGCGCGACAGATGCTCGCATCGTCGAGCACATCTCAACCGGGGAAACCGTAAAAGCGTTCCGCGTTACGTTGAGCACACTCGGCGATGGCTTTGTGGAATGTCTCTCGAACACAACGCTGCAAAATAACGTCGCGGCACAACCGCTGGCTCAACGCGGTACTCTCAGCAATGTTCCGGTGACGGAAGCCAACAACACGCTGCGCGTCGGCCGCTTCGGCTGGAAAGCACAGCATGCCAGCCTCGTCTCGTTCTCGGGAGATGCTTACCTGAACGAGATGGGCATCACCAACCCCTTCGACGGTTCCGGCGGAACTCAGGAAAATCCGTCCAGCACGGCTAATGGCGTCGTGAATGTCACCTTCCCGTCTCCCTTCGATCCGGTTCCGGATCCGGAAGACGATGGCGACGACGTGCTTGCTTTCGCCGACTTCATGGCCGCAACGCGTGCTCCTCGTCGGGGCCCGATAACCACTGCGGTATCAAATGGCGATTCGCTCTTCACGTCAGTGGGCTGTGCGGTTTGCCACACGCGCACTTTCGTGACGGCCGCTCCAGGCACCTTGATCAATGGCGGAGCATTCGCAGTGCCGGCAGCTCTCGGCAACAAGATCATCCACCCGTTCAGCGATTTTGCTCTTCACAACGTCGGCACGGGAGATGGAATTGTGCAAAACGCCGGACAAGGATCGGCAAATCAGATCCGTACGCCGCCACTGTGGGGCGTTCGCGCTCGCAACCGGTTCATGCACGAGGGTCTGGACATCACCATCTTCGATGCGATTCAACTGCACGCCGGCCAGGCAACTACAGCGCGGAATAACTTCAACGCGTTGACGGCAGCGCAGCGGAACGATCTCATCGCCTTCGTGTTGTCGCTCTGATCTTCGGCGGCAGACGGTCCTGACAAGGCGTCATTCCCGAAGCTCGCCGGAGCAATTACGATCTGGCGAGCTTCGGTCTCCTATGGGAGTCAATCTATGCTCAGAACGCTCTCAGTTGTCTTCATTTGTGTATTCATCCTCGGCTGCTCCAGCGGCAAGCGAACTATTGTCGAGGCGCCGCCAGTTCCGAAACCATCCCCAACCGACACGCCGGTGACGAGACTCGAAGTAGCGGTCGCACCCAAACTCCCCGAGGTGCAGGACGCAGTCAAACGAGTCTTCAAAGACGCGGCTGTTGTGCATCCTTCATACAGTCCCAACTTTGTTTCAGGCGACTTCAACGGCGACGCTTCTGATGATCTCGCCGTAGTTCTTAAGCCCGACAAGGTGGATGAGATGAACCAGGAGTATCCACCCTGGCTGTTGCGCGATCTCAAATCCGATGCAAACGCTCGGCAACCTCTACGCATCGCCAAAGACGAAGTACTGCTCGCCGTGATTCATGGCTACGGGACGAACGATTGGCGCGATCCACAAGCAACGCAAACGTTCGTTCTCAAGAACGCCGTTGGCAGTGACCTGCGCGTTCACACTGGAAAAGAGTTCGTCGAGGCGAATCCCGGACGAAAGCTGCCGCGTCCGCAAGGTGACTTGATTGGCGAAACACTCGGCGGGACCGCCGGTTATCTCTATTACGCTACCTCGCGTTACTCGTGGTACGACCCGAAGACGTTCAATGGGCAGCCGGAAGGCGGGCCTTTCCACAAGTCGCGAATGCGTGCGCATGCGATGCGTGCGCATGCGGAAAAACCGTTGCGTGCCCACGTACAAAAAGCGCCCGCCATCGCGATGATCACGGTTGAGGAGTTGAAGACGAAGATCAACAACAACGAACCGCTCGCGATCATCGACGTCCGTGGGTCGGAAGGTTTCGCCTCCAGCAAATCCACGATCAAAGGCTCATGGCACTTCAAAGTGCGCCGGCTCAAGAGTCGCTTCAAATTTGCTCCTTTGAACAAAGTCCCCCGAGATCGCGAGGTCATCACTTATTGCGCGTGCCCGAAAGATGAAGCGGCGATCACGGCGGCGCAGATTTTTCAGGAAGCCGGCTTCACGCGCGTGAAGGTCTTGCAGGGCGGCTGGACGGAGTGGTTAAAGAATAACGGCCCGGTGCAACCAAAGTAGACCTTTAGCGGCTTATCAGTTATATCTGTGCTTCTGTGGTTGCACCCACTCTATTAGAGGTCAGCAAACTCGGATGCGTGCGCGGAGATCGCAGGCTCTTCAGCGGCCTCGATCTCTCGCTGCCGGCGGGGACGTTTCTTCAAGTGACGGGGCCGAACGGCAGCGGCAAAACCAGTTTGCTGCGCATTCTCTGTGGACTGTTGGTGCCGGCGGAAGGTGAGATCAAGTGGGACGGCGAGAATATTCGCTCACTTGGTGAGGACTATTTCACGGCAGTCACTTACCTGGGCCACCGCCACGGAGTGAAAGACGAGCTTAGCGGCATTGAAAACCTGCGCATCTCGAATGCCCTGAATGGCATTGAAGTGAGCAAAGAACGCGCGCGCGGCGTGTTGGAACGCATGGGTCTCGCGGGACGTGAATCACTTCCGGCACGGCTCTTGTCGGAAGGTCAGAGACGACGAGTGGCCCTGGCGCGTCTTCTTACTTGCGGGACGAAACTGTGGCTGCTCGACGAGGTCATGACCTCGTTAGACAAAGGCGCCGTCGCCTTGATTAGATCTTTGATTGAAGAGCACCTGGCAGGCGGCGGCATCGCGATCGTGGCGACGCATCAGGACCTGGAGCTGACAACCGGCTCGACCAGGCGACTCGAACTCGCAACGTGAACTCCCCTTCGAGCTTATCGATGTTGCGCTGGATCGTTTGGCGCGATCTGATGCTGGCGTGGCGTCACCGAGCTGACATACTGTCGACAGTCTTCTTCTTTATTATCGTCGTGAGCCTGTTTCCGCTGGGAATCGGGCCGGAAACGCAGTTGTTACGCTCGATCGCGCCGGGAGTTATCTGGGTCGCGGCGCTGCTGGCCTCGATGCTCTCGCTGAACCGGCTGTTTGCGAACGACTATCAGGACGGCACGCTGGAACAGTTGCTGTTGACGCCGCAACCGCTGTTTCTCGTGGTGCTCGGGAAGGTTTTGGCGCACTGGATCGTCTCAGAAGTCCCGCTGGTGTTGGTTGCGCCGCTGGTCGGTTTGCAGTTTGATCTGGGAACAGAGACGCTGCGGATTCTATTGATCAGCCTGCTGGTGGGTACGCCGGTGTTGAGTTTGATCGGATCCGTGGGAGCGGCGTTGACGTTGGGATTGCGTGGTGGCGGCGTGCTGATCTCGTTGCTGGTGTTGCCGCTATACATTCCGGCGCTGATCTTCGGCTCCGGCGCGGTTGAAGCGAGCATTATGGGAACGAGCTTTACGCCGCATCTTTCGCTGCTCGGGGCGTTTGCGATTGTGTCGCTGATTTTCTCGCCGTGGGCGACGGCTGCGGCATTGCGAATCTCGCTGGAATAGGATCAAGCATGAATCTTTACAAATACGCTTCACCAACGATGTTCTATCCGCTGGCAGGTAAGATGATCCCGTGGTTTGCGATCCCCGCGGCGATCCTCTTTATCGCCGGCCTCTACGTCGGGTTCTTTGTCGCGCCCACCGATTTTCAGCAGGGCGACGCTTACCGGATCATATTTATTCACGTGCCGGCGGCGTGGATGGGCATGTTTCTCTACGTGCTGATGGCGATCTACGCCGGAGTCGGTTGGGCGTTCAACGCGCGTCTGGCGTCGATGATGGCGTCGGCGATCGCGATTACGGGTACGATGTTCACGGTGTTGTCGCTCGTTACCGGCGCGTTGTGGGGTAAACCGACGTGGGGCACGTACTGGGCGTGGGACGCGCGCATGACGTCGACTTTGATTCTGCTGTTTCTTTATATCGGTTTCATTTCGCTCCAGGCCGCGATTGACGACACGCGCCGCGCGGATCGCGCCGGTGCGATTCTCGCGCTGGTCGGCGTGATCAACGTCCCCATCATTTACTTTTCCGTCCAGTGGTGGAATACACTTCACCAGGGCGCCACAATTCGCATGCTCGGGAAACCAACCATCGCTGCACCGATGCTGGCGGCGATGCTCATCATGCTGGCGGCGTGTTGGTTTTACTCGTTGGCCGTTGTGCTCATCCGCCTGCGTTGCATTATTCTTGAAAGAGAGCAGAATGCTTCTCGATTCGCGGAGGTGAATGCCTGATCATGAACTGGCCGGATCTATCAATGGGCGCATACGGGTTCTATGTCTGGGGCTCGTACATCTTCGCGCTGGTCTTGTTTGTTTGGGAGCTCGTCAGCCTGAAACAACGCAAGCGAGCGCTCAAGCAGCAGCAACAACAGCAGCGATCGAGTTCTGTGTCTCCTAAGGTTTTCACAGGGAGTGCTAATGAAACGACGTCATAAACGTATCGGAATTATTGTTGTCGGACTGGTCGGTCTCGGCGTCGCGGCTTATCTCGTCGCGAGTGCTTTTAGAAACAATCTCGTCTTCTTTTTTAGTCCCACGCAAGTGGCAGCCAAAGAGGCGCCGGTAAATCGGACGTTTCGTATTGGCGGCCTCGTCGAGAACGGCACCTTGAAACGCGACGGCGACGGTTTGACCGTGCGCTTTACGGTTACTGACACGGCGGCGAGTGTTCCCGTCGTCTATAAAGGAATTCTCCCCGATCTGTTTAAGGAAGGGCGTGGCTGTGTGGCGCAGGGACGAATCGGTTCCGATGGCGTGTTCCAAGCCGACGAAGTCCTGGCCAAGCACGACGAGAACTACATGCCGCCCGAAGCCGGCGCAGCGCTAGACGCCGCGAAGCACGAACGGGAAGCCGCCAGGACCGTGGTGCCTAACTAAATCTGATCTCCCGCAAGCGTGAGACACATGTAACACGGATCTTAGATAACGAACTCGCATGATTCCAGAGATAGGTCAGTTTGCACTCATCATCGCGCTGTTGCTTGCGCTGACGCAGGCGACGCTGCCGCTAATCGGCGCTTCGAACGGCAATCGCACCTGGACCGCACTCGCGGTACCAGCGGGACAGGCGCAGTTTATCTTTGTCGCGATCGCCTTCGCGTGCCTGGCGTATTCATTTATCACGAACGACTTCTCCGTCCTGAACGTCGCCACCAACTCCAACTCACAATTGCCGCTGCACTATCGCCTCGCCGCAACGTGGGGCTCGCACGAAGGCTCGTTGTTGTTATGGACTTTGATGCTGGCGCTGTGGACAGTCGCTGTGTCGCTCTTCAGCCGCCATTTACCGGAAGAGATGAAGGCGCGCGTATTGAGCGTGATGGGCATCGTCAGCGTTGGTTTTCTGTTGTTCATGTTGCTGACGTCGAACCCATTTACGCGCCTCTTCCCCGTGCCGCCCGACGGACGCGACTTGAATCCCCTGCTCCAGGATCTGGCAATGGTGGCCCACCCACCGATGCTCTACATGGGTTACGTCGGTTTCTCCGTCGCGTTTGCATTCGCGATCGCGGCGCTGATCGGCGGACGTCTCGACGCGACCTGGGCGCGTTGGTCGCGCCCGTGGACCACAGTGGCATGGATGTTTCTGACCTGCGGCATCGCGCTCGGAAGTTTCTGGGCATACTACGAACTGGGTTGGGGCGGCTGGTGGTTCTGGGATCCGGTTGAGAACGCTTCGTTCATGCCCTGGCTCGTCGGCACGGCTTTGATCCACTCGTTGGCAGTGACGGAGAAACGGGGCGGCTTCAAGAGTTGGACGGTGTTGCTGGCGATCACGGCGTTTTCGTTGAGCCTGCTGGGTACGTTCCTGGTTCGCTCGGGCGTGCTGACGTCGGTACATGCATTCGCGACCGATCCGAAGCGCGGCATCTTCATTCTCGCGTTTCTCGCGCTCGTGATTGGCGGCTCGCTTTTCTTGTACGCGTGGCGCGCAAAGCAAGTCGGGCTGGGAGGTAAGTTCGACTTGATCTCTCGCGAGTCGCTATTGCTGGCGAATAACGTCTTGCTGACAGTCGCCGCCGGCTCAGTGCTTCTGGGCACGCTTTATCCGCTGATCGTCGACGCGCTCGGCATGGGCAAACTTTCCGTTGGCCCACCGTATTTCAATCTCGTGTTCGTGCCGCTGATGGCGCCGGCGGTGTTTCTAATGGGCGTCGGCCCGATCGCGCGCTGGAAGAAGGCCAGCTTGCCTGAGCTGGCTGTCAGACTTCGCTGGGCGTTTGTAATCAGTCTCGTAACGGCGATCTTGTTGCCGTTTCTCGGCAGTCAATGGAAGCCGCTCGTCAGTCTGGGACTGCTGCTGGCAATCTGGATCGTGGCGACGATTTTCCTGAACATTTGGGCACGAGTGCGCGTGACTTCAGGCCAGTTGACGATTTTCCAGAAGTTGAGGAACCAGAGCCGCAGTTATTACGGGATGCAGCTTGCGCACCTCGGCGTGGCGGTGTTTATCGTCGGCGTTACGTTGGTGACGGGCTATCAATCGGAGCAGGACGTGCGAATGGAGCCCGGCAGCATAGTGAATGCCGGTGGTTACGAGTTTCGCTTCACCGGCGCGACGAATGTGGTTGGCCCAAACTACCGGGCGGCGCGCGCGGAGATCATCGTCAGCCGCAACGGCAAAGAGATCGAGCGCATGTATCCCGAGAAACGCAATTACACCGCGAGCGGGAACGTGATGACGGAAACCGCGATCGACAGCGGACTGTTTCGCGACCTGTACGTTTCGCTGGGCGAGCCCGTAAACGCCGGCGCGTGGAGCGTGCGTGTTTACTACAAACCGTTTGTCGGCTGGATCTGGTATGGCGCCGTTCTGATGGCGCTCGGCGGCGGGCTTGCACTTACCGATCGGCGTTATGCTTTAGCGAGAAAGAAGGCGTTGGAGAAGAAACCGATTGGCGGTGCGGAACCAGACAGGGCCGTGACATCCGTTCCATCCGTGGTTTGACATGCGTTATTTAATTCCACTCGGTCTGTTCCTCGTACTCGTCGTCTTTCTGGCGATTGGCCTGACTCGCAATCCGCAGGAACTACCTTCGGCGCTGATCAATAAACCGGCGCCGGAGTTTCGCCTGCCGCAGCTCAAAGATCCGAGTAAGACATTTTCCGCTGCCGACATGCGCGGCAAGGTCTGGATGCTGAATGTTTGGGCGTCGTGGTGCATAGCGTGCCGTGACGAACATCCATTCTTGTTTGAGTATGCAAAGTCCGGGGTCATGCCCATCATTGGGCTTAACTACAAAGACAGAAGCGAAGATGCCCTTGGCTGGCTGGGAGAGCTCGGCGATCCTTATACGTTGAGCGCTGTGGATCTGGAGGGGCGAGTCGGAATGGATTACGGCGTCTACGGAGCACCCGAGACGTATATCATCGATAAAAGCGGCACAATTCGACTCAAACACGTCGGGCCGGTGACGCCCGACGTTTGGTCCAAAGAAATTCTCCCCTTAGTCCAGGAATTGAATCGCCGGTGAACAACCAGATGACTCGTTCGCTCGCACTATGGCTTTGGACAAAAAGTGGACTTAGCCTTCTCTGCGGCGCTCTGCGTCCCTCCGCGTCCTCAGCGTGGAAATGGCTATTACCGCAGAGAACGCGGAGGGACGCAGAGCGCCGCAGAGAAAACAATTCGGATTCGGGAGTTTTTGTGCAAAGCGTCGCACTATTATTGCTCTGCTTGTTGCCCGCGTTGGCGATGGCCCAGGTGCGAGTCGAAGACAAACCGAGTGGCGATCCGG
>JBKPNH010000142.1:0-11683 GCA_046732535.1 Acidobacteriota bacterium
ACGCAGAAGCGGCACCGTTAGGACGAGGGTTGTAACCGGTCTAGAGAACATTTGGCACCATTTTAATTAAAGCCGGTTGGATTGTCCAAACCTGGGAGCAATGATTCAGAGAATGCATTGTTCAGACACTAAGAATTCCAATCATTGGCTTCAATAGTTCTGGTCAGACTCTCTTCAAGGGAAGTAAATGCCGACGCCGCTCTAAGAGGAGCAAAATCGTCGATAAAGGATGTGACTTGCGGGGCATACCTGCTAACATGGAACCGCGATAAGCGTCGCCCACTTAGTCCACTTGCTTCCCGTAGCAGATCATGGAGTACCCTTTTTGGATCTGGCAGTGATTCGATCCTTCTTATCGGTGGAAGCTTAAGGGGATGGTTGCCGTTTGGGTTCCCAGCAGCGCGGCGAATGGCGTTCTCATCGAAGAGCAGCCAAGCTTCCTGCATTCGAATCGGTACAACACCTATGACAGCCACTCCACTTTCACCGATGTCGGCGTCTTGGAGCGCAGCCTCGATCTCTCCGACTCTGCGAAATGGATCCGGCCCCTCCGAATCACGATGTACGAAGAGAAGATCGCATGGGTAGAGTTGAATGGCTGTCTTGATTCTCGCACCTAGACTACGAGGCGGATCCCTCAAACGTCGAAGGTCAGCTACTTCGGATTGAATGGCGCGATTGGGTGCAAGCGTCCGAAGCAACCAGGCAAGAATGGGAACTAAGGCGCGGTCTGATGGCTCGTCAGGCAGAAGAGTAAATCTAATATCTGCCATCAAGCGCGCCTTTGGGAGGATAGGGCAATAATAATTGCAGATCCGGTCTATCCATCACTCGCGATGATTTCTCACCATCCGAGATCGGGTTTAAATAAGCCAGAAGCTTACCTTTAGCTACCGAATGGACGCCTTCGGGTGTCTTATCTCTCCAAGTATTCTCAAGTGGACTAAAGGCGACTCTTGTGAATCGTTGTCCATTACTTAGGGTTTCTTTGAGTTCAGCCACTAGCAGACTATCATCTCGGACCTGGGCTACTACAGAAGGTGAGTGAGTGTTGATTATAACTTGTCGCAGAGGATTGTCTGGGCCAACGGGTTCGAGGACATCCGTCGCGATGTCCTGTAGCAATCTCAACATTGCCGGAATCCGATCTGGATGAATACCGTTCTCCGGTTCTTCCAAACAAATTAATCCCTTTGCTTGAGGATCTAGTTCAACTACTGCCAAAGCTAAAAAGCGAAGCGTTCCGTCCGACAACGCTCGGGCAGGATATGACGTGCCATCACGCCCCGTAACTAGCAAAGTTAACAATTGGCGCCTTTCATCACGATCGATTCTTATCTCACGAACATCATCGATGAGTTCGGCAAGGCGGCGAGCAATCTGACCATATACATGTGAAAAAGGCTTTGAGGAGTCACTCTTGTGGCGTCCATTAGAAAACGCTAAATGGTAGAGAGTGGCTGCTAAATGTGATCCATCGGTTTCTAATGTTGTCGGAGACGTAAACTCATCAGGCTTGCGAAGCGAAGAGGGTTCTAATTGGAGACGACGCCATGATCGCATCTCTTTTCGAGCCAAGAGCGCCGTTGGGCTTTCGGCGGCGTTGGTGGCTGATAATACCGTTCGAGGCAAGTTCATAGCAGAACGAGGAAGGGGCCGACCGCTGCTCCCACCATCCTGGTGTAACTTAATAACCCGATTTGAATCACTACCTTCTGTGGAAATATAAGGCACAAATCTAGCTCCTAACACCGCAGAGTTGCGCCATGACGGTTTGTGGTGAAACAGCAATTGTTTCGGAGCGTCTCGTCGCTTGACGTAAGTTAATTCTTCTCTCAGTAACTCCAGCCGGCCTAAAGGGTGATATTCACTATCGTGTCTGTATGCGAGAGTGATCGAATAACGAAGAAAGGTTGTCGTTGCTTTAGCTTTTTGACCAAGATCGTCTACTCCTTCCGGCGGCACAATCATTTCCGCCTCTAATGACAACTCATCATCATATTTGTCTCCCACGCAATGAAATATGCTTCTTAAATCTGTTGTCCGCCCGCCCTCATCCCGAATCGACATCGCGGCATCGATTAGTGGTCTATCAGCGAGGGCGCTCAGAAAGCTAATGGCATCAAAGAGGTTGGACTTGCCGACAGCGTTCGTTCCAGCAACGCAGGTGAATGGACCAAAACGCACGTCAACATCAACGAGATTCTTGAAGCCTGAGACTTTTAGTCGAGTCAGCATCGAAGTTGTAGAATGCTACTCTACCCCGTCTGTTTGGGTGATTCAACAAAACTCCGAAGCATTGCGAGGTTCTTGAGATCGGCCCGTGGGTCGTCGTAGGGAGTCTCGAGGATGAAGGCGGCGTGCTTCAGTTTGGGATGTTGGGCGACGCGGCGCAGCGCTTCGATTCCGATGTGTCCCTCGCCGATGTGCCAGTGGCGATCGACGCGCGAGTTGTAGACCGCGCGCGAGTCGTTGAAGTGAATGGCGCGGACGTTCCTGATTCCCACGGTCTTCTGCATTCGTTGAATCAACGCTTCGAGACCGTCTTCCTCGCGAATGTCGTAACCGGCCGTGAACGCGTGCGCCGTATCGAAGCAGACTCCGAGTGGGATCTTCGGACAGGCTTTCATGATCGAGGCGAGATGCTCGAAACGATGTCCGATGCAATCGCCCTGTCCCGCTGTATTTTCGAGCAGGATCCGAAGCTTCGGGCGCGCCTGCGGGCCAAACTTCACACCTTTGCAGGCGATCTTCAAACTTTCCGCACACAGCGCGATGCCGTCAGTCTCGCACGCGCCGCGCGAGCTGCCGGGATGCACGACGAGATAGTCGACGCCGAGCAGCAACGCGCGCTCGACCTCTTCGCGGAACGATTCGCGCGACTTTTGTAAAAACACGTCGTCCGCGGTGGCGAGGTTCACGAGGTAGTTGCAGTGGATCAGTACCGGAGTGATCCTGGTCTGCTTGCGGACTTTCCGAAACAGCAGAACGTCTTCGAGCGTGAGCGGCTTGGCCATCCAGCCGCGCGGGTTGCGTGAGAACAACTGTACGGTATCGCACCCGGTGTCTTTCGCGACGATCAGCGCGTTGTGAACTCCCCCCTTGATTGGAGCGTGAAAACCTATTCGCGGACGTTTCATCTCTTCATCGCGGCTATCTTTTCACTGCATCGAGCACGCGCAACATGTTTCCACCAAGAATTTTACTGACATCTGCTTCGGAATAACCACGACGCAACAGTTCCTTCGTGAGGTTCGGCAGTTCGGCAATCGTCGCCAGGCCCGACGTAGTGATCTGTACGCCGTCGAAGTCTGAACCAATGCCGACGTGATCGACTCCGACGAGTTTTACGATGTGATCTATGTGATCGACGATGCGCGCCACGTTAACCGGCGGTAAGCGCTGCGCATATTCCCGCTGGCGCACGCGATCGCGCGCTATCTTCTTGTGAACGGCGTCGCCAGGTTCGTCCGCGGAGGCCTGCTGGACCATCGCCGCGATCTCCGCGTCGACCTGTTTTTTCTTCTGGCTCCAGCCAGGCTCGAGATGCTCAGGATAAAAAATCACGTTGACGACGCCGCCTGTGTTCGCAAGCGCACGGATCATCTCGTCTGTAAGGTTGCGAGGCACGTCGGCAAGCGCACGACACGCGGAGTGCGTCGCAACGACCGGCGCTGTCGAGGTGTTGACGATGTCCCAGAATGTCGGATCGGAAACGTGCGAGACGTCGATCATCATTCCCAACCGGTTCATCTCGCGCACGACGTTTTTACCGAAGTCGTTCAGCCCGCGAGTACGGCCCACTTCGTCTCCGGACGAACCGGCCCAATTCGTGCTGACGCTCCACGCGGGCGACATGTAACGCACGCCGAGATCGTAGTAACGCTTGACGTTTTCCAGCTTGTCGTCAATCGCGTAACCGCCTTCCAGGCCCATTAACGCGGCGATTTTTCCCTGCTCCGCGGCGCCGCGAATATCGGCCGTCGTAGTCGCAAAAACCCACGTTTCCGGGTGTTTTTCAGCTAAAGCACGGACTGCGGCAATCTGGTCGTCGGCGCGCTTCATCGCCTTCGCACCGCCGCCTCCGAACAATTGCGGCTCGACCCAGATGGAAAAGAATTGCGCGTCCAAACCGCCGGTTTTGGCGCGTACTGCGTCGAAGTGGCCGTCACGCAGTTCTTGTTGCAGATCAACCTGTTCGTCGAGCAGTCTTTGAGCGGTATCGGCGTGCATATCGACGGCGATTGCGCGCTGGTGAACTGAAAGTGGATCGCTATTCGTTGTTTCAGTCGAGGGAGAGCTTTGGTTAGTCATTTTGTGATCAAAATTACAGGCCGAAGACATTACGAGCAAAAGAATAAACACGAGGCAAGCGTTCTTGCCAAGCGAACTGCAACTACTGTATTGTGCCGTTTCTAACATCCATTCGCGCTAGTCCAGGGACCAAGTTCCGGTTTGTTAGTGTTCTGCGGTGAGGACCCGCCTCCAAATCCGCGTAATTTCCCTTAAGGAGTAAACAACATGTTCTCTAAAGATGGCAAAGTTAAAGATGTGAAGACGCCACGAATCTGCGACGTCGTCTGGCACGATGGGGAATTCATCAATTGGAACGACGCGAAGGTCCACGTCATGTCGCACGTGCTCCATTACGGTTCCAGCATTTTTGAGGGCATCCGCTGTTACTCGACTAAAAAAGGTCCCGCTGTCTTCCGCCTGCGCGAACACATCCAACGCTTTCTCAATTCGGCAAGAATCTATCGCATGGACCATCCCTGGACGCTCGACGATCTCTGCGACGCCTCCGTCGAAATCGTCCGTCGCAGCAAGATGGACCAGTGTTACCTGCGGCCGATTCTGTTTCGCAGTCTCGACGAAGACAATCCGGCATTCGGAGTGAACCCGTTTCCAAACCCGCTCGCCTGTTACATCGGCGCCTGGGACTGGGGTAAGTACCTCGGCGACGAAGCGATCGAACAAGGCGTGGACGTTTGCGTCTCGACCTGGAACCGGCTGACCGCCAACTCGATGCCGGTGATGGCGAAGAGCGGCGCCAACTACATGAACTCGCAGTTGATCAAGATGGAAGCGCTCTTGAACGGTTTCGCCGAGGGAATCGCGCTCGACGATCGCGGCTACGTTTCCGAAGGCTCCGGCGAGAACATCTTCCTCGTAACCGGCGATGTTGTTTTGACTCCGCCGCTTTCGTCTTCGATCCTGCCGGGCATCACGCGCGACAGCGTCATTCAGATCTGCCAGGAACTCGGCATCACTATTAAGGAGCGCACGATTCAACGCGCTGCGCTTTATGTCGCCGATGAGCTCTTCTTCTCCGGCACGGCAGCCGAGATCACGCCGATTCGTTCAGTCGATCGAATCGCTGTCGGCAACGGCCGCCGCGGCCCACTCACCGAGAAAATCCAGAAGGCTTTCTTCGATATTACTAAGGGCGAACGGCCCGCGCCGGGCAACTGGCTCACTTACGTCAACGAAGAGAAGCAGTCGCCGGTTGATCCCGCAGGCTTTACGACCCGCACCGACGAAACCGGACCGATGCTCTCGTTTCAGACCGTCGGCCGCGACTAAGTTTCCCATTAACATCTGAAAACCACAGATTGCGCGACGCTGCGTAATCTGTGGTATATTCACTCCCGGCTCAAGTTCCTGAAGCCGGCGCTCCTTCCCGCGCAACAAGTCCCAAAAAACCACCTGCTTTCCAAGCCCCGAAAGGTTATCTCTACATTTCATGGCCGTGAAAATTGACGATCTACTGCGAATAGCCTGTGGTCATGCCGCTTCCGACCTCCACCTCAAGGTGGGCGCCTTTCCCGTAATGCGGATCGGCGGCGAGCTTCATCCCGTCGAGAACGCGCCGCGCATGAAGCCCGAAGACACTCTGGACATGGCGTTTTCGATGATGTCCAACCGGCAAAAGCAGCGGTTCAAAGAAGTCTCGGAAGTCGATATTGGTTACGGCGTCTCCGGCCTCGGCCGTTTTCGCGCCAACATCTTCCAGCAACGCGGCACGGTGAGTATCGTCCTGCGCGTCATTCCGGATCACACCAAGAGCACGGCCCAACTCGGACTGCCGCCAGTCATCGACAAGATCGCCGAAGAGCGGCGTGGTTTGATTCTCGTGACCGGCGCAACGGGCTCCGGCAAGTCGACGACCCTGGCGGCGATGATCGACACGATCAACGCAACGCGCAGCGGACACATCGTCACGATCGAAGACCCGATCGAGTTCCTGCACCGCGACAAGCAGTCGTTTGTGACGCAACGTGAAGTGGACGTCGACACGCGTTCGTTTGCAGAGGCGCTTCGCGGGGCGCTGCGTCAGGATCCGGACGTGATCCTCGTCGGCGAAATGCGCGACCACGAGACGATCGAAACCGCCTTAACTGCCGCGGAAACAGGCCACCTCGTGCTTTCAACCTTGCACACACTCGACGCTACGGAAACGATCACGCGTATCGTCTCTTCGTTCCCTTCGCATCAACAGAAATCAGTACGCATTCAGTTGGCGGGAATCTTGAAAGCCGTGATCTCGATGAGACTCGTGCGCGCCGCCAAAGGGCCGGGCCGTGTTCCCGCGATCGAAGTGCTCGTGTCGACGGCGTTCATTCGCGACCACATCATCAACGAAGAGAAGACGTACATGATTCGCGAAGCGATTGCGGCTGGCACTTCCCAGTACGGCATGCAGACGTTCGACCAGTCGCTGTTTCATCTGCTTCAGTCGCGGCTGATCACTCAGGAAGAAGCGATGCACAACGCTTCCAACCCCGACGAATTCAAGATGCGTGTACAGGGCATTTATTCGAAGGACGACACAATGGCGACCATGACCACACCGGCAATTTCAACACCCGCCACCCCAGTTCCAGCGAGCAAAGAACCCGAGAGCATTTTCGTGAAGCACTAATTCACGCGCATGCGGCGCATGACGCGAATACCGGAGCGCCAGTCTTCGTTGAGATCGAAGCGATAGATCTCGATGCCGGTTGAGATGCAGCGCGCGAGTGTCTGGAACGAAGGATGGACGCGCAAGGTCGGGGCGACGAGATAGACGAGCGGTGGTTCGTCTTTGATTCTTTTGTCGCCGAAGAGTTTTGCTTTGACAATGTGACCGCGGCGGCGATGAGCTTCCACTCTCCGCCAGTAATCGGCGCCCTGCAAGACGTGTTCGCGATCTTCGGAAGCTTTCAATTCGATCACAACTAGGCGGCCGTCCTGACGGAGCGCCAGCAGATCGATCGGCCTGATGCCGAGTTTACCGCTCTGCGCCGTGCGGAACTGCGCATGAAGCGGCGCGATGATCAGGCCGGGATCGAGTTTGGTGATATCGCGGCGGAGCAACGACTCGAGCCAGGCTTCTGCCGCCGTGCGATAGAACGAGTGACGGCGATCGAGAGTCGAAGCGCAACGATGTTCGCGCAAGTCGCGCAGCAGGTCCTGCCATTCGCGCCAGGTAGAGTCGTCGAGCAAGCGGCGGTGCGCAGCGTCGATCCCGAACCAGACTCTTTCAACTTCCATTAACGAACGAACACGCGCGAACGGAAGTCCGAAGTAGCGCAGCGTCTCGCCGTGACGCGAATGAACGACGTCAATGGCGTCCGGCGCCTCGGCAACGATCGCGCGCGCTTGTTCGCTGAGTGGCGCAGCGAGCACTGCAGGAAAGCGGGCCAACTTCCTGGTCCACAGTTCGTGCCGTTCGGGACAGGCGACGGGCGAAAGCGAACGCAGTTCGTCGTCGACAACGAAAAGCTTAATCACGTCCCGCAAACTCTCACGCAACAAAGCGACGCGATAACAAGCGGATTTCACCAGGGCTTCCGGCACAATCAACCAGAGCTGCTCGACGAATGGCGGCTTTGTTCGTTCGCGCGTCCGCGTAAACCACATCAACGTCGACGACAAGAACGCATCAGTCGTCGAGGGATGACTCGGAATCACCGGACCCGTGACGCCGATGCGCTCGCCTTTCCAACGCAAAAGAATGCGCGCGTAACGTCCCGGCTGACCGGGTCTCGTCCCCGGGCTCAAAGCGCAGCGTTCGACCCTCGTCATCGTTTGAAAAGAGCAGGCGAGTTGAGCCAGACGATCGCAACGAACCTGGCGCGCTGCGCGAATCGTCGCAGCAAGAGCTACGGCTGGTACACGCGGAACGAGTTCGAGCAGTGGCTGCTCCGCGCCCATTCTGCGCGAGGCGTGCAACACGAGAGTCCGTCCGTTCCAATGACAGTCGCGAATGCGCCAGGTCCGGCTCCCCTTTTCGGTCCAACACGACAACACCAAACGGCCGTGCATAAGAGCGACATCGATCTCTGATCGTCTTAAGGAGTGGGCCTCTCCGCCGCTCGAAACGAAGAACCACTCGGCATGTTGTCGCAGAAGTGAAGAGATTTTTTGCAGTATGGCGTGAGGATCCACGGATAATCTTCTACCCTGTGCTACCATTTTGGTCAACAATGAAACCCACATATCTAGCAGGGGCAGTACGAACTCCAATCGGCAAGTTTGGCGGCACGCTGTCGTCGTGGTCGGCAGCGGATCTGGGTGTTGCAGCGGCTAAGGAAAGCTTGCGTCGATCGGGTGTGAAGCCGGATCAGATCAAGGAATCGATCTGGGGTTGCGCGCGTCAGGCAGGCGGTGGTCCAAACGTCGGGCGTCAAATCACTTTCCGCGCCGGAGTGCCCGAAAGCGTACCGGCGTTCACCGTCAATCAGGCTTGCGGCTCCGGTCTCAAGGCAATCATTCTCGCGGCGCAGGAGATCATGTTAGACCGTGCTGATGCCGTTCTCGCCGGCGGGACCGAAAGCATGTCGCGCGTTCCTTACTTCGCGGAAGGCGCGCGTTGGGGCATGCGCCTGGGCAACATGCAACTAGTCGATGGCATGTATCGCGACGGTTTCAGCGATCCGCTGTCGGGGTTGGTGATGGGCGAGACTGCTGAGAATCTCGCGCGCCAATATGAGATCTCGCGCGCCGAACAGGATGAGTTCGCGCTCCGTTCACAACAGCGAGCGCAGGCCGCAATCGAGTCAGGCCGGTTCGACGACGAAGTGATGGCGCTCGACGTCGAAGGACGCAAAGGCGAGAAGACCAGCTTCAATCGAGACGAACATTATCGCGCCGCAACAACGCTCGCCGATCTCGCGAAGCTGGCGCCCGTGTTCTCGAAAGACGGCAGCGTCACGGCGGGAAACTCTTCCGGCATCACTGACGGCGCGGCGGCGGTCGTCGTGCTCAGTGAAGACGGTATCGAGCGCGCGGCCGCCACACCACAGGCGCGCATCATCGATTACGAGATCGCCGGAGTTGCGTCTGAGATCATGGGCATCGGACCAGTGCCCGCGGTGCGCGCGCTACTCGCCAGACAACAACTCACCATCGAACAGATCGATTTGATCGAACTGAACGAAGCGTTCGCGGCGCAGGTGATCGCCTGCGATCGCGAGCTCCACTTCCCCGCCGAACGCTTGAACGTCAATGGCGGCGCCATCGCGCTGGGCCATCCGATCGGCTGCACTGGCGTCCGCATCACTACAACGCTGCTTTACGAAATGCAGAAACGAGATGCGAAACTCGGACTCGCAACTCTCTGCGTGAGCGGAGGAATGGGCCTCGCGCTCTTGCTGGAACGAGTATGAGCTCGGCGCGCGCGCACGAATGCGCGTTGATTCTCTTGTTTGTGTTGGCGTCAACTTCGTGCCGGGTTTCGAACGAGCCCGCAACCAGCAGCAACACTACTCCGGAAACCATCGTCGCCACCACACCGCCTTTTCAAACACGCGAACCCGATCGTTATCAAGCAACACGCACCATCACCATCGAGACTGCGAAAGGCGAGAAGACCGTCACGAAAACTCTGATCGCCCGAGACGGCTCACTGCGCCGCGAGGAATCCGAAGCAGTCGTTTACCTGGAACTGCCGGAAGGCAGGTTTGTCCTGTTGCCGAGTCAACAAGTCTATGCGGCCGTAACAGCCGAGGATCAGGTGGAAACGGAAGATAACTCTCCCGATCGGCTGTTGCACACGGATGCGATCAGCGCCACTTATCAACTGCTCGGAAACGCAGTCGTCGGCGGCCGCGACACGAAGAAGTATCGGATCGTTGTTAACAATACGGCCGCCGAAAACGTCACCCAGAACGAGACGCTGATATGGATCGACGAAGATCTATCAATGCCGATACTTTCGGAAACAAAGTCCGGCGACGGCGCGCGCACGGAAATGGAGCTTTCGGACATCATGCTTGCGCCCGAAAAACAACTGTTTCAAATACCAGCCAATTTTCAAAAGATTGCGTTTCGCGACCTTTGGAAGCAACTCAAGAGCGGCCGATTGAATCCTTGATTCGCACTATTAGAAAGGCCTTTTGAATGAAAAACAGATTTCGGCGCGCACGCGCGCTAAACTTCGTATTCGTCTTTGTCGCAGTTCTTGGACTGCTACAGGTCAGCGCAGTGGCGCAGACGCGCACCCGCAACACGCCTCCGGCTGCCGGCGGGCTGATGGCTTCGCTGCCGCCGTCAGACGCGGTGGCCCAAATCAAGATCAAACAACTCCTTGACGAAGCGGTCCCGCGCATCCTTGCAAACAATCCCACGCGGCTCGCTCAGGTCAATTCGTCCATCGAAGATTTCAAGACCCGCACCGGCCTCGACGCGCGCCAATTTGATCAAGTCGCGCTCGGCGCCAAATTCATTTACCCGGCCGAGGGTGTGACGAAAGTTGAGACCGTCGCACTCGCGAAGGGTGCATTCAGTGCGTCAGCCATGGTTGCGGCGGGTCGAGTTGCGACGAATGGCAAGTATCGTGAAGAGAAGTATAAGGACAAGACGATCTACATCTTCACGCTGAACGAAAACATCCGGCTGCTTGGCGTGTTTGATTTCACGATCAACGAGCTAGCCGCGGCGCCGCTCGACACGAACACGCTCGCGCTCGGCGACCCAGACGGCGTTCGCTCCGTCATCGACGTCATTGGCAAGTCGAAACGCGCTAACGCGGAACTAATCGCGTTGGCGAGCCGCGATCCGAACGCAGTCATCGGTTTCGGCGCGAACATGTCGGAGCAGTTGGTGAGAAACATCGACATCGGCAATGCGCCGATCGGGGCCGACCTGGCGAAGCTGCGACAGGTTTACGGCTCGGTTGGAACAACTGAAAAGGACCTTCAACTGTTTCTCGCCGCGCGCGCAGTGAATGCGGAAGCAGCGAAGAGCCTCGGCGATACGTTGGAAGGATTGAAACAGTTTGGCGCGTTGCTGGTCGGCCGTTTATCCGGAGCGCGAGGAGTCCTGGCGAAGAGCGCGTTGACGAACTTGCAAATCGTCACCGACAACAATGAATTGCAGATCCGCACAGCGGTCCCACAAGCCGATATAGGACCGCTGATGGGTAATTAATTCTCGTTACTTGACCGGGAAATTCAAGCCACCCGGAAGGGGCTGGGCCGCGGGCTCAGCCTCGTCCAATCCCTTGAGCACCTTTTCGTAGATCGTGATCCTTCCTTCCCGTTTCATGCGCTGCTGAGCGGCGGTGATGTAATCTTCGAAGACCTGGCTCTGCCGATCTCGCAACATCGTCATCTTGATGCGATCGCGGTCGGCGCTGAACGTCGCCATGTTGGCGTTCTCTCGCTTGACGATGCCGATGATGACCCACTTGTCGTCAACC
>JBKPNH010000143.1:0-35116 GCA_046732535.1 Acidobacteriota bacterium
CCTCGAGCCTTTGTATCATGCCGCCGGCTTGCGCGGTGAATGTTTGCCTATCCTACCGCGTTGGGACGGCATGATCCAATCGACTCTTTGGTGCGACATTCCCGATGCGGAGTTGCACCCGAAGGTGAAACTCCGCTATCGCTTAGTTATCTGTACCGGAGGTTCCCGGATTCATCGTCGGCGCCGGGGAGGTTAGTCCCTTGTTCACCAACAGCTTGACCTCGACGCGTCGATTCTGAGCACGGCCCTCGCGGGTTTCGTTCTCGGCAATCGGATTCGTTTCGCCGAAGCCATACGGCGTAACGATGCGACGCAGCGGGATCTGGTGGTTCTCAACCAGGTAACGAATAACGGCATCAGCGCGACGCTGGCTCAACTCACGATTCCGATTAATCGAACCTCTCGAATCGGCAAAGCCCGTAACCTCGAGCACGTAGCCTTTCGCGTTCATCGCCTTGCTGGCGATGTCGTCCAAGGTCGTCTTTGATTCCGGCGAGAGCACGGCGCTGCCTGACTTGAAGTTCACGGCGGCGGTGGTCTGCGGCGTGTAATCGTCGAGAGAGGAGATGCGCTCGTTGGTGGCGGTTACGCCAGCAACAGCGGCGTCAGCGGTTGCCTGGGCTGCTTTCGCACCACCGCGAGCGGCGTTCGAAACGGCAGCTAATTCATCCAACTGGCCCGACAGGCGTTGCGCATTGGCTTCAACCTGGCTGAGTTTGGTTTCGGTATCAGAGGCCCGCTCTTCGAGTGGCGCAGCGCGTGACTCAACGGCGCGCGCAACGCGCATGTCTGATTCATTGAAACGGATCTTCTCGGCGGCCAATTCGCCTGAACCGTTGCCACGTCCTTCAACCTCCACGTTCAAACCGCGCAGGATGCTGGTCTGGGCAAAGTTAGTGCCGCCACGCAGGAACCCGCCTTTTGTCTTCACGCTGGTCCTGTCGTCCAGGCGCACAACCGTATCCACACCATTCATGTCACGTACGGTGAACGTATCCGCGTCACGTCGGGTGACCACACCCTTGAGCTTCATCTTTTGGCCGCTGACCACAGTGCGTGAGCCGGCTGGGTTGGTTGTATCTTGAGCCAGGATAGGGGAGGCTGAGAAGACTAATAGGCAGGTAGTAAGCACTGCCGGGGCAAACAATTTATGTTTAGTGAATACCATCGATTTATCTCCTTAGAAACTAGTAACCAAAATGTAACGCGTGCCTTGCTCGCGTTCTCCTCTAACATGGCGAGTTCTCTCCTCGCCTCCCGCCCGTCAAATTTTGCGGATGACAACTCTTAGACCTTCGCCGGAGCCAAGTCAATAGCCTTCGGATTTCTTCATCGAATCACCACTTTATCGCAATAAGATGAACCATGTGAACAAAAAAGCAGTAACGATCTTCGCAAAGATCGTTACTGCTTCGTGTAGATTTTATTAAAAAACGGAAATGTTCCGGCGTCTTTAGACCGAAAAATCGCCTTCCTCCAACTGCTCTTTGACGAACGCCAGGAAGCGCTCCGCATCGGCGCCGTCGATAACCCGATGATCGAAACTCAAGGCGAAATAGGCCATCCAGCGAATGCCGATAAAGTCGTCTCCGTCTGGAGAAGTCATCACCTTGGGCCGTTTCTCGATCTTGCCGACGCCGAGGATGGCGAGTTGCGGCTGGTTGATGATCGGAGTGCCGAATAGACCACCAAACACGCCGGGATTGGTGATGGTAAACGTTCCGCCAGTGACTTCATCGGGCTTCAACTGCTTGGTCCTGGCCCTATCGGCAAGATCGTTTGCCGCGCGGGCCAGACCGGAAATGCTCAGGTCGTCGGCGCGTTTGATGACCGGGACGATCAAGCCCCAATCGAGTGCGACGGCCATTCCGAGATTGATATCCTGTTTGTAAATGATCTGCTCGCCGCTGACCTGTGCGTTGAAGATCGGAAACTTACGCAGCCCCTTGTTCACCGATTCGAAGATAAACGGCATGAACGTCAGCTTGGTCCCGGTGCGCTGATAAAACTCGTCGCGATGCTGGTCGCGAAGCTTGGCAACGCGCGTCATGTCGATTTCATAGACCGTCGTCACGTGGGCCGAAGTGCGGCGTGATAGGACCATGTGTTCGGCGATCTTCTTGCGCATCACGCTCATCGGCTCGACGCGATCGCCGAGCGCCGGAGTCAACACCGGTTGCGCGGGCGGTGCTGGCGCCGGAGATGGCGTTGGGGCTGCGGCTGGCGCGGGCGCTTTTTCAGCCGGTCGCGGAGCAGCAGGAGCGGGTCCCGATTCGATGAAGCTCAGGATGTCGTTCTTGGTGACGCGGCCGCTCATGCCGGTCCCTTCGAGTTGGGAAATGTCGACGCCGTGTTCTTTGGCTATCTTTCGCACCAACGGGCTCGACTTTGTCTTTCGCAAATCGTCGGCGGTTGGTGCCGGCGGAGGTTGAGGGGTAGGAGGAGGTGGTGGTGGTTCTGGAGCCGCCACAGGTTGCTCTGGTGCAGGCGCGGGTTCAGCCACAGATGACGCGGATGAAGACTGATTGCCGTCAAGTACCGCAACAACAGTATTAACTTCGACTGTGTCGCCTTCCTTGAATCTGACTTCAGTCAACTGACCCGCCGCGGGCGACGGAATTTCTGCGTCGACCTTGTCGGTCGAGATCTCAAACAAGGGTTCATCTCGTTCGACGTGCTCGCCAATTTGCTTCAACCACTTCGTGATCGTTCCCTCCGCAATGGACTCACCCATTTGCGGCATTACCACTTCAGTACTCATCTTTTCTCCAACTCTTTTAGTAAGCCGCCAACTTTCGCGCGGCGTCGACAACGTCTTTAATTTGCGGCAAGTAATAGTCTTCCATCGGCGGCGAATACGGCACCGGCGTGTCGATGGAACCGATACGGATCACCGGCGCGTCGAGCCATTCGAACGCCTCTTCCGCCAGGATCGCGGCAATCTCGCCGCCGATACCGCCTGTCCGCGAAGCCTCGTGTAATACGATGGCCTTACTCGTCTTCTTCACACTCGCGAGTAGACTGGCCCGATCGAGTGGGGCCAACGTTCTCAAGTCGATTACTTCGACGTCCAATCCTTCTTTCTCGAGCTCCTCGGCGGCGTCGAGCGCAGTCAGCACCATTGCGCCAAACGTGATGATTGACAGATCGCGTCCGGCGCGTGCGATGCGTGCTTTTCCGATCTCGACGATATAGTCGTCGGCGGGCAGCTCTTCGCGCAGACGCGGCAAGCGATAGAGTTTCTTGTGCTCGAAGAAGAGCACCGGATCAGGATCGCGAATCGCGGCTTTGATCAGGCCCTTGGCGTCGTAGGCAGTCGAAGGTTCGACGATCTTGAGTCCAGCGGTGTTCAGGAAGAACGACTCCGCGTTGAGCGAGTGAAACGGACCCGAACGAACTCCCGAGCCGCATGGGCCACGAAACACTACGGGCAGACCAGCGCCCCAGCGATAACGACACTTCGCGGCGTAGTTCGTGAGCAGATCGAAACCCGCGGAAATGAAATCGATGAATTGAAATTCAGCGATAGGGCGCATGCCCATCAACGCTGCGCCGCAAGCTGCGCCGACGATGGCGCCTTCCGAGATCGGCGTGTCGATCACGCGCTCTTTGCCAAACTCGTCGAGCAGCCCGTCGGTGACTTTGAAGGCACCGCCATACGCGCCGACGTCTTCGCCGATGACGAACACGTCAGGGTCCCGCTCCATCTCTTCCCAGATGCCCTGGCGAATAGCTTCGACGAGCGTGGCCTGGCCTCCGCGTTCCGGCCGCGCTGATTTGTGTTCTTTTTTGACTGCTGTGGACATGTTAGATACTCAGGTTATGCCTACAGGACTCCGGGCCGGAAAGCCGGCGGCACGAGATCGTTATCAAAAACTCCGTACGCCGCCTTCTCGCCTTCGGGCATCGGTGAAGACTCGGCCCAGGCGCAGTCTTCGTCAATATCGCGCATAACGCCCGCAACGATCTCCTCGAGTTGCTCTTTCTTAGCCACGTTGCACTCAAGCAGATAACGTTCGAAACGATCGATCGGATCGTTATGAGTCTCCCACCACTCTATTTCGCCCGCTGCAATGTAACGCTGATCGTCGTGTTCGGCGTGTCCCTTGCGGCGATAAGTCTTTGCTTCAATCAAGACTGCGCCGCCGCCGCGCCGCGCATAATCAGCCGCATGCTTCGTCACTTCATAACACGCGACGACGTCGTTGCCGTCAACCACGTGGGCGGGAATTCCGTATCCAGCCGCTTTTTCCGCAAGGTCGCGCACGGCGGTTTGCAGACTGGTGGGAGTCGAGTAAGCGTAGTGATTATGTTCCGCGATAACGATCAACGGCAGACGTTGGACCGCGGCGAAGTTGAGGCCTTCATGAAACGCGCCCGTGCTCATGCCGCCGTCGCCGATATAGGCCACGCCGACGATCTTCTTTTGTCTGAAACGCGCACCCAGCAGGATGCCGGTCATCACCGGAATCATGTCGCCGAGATGCGAGATTGGGCCAATAAAGCCCTTCTGCATGTCGCCGAAGTGGATGTTGAGATCCTTGCCGCCGGACGGTCCCCACGCTTTTGCCATGTATTGCGCGAAGATGTCGCGCGGGCGAATACCTTTCACCAGCACGGCGCCAAGGTCACGGATCAACGGCGTGAGGAAGTCCTGCGGCTGTAAAGCGTAGGCGCTGCCGACGGCCGTAGCCTCCTGGCCCAACGAACGAAAGACGCCGCCGACAACTTTTGTTTGCCGGTAGAGATTCACCAGCCGTTCTTCGACGAGACGCGTCAGTTTCAAGTAGCGATAGAGCTCGAGTAACTGCTCGGGCTTGAGCGTGGTCTCGGTGGCGCAGCTCAGCGGCTTGCCGTTTTCCGGCTTGCGCGGCGCGTACTTCGTGCTGACGCGCATTTGAAAACGCGGCCGGGACGCACGCCTGTGCCGGCGCTTACCAGCCGGGCCGTTGTTTCGATCGGTTTTTTCTTGTTCGTCCATTGCCTAGATGTGGACCGCGAGATCGTGAACGCCTTCGGCCGCCTCCATCACTGCTTCCGAGATCGTCGGATGCGCGTGCATCGTTCGGCCCAACTCGTCCGCCGTCGATTCGAGTTGCATCGCCACGCACGCTTCGGCGATCAACTCAGTCGCGTGTGGCCCGATGATGTGTACGCCGACGATCTCGTCGTATTTCTTTTCGCTGACGATTTTCACAAACCCTTCTTCTTCACCAAGAATGCGCGCCTTACCGGAAGCGGAGAAGGGAAACTTTCCGACTTTCACGTCATAACCCTGCTCTTTTGCTTTTGCCTCCGTCAGGCCAACGGATGCGACTTCCGGATCGCAGTAAGTGCAATTCGGCACCAGGCGCAAGTTGATCGGACGCACGTCTTTTCGTCCGGCGAGATGTTCGACGGCAACGATGCCTTCTTTCGAAGCGAGATGCGCCAGCAGCGGAGTCGGCACGACGTCGCCGATGGCGTAGACGCCTTTTTCCCCAGTTTGCTGAAACTCGTCGATCTGAATGAAACCTTTTTCGACTTTGATCTTCGAGCCTTCGAGCCCGAGCCCTTCCGTGTAAGGCATACGGCCCACGGCGACGAGCAACATCTCCGCCTCGAGACTCACCGGCTCGCCTTTCGAACTCTTACCGGTCACGCGCACGCCGGTTTCGGTCTTTTCCAGTTTCTCCAGCTTGGTATCGACCTGCGACTTGATACCGCGTTTACGAAAACTGCGTTCCAGCTCTTTCGACACTTCCTCGTCTTCGAGCGGCACCAGCCGCGGCAGCAGCTCGACGAGCGTCGTCTCAGCGCCAAACCGTGAATACACGGAAGCAAACTCAACGCCGACCGCACCGGCGCCCATCACGATCAGCGACTTCGGAACGTCTTTTAACTCCAGAATGTGATCGCTATTCACGACGTGTCCGCCGTCAGTATCGAAACCGGGTATCGGCCGCACGACGGAGCCGGTGGCGATGATGATGTTTTTGGTCTCGAGCGTCTGCTTTTTGCCTTCGGCGTCGGTGACTTCGACTTTGCCCGGCAGCGCCAGCTTGCCCGTGCCTTTGAAGACCTGCACCTTGTTCTTCTTCATCAGATACTCGATGCCCTTTGAGTTCTTCAGCACGACCTTGTCTTTTCTTTTTTGCACGTCGGCAAAGGCGAGTTGAATGCCCGAAGCCTGAACGCCAAAATCCGCCGCGTGCTGCATCTGTTCGTAGACGTGGGCCGACATCAACATCTGCTTGGTGGGAATGCAGCCGCGCAGCGTACACGTTCCCCCGAGCCGGTTATCTTTCTCGACGATCGCGGCCTTGAGACCCAATTGGCCCGCTCGAATGGCGGCCACATAACCGCCTGGCCCACTGCCAATGATCGTCACGTCAAACTGTTCGTTCGCCAATTTATAGGATTCCTCTCCTCAAGCAGTAATGAAGGCATTCGTAAAAGCTGGAAGACACAGATTGAAGCACAAAGTGGGGCGAAAAAAAACCGGGCGTGCTGCGTTAACAGCACGCCCAACTAAGCAACGCGTCGGGTCGAGGTTTAGAACTCGAAACGCGCGGCAAACTGCACTTGCCGCTCACGGAACAACGTGCTGTCAGCACCCGTCACGTTGAAGAACGGGTTCGTGCCGGCACCGTTGAAAGTCAACGTTGAACCGTTCTGGTTGTAGAGGGTTCCGTTGACGCTCGTGACTTGAGTGCGGTTGAAGACGTTGAAGCCTTCCACCAACACCTCCAGCTTCATGCTTTCAGACAAGCTGAATCGTCGCGAAAGCCGCGCATCCACGTACCAAATGTTCGGCTGCTTGAAGAAGTTGCGTGGAAACAGCGAGAAGCGGCTGCTGCCACCCGAACCGTTAATGCCGCCACCAGGTGTCTGGCTGGAAGCGAATCCGAACGACTGTGGATTGATGTTACCGCTAATGTTGCCCGTGACTCGCTGTCCTGAAAACGCATTCAGAATCGGCGCGATTGTCCAGCCATTGAAGATGGCCTTGGCGGCGCCGTCCGCAAACGGATTCGGACTGTAGACAACACTCGCGACAAATTTCTGCCGGCGATCAAAGTTCGACAGGCCGTCTTCGAACGACTGATCGAACGCGTTGAACGGCAGGTTGTTCGAGGTGAACGTCACCGACGCTTGCCCGTTATCTGAGGCTCGCGAGAGCGTGTAGTTGGTTTGGAATTGCAGTCCGTCCGTCAAACGACGGTTGGCTTGCAGCACCAGCGCGTGGTACTTCGACGACACGTTGCTGCGAATCTCCGTCAATTGCGCGAAGCGCGTGTCAGGACGTGGCCCGGTGAACAACGGCGTCAGATAAGTCTGGCCGGCTGCTGGTCCACCGACGATGTTGAGCGCAACCGTTCGCGTCGGCAGCGGCAGGTTGGTGTCGACGAAGTTCGGCAGCGAATTGCCGAAGCTGCCGAGGTAGGACGCCGAAACTACCGTGTTTCTCGCGATCTCGCGCTCGAAGATGAAGTCCCATTGATGAATCTGCGGCAGTTGGAAATCATCGTCGAAGAACTGCACCGCGCCAACCGGTGGGTTGGTTGACGGTAACAGGTTCGGGTAGATCGGCAGGAACGCGCAGTCGTCCGCGCCGACGGCCGGATTCGCTCCGGTGCAAGCGACGGGCAGGTTGTTAGCACTGGTGGTGAACTGGCGCTGTCCTTGATCGATGCCCACGCCGGTGTTGACCAAAGCGTTGTAGATGGTCGAGTTGATCACGCGACCGTAGTAAAGACCCCAGCCGCCGCGAATACTCGTCTTGCCGTCGCCGCTCAGGTCGTAGGCAAAACCGATGCGCGGACCGAAGTTGTTCTTATCGCTTACCACGTTGTTGGTTTGCGGCAAGAGCGGATTTGGAGCTACTGGATCGGGATTTCGCTGGTACTCGTAGCGCAGTCCCAGGTTCAAGGTGAACCGTGGAGTGACGCGCCAGTCGTCCTGGATGAAGTAGTTGAAGTCCTGAGTTTTCATCGTCAGGCCGAGCACGCCGAAACCCTGGTTGAAGTTACCCGCGTAGCACTTGCCAGCACGGCGGAACTGCTGGGGATTCTGGTTCGCGTTGATGGGACTGACGCAGCGGCCAATGACGTTAGTGGCAGCCGTGGTCGCCGAGAGCGCGCGAATCGAGCCGTTCGTTTGGAAGTTTACGTAGTCGACGATGAAGTCAGACAGGCCCGTGGTAGCGCCCGTGTAGTTGAACTCACCGCCGATGAAACGCAGGTTGTTGATGTCGTCTTTTACGAAGTTGATGTCGCCGCCGAACTTCACCGTGTGATTACCGCTGGTCATCGTGATCGTATCGGCAAACTGCCAGCGGGTCTCATCCGGAAATGCGGCGCGATCGAGAAACTCGGGCATACCGAACGAGAACGTCGTCGTACCGACGAGAATTGTCTGCGGCGATCTTCCGCCGACTGCGTTCGTGGGCTCACCGGCGATCGGCGGTTGGCTAAACTGGGTTTCTTTGTCGCGGCCCCACTGCATACGGAACTCGTTGAGCAGAGTCGGCGAGAGCGTCGAGGCCAACTTCACGTTAACGGCGTCGATCTCGACGAAGTCATCACCAAAATTGTCAACCGCCCGGGTGTTCGTTGCTTGCGTTTGCACGCCGGCGGGCGATTCCCATCGCAAACGGTTGTAGCTGACGGTCAACGTGTTTTTATCGTTGATCACCCAGTCAACCTTCGGCAGGAAGAGCTTTTGGTCGCCGGTTCTCTCAACGGGGCCGGACAGGCTCGACAGAAAATTAAGTGTGTTATCGATCTGCGTCGCCGTCAGACCACGATTGATTAGATTCTGCCGGGTCGTGGAACTGAGATTCAGGAAACCGTTCTGACCGAACACCGCGAGACCCGGAAAGTTTCGGTTTTGCTGATCGTAGCTGAAGAAGAAGAACGCTTTGTCTTTGACGATCGGTCCGCCGATCGTGCCGCCAAACTGATGACGGACATCCTTCGGCTTGAAGCCGACTGGCGTAAAGACTCCGTTAATCAACTCCTGACGAACTGCCAACGGATTGCGTGCGCCCCACTTGTTGTTGCGCTGATAGTAGAAGACGCCGCCGTGGAACTCGTTCGTGCCGCTCTTGGTGATGGCGTTGACCACACCGCCCGCGGAGCGGCCGTACTCGGCCGAGTAGCTCGAGGTGTTTACCTGAAACTCACGAATCGCCGCCTGGCTGATCGAGTAGCTGATGCGAGTGCGGCCACGCTCTTCGGCGAAGAACGCCTGATTGTTGTCGCCGCCGTCGATCGTGTTGTTGTTCAGCAGGCCCGAGATGCCGCGGAAGCTGATCAAGCCAAACGTTCCATCGGGAACCGCGCCCGGCGTCAGCAGGGCGAAGTTGGACCAGCGACGGCCGTTGATCGGCAGTTCGTTGATCGATGTTTGGTTGATGTTGGTCGAGAAGTCCTGTTGAGTGGTGTTGATAACCGGCGCTTCCGCGCTAACGTCAACTGTTCCAGTCACCGGACCAACCGATAAAGCTATTTCGAGGCCTGTCTCGCGACCGACCTCAACGACGACGTTCTCTTGAGTCATCTCGCTGAAGCCGGTTGAGGCGACCTTGACGGCGTAGCGGCCCGGTTGCAGGTTGGCTACCTTGAACCGTCCGCTGTCATCGGTCGTGGCCGCGTCCTCCTTGTTGGTTTCGACGTTACGCACGGTAACGGCGGCGCCGGGAACGACCTCTTTGTTCGGATTAGTGACTACGCCGCCGATTGCGCCGGTGGTCGTCGATTGCGCAGCCGCAAACGTGCTGAGACCAAGCAGCAACAGGCATAAAAAAGAAAGCTTGCTAATTTTCCACATAGTGGGGAACTCCTTAGGCAATAAGTTAACGTTAACGCGCCTCAGCCCCGCGGGCCGCGCCGGTGTTCTAGCCGAATTGGAGAAACCTGAAATCAAAATTCAGTAAGGATTCGACGATTGGCGACTGCAATTAAGACGCGACTTCTATCACGCTTAGCGCGCTTTTCGCAAGGCTAAGTATCGCTTGAAACTATTAAATCTTTCTGACGCATTTTGTATCAACAAAAGCGAGCCGGGGGGCCGCTGCAGAGCAAGTAAAATTGGCAATACCCGTGCCGGGTTTTCGCTTCAGTCCCTCTGCTAGACCAAAGCGATTTATCCCAATACTTACCTTAAGCAGCAGCCGCAACTGTCGCTTAAAGTAAGCACAAGATTTTGGATCTTATTGGAAAATCAGGAGCCTCGATCAGACCCGCTCCACGATCATTGCAATACCCTGACCGCCTCCGATACACGCCGTCGCCAGCCCGTAACGTCCACCGCGCCGGTGAAGTTCGTGTAACACTGTCAAAACGAGCCGTGTTCCCGTCGCCCCGAGCGGGTGTCCCAGCGCGATTGCGCCGCCGTTGACATTAGTGCGAGAGCGATCCAGACCGAGTTCTTTTTCCACAGCCAGGTACTGCGCCGCAAAGGCCTCATTGACCTCGACGAGGTCCATGTCGTTAACCGAGAGCCCGGCCTTTTGCAACGCGGCTCGAGTCGCCGGCACGGGACCGATTCCCATGATTTCCGGCTCGACTCCGGCGTAGGCCCAACTGACGATGCGGCCCATCGGTTTGATGTCGCGCTGTTTTACAAACTCCTCACCGGCGATCACGAGCGCCGCCGCGCCGTCGACGATTCCGGAAGCGTTGCCGGCCGTGACAAATCCATCCTGCGCAAAAGCCGGCCTGAGTTTCGCTAAACCTTCGAGCGTAGTTTCCGGCCGCGGATGATCGTCGTGCTCGATTTGAACAGTTCCTTTGCGCGTCTTCACCTCAACGGGAACGATCTCCTCGCGAAGATAACCGGCGTCAAGTGCTCGCTTCGCCTCCTGTTGCGAACGCAACGCGTATTTATCCTGCTCCTCGCGCGAGATCTCAAACTTGCGGGCCAGGTTTTCCGCGGTGCCCGCCATCGGCGTGTTGCAGTACGTGTCGAGCAACGCCACCATCAAACTGTCTTCGAGCTTCCCTTGTCCGAGAGCGAAGCCGGAACGCGCGCCGCGAATTACGTGCGGCGCCTGCGACATAGACTCGATGCCACCGACCAAGCACGTTTTGGCTTCGCCGAGTTGGATCATGTGGGCGCCTGAGACGATCGACTGAATGCCGCTGCCGCAGAGTCGATTCACGGTCAGTGCGGGTCGATCGAACGGTACGCTTGCTTTGAGAGCAACATGACGCGCGCCATAGATCGCGTCGCCGGAGGTTTGCAGCGCGTTTCCGATGACTGTGTGGTCGATCTCCTCGGGCTTGATACGCGTTGATTCAAGCGCGCCGCGGGCGGCGACGGCGCCGAGATCGATCGCCGAAATGTCTTTCAGCGCGCCGACGTATTCACCCATCGGAGTGCGCTTGCCGCCAAGTATGAAAACTTCCTTACTCATGATTACTTCCCCTATTACGAAATCCGTGTCCCGAAAAAACCTTGAAGGCTAACAGACTGTGGATAATTGGTCAATTTAGGCTGTGGTATCCTATTCCGCAGCAGTTCTTCCAGCCTCTTTTCGCCCGGAGAAGACAAATGAACTTGCATAAGAACCCCCTTACTCCCCGATTTGCAATCGTCGTGTGTCTGGCAACTATCCTTGCGCTTCCTATCGCAGTCGTTCGCGCCCAGGACAAGGTCCAGGACAAGGACCGCGATCGCGGCAAGATTATGTTGGGCCGTATCAAAGACCAACTCAAAAAGAACTACTACGATGAGAAGTACCGCGGCATGGATCTCGACGTGCGCTTCAAAACCGCTGAAGAGAGAATCAAGACTGCCACCTCGGTTGGACAGATCTTCGGCATCATTGCCCAGGTCCTGGTGGAGTTGGACGACTCTCACACGTTCTTTCTGCCACCGTCTCGCGCTTATACGAACGAGTACGGATGGACTATGCAGATGATTGGCGATCGCTGCTTTGTTTCGTCGGTGGTTAAAGGAAGCGACGCCGACGCGAAGGGAGTGAAGCCTGGCGACGAAGTGCTCAAGGCCGGCGGTTACAAGATCGAACGAGCCAACCTGTGGAAGTTCCTCTATCTCTATAACGCTTTACGCCCGCAACCTGGAATCCCTGTCGTCCTGCGCAGCCCGAATGGAGAGCCGCGCCAACTCGATTTGCTGGCAAAGCGGACTGAACAGCAGCGAATGACCGATCTTACGAACTACAACGTGTACATGGACATGGTCCGAAAAGCCGAACGCGAAGAGCAAGTCGGACGCGATCGTGTCAAAGCTTATGGCGAAGACTTGCTCATCTGGAAGATGCACGAGTTTGACCTCACGGATTCGCAGGTCGACGACGCGATGGGTAAGGTTCACAAGTACAAGACACTCATCCTCGACTTACGCGGCAACGGCGGTGGTTGGGTGACTACGGTAACGCGATTGATCTCGAACCTCATCGATCACGACGTGAAGATCGGCGACAGCGTCTCGCGCAAGGAAACAAAGCCGATGCTTGCTAAGACGCGAGGTGATAAGGCGTACAAAGGAAAGCTGATGGTTTTGGTTGACAGTCGATCGGCATCGGCGTCTGAGGTCTTGTCCCGCACGGTCCAACTTGAAAAGCGAGGCACAGTTATCGGAGATCAAACGGCGGGAGCGGTGATGACGGCGAGGCAGTTTTCGGATGAAGTCGGACTGGACGTGGTGGTGTTTTACGGCTACAGCATCACGGTGTCAGACTTGATCATGTCTGACGGAAAAAGTTTGGAGCATCGCGGCGTGATGCCGGATGAAGTTCGGTTGCCGACGGCTGAAGATCTGGCCGCCGGAAGAGATCCGGTGATGTCGTATGCGGCGTCGCTGGCGGGCGTGACGTTGGACCCACTCGAAGCGGGCAAGTTCTTCCCCATTGAAAAGAAACGCCCGTAGTTAGCCGCTGAAGCGGTGTTGTTGCAGGTAGCGGTGCAGGAGCTCTTCGAGAAAGCCTTCGTAGGTGAAGGTCTCGAGGTCGTAGGTGGGACGAATCTTGTAGAGAATCGGTAGCGCGACTCGCCATGCCATCCATTGCCGCGGCGTATCGCCAAGATCCCAGCGCCGGCGCAAAAACGTCTCGACAACCTGGATCTCCGATTCAGTCAAACTATTCAAACTGGCCGTAAAGTCGACCGGCTTGAAAGAACGCCGCAACGCCGGATCGCTTACCGGCGCCGCAAACACTTGCGAAAACGCCGGCGCTTCCGCTTCGCGCTCACGCACCACGACTGTTCCAGCCACCATGTCGCCCACTCGCTGATCTCGAGTCGTCGCAAAAACAGAGATGAGCCCGATCGAATAGAACCCCGCGGGCATCAGATCGAGATGGCGAACGAAATTACGCACCGCCGCTTCCCAAAACGTGATCGGCCGCCCGTCTTCGCGTATCACCCGCAGCTTCAACCAGCGTTTGCCGGGCGTTTGTCCGCTCCAGATCCATTCGAAGAACGTGAAGTAACCTTCGAACGTCAGGAACAGCAATATGATCATCACCGCGTAAACCCACTTCGACGCGGACGAGAAGGCGCTCTCGATGACGTCGACGTTTGCGAGGATGACGAATGCGATCGCGATGAGCCCGAGGCCGACTATCTGAATAATGTGGTCCACTGCGCAGGCGAGAAAACGGTTTCCGATCGACGCGAGCGCGAAGTGCAGCGGCACGCGCTCCGGCGTTTCGATGATCAGAGTGTCTTCAGTAGCAACCGCGGACGACACGGGTTACTCGCCTTTGATTCGTGTAAATTTCCGTTTTCCGACCCGGAGCAGAAAAGATTTTTCCGGACTGAGATCGAGGTCAAAATCAGACTGAGAATGGCGTTCACCCTCGACGTAAACTCCGCCTTGCTCGATTAGACGTCGAGCCTCTGCCATAGACGATGCGAGTGAAAGTTCCACGAGTAATCGCGGCAGCTTCCACGATCCGGAAGGCAATGTTCGCTCTTCGACAGCGTCGGGTGTCTGTTTGCTGCGAAAGATCGCATTGAATTGTTCTTCGGCGTTATCAGCTTCAGACGGCGAATAAAAGTCGGCGACGATTCGTTTAGCGAGGTCGGCTTTGATGTCGCGCGGGTTGCGATCGCCCGCCCGCAGCGACGCGATCTCGGAAGGCGTCAGATCCGTGCAGAGCTCGTAGTAGCGCCACATCAAGTCGTCCGAGATGGACATCACCTTGCCAAAGATCTCCTGCGGCGGTTCGCTGATGCCAATGTAGTTGCCCAAACTCTTCGACATCTTTTGCACGCCGTCAGTTCCTTCCAGCAACGGCATGATCATCGCGACTTGCGATTCCTGTCCGTACTCCCGTTGCAGGTTGCGGCCCATCAACAAGTTGAACTTCTGGTCCGTTCCACCAAGCTCGACGTCTGCTTCCAACGCGACTGAGTCGTACGCCATAACGAGCGGATACATCACTTCATGAAGCGCCAGCGGCCGGTTCTCCTGCAGTCGCTGTTGAAAATCGTCGCGCTCGAGAATCTGCCGGACGGTGACGTGCGACGAGAGACGCAGAAACCCGGCAGAGCCCATCGAATCCATCCAGCGCGAATTGAAGTCGATAACGGTCTTTTCGGGATCGAGCAGTTTGAAGATCTGCTGCTTGTAAGTTTCGGCGTTGGCGTTAATCTCTTCGCGCGTCAGTTGAGGGCGCGTGACGCTCTTGCCGGATGGATCGCCAATCATTCCGGTGAAGTCGCCGATCAGAAAGATAACGGTATGGCCCAACTCCTGGAACGCCTGCAGCTTGCGGATCACGACGGTGTGGCCGAGATGAATGTCGGGCGCGGTCGGGTCAGCACCGAGTTTCACGCGCAACGGCTTGCCGGTCTTGGCGGAGCGCTCGAGCTTCGCGCGCAGTTCTGCTTCGCGAATGATCTCGACCGTGCCTTTTGCGAGGTATGAAAGCTGTTCGTCTATCGTCATTACTGCCGTCATCACTACCGTCTTCAATGTTGGCGTCGCGCCAGCACCGACGCCAACGCTTCCGGATACAATATGTGTTCCTGCTCCAGAATTCGAGAGGAAAGTGTTTCCACGGTGTCGCCCTCCAACACCGGAACAGCGCGCTGCGCGATGATCGGGCCGCCGTCCAGGGTATTGTCGACGAAGTGGACCGTGCAACCGCTTACTTTAACGCCGTGTTCGAGCGCTTGTCGCTGGGCGTCGAGGCCGGAAAACGACGGCAACAGGCTCGGATGGATGTTGAGAATACGCATCTTGAAAGCGTCGACGAAGAACGGCGACAAGACGCGCATGTACCCAGCGAGACAGATCAGGTCGATTTTTTCCTGACGCAAGACGGAAACGATTTCCCTCTCATGTTCTTCACGTTTACGGCCGCGCCGTTCGACGGCGAGTGTTTTGAGTCCACGTTCCCGCGCAAGGGCCAGGCCTGGTGCATCGTCGCGATCGCTGAGCACAAGCGCGATTTCGGCATTGGGAATTTTCGCGTCGGCAAGCGCCACCATGTTCGAGCCGCGCCCGGAGATTAGTATCGCGATCCGTGTAGTCATTCGATCGAAACCGTTTGATTGCCTTCGACGACTTCACCGATCTCGTAACACGGATTCAGGTGACTGGTGATTGACGGAACATTTTCGCGCGCACAGACGATCACCATGCCGGCGCCCATGTTGAACGTCCGATACATCTCGCTCTCCGAAACGTTTCCGAGCTCGCGCAGCAGATCGAAAACGGGTAACACAGGCCAGGAACCTTTGCGGATCTTCACCGCCGTCCCTTCAGGCAGGATGCGCGGAATGTTGTCGGTGAGTCCGCCGCCGGTGATGTGGGCCAATCCTTTGATCAGACCGGTATCGAGCAAAGCATCGAGCGGTTTGAGGTAGCTAAGGTGCGGCAACAGCAACGCTTCGGCCGCGGTCAGTTCGAGACCAGGCAAGCGCGTGTCTGGTTGGTATCCTGCGACTTCGAAAAAGAGTTTACGAGCAAGTGAGTAACCGTTTGTGTGCAGACCTGCGGATGGCAGCGCCAGCAGAACGTCTCCGGGCATGATCGTCTTGCCGTCGATGATCTTCGCGCGGTCGACGACGCCGACGATAAACCCCGCGATGTCGTATTCGCCCTCGTGATAGAAGCCGGGCATCTCGGCTGTCTCGCCGCCGAGTAACACGCACCCGTTTTCGCGGCATCCGTTCGTGAGTCCTTCGACGATGCCGGCCACCACGTCGGTCGACAACTTTCCGGTCGCGATGTAATCGAGGAAGAAAAGCGGCCGTGCGCCCTGAACGAGTATGTCGTTGACGCAATGATTGACAAGATCGCGGCCGACGGTGTTGTGAACGCCGCTGATGAACGCGATCTTGAGCTTGGTGCCGACACCGTCCGCCGAAGCGACGAGGACCGGCTGGGCCATGTTCGGAAACGCACCGTCGAACATGCCGCCAAAACTGCCGATCTCGGAAAGCGTGCGCTGATTGAACGTCGTGCGCGCCAGCTCCTTGATCCGATCAGTCGCTCGAGTGGCGGCGTCGATGTCTACTCCTGAGTCGGCGTATGAAATAGGCTTGGTCATTTTTGTTCTGTTGCGCCCTTGCGTGGCTTCGGCGGCGGGCCGAAGTCGCCGTAAGCGATGAAACCGGAGCGTGTGGAATCGTCCTTTTGCGCCATGCGGCCCACCCACAGATCGTCAGTTGCTTCTTTCGCAGTCTTCACAGCGACGTCACCCTGTTTACCGCGCGTCGTGAGCGTGATCTCGCCGTGCAGATCGGTACGATAGAGCTTGATAGTTGGATTAGCGGAACGCAGACGGTCTAACACGGCTTGTGATGGATGGCCGTAACGGTTCCAGGCGCCGCACGAGACGATCGCAAACTCGGGTTTTACCCGATTGAGAAAGTCCGCCGATGAAGCGTACTTCGAACCGTGGTGCGACACTTTTAACACTTGCGCCTCGAGGTTCAGATCCTTCGTCATTAGTTTGTGCTCAGTTTGATCTTCGGCGTCGCCCGTCAACAGCATGGAAAACGAGCCATAGTCCAGGCGTAAGACGATCGAATTGGCGTTTGGTTCGTTACCGCCCGTCTTCATCTGCTCTTTTGTGAAGAGCGGCTCAGACGGCGCGAGGATCGTCAGCAACGCGCCGCCGCCGAGATCGTACTTTGTTCCCGGTTGTGCCTGTGCATAGTTAGCGCCGCTCGAGCTCACGCCTGCTTTATAGTCCTCGTAGAACTTAATGATCGAAGCGGGTTGTTTTGTTGCTGCCGGTTTTTTCGCACCGGCGGTTGGCTTCGCCCCCGAGCTTGGTTTCGCCGGCTTTGGCAGGAGCTCCGGAGGAATGCTCGGTTGCTGTCCGTTGTCGATCACGTTCAGGACTTTCACGGCCTTGAAGACTTCGCCGGCGCCACCGATGTGGTCCGGGTGTGGGTGCGTGGCGATGAAGTAGTCGATCTGCTGAACGTTGTTGCGCTTCAACGCTTCGACCACGGCTTTGCCTTTAGTTGTGTCTCCGGCGTCGATCAGGACCGTCTGGCCTGCCGGCGACGAGATCAGGATCGAATCGCCGTTGATCGGCCCAACGTCCAGAACGCGAATGACGAGGTCGCCTCCTGAAGCCGGCGGCGGCTGTTTCTTCCACCAGGGAAGGACATACTTCCACCCGAGAATGCCGGCGCCGATGATAACGGCGAGAAGTACTGCAATCGCGCAACCACAGCCTCGCCTGACTCGTCGTCCCACTCAGAAACCTCTAGTAAAATTGTCTCCGGAGCATCGGCATCACTTGCGGCAGCATGGGCGGGGAGTCGACGGCGTTTGCGACGCGCAGCACGGTCGGCACGACTGAGAAGTCGCCCTTCGCGTAGGCCGCAAGCGCTTCCTTGGCCTTCAAGACGTCCCAGATCGACTCGCGCGAGATAGTCTGTTCCAGCATCAGCACCAGTCGATCGCCGCCTCTCGGTTTGAACGCGATCGGAGTTTTGAAAGTGAAACTCTTCATAGCGTAGGGCGCTAGTGAGTAGCCCTCGATCCTGTTGGCGACGGGCAGCGCCGTGTTGTTCGTATCGATAAGGGAAAGTGAGTATCTCAAGCCCATCATCTTCGACTCGGTGCTGTTCGAAAGAGCGACTCTCAAGAGGTAACCCTTCTCAGTCTTGACCAGCGAAGCTTCATGAACGCTGACGGGTAATTCCAGCACCTGAAAGATCTCGACCGGCAGATTGCTTGTTTGGACAGGAGGCGCCGCGAGCGCGCGCCCGACGAGCGCGTTACAAACGCAGATTGATTCGATAAGGGCGATCAACAAGCATCTGTACTTCCTGTCGAACATTGTCAGCTTTCGGCGGCCACTGATTCGTGGTCGCGTTCCCACATCGTTTCGGCTTCTCTTGTGATGCGGGTCGGATACTTTCCGTTCCAGCAGGCGACGCACGCCGAGTCAGCGCTAAGTCCGCTCGCCTCAATCATCCCTTCGAGTGATAGATATCCAAGCGAGTCGGCTTCGATAAACTTCCGAATCTCTTCGACCGACATGTTCGCGGCGATCAGCTCCGATTTGTCCGGCGTGTCGACGCCGTAGTAACACGGACTGATCGTCGGCGGGCAACTGATCCGTACGTGTACTTCGCTCGCGCCTGCTTCGCGAACCATGCGCACGATCTTTTTCGACGTCGTGCCGCGCACGATGGAATCGTCGATCAGAACCACGCGCCGGCCATTGATCAGATCGCGGACCGGGTTCAGTTTGATTCGCACGCCGAACGAGCGGATCGACTGGCGCGGTTCGATGAACGTCCGTCCGACGTAGTGATTACGCACGAGCCCGAAACGGAAACTCAATCCGCTTTCCGCCGCGTAGCCAATCGAGGCAGCCACGCCGGAGTCAGGCACTGGTACAACAATATCCGCGTCAGCAGGTTGCTCGACCGCCAGCCGCCGCCCCATCTTGTGGCGCGACTCGTTGATCGATCGGCCGTAGATCAACGAATCAGGCCGCGCAAAGTAGACGTGCTCGAACAAACACATCGAGTGCTTTTGTTTCGGCAACGGATGCGACGATCGCAAACCGTCCTGATCGATCACGATCATCTCGCCGGGTTCGACGTCGCGAACGTAGCGCGCGTCGATCAAATCGAACGCGCACGTTTCGGAGGCAACCACCCACGCATCGCCCAATCGTCCCAGCGCAAGCGGACGAAAGCCACGGCTGTCGCGAATCGCGATCAGTTCCGACGGCGTCAGAAAAAGCATCGAAAACGCGCCTTCAGTTTCGCGCAGCACTTCCGGTATCGCCTCGCGCACCGGCGAACGCGAACGAGCCACGCCATGCAACACGACTTCCGTGTCGGAAGTGGACGAAAAGATCGCGCCGTCGCGTTCGAGCCGCTGTCGTTCCTCGCGCGCGAATGGAAGATTGCCGTTGTGACAGATGGCGATCTGGCCGTGCTGGCAGTTCACAAGAAACGGCTGCGCCTCTAGAATCGACACTTCACCGGCCGTCGAATAGCGAACGTGACCGATAGCGCTCGCGCCGCGCAGGCGATCCAGGTGCGTCTGATTGAAGGCTTCGGAAACGTGTCCCATCTCGCGTGTTTGGCGAAGCTCGACCCCGTCAGACGCGACGATGCCGCACGATTCCTGACCGCGATGTTGCAGCGCGTACAGACCCAGGTAAGTCAGGCGTGCCGCGTCGGGGTGTCCGTAAATTCCGAAGACCCCACACTCTTCACGCAGCTTGTTAATCTCGATTTCGGTCAATTGGGTTGTCCTAACTCTGCGTTTGTGGTTGAAATTTTTTCCACTATACACAAAACTAACGACCGATGCCGAATTCTATGATGCGAACTTACTCCGCACCGTTCTTAATTGCGTCTTTCCTGCTTATCTTCGTGTCCGCGATGGCGGGTGAACCGGCGAACAACGCGCGCACCGCGCCGCAGTTGTATCGCCGCTACTGCGTCTCGTGTCACGGATCGGACGGACGATCCAAAACCTCGAAAGGTAAATACAGTCACGCACGCGATCTGACAGACGCGCAGTGGCACGACGACGTCACCGACGAACGCATCTTCAACTCGATCATGAACGGCCGCAACGTGCGTGGCAACATGCCGGCGTTCAGCAAGAAGCTGAATGAACAGGAAGCCGAATCGCTCGTCAGCTTCGTCCGCAAGTTCAAAGGCTAGGTCGAAAAGGACACCAGGTGAAGTTTCCGATCACAGTTCGCGGCGCCGTTGTCGGGGTGTTGCAGGCGTTGCTGCTTCTGTCGCTTGCTGCTGCCGGATGGGTGATCTATCGACAACTTCCGGCCGACGCTTCAGGCGAACGATACAGCCGCCGCACCACGACGTTGCAGATCGTGCTGCGGCAACCTGGCGACGGTGCGGGTTCACCACTCGACGTGCCGATCAATCTGTATCCGGTCGACATCGTTGCCGTCCGTCACGAGTTCTTCACCGAGCCGCGCGCTGGGAAGCGTTTTGAAGACTTTCTCAAGGAGCGAATGAAGGGCCGTTCGCCGATCAGCGCGCGACTCGATAAACAAGGTCACGGAGCGGTGGCCTTGTCGCCAGGAAGCTGGTGGCTTCACGCGACGCTCGGCGGCGACGAGCAACTCGAATGGCGTTTGCCCGTCAATGTTACCGGCGATAAACAGATCGTCGAGCTCACTTCCCAGAATGCTTACACGAGGAGCAAATCGTTCTAATTCGTGTTCCATGTTGGCCCTCCGCGTAGAGAAGAAGCTTTCAGTTAAAGAGATCGAAAAGCCGGGTAATGCGGACGAAGCGCTCGTGCGCGTGTTGCTCTCAGGCATTTGCAACACCGATCTCGAAATCGCGCGCGGCTATGCAGGGTTCAAAGGGACGATCGGACACGAGTTTGTCGGCGTGGTTGAGGAAGGTCCGCTGGTTGGTCAGCGAGTCGTAGGCGAGATCAACGCCGGTTGCGGGCAGTGCGATCTCTGCCGCGCCGGTGATTCACGGCATTGTGCGTCTCGAACGGTTCTCGGGATCGTCGGTAGAGACGGCGCGCATGCTGAGTTTCTACAACTCCCGTCGACGAACCTGCTGCCCGTCCCGGAGAACATCCCGGACGAGCATGCCGTGTTTGCTGAACCGCTCGCCGCTGCTTGCGGCATACTCGAACGAGCGCCGCTTGGGAAAGACGAACGAGTCGCGGTAATCGGCGATGGGAAACTCGGACTACTTTGCGCGCAGGTCGTTGCACTCACCGGAGCGCCCACGCTTCTCGTCGGCAGGCACGACTCGAAGCTGCGTATCGCCGCGAGACGCGGAATCGAAACGTCTACGCCGAAGGAAGCAGCGAAACGGAAGCGCGAGTTTGATGTCGTAGTCGAAGCATCAGGTGCGGCGAACGGGTTTGAACTCGCGCTCAATCTGCTTCGTCCGCGAGGAAGACTCGTGCTGAAGTCGACTTTCCATGGAACGACTGAAATAAACGCCGCTCGTGTAGTCGTCGACGAGATCTCGATCGTCGGTTCGCGCTGCGGACGCTTCGCTCCCGCCATCGATCTCCTCAAAAGAAGCGCGATAGACGTCGATAGTCTAATCAGTGAAGAGTATTCACTCGCGGAAGGTGTTCACGCCATGAAACGCGCGCGCACAAAAGGCGTACTCAAAGTGCTTCTCCGACCATAATCCGCGGATCTAGTAGATCTACGGATAAATTGCCCACTGACTGCCCTTTAGCTATACTTAACCCCTTTATTGAAAGGCGGTGGAATATGTTTGACCCCTCTGGCAACCACACGACAGCACAAGAGCGGAAAATATTGCGCAAACTGCGAATCTGGATCGCCGCCCTTGCCGTAGGCTGCCTGGTCGCGGGTATCGGTATCGGCGCGATGCTGTCGGGCCGGCCGACCGTAGCGCAGAACGATCTACAGATCGCGCGCGCGCCGGAAGCTCTGTCGGCTTCGTTTGCCGAGATCGCTCGTCGCGTGGAGCCTGCGGTGGTCAACATCGAGACTACGCAGGCGCAGATGGAACTCAGCGAGAAAGACGACGACAAGGAAGACGAGTCAAATCCACTGCTCGACATGTTTCGCCGCACACCACGCCGTCCACCGCGCGGCGTCGGCAGCGGTTTCATCGTCAGTGCGAAGGGCCACATTCTGACCAACCACCACGTCATTGAAGACGCGACCCGAATCACCGTCGGTCTGCAAACGGGTGAGAAGTACACCGCCACCGTCGTCGGCGTCGATTCTGATACCGACGTCGCCGTGATCAAGATCGACGCGGGAAAGGATCTGCCGACGGTAACGCTCGGCGACTCTGACGCCTCGCAAGTCGGCGACTGGGTGCTGGCGATGGGCTCGCCATTCGGTCTCGATCAAACCGTCACCGCCGGAATCATTTCCAAGAAAGAACGTGAAAGTCCGTACTTCAACGTCTTTCAGCGCTTTCTACAGACTGACGCGGCCATCAATCGCGGCAACAGCGGCGGCCCGCTCGTGAACATGCGCGGCGAAGTCATCGGCATGAACTCGCAGATCGCGACGTCTACCGGAGATTACAACGGCATCGGCTTCGCTCTGCCGGCCAACGAAACGAACTTCGTTTACAAGCAGCTAATCGCGCAGGGCAAGGTCAAGCGCGGCTATCTCGGAATCACTTTGGAGTCGGTCCATGCCGAGTTCGCCAAAGTCTACGGTCTCGCCGAAGCGAAGGGCGCAATCGTCACTACAGTTGCTACCGAAGAAAACGGAACGGAAACGCCCGCGGCCAAAGCGGGTATTCAACAGAGCGACATCATCGTCGAATTTCAGAACACGGCGGTGCTGAACGCGCAGGACCTGATCCAGCGTGTTGCCAGCACACCAGTGGGACAGGAAATCACGCTCGCTTTACTGCGCGACATCAACGGCAAACTCGAACGTAAGACCGTGAAGGTCGCGTTAGGTGAGCGGCCTCCGTCACGCGAGTGGGTCGAGCCGGTGAAGACGAATTCAAAGGCCAACCCGAAAGGAAACGGGCTGCGTCTCGGCATCACGCTCGCGGAACTGACGCCGCAACTGCTCGCAGATCGGCGTCTGACCGGCGTTCAGGGTCTGTACGTCAAAGAGGTCGATCCGAATGGGTTGATGGCCGAGCTTCGCCTGACGCCGAACGGCGCACCGGCCATGCAAGAGGGCGACCTGGTTAGTCGTATCAATCGCACTCCGGTGAATTCGCTGGCGGACTTCCAACGTGTATTGAGCACCCTGAAGAGCGGAGACCCGATCGTAATGAACGTGACGAGGGTCCAAACAGATACCAAGGGCGTTCATTTGATTCCGTTGATCGTGCAGTTCACCTATCAATAAGCGCATCGCACCCGACAAGGATTATGGCCCAGGCAAAGAAAGCAATCTCTAAAACCAGCGGGAAGCTCTCCGCACGCGCCGCGGCGCGCGCCGCAGTCAGGACTTATCAAAACTACATCAACGGCGAGTGGGTCGGCAGCCAGTCAGGCGAGATGTTTGAAAACATCAACCCGGCTGACACGCGCGACATCGTCGGACGCTTTCCGCTCTCCACCAGTGATGACGTAAACGCCGCCGTGAACGCCGCGCAGGGCGCGTTCGACCGCTGGCGCAACACGCCCGCGCCGAAGCGCGCTGAATTGCTGTTTCGCCTTGGCGAAATACTGATTCGCAACAAGGAACAGTTCACCGCCGACATGACCCGCGAGATGGGCAAGGTGTTGAAAGAAGCCGGCGGCGATGTTCAGGAAGCCATCGACTGCACTTACTACACCGCCGGCGAAGGACGCCGTCTTCACGGCTTCACGACGCCGGCCGAAATGCGCAACAAGTTTGCGATGTGCGTCCGCCAGCCGGTCGGGCTTTGCGGCCTGATCACGCCGTGGAACTTTCCCATGGCGATCCCGTCATGGAAACTGATCCCGGCGCTGGTCTGCGGCAACACTGTCGTGCTCAAGCCAGCCGAAGACACGCCGCTCTCGACCTACAATCTCGTGAAGGCGTGCGAAGAAGCGGGAATTCCGCCGGGCGTCGTGAATCTCGTCACAGGCTACGGCGAAACGGTCGGCGCCGCGATGACAAATCATCCCGCACTGCGCCTGATCTCGTTTACGGGTTCGACTGAAACCGGCCGCCTCGTCGCCTCCGCGTGCGCTGAACGCAACGCGATCTGTTCGCTCGAAATGGGCGGCAAGAACGCCATTATCGTAATGGACGACGCGGACATCGATCTCGCTATCGAAGGCGCCGTTTGGGGCGCCTTCGGTACGTCAGGACAACGTTGCACTGCTTCGTCGCGACTCGTCGTTCACAAAAAAGTCTACAAACAATTCGTCGGCAAGCTGGTTGAAGAGGTGAAGTCGCTGCGCGTCGGCAATGGGGCCGATCCGAAGACGGACGTTGGACCACTGATTAACAACGACGCCGTTGAAAAGGTGATGAACTACATCCGCATCGGCCGCAACGACGACGGCGCGAAGCTCGCTTGTGGCGGCAAACGCCTGAGCCGCGGCGATTATGCCAACGGCCATTTCGTCGAGCCGACAGTTTTCACTGACGCCACACCTGACATGCGGATCTCGCAGGAAGAGATCTTCGGTCCGGTAACAACTGTAATACCGGCCAACTCACTCGAAGATGCGATCCAGATCGCGAACGGAGTCCGCTACGGCCTCTCCGCCGCCATCTACACGCAGAACGTCAATCGCGCTTTCAAAGCGATGAACGAGATGTACACCGGCATCTTCTATGTCAACGCGTCGACCATCGGCGCCGAAGTTCATCTTCCGTTTGGCGGCACGAAGGCCACCGGCAACGGCCATCGCGAAGCTGGAACGCAGGTGTTGGATATTTTCTCGGAATGGAAGTCCATCTACGTCGACTTCAGCGGCAAGCTCCAGCGCGCGCAAATCGACGTCGAATCGCCCCAGTAATCCGTGTTTTCTTTAATACGTCTTATCACAATAAACTGGAGAACAAACCTTTGATCGTCGGTCTGCCTAAAGAAATCAAAGACAATGAATACCGAGTCGGACTAACTCCCGCCGGCGTTCGCGCACTCAAAGACGCCGGCCACGAAATCATCGTCGAGACGAACGCCGGCGGCGGCTCCGGTTTCGACAACCAACTTTACGAACGCGCCGGCGCCACCATCATCGATTCGGCTGACGACATTTGGGCCAACGCCGAAATGATCGTCAAGGTCAAAGAGCCGATCGCGCCGGAATATCCGCGCATGCGCGACGGCCAGTTGTTGTTTACGTATCTGCACCTCGCTCCCGATCGCGAGCTGACGCGACAGTTGATCGAGCGCCGCGTGACCGGCATCGCTTACGAGACGATTACCGATCGGCGCGGCCAGTTGCCGTTGTTGACGCCGATGTCGGAAGTCGCCGGCCGTATGGCGATCCAGGTCGGCGCGCACTACCTCGAAAAGATGAGCGGCGGACGCGGCATTTTGCTGGGCGGCGTTCCTGGTGTGCCGGCCGCTAGAGTCGTGATCATCGGCGGAGGCGTCGTTGGGACCAACGCGGCGAAGATCGCCGTCGGCATGGGCGCGCACGTCACCATCATCGACAACAATCTCGATCGTCTTCGCGAGCTCGACGACATCTTCCTTTCGAAGATCTCGACGCTCGCTTCGAGCGCTTACATGATCCAGGACGCGATCTCGGAAGCGGATCTGATCATCGGGGCCGTGTTGGTCAAAGGCGCAGCCGCGCCGACCTTGATCACGCGAAGCATGTTGAAAACGGTTCCGAATGGTGCCGTCATTGTCGACGTCGCAGTCGATCAAGGCGGCTGCATCGAGACCACGCATCCGACGACGCACTCGAACCCGACCTACTACGTCGAAGGCGTGCTGCACTACTGCGTCGCCAACATGCCGGGCGCGGTGCCGCGCACGTCGACGTTCGCGTTAACAAACGCAACCTTGCCGTACGCTCTGAAACTCGCGAACAAAGGTTTCCTTCACGCCATCGGCGACGATCCGGGTTTGAAAGAGGGTGTGAATACGTTTGGCGGTGAGTGTACGTATGAGGCGGTCGCGATAGACCAGGGAATTTCGTACGTTCCGCTCGACGACTTGATCGGTGTTTCAAACACAGATCGAGCGAATGCAGTCTAGCAAGCTTTCCGGCGAGATAGGTTTGGCGAGAAACGCGTTGGCTTGTTCAGCCTCCGCGTTGTTAGGGTCAAGGCCGCTCAGCAGAATGATGGGCAAATGGCTGAGGCTCTGGCTGCCCCTCACGAACCGGCACAACTCATACCCGCTCAGGTTCGGCATCACCGCATCCGTAATCACCAGGTCGACACTCGCGTTCAATAGAAACTTCATCGCCTCCAGACCGTCCGCGGCGGAGACCACTTCATAACCGGCTCGTTGCAGCGTCACTTCGAGATAGCGACGGAGGGCCGTGTCGTCCTCGGCCAGGAGGACGCACCGGGGCTGTCCCGGCGTGTGCGCCGGGTGCAGTAATTCTCCTCTTCCCTCGTTTAATGTTTCCGGTGTGATCATCGGGCTGTATAGCCAAAAGACTTCGAGGCCGTGAGGGCTCAGAAGGCCGGCGACGCCAGGGAGATCCAGACTCGCCGCAGCCAGATTAGACCGCCAGGCGCGTGATTGTCAATGTTTTCCCTTGTTAATCCGAAGGTGAGTCGATGAAGGTACGATGCCAGAGTTCCAGCCCTAAAAGCTGGAAAATCTGAAGGTTATAGTCTTCCCGGCCGGAAAAATTCGCGTCGAGCACCCGTCTGACCTCTTTCGGGCGGAACAGGCCGCGGCGCTTAACCACCTCCTCTGAAAGCAGGTCGTCGATCATCGGCCGCAACGCGCCGCGCAGCCACGAGCGGATCGGAGCGCCGAACCCGGCCTTGCGACGCCAGATCACGTCTTTCGGCAAGACGCCTTCGAGCGCCCGCTTGAGCACGTACTTGCGCTTCAGCCCGTGCAGTTTGAGCCTGGGCGGCATTTTCGCCGCCATCTCGATCATCTCGCGATTCAGAAAAGGCACCCGCACCTCGAGGTTCGCGGCCATCGACGTCTTGTCGGTCGTCATCAAGTTGAGGCATGGCAGGAAAGTTTTCAGATCGACGTAGAGCAGCCGATTCAGCGGCGCCGCATCGGCGACTCTAGCAAAGTAGGCGCGATGTTTCTCGTAAGGATCGTACTCGCGCGTGAGCGCGCGCCACTCGTCCGAATACAGACGGTGCTTCATCTCATCGGTGAAGTAAGTGCCGTAACCGAGATAGCGATCCTCAAAATCGAGTGCGGCGCTGCGCGCAAACTTTTTCGCGTTGCGCAGCGGCGCGGTGAACTTTCCGGGCAATCCCCCCGGCAAGGCGGCGGCGACGCTCTTCATCAGCGGGCGGCGCAACATCTGCGGTACGGGATCGAAAGCCGAGGCGATCTTCATCGCCATCTGGCGTGGATAGCCGGCAAACACTTCGTCGCCGCCCATACCGGAAAGCATCACCGTCAACGTTTCGCGTGCGGCGCGTGAGATGAGGTAACTCGGAATCGCCATGTCGATTGGCGGCTCTTCCATGTGATAGACCAGCTTCGGCAACAACTCGGCGACTGAAGGCTGCAACATGATCTCGTGATAGTCAGTTTGCAGTTGCTCATTGACGCGGCGGGCCCAGCGTACGTCGTCGGGAATGATGTCGTAGCGCAGGTCCTGGCTCTCGATGCCGACGGTGTAGGTGCTGATGCGCTGGCCGTTGACGTGCTGTTGCATCAGGGCCGTGATGCCGGAAGAGTCGACGCCGCCGGAGAGGAACGAACCGAGCGGAACGTCGGCGACCATCTCCATCTTCACCACTTTATCGAGCGTCTCGAGCGTCCGGTCCCGCCACCAGGCTTCGTTTCGTCCCTCCTCGATGTGCGTGAATGAGACGTCCCACCATTGGCGCACTTCGATCTTGTCGTTATGAAAGTGAAGCAGGTGGCCCGGCGGGACCGTCTTGATGCCGGCGAACAACGTGTTTGGATCGGGCGACCACAGGAACGTCAGAAACTGGTGTAGCGCCTCAGGATCTATAGCGGGCTTGATCAATTTCGTTGCAAGGATGGCCTTGATTTCCGAGCCGAAGACAAACGCCGGCGCTGCTTCGTCGTTGCCGGGGATGAATGCGTAATAGAGAGGCTTGATGCCGGCGTGGTCGCGCGCGAGCGTGAGCGTGCGTTCCTGGTTGTCCCAGACGGCGAAGGCAAACATGCCGTTGAGGTGGTCCATCGCGTCCCAGCCCCACTCGACGAGGGCGGTGAGCAGTACTTCGGCGTCGCTCTCGGTCCGGAAGTGATGGCCTGAGGTTCGTAGTTGTTCGCGCAGTTCGCGGTAGTTGTAGATCTCGCCGTTGAAGGTGAGGACGTAACGGCCATTGTTTCCATCGCGCGAAAGCATCGGCTCGTGCCCGCCCGGACTGGTGTCGATGATTGCGAGGCGGCGATGGCCTAGGCGAACGGTTCTTCCGTGCTGATCTGGTTCAGAGTTCCAAATGCCTTCGTCGTCGCGGCCACGGTGCTCGATCGCATCGAGCATTCCTTTAATCCGTGTTTCTGGATGGTTGCTAATAATTCCGGCGATACCGCACACGGATTAAACCTCGAAGGGGTGGTGCTCGCGGAGAGAATCGAGTATGCGAAAGGTGGCGCGAGTTGTAGCGGCCAGTTCATTTACGCTGATTGGGGCTTCAGTGCCTTTCAGTACGCTCGCGCAAATCTGGCGGATCTGTTCCTGCTGTCCTTTGTCCTGTGCTTTTAACGTCACTTGCTCCTCGCGCCCGTTTTTGTAGAGCGTTGCGCGGTGAAAGTCGTCCAGCACAAAACTCCTGCCCGAGCCGAAGATCTCGAGGCGTTCTTTCGACAGCGTCTTGTCGCCTTCGCTGAGGTAGGCGATGCAGCCGTTCGAGCCGTCGCCAAATCGGAGCGTGATGAAAACGGAGTCGGCGTCGACCGTCTTATCCGATTTCGAACTCACCGATTCGGCAAACACGGAGACAGGCGCGGAGCCGGTCAGGAACTGCATCAGGTCGACGAAGTGACAGACCTCGCCGACGATGCGGCCGCCTTGTTCAGGATCTTGGATCCAGTGTTCCTTTGGGATTCGACCGGCATTGACGCGGTAGAGCATCGACAACGGCGTGCTGCGGCCTGTGAAGAAATTTCTTGCTTGTTTAGCGAGCGGCGAGAAGCGACGGTTGAAGCCGACCATCAAACGGCCCGTCGAACTGGCGGCGGCTTCGAGAACGCCGTCGAGCTGATCGTCGTCGAGAGCGAGTGGTTTTTCGACAAAGACGTTCTTATTTCGTTCGAGAGCTTTGCGCGCGAGCTCGGCGTGCGAGTCGTGGCGTGTGCCGATCACGACGAGGTTGATCTCCGGATCGTCAAGCACCTCTTCGGCGCTCGAGACGGCGTAGGCAAAGCCGAAACGTTTGCCGACGTCGTGCGCTGAGACGCCGGTAGCGGTGGCGATCGAGCGAAACTCGACGCCTTCGGATTTGAAGTGCGGCAGTAACATCGCGGGAACGTAACCACCAGCGCCAATCACGCCTACAGTGATCGCCTTCTCAACGCGCTTCGCGTTCAAAAGGACGCGCCGATTAACTTCCCGATCCGGATCGTAGTTGAGTACGACGCCGAGATACGACGCTGTGGATTCACCGGAGATCAAGTCGTACGCGCGTTCTGCTTCGTCAATGCTGAAACGGTGTGTTGTCAGTCGATCGACGTCGACGCGCTTGTCGTTCACGAGATCGAGAAAGCTTTCGATGTTTCGTTTTTCAGTCCAGCGCACGTATGGAAGCGGATAGTCGTGACCGCGCTCTTCGTACTCGGGATCGTAACGACCCGGTCCATACGACATCGAGATGATCAGCTTGAGCTCGCGACTGAAGAACGGCTGGCGTGGAATGTCGAGCCCGGTCATGCCGACGACGATCACGCGTCCCTTCAAACGCGACACGCGCGCCGCCAGTTCGACCGGTTGATTGGAATCGGTTGCGGCAGTGATCAGCACTGCATCCGCGCCGCGCCCGCGCGTCCACTTGTCGATCTCGGCGGCTGCTTCTTCGCCGGAAACAATCGCGCGATCCGCGCCGAGTTCCAGCGCCAACGACACTCGCGCCGGATCGAGATCCAGTCCGAACACGCGGCAGCCGTTTGCTTTCAAAAGCTGGACCGTGAGTTGGCCCACCAAACCTAAACCGATCACGACGACGGACTCGCCCAGGGTCGGTTCTGCGAGTCGAACGCCCTGTAACGCGATCGCGCCCAACGTGCCGAACGCGCCGGCTTCAAAACTGACCTGTTCCGGAAGATGTACGCAGAGGTTCTTCGGCACCGAAAGAACTTCCGCGTGCGAAGCAAAGCCGACACCCGCGCAAGCCACGCGATCGCCGACGTGAAACTCCGTCACGTCGTCGGCGACGGCCGTAACCACGCCGGCCGCGCTGTAACCCAACGACGTCGACGCCGCCATCTTGTCGCGCACCGATGCGAACGTGTTGAGCAGCCCTTCATTCTTCACTTTCGCGACAACGGCTTTCACGAGATCGGGTCGTTGCCGCGCTTCCGTCAGTAAGCCTTTGCTGACGAGCTCGACCGAGGCACGCTCCGTCCCGGCGCTGATCAACGACGCCACCGTGCGGACCAACACGCGGCCACGCTGCAACGCCGGCACCGGCACGTCGCCGACAAACGGCTTACCCGTCTTTCGATTTTGAAGCACTTGCTTCATTTGTTCTTCAACACGGATTCAATCAGATTGCTTACCCACTCGGCGCGCGCGTCCCACGTCCCGCTCGCGACGGCCGCCTGTCGTTTTCGAGTTGCTTCCGGATCGTCTTCACGCAGCGCATCTTCGACGAGCGCGATGAAGTCGCTGCGCGTCCGCGCGATGCGCAGCACGTCGCTCATCGGCTCGTATTCCGGCAACGGTGAGATAACAACCGGCTTGCCTGTCGCGAGATACTCGCGCACCTTGATCGCCGAGCCATAACTCGTGAAAGACTGCTCAGTTTCCCACGGCAACACGCAAACGTCGAATCCCGCCGCGTAGCGAGGCAGATCCGCATAGGGCACCGGCGGCAGAAAATGCGTGTTGGGCAGCCCTTCGATCTCCAGTCCCCGCGACTTGTTGCCGATAAAGATCCACTGCCACTCCGGCCGTTCGCGCTCCGCGCGTTTGATCAACTCCTGGTCCACCAGCCATGGCTCGATCGCCCCGAAGTAACCCAGCCGCGGATGCGGGATGCGCGCAATCTCGGGCGCGACACTCAGGTGACCGTTTCCGACGTGCCGCCAGTGATCGAAGTCGACGCCTTGCTCCAGCAGGTACGAACGGTCGCGCCCGCGAGTCGCTTCGTCAAACAGTTTGCGTCCGGAATAGAAGACGAGGTCGGCGGCGTCGATGGCGTGTTCATGGAGCCTGCGAATCTGCGCCGGATCGGTAGCGTGATCCATCGTGTTCGCATCATACTTGTCAGACACGTGATAGACCACTGCCGACTCGTCCAGCGTTCCGATCATCTCGGCGGCGGTCGGAATGGCGATCCAGAGAATCGGTTTCGAAAGTCCTCGGTTGCGGGCCAGCCTGCCGATCTGCGCGCTGATGGCCCGGCGGTTGATCGAGCGTGCCGCGGCGCTGCCGAAGAAGGGCAGACTCGCGGGTGAAACGACCGTGATGCCGTCTTCAGTTTCGCGCGCGAGTTTGGAATAACTGCCGAGCTTGCGTTTGATGCGCGGAAGCAGATCCTTGTGGGCCAGGTTGGGCAGGCCCATCGAGATCGAGTTGACGAAGATCACCTTATTTCCCGCGCGCGCTAACTTGCGCATCAAGTGCGCCTTGGAATGCGGATGGTGGTACCACCAATCCTCACCGCCAAAGCAGATTATCGAACGATTGAGCAACATGCTTAGGAGCGGCGCTCGCGATCACGCGAAATCAGTCTTTCACGCGCGCGACGCACAGGCCTGACACGCCGAACGGCAGGTTAAGGTAACGAAGGATCGTACTCTCGGCGCCGAGTAGGGCTCCAAACACAGGATTGAATGCCGGCACGTTGATGCTGTTCTCGCTGGCGGTGCGGATCCCAGTCAATCGCATGAACTGTCTCCCCAGCAGAATCGGCAGGAAGAAAGTGATGTTCGCGTAAGTGCTGCGCTCGATTTCAAAACCCGCCCGCTCGAGAACGCGCCGCAGTTCAGGCAGACGATATCGCCGCCGATGATTGCTGACCTCGTCCTGTAAGCCCCACAAAAACATGAACGTCGGAACGAACAACAGCACGCGGCCACCCGGACGCAGCACGCGCCGCATCTCGGTCAATCCCGCGAGGTCGTCGTCCATGTGTTCGACGACGTCGAGCGCCGTCACCAGATCGAACGTGCCATCCTCGTACGGCAGTTCTTCAGCCGCGCCGAGCTTAACGTCATCCAGCCCACGAGCGCGACAAAACGCAAGCGCGTCTTCCGAAACGTCTACGCCCTCGGCCTGACCATACTTCGAAAGCAGCAGCAAGTTGGCCCCTGTTCCGCAACCGACGTCGAGAATGCGCGGGGTGCGATCAGTTATCTTACGGCAGATTTCTTCAACAAAACCCGCGACAATGCGACGCCGCCCGATGAACCACCAATGCGACTGCTCCACCTCGTACAGAATCGCATATGTGTGCTCCATCATCTCGCGAGGAAGCGGGTTGGCGATGCTTTTTGCGTCGGTGGTAAAGCTCATCGGTTCAATATCTGTATTAAACGATCTACCGCCAGGCCTCCAAAAACCGTCAACAAACCGTGCATCGGCAGCACGTAGCGAATCTCAGTGTGCGCGGAGGTGCCCGGAACGAGATAGTACAGTATCGTCACGAGAAAAACGCCCGTAGCGACTAAGTCTCTCCGCGCGGCGACATAGATTCCAAACGCCGCCAGCGGCAGAAACAGATACCGGGTCACGCTTTGAATGCTACCCAGCACGTTCACACCGAACGCGACCACGCCACCCTGCCAAGCAGGCGGTAACGTTTTCGAACTCGTCACGTTGATGCCCGCGACACCGCAGTATGGTACCGGATCGCCTGCCACCTTCAGCATGCCCCACATGCGTCCGAACATCACGCCCGCGTACCAGACCGGATGCTGCTTGATGAACGCCAGTGATTCTCGCGCACGCTCGCGATCGCGCCGAATACCGTCGGGCCACTGTGATTCAAACGGGTTATTCGCCGGCCAGCCCATTTTCACGCGTTCGTGCTCGATTAATGCCTTGTCGCTGCAAATAAACCCATGCTGCCGTCCGAGTTCGGTCTCGCCGAGTCCTTCCCATAAATTGACGCCGATAGTCCCGCCCGTCGGCGTGAAATCAGGAAACGTCAGGTAGTTGCGAATGACGATCGGCGAGATCACCAAAGCCGTGGCAAACATCACCGCGCCGCCCATTATGAGGCGGCGTTTCCACGGCGCCCTCGCAACGATCAACAGCGCGAAGGCCCAACCCACCGCGAGGTATAGAGGGTTGACGCGAAACCAACACGCAATTCCAAGCATCACTCCGGCGCCGAGCGCCAGCCAAACACTGTTACGTTTCGCGCCGAGCAGCAACAGCCAGTTGCCCGCGAGCACAAACCACGTCGTCGGCATGTCAGGAGACGGATACGCGCCATACATGGCGAACAGCGGCGAAAGACCCACGAGGAACCCTGCCGCGGCGCCGGCGCGCCAACCGAAAGCCGTCACTGTAATCCCGACGATCAGCAACAGCGACAGCACCAGATCAGCGGTCCATTGCACGATCTGCGCCGAGTAAACAGACCAGTTAGCCGTGCCGCTGTATATCACTACCAGCATCAGCGGATATGCAGGCGGATACTGCACGAGATCTGTCCTCGTCGGATCGTCGATCCGGAAAGCGTGTTGGCGCCCCTCGATAATTGCGCGCGCCTGACGATCGAATTTTGCGTAGGAACCGCTTTGAAACCAGCCGGGATCGTGAAGATGCGCCCGCATGAACTGCAACGTCAGCACGCGAGCACTCAAAGCCATGCCGAGGGTGAGCACTACAAGGAGAATTTGGCGACGCGAGGCGCTCGCCGCGAGCGCGGCTAGGGCGCTAGACAACAGCGTTCACCTCTTTACTTTTGGCCGGCTCTTTCTTACGGGCGAACCCGAGCCGTTCCTGGACCACGAAAAGGGGACGTCGCTTCACTTCCGTGTAAATGCGGCCAAGGTATTCGCCGATAATGCCGAGCGAAACTAGTTGAACCCCGCCCATAAACAGCACCGCGACAAACAGTGACGCCCATCCGCGCGCCAGGTTTTTGTCCGTCAAACGATCGACGATGGCGAGGATAATTCCCGCCACCGCGATGCAGATCGCGAGAAACCCGGTCCAGATCGCGAGTTTCAACGGCACGAGTGAGAACGAGATGATTCCATCCATCGCAAAATGGATCATCTTCCGGAGCGGATACTTGCTCTCGCCGGCGTGTCGAGCGGCGCGTTCGTAAGGCAGTTCGACCTGGCGAAAACCGGCCCAACTCACCATTCCTCGCAGAAAACGAGCACGCTCCGGCATCGAGTTGATGACTTCGACGACACGCCGATCGAGCAGACGAAAGTCGCCCGCGTCGAACGGCATCTTCGTCTCGGAGAGCCGGTTGATCAGGCGGTAGAAGGCTTTCGCGGTCCAGAGTTTGAACGCGCTTTCCCCGGGGCGGTCTGTGCGTATTCCGTAAACGACGTCGTTGCCTTCGCGCCACAGTGCGACCATTTGCGGAATGACTTCAGGCGGGTCTTGCAAGTCGGCGTCGATGATCACGACCGCATCGCCCGCGGCTTCTTCGAGCCCGGCGGTGACGGCGATCTGGTGGCCGAAGTTGCGCGACAGGAGCAGGACGCGAACGTGGTGGTCGACGAGCTGAAGTTGAGTGAGTATCAGTTGCGTGTCGTCGCGGCTGCCGTCGTTAACGAAGATGAGCTCGTAATCGATCGACATGCCGGCAAGAACAGACGCGAGCCGCTCATGGGTGGCACGCAACACCGCCTCTTCGTTGTAACAGGGAACGACGACTGAAAACAGCATAGCTTAAGTATCGAAAGTTTCCCGCAAAGGCGCAAAGGCGCAAAGAAGGGCTTGAATGTTTGCGTCCACCAAGGTCATCGTGACTCTGCACTTTTCAGTCTTTGCGCCTTTGCGC
>JBKPNH010000144.1:0-7677 GCA_046732535.1 Acidobacteriota bacterium
TGCTTACACGGTTCGGACGATAAATCAGGCTTTGGGAGGAGCTTGGTTTTACGTGGTCTGATGTCGATGATGTGCGCGGTGATTAGCTACTCCTTCTGGGCGGGGTGGCTTAAAAAATCACCGCGCACACCCCAGCTCAAACACTAACCCTAATAAATCCTTTAAATCCGCGGTTAGACAAAATCGATCGGCACCTTATGGGGAATAATGCCCCGTTCAAAGCCTTCGTCCAGCAAAAGCCGGACGGCCTCGCGCCCGCGCTCCGTATAGTCCATGGTCAGCTCGTTCACCCACATCCCGACAAACCGGTCGGCCAGCGCCGGATCCATGTCCCTGGCGAACTGTAGCGCGTACTGGAGCGCGTCGTCGCGATTGTTCAGCGAGTAGCGGATACTCTCCCGCAGCAGTTGCGAGACCTCCTGGATGACCTCCGGCCCCAACTCCCGGCGGATGGCGTTGCCGCCCATCGGCAGCGGCAACCCGTGCCGCTCGTGCCACCACTCGCCCAGGTCGAGCACTTTGTACAAACCCTTCTGCTGATAAAAAAGTTGACCTTCATGAATTAGTAGGCCGGCGTCGCACGTGCCCTTCTGGACGGCGTCGATGATCTTGTCAAACTCGACGACCTCATATTTGAAATCGGCATTGAACAGCCGCAGCGCCAGAAACGCACTCGTCAGCTTCCCGGGAATCGCGATCTTCAGGTTCGGAATGTCCTCCGGCACAGCCGGCTCGCGCGAGACGACGATCGGCCCGTAGTTATCGCCAATCGACGCGCCATGCGGCAGCAGCGCGTACTTGTCCGCGACATACGCGTAGGCGTGAAAGCTGATAGCGGTGACGTCGTACGTGCCGCGCGTCGCTTCCTCGTTCAAAGTTTGAATGTCTTTGAGCAGGTGTTTGAAATGCAACCCGCCCGTGTCGAGCTTGTTGGTGGCGAGGCCATAGAACATGAAGGCGTCGTCGGAGTCAGGGGAATGGGCCAGCGTGATTGTTCTTCGTTCAGTGTCAGTCAACATTGTTATTGCCCTATGGTCGTCAGATCTTTCGGCTCGATGCGGTTGTAGACCGTATCGCGTTCGACAGCTTCATAGCCTGCGTCTTCAATCAGGCCGATCAGCTCGGTCTTAGTCATCTTTACTTCGTTGTTTGTTTCGACGGAGTAGCTTGTCGTCAACTCCCCGCCTTCAGTAATCGTTCCGTCAATGTCGTTTGCGCCGTAGTGCAGGGCGACTTGCGCGAGGCGTTTGCCCAGCATGACCCAATAAGCCTTGATGTGGTCGAAGTTATCGAGCATCAGACGCGAAACTGCCATGGTCTTGAGCGAGTCCACACCTGATGGGCCGGGAAGATGAGCCAGTTGTGTGTCGGGGGGATAGAAAGCGAGCGGTATGAAGCACTGAAACCCGCCTGACTTCTCCTGTTGCTCGCGCAGCTTCACAAAATGGTCCACGCGATCCTCGATCGACTCGATATGCCCGTAGAGCATCGTGGCGTTGGTCTTCAATCCCGCCGCGTGGACTTTTCCCTGAAGCTCCAGCCAGCGAGGGCCGTCGCACTTGTGCGCGCAGATCATCGAACGCGTCGGCTCGCGAAAGACTTCGGCGCCGCCGCCGGGACACGAATCCAAACCCGCTTCGATCAGCTTTTGGATCACTTCTTCGTCGGACATCTTGTAGAAATGGGCGAAGTGATCGAACTCTACCATCGTGAACGCCTTCAGGTGCAACTGCGGATACTCGCGCTTGAGCGACGACAGCAGATCGGTGAAATAACTGAACGGAAGCTTCGTGTTCAAGCCGCCCGTGATGTGCAGCTCGGTCGCGCCTTCGGCAACCGCCTGGGCGGCGACTTTCAGACTGTCCTGGATGTTATGTGTGTAGGCGTCGGGTTGGCGAGGGGTGCGATAGAAGCCGCAGAACTTGCAATCCGCGTAACAGACGTTCGTCGGATTGAGGTGGCGATTGACGTTGAAATATGTGGTGCGGCCGTGCCGGCGTCGTCTGACCGTATCGGCGAGCTTGCCGAGCGCGGGCAGATCGTCGGTCGCGTAGAGCGCGAGGCCGTCTTCGAACGAGAGCCGCTCGCCGGCGATGGTCCGCTCGGCAATCTCGTTCAATTTAGGGTCATGTGAAAAGTTCATGGCCAGGTTCATGGTAGTAATCTCGTTTCTACCCGTGTAGAAAAACGGCGCTGCCGAACGTCACCAGCAGGATGACGCTGACAAACGCATTGGTGGTAAAGAACGCCGCGTTCAAGCGCTGCAAATCGTCGGCGCGAACGAGTCTATGCTGATATACGAGCAGGACCCCGGTTGCGATCACTCCGGCAAACGCCAGCAGGCCGAGACCGGTCGCAAGATACAGCGCGAATAGCGCCAGGAACGCTGCCGCATGGAGTCCACGCGCTATCCAGAGCGCGCGAGCGACACCGAAACGAGCTGGAATCGACCGCAATCCCTCGCGGCGATCGAAATCGTAGTCCTGGCAGGCGTAAAGAATGTCGAAACCGGCAGTCCAAAGCAGGACGACCAGCGACAGCAGCAACGGTACCGGGCTGCCGATCTCGCCGCGGACGGCGATCCACGCGCCCGTCGGAGCGATTGAGAGGCACCAGCCCAGCACGATATGCGAAAACTGCGTCCAGCGTTTGGTCAATGAATAAAGCAGTACGCTGCCGAGCGCGACGGGCGACAGGATCAACGTCAAACGGTTCAACATTGCCGCCGCCAGTAAAAACAACGCCGCAGCCGCAATCGTAAACGCCCAGACAAAACCGACTGACAACAGCCCCGCCGGCAGTGCGCGTGACGCAGTGCGCGGGTTGCGGGCGTCGAAACGGCGATCGGCGATGCGGTTGAAAGCCATCGCCGCGGAGCGCGCTCCGACCATCGCCACGACTATCCAGAAGATTTGCCTGCCGGTGGGAACGCCATTCGCCGCCAGCACCGCTCCGAGAAAAGCGAACGGCAACGCGAAGAGCGTATGCTCGATCTTGATCATCTCGAGCGTCAGCCGGGTGTTTTTTATCAGGGTCGACACGGATCGAGCCAATGATACGGTACAGACCGCATGGAGTCGAATGTTAGGTCGAATGTTAGAATGACCGCACCGTGGATATAAATGAGCTCGAGAGACTGTTGGCGGCTTACAAGAGCGGTGAGCTGGGGACGCCGGACGCCGTCGAACAGATCAAGAACCTGCACTTCGAAGACATCGGCTTCGCGCGGGTCGACCACTCTCGTGCCACGCGCCTGGGCTTTCCGGAAGTCGTCTTCGGCGGCGGCAAGACGCGCGCGCAGATCGTCGCCATCGTCGAACGGCTCGCGCAGCGCTCGCCAAACATCATCGTCACTCGCACCGATGAAGGCGCCTTCGGAGAGATACGCAACGTCGTCACCGACGCCGAATGGCACGAATCAGCGCGCCTCGTCCGCATTCGACGCGATAAAACGGACCGTGGCGTCGGCCCGATCGCAATCGTGACTGCCGGCACCAGCGACATTCCCATCGCCGAAGAAGCGGCGCTGACGGCGGAAACTATGGGTAATACAGTCTCGCGCATCTGGGACGCCGGCGTGGCCGGAATTCATCGCATTCTCGCCGAACGGAACCTCTTGCAGCGCGCGCGCGTTGTTGTCGTGGCGGCGGGAATGGAAGGCGCGCTGCCCTCAGTGGTCGGCGGTTTAGTTGGCGTGCCGGTCGTCGCTGTGCCAACCAGTATCGGTTATGGCGCATCCTTTGGCGGAGTAGCAGCACTGCTGGGCATGCTGAACTCCTGCGCCTCGAACGTGACCGTTGTCAATATCGACAACGGCTTCGGCGCCGGATTCGTCGCAAGCCTGATAAACCGCCGCTGGGAGCCGCCCGTTGATTAATGTGAATTCGTTTCCTCCTGGACGATCCACAAAGCTACTCTCCTCGATCCTGATCCTGTCGCTCGTTGCGGCCGGCTGTATCTCCGCCCGCCACACGCCGAACCTCGAAAAGATCTTCGCGAAGGCACGCGTGAGCACCGGTAAGCGGCCCGTCGTCGTCATTCCCGGAATACTTGGCTCCGAACTGATCAATCCGAAAACCGGCGAGAAGGTGTGGCCGTCGGCCTTCCGCACGAAAGAAGAAGGGTTACCGATCAGTGCAAACCTCGAAGCCAATCGCGACGATCTCGTGCCGGGAAAGATCGTCGAGACTGCGAAACTGGCGAAGTTGTTGCCGGAAGTTTACGTCTATCGGGATCTGCTCGAGGCGCTGCGACGTTACGCGGGCTATCGCGAAGGCGACTGGGAAAACCCCGGCGTCGACGGCGACCAGGACACGTTCTACGTCTTTGCCTACGACTGGCGGCGAGACAATGTGACGAACGCGCGCGAGCTCGTGCGCCGCTTGCAGCGGCTGAAAGACAAACTCCAGCGACAGGATCTGAAGTTCAACATCGTGGCCCATTCGATGGGCGGCCTGATCGCTCGCTATGCCGCGATGTACGGCGACGCTGATCTGCCGGCGGGTGACGATGCGATCCAGCCAACGTGGCCTGGTGCCGCGCACATCGCCAAGATCGTCATGATCGGTGTGCCGAATGAAGGTTCGGCGGACGCGTTTGCGACGCTCGTCGAAGGTTATTCGGTGACTGAAGGCTTGCGCCGGCGTGTTCCGTTGCTCAACAAGCTGACGGCGGAAGACGCAGCACGAACGCCGTCAGTGTTTCAGCTCCTGCCGCACGCCGACAGGGTCCGATTCCTGGATGAGAACCTGAAACCGCTGGAAGTCGATCTATACGATGCTGAAGCGTGGAAACGCTACGGCTGGAGCGCGCTTCACACGCCCGATTTTTTACGTCAGTTTGAAAACACGAATGGAACGGATGGTGAGATATCGATTGTCGATGCTTACCTCGTCGCGACGCTTCAACGCGCGCGACGGTTCCATCAGGCGTTGGATGCGCAAGGTGATAGACCTGCGCCGGTCGTGTTGTTGGCGATGGGCGGCGATTGCGAAGAGACGTTGAACTCGCCGGTGTTGCTGCGGGATCAGAAACGGAACCGCTGGTTGACCTTGACTCGCCCGCGCGAGTTTCGCACGTCGAGCGGTGAGAGGATCTCGAAAAAGCAGGCGACTGACGCGATGTACATTCCAGGCGACGGACGAGTCACGCGCTTGTCGATGCTGGGCAAGAACCTGTCGAGTTACGCTGTTTTTGGATGCGATCTGCACGGACAGTTGCCGCGCAACAAGACGATCCAGGATAACGCGCTGACGGCGATTGTTAGCGAAGTGATGAAGTGAACCGCGGATCTTACGGATTGAGGATCGCGTTCAGCTTCTCGGCCCAGTTCGGATCGATGTTCGTGAGGATCGTGTACTGCTCGAGCGCGGCGTCGCGATTGCCCATCGCCAGCAGAGTCTTTCCGAGATTGTAATAAGCCTTTCCGAAATCAGGCTTCAGACGGATCGATTGGCGAAACGATTCGGCCGCGTCGTTATAACGATTCAGCTCCAGGTACGCCTCACCGAGATTATTCGGCGCGATCGCGTCGGCAGGCTTCAACGCCGAGAGCTGGCGAAAGACCTCGACCGCTTCCGTAAACTTCTTCGATTTCAAATAACGCGAGCCGAGACGTTCATACGCGCCCGTGTAATCCGGCCGGAGTCGAATGGTCTGCTTGTAAGCCTGAATCTCCTCGTCAGGCTTGTTCCAATCGCGATAGACCAATCCCAAAGCGTATTGAGCGTCCGCCGCGTTGTAGGGATCTAGCCGGATTGCCTGGCGGTAAGCGTCCTCGGCCTCGCGATACTTCTTGAGGTAAAAGCTCGCCAGACCGATGTTGAAGTACGACTCAACCGAGGGCCGCAGATTGACCGCTTTCTTCGACGCTTCCAACGCCTCAGCATGTTTACCCAGCTTCTCGTTGCAGAAACCGGCCTGGGCCCATGCTTCCGCGTAGTTACTGTCTGACTCGACTGCCTTCTCGAAATATGGCAACGCCTTTTCGCAGTCGTCCTTGGAAAGAAAACTCAATCCGTCGCGGAAGAACTGCACCGCCTTTGCGCGCTTGTTGCGGCCGGCGGCTGCGACCAGATCTGAAAGCGACATCACCGTGCCGCTTTGAAGCTGCGAGATGCGCTCCGACGGAATTGCGAAGTTCACGCTCTGTCCGCCCGTGACTTGCAGGGTCGCGATGCCGATCACTTGTCCCTGCATGTTCACGACCGGGCTGCCGCTCGATCCGGATGAGATAGGCGCAGTGATCTGAATGATGCGGCCAAATGTCGGAATGTCGCGCACGGCTGAGACGATGCCGTTCGTGACGCTGCCTTCCAACCCGAGTGGATTGCCGATCACGACGACGCTCTCGCCTTCCTGCGGCGAAGTCTTGTCGAGCGGCAGCGGCCTGACTGCCGGTGTCGGTGGATCGATCTTGAGTAGCGCGATATCGCCTTCGGCGTCGACGGCGAGCACGCCTTTGACGGGAATCACCAAGCCGGTGGACGAGTGTATTTCAGCGCGGTAAGCGCCTTCGATGACGTGTCGATTGGTGACGATGCGATCGACGTCGATGAAGAACCCGCTGCCGCGTGAGAGTTTTTCATTTTTCGAGTCGTAGGTCTCGATGGCGACTGCTGACGGTTTGATGCGGCGAACGAGTTCGGGGAGAAGATCCTGCGACGCTTCGACTCTAAGGGGGGCTATTAAAGATACTAGTAAGAGCCAGACCAATTTCATTTTGTTAAGATCCGCGTTACGAACTCGCCAGCGCCAGCTCCTGCACACGAGTTACGACGTCGCTTATTTTAACATCCTCGCTCTGTTTCGCGCGGCGATCGTACAGCTCTACGACGCCATCTGCGACTTTTTTCCCTATCGTGATGCGATACGGAATCCCGATTAGATCCGCATCTTTGAATTTAACCCCCGCGCGTTCGTCGCGATCGTCGAGCAACGCGTCCAGTCCCGCGCGCTGCAAATCGTCGTAAAGCTTCTCGCCGGCGGCGCGTACGTCGTCCTGTTTCATGTTGGTAATGGTGACGACGACGTCGAATGGCGTGATCGACTTCGGCCAGATGATCCCGTGTTCGTCGTGCGACTGTTCGATGGCGGCGACCAGGATGCGTTCGACGCCGATGCCGTAACTGCCCATGATGATTGGCGTCTGTTGACCATCCTGCGTCAACACGGTCGCGCCCATCGTTTCCGAATACTTGGTGCCGAGTTTGAAGATGTGCCCGATCTCCATTCCCTTGAACACCTCGAGTGTGCCCGCGTCACACCGGGGACATCCCTCGCCGGATTGAGCCGTTCTGAGATCGACCCACTGATCGACTTTGAAATCTCTTTCGACTTCAACACCGCGAATGTGCCAATCGTCCTTGTTGGCGCCCGTCGTCATATTCCGGCGATTCTTGAGCGCGTTGTCGGCGAGGATCGTAATCCGAGAGTCCTTTTCGCGTGCGCCGACTGCGCCCAAACTCCCGGCATTCGCGCCGAGCAGTTTGAAGATTTCTTCCGGGTGCGCCGGACGCGAGTTTCCCATGCCGAGATCGACCAGTTTCTGTTCATTCAACTTGTGATCGCCGCGCATCAGGATCAGCACGGGCTGTGAGTCTGCGGTTACGTAGACGAGTGTCTTGATTTGCCGCGATGCTTCAGCGCCGCCGGCGAACGTCGTCAAGTCCTCGATCG
>JBKPNH010000145.1:0-12172 GCA_046732535.1 Acidobacteriota bacterium
CTCCGACGAGCAGCAACCGACGCGCTTTTAGTTTGCTATTTCCCACCAGGTGGAAATAGCACTGCTCACCTTCCTTGCCGGAAAACTCCTCGGCCTCGAGAGCGGAGCTGATGAGCCCCCCGGAAAGTTCATCGAGTTTCTTTATGAATCCGTGGTCGGATTTCTCGTTCTTGAAAACAGCAACCGCCAAAGCTTGAACGTCAAGTCCTTCTATCGTTCCTCCATGTGCTTCAACTTGCATGTGAGTGGTTTCTCCTGGATTTGAGATCTCGAATCTGAGCAGACCTCGCCTGGGTCTAAAAATGAAAAACTATTTATTGCGTTCTTTCAGTTGCGCTCGCGTCTCGCGCTCAACGGTGCGTTTCAACTCGGTTTCCCGTTTGTCGTACAACTTCTTGCCGCGAGCGACACCGACTTCGATCTTGATACGGCCGTTCTTAAGATAAAGCTGCGTGGGAACGAGAGTCATTCCCTGTTTCGCCGTTGCTTCGTCGAGCCTGGAAATCTCACGCTTGTGGAGCAACAGTTTGCGAGTCCTGAGTGGTTCGTGGTTCTCGCGGTTGCCATGAGAATACGGCGAAATGTGTGCATTGAACAACCACGCCTCGCCCTCGCGCACGGAAACGTAAGCTTCCTTGAGCTGGACGCGGCCATCCATGGCGCTTTTTACTTCGGTGCCGGTCAAGGCAATACCGGCTTCGTATTTATCCGAAATGTGATAGTTGTGAAAGGCAGCGCGATTAGCTGCCAAAACTTTCTCTTCTTTCGCCATGCAGGGAAACTCTCGCAAGCCGTTCGGCTGCGAGTCGCACAGGTCGGGATTAGTGCGTATCGCCTTTCAACTTCAGATCTAGAACGTCGTGACGCGTGATAATGCCCGTAATCCTGCCGTACTCTTCGACCAGCACTGCCTGGCTCGTTTGCAACCGCTTAAAGACTTCGCTGGAGCTCGCGTCGACGTCGACGATTGGAAAACTTGCTTCCATCACATCGCTCACCGGCGACTCCAGCAGCTCTCGATCGCGCACCACTTTCGCCAACACTCGATTCTCGCGCAACGATCCGACGCAGCGGCCGTCTTCGATCACGGGGATCTGAGTAAGCCCGAGCTCGTCCATCTTTTCGAGCGCCGTGCCGACCGTGTCAGTTGGCGCCACCACAACGAGCGACTTCGGCGCTTGCGGCTTCTTGGTGCCGCTGATCAATCCCGCGGAGATCTTCTGCGGAGCCAGTAGCCGTTTCTCTTTGAGCCACTCGTCCGAGTGGTGCTTCGTCAGGTAGTGCTCGCCCGTGTCGCAAACGATGAAGACTACGATCGCGTTGTCGTCGAGAGTACTGGCGACGCGCAGCGCGGCGGCGAGGTTTGTTCCCGTCGAACCGCCGCAAAAAATCCCCTCCATTCTCCCCAACTGCCGCGACATCTCGAACGATTCGGCGTCTGTGATGTTGATCACCTCGTCAACGTACTTCATTTGGACGTTGGCAGGCACGATCTCCTGACCGATACCTTCGACAAGGTACGGAGTCGCTTCCACGAGGCTGCCGGTCTCTTTGTAAGTCTTGAAGATCGAGCCATACGGGTCCGCGCCGATGATCCTGATGTTCGGGTTCTTTTCTTTCAAGTATCTGCCGGTGCCTGAGATCGTGCCGCCCGTTCCGATACCGGCGACGAAGTGCGTGATCTTTCCGTCTGTTTGTCGCCAGATTTCCGGACCGGTGGTGCGATAATGGGCTCCGCGATTTTCGGGATGCGAATACTGATCTGGATAAAACGAATTCGGAGTTTCAGCGGCGATGCGCTTGGCGGTTGAGACGTAGTGATTCGGCGTTCCCGGTTTCGCCGATACCGGAGTGATCACGACGTCCGCGCCGAGCGCTTTCAAATAACGTGACTTCTCGACCGATGCCTTGTCGGTCATGACGAAGATGCACTTATAACCTTTTACGGCGCACGTCAGCGCCAAACCGATGCCGGTGTTTCCCGAAGTTGCCTCAACGACCGTTCCGCCGGGCTTCAGAATCCCGTCGCGCTCCGCTGCCTCGATCATTGCGACGCCGATCCGGTCCTTGACGGAGTAACCTGGATTGAGGCTTTCCATCTTGGCGAATACGGGCGCTTTGATGCCGCGCGTCAGATTGTTGAGTTTTACTAAGGGTGTGTTCCCGATCAGTCCGAGAACGTTCTCCTGAAATTCCATCACAGTCTCCGGCCAGGTCTGTTAGAGCGAGGTACTATCTATAACAGAAACGCGAAAGCGCTGCTATTGGCGAGCCCAAAAAACCCCAGAAGGTGAAAAAAATGTCGCGGGTAGATGCGAAGTGCGGCTGAAAATGTTAGGACCCGGATGTGCTCTCCCCTTCACATCCGGGCCCCGACAAGGCCACTCATCTTTCAATGTGTGACCGAACTTAAATAAACCGTTTAGTAGCGACGTCTGCGCCAGTTGGTGTCGCTCTTATCGCGAATTCCGTAGGTGTAAATCGCTGCGCCACCTCCACCGACGATCGCGCCGATGATCGCGCCTTTCTTACCTCCTACCATCGCTCCGACCGCTGCACCCGATCCGGCGCCAATCGCCGTGGTCAGCTTGTCGCGATGCCTGTCCCAAAAAGATCTGTCGTCCCAGCGATCACGATATCGCCAATCACTCGTAACTCTCTGGTCGAACCTTCTACCGTCGTTCCAGCGCCTCGTTCTCTGGGCGCTTGCTGGAATCGACGTGACCATCAGCACCAGCAAACATAAAATCGTCACCAACCCCTTGTTCTTTACCAACCCCTTCTTCATTCCGTCACTCCCTCCGTGCTCAGCTATTTGGCAAGGTGTGTGCCAATTCACCGGCGCATAGTAAATGCCCATTTTTTGCAGTTTTCTCGAACTTCGCAGAACTACTTCGTGTTGGACGTGAACGATACCGTGCGGAACCTGTGAGGTGATTCACCTTTTGGGGTATGGATCAAAACAGGCCTGAGGCGTGGGCGGTTTCGTAGGCGTACCACAAGCCAAACGCGATGCTCAGTGCGGCAGCGGTCGTCTGTAGATGATGATGAACGCGGCTGATGTTTCTACGCGTCAGCGCGAAGGGTAGTCCGATCAGGCCGGACATCAAGATCATTCCGGCAATCGAACCGAGACCAAAAACCAGCAGGTAAAAAAAGCCGACAAGAGCGGAGTCGATCTGCGTCAACACAAGCAACGTCAAAGCCGCAGAGCCGGCGAGCCCGTGCATGGTACCGATCAGCACCGGTTTTATCCCGACTGCCGAGACGGCGTGGCTGTGCGTTTTAGTCGCGTGATGGCGCGTTTGGTTTTCGTGGAAGTGGACGTGAACGTGAGAGACGCCGTCGTGGCTGTGTTCGTGGACGTGAAAGTCTGTCCTTTTAAGTAGGGCTCGCCACAACGCCGCCGCGCCCAGGCCGATGATCATCAGCGCTACGCCGAATTCGAGCCAGTTGCCCACGCGCTCGGGAATCGCGACACGCAGCAACAAAACGATCGCGCCGGTAATTAATAACGCTGCCGTATGACCTGCGCCCCACATCGCACCGACCAGAGACGAACGCCAAACGCTGCGATGCCGGCTAACGATGGTCGAAACAGCCACGACGTGATCGACTTCCGTCGCGTGCTTCAGTCCAAACACCAATCCAATGCCGAGGAGCGTAAGCGTATCCCACATATTCTTAAATAAGGCGGTCGCCGGTTACCGTAACAGAATCCCGCCGGTAATGACACCCGCGACTCTGCCGGTTATGTTGCGCCGCATGCGCGACGATCAGCGCGGCTTCGACAGCGTTGCGCAAGCCAATCAATCCATCGGACAGCTTAGTGCTTCTATAAAAGGTCTCGATCTCGTTCCACAAATGACGCAGCTCGCGAATTGCCCGCGACAGTCGATCAGCGCTTCGCACCAATCCGACGTAGTGCCACATGATGTTCTGGATCGTCTGCATGTCGCCCTGGATCAACGCCGGATCGGGATCGGCACTGAGCCCGCTTTCGTCCCACGGCGGAACGTCCTCAAGCTGGACCCGTTTTCTGTTTGTCCCTCCGTCGAGTGCCCTTTCGATCTCGAGCGCCGCGCGGTTTCCCCAAACCAAACCTTCCAGCAATGAAGTCGACGCGAGGCGATTGGCGCCGTGCACACCCGTGCAACTAATCTCGCCGACTGCGTACAAGTTGCCGATTGTCGATCGAGCCCATTCGTCGACCAGCACACCGCCGCAGAAATAGTGCGCAGCGGGAACTACCGGCACCGGCTCGTGCGAGATGTCGAAACCGACTTTTAGACACTCGTCATAAATGAACGGAAATCTCTCGCGGATCGCCGCTGCCGGCATTTTGGACGCGATGTCGAGCAAGACGTAGGAATAACCGTGCTGTTCCATCTCGTGATGAATCGCACGGGCGACGATGTCGCGCGGTGCAAGCTCTTTCCACTGCGGCGAATAGGCCTCCATGAACGGGCGCAGCTCCGGTGTCAGCAAAACACCGCCTTCGCCGCGCACCGCTTCGCTGATCAGCAAGCCTTCCGCGCCCGGCGCTGCCAGCGCGGTCGGATGAAACTGCACGTACTCGGCGTTTGCGATCCGCGCGCCTGCGCGATGCGCCATCGCCAGGCCGTCGCCGCGCGCACCGACCGGGTTCGTCGTGTTGCGATAGATCCTGCCGAGGCCGCCGGTTGCGAGAACGGTCGCCTGCGCGAGATAACGATGAACCGTCTTCTCCTCGCGATCGAACACATAACAACCGTGACAGGAGATTGAGCGGTAATTGTCGAGCGGATCGCGCGAGTGGTGTGGAAACGTGATTAGGTCGACGGCGGTCGCGTTCGACTCGATCTTGATGTTTGGATACTCTTTCAGTGCCGCCACGAGGCCGATCATGATCGCACGTCCCGTAGCATCGCCGACGTGCAGGATCCGGCGTCGCGAGTGTGCCGCCTCTTGTCCCCAAACGGGCGTGCCGTCGTCGTGATGATCGAAAATGACGCCCGCGTTGCGTTCGAGCACTTCGTTGAGCAGCGGAGGTCCTTCGTCGGCGAGTATGCGCGCGGCTGCGGGCGACGTTACGCCGGCGCCGGCGGCTACGATGTCTTCGAATAGGAGTTCAGACGTGTCATCGGGACCGCGGCCGATGATGCCGCCCTGCGCGTAACGAGTGTTTGATTCGTGAGGATCGCCGGCACGGGTGATGATGGTGATCTGGCGTTGCGAGTTGCGGGCGAGCCGGAGCGCAGCCGTCGCGCCCGCGATCCCGCAACCGATGATCAGGACCTCTGTGGAATCTGTGGCTGCCAAAGTTTAATCTTCGCGCCCGATTTCCAGCATACGCTCAACCGAGCGCAGCGCCTTTACACGGATTTCTTCGTCGATCTGGATCTCGTACTGCTCTTTCTGCAGCGATTCGAGCGTGTCTTCCAACGTGATCTCGTTCATGTGCGGACAACGCACGCTGCAAAGCCGCAGCATCTCTTTGTCCGGGTTCGCCGCCGCAATGTTGTCGCCCATCGAGCACTCCGTCAGCAGCAGATACCGCGGCGCGCGCGTTTTCTCGACGTAGCGAATCATCGCCGTCGTGCTGCCTGAATAGTCAGAAGCGGCTACTACTTCGGGACTGCACTCCGGATGGGCCAGGATCACGACGTCCGGAAACTGTTTCCGCACGTTGTTGATGTCGTCGACGCTGAACTTTTCGTGTACTTCGCAGCGACCAGGCCAGCCGATCATCTGATAGTCGAGGTCATTCGGAAAACGCTTCAGCGGATCACGCGTCGGAAAGATGATCTTCTTGCCTGTTTCGCGCGCGACGTTGCCGGCGAGATATTCGTCGGGAATGAAGATCACGCGATCGGATTTCAGCGAGTTGACGACGTCGACGGCGTTTGACGACGTGCAGCAGATGTCCGACTCGGCTTTCACGTCGGCGTAGGTATTTATGTAAGTGACAACGGGAACGCCCGGAAACTGTTTCTTCAGTTCGCGAACGTCGTCGGCGGTGATGCTGGCAGCCAGCGAGCAACCGGCTTTCAACGACGGAATCAGGACTTTCTTCGTCGGATTCAGGATCTTCGCCGTCTCGGCCATGAACTTCACGCCGCAAAACACGATGATGTCTTTCTCAGTCTCAGCGGCCCGGCGGCTGAGCTCGAGCGAGTCGCCGACAAAATCCGGAATCGAATGGAAGAGCGCGGGCTCCATGTAGTTGTGGCCCAGTATGACGGCGTTCTTCACCACCTTGAGCCGGTTGATCTCGGCCGCGATCTCGGCCTTGAGACGCAGTTCAAAATCGGGGACAGTGTCAGACAGCAGCTCGCTCAGCTTCTCGTATACTTCGTCAGTGGTAGTAGTTTCAGTAATCATTTTAAGATCTCTCTTAACCAACCCACTCCAAACTCACGTCAAACACGCGCGGCGAATGCGTCAAAGCGCCGACGGAGATGTAATCGACGCCGGTGCGAGCAACTTCGAGTACGTTTTCGAGCGTAACGTTGCCGGACGCCTCGAGTTTTACACGTCCCTTGCCCTGGTTTTGGCCCAGCTCGACGGCCTCGCGCATCATGTCCATGCTCATGTTATCAAGGAGAATGCGCTCGACTCCGAGTCGCAGCGCCTCACGTACATTTTCCAACGTGCGGGTCTCAACTTCAATGGTCAACGTTGTCCCGCTTGCGCGGACCCGTTCGATGGCCGCCGTAATCGAGCCGGCGAAGTCGATGTGGTTGTCCTTTATTAAGACCATGTCAAACAGCCCGGTCCGGTGGTTTTGACCGCCGCCGAGGCGGACCGCGAGCTTGTCCACGGTGCGCAGGCCCGGCGCAGTCTTGCGCGTATCGAGAATCCTGGCGTTTGTGCCCGCGATTGCGTCGACGAACTGGCGCGTCAGAGTGGCAATGCCGGACATGCGACCGAGAAAGTTCAAAGCCGTTCGCTCGCCGGTCAGCAGCGCTCTGGCGTCACCGGCGACGTCTGCCAGGGCCATACCTCGGTCGACTCGGGCTCCTTCTTCTACGTTGGCGCTAAAGGTTATGTCGGAAGTTAACTGACGGAACACTTCGCTTGCGATGCTTAAGCCGGCGACGACGCCTGCTTGTTTGGCGATAATGCGTCCGCGCAGCGAAGCGCCGGTGGGGACAATGGTGTCCGTGGTCACATCGCCACTGCCGATGTCCTCTTCGAGCGCACGTCGTATGTAATGGGAAGTCTGGGTCAAGTTGTATCTTGCAATATCCCGACAGTCAGTGCAATCCGCGATTCCTAACGGATTGTAATGTTTAGGTCTCGGCCTTTCTGGGCTTCGTTGCCGGAGTAGTCGGCGGCAATGATGCGCAACACGTAATCGCCTTTGGGCAACTGCGACGTGTCCCACGCGCCGCGCACAGCGCGGCCATCGCGGACAGTGTTTGTGACCTCGTAGAGGAATCGCGTCCTGGCGCTGCCGTAAACAGTGATCCCGCTCTCTTCGGCGTAGGCGATCTTCGTCGCCTCGTCAGAAGGGAGACGATTGAAGAGAAGCGTGATGCGTGGCTCTTCTATCGGAGAACCGTCGCGACGAAGAATTTGATAGCCGAGCTTGTAGAGACCGAGTCGACGCCGATCGGGGTTCATGTTTGTGCGATCGTAAGCATCGACGACGATCCGAACGTTGCCGCTGACGACGAGCCCCTCTTTTGTCCCTTTGATCTGTGTTCCGGAAGCGTCAAATAGCTGAACGCTCTCGATAGTGGGCACGACGTCGTCCTTGAACCCGACCGGCGACAGTGAAAGCGGATTGATCTCGCCTCCGGGTGGACCGACGTTCATATGAACATGGTACATGCGGTTGACCGTGCCGAGCGCGTCGCCAACCTTGAACCGGGTGCCGCGCTTGATTCGCACGCGCGTGATTTTCTCGTCCTGCTTTACGGGGACGAAACGCGGATCGTCGAACATCTTTGCGTCTTTGTCGCGTCCGACGTGCATGTGAATGTAGGAGACGACGCCGACGCGAAACCCTTCGTTTAGCGAATCGAAGCCCCAGTTCGGCAACGGGCTCGTGACTTTCTCGTCTCGCACCGCGCGCACGGTTTCGTTATAGGGGCCGAAGACGTCAAGTCCGCTGTGCAGATGATCGCGGCTGTCCGTCGAGTCGAAACTGCCGCGCACTTCGCCGACTGTCGCTACGACTTCGTGCGGCGACTGTTGTGGATCGACCGGCCACAGGAGTGATTGCTGGCCGAGAGTTTCGTTCGTCAGTTTGGGGAATTCATCGGTTGGCGTTTCCGTTCCTCCATTCACGAGTTTTCTGACGAGATAGTTGCCGCTGTCCGTGACGTAGAGTTCGCTCGTGCCTGGTTTGATCGCCACGCCCGTGGGCTGGCTGAACTGAGACGCGATTGTGTAGATGGAACCATCAGGCGCGATTTGCAACACACGCGAGCGATCGAGCTCTGTAACGTAAATAAAGTTGTCGTGCGTAGAAGCCAGACCGACCGGGCGGGAGAGATCGATGTTGTTGATGACGCTGCCGTCCGGCGCAAGCTTCTTTAACTGATTGTTCCTCGTGTCGGCGACGATCAGAGATCCATCTGCGGTTACAACAATACCGCAGGGGGTATCGAACCCCGCGCCAAGAGTTGTGACCTGTCCGTCTGAAGAGATCTTGCGGATGCGATCGTTGTAAGTGTCGGCGACGTAAACGTTCCCCTGATTATCGACCGCGACACCGATCGGACCATCGAATTGTGCCTGCGCAGCGGGACCGTCAACATAACCCGCCGTGCCGTCGCCGGCGATCGTCGACACGACGCCTTCGGGAGTTACTTTCTGGATGCGGTTATTTCCAGTGTCCGCGACATAGAGATTGCCGTCATCGTCGATAGCGAGACCTGAAGGAGTGTCGAGTGAGGCTGCAAATGTCGTCGCAATTCCATCGGGCGCGATCTTAAGAATGCGATTACTCTCGCCGGCGTCCGTAACATAAATCGTCCCGTCTTCGGCGACGGCAACACCAAACGGATCCGCCAGCGTCTTCGGAGAACCATCGCCGACAACTGTCGTTACGTGCGCCCGCCAATCACGAGGAGTCGGCAACGGCTTGCGTGTTAGTCGAAATAAGAGGTAAGCGGCTATGCTTCCGAGAACCAGAAGCACCAGGATCGCGAAAGGGAATTTACGCACGTTAGATCGCTGGTCTTAGTCCAAATACGTTTGCGGGTTAGCGAGCATCTCTTCCACGCGCTCGATGTAACGCCCGACGTGCAGCCCGTCCATCAGCGCATGGTGCACCTCGACAGAAAACGGCATAAACGTCCGTCCATTCTCCTGCACAAATTTTCCAAACGAGATCTTCGGCACCGAGTCTTCCCTGCCCCACCAACGCCGCGCATGTGAAAAACTTGTAAACGCGATCCACGGCAACGTCGTGCAATGAATGCGTGCGTCGTCTTCATGTCTGGGCCTGAACGCGCGGTCGCCTGCCAGGATCTCGTCGACCGCGCGAGCCGCTCCAGCGAGAAAAGCCTGGAAGCTCTCGTGATAATCCCAGTAGACAAGGGTGAACGTCTCGTTCGGCAGGATCAGCGTCGTGCCGCCGTTGATCACTTCATGGACCAGCACCTTGCCCTCGCGCAGTCGATAATGAAACGGCTCAATGTCATTGGCCGCGCGCAGCGCGAGATAGTGATACGTCAACCAAACACTCGGTCGTTTTTCCCGGCGGCGCAATTCATTCAACAACTCCGTCACGTCGACTTTCAAGCAAACATTGAAGTACGGCTTGTCGAAACGGCGGTAAAACTCGAACACCTCACGTCGCGGCCAGGCGTCCAGATCGAGATAGTAAGACATGGCGGGCGATTGTAACCCGAGATGTGAAATCCGTCAGATCCGTGCCTGATGATTCGCAGGTCATTAAGATGTAGACGACTGCCATCTATTAGGATTACAATCCACGCTGTTAACCGGATAGTTGAGGTCACTTTCGTTACTTGTTCAGGCGGAACCTCTAACCTGAGCTATTCGTGCTTGGGCTTGACCAGGGTGAGGCTTTTACATTGCAGAGCGTTAACTCCTCTACCCTCATTAGTTCTACGATCGTGCCACCTCAAACCAGCCGCACACTACAAACCCTGAATCAGAATCTTTGAGGAGTAAGAACAAAATGCCGCCAGACCAACCAAAACCACCGCAGAGTGCCGGACAACCGGCGAATCGTTCTTCACAACCGGCTGGGCCGTCTCATCAGCAGGTCATGGATGCACACAACAAGTATTTTCAGGATCTGGCCTCAATCTGGAATGAGACTCAACAACGGTTTCAAAACGTCCAAACCGAATTTGAACGAGAAGTCGAACAAGCGGTGATGACGCAGGATCCCAACGCGTTTCAAACGGCGCAAACTGAGTTCCAACGCCGCTTTCAAGACGCGTGCATGGAGGCCAATACCGTCGGGTCTTATGAAGAGGCTTATCGCGATTACAAATCAGCGGTGCAGAAAGCCATATCGTCGGCTAACATCGACGATTTGAATTTCACGGACATCGCTCATCTCAGCCAAAGTCTCTACACAGTCTCGCAAATGGCGATGATGATGCGGATGTCGGGACCGACGTTTAACGGACCTTCGCCGTTCCCGAAAGAAGGAGCAACATCACCGCCGAACGCACCTCGCTGATTTCAGGGCGAACGCGCGCATACTTCGGTACTTCTCCGTCACGAAGGTCGTGACTGATGGCTCAGCCGAATATTATCTTCAGCGGGTCACTGGGGCCTCTCGCCAGTCACTTGGTGGCTCATCGTCTTTTTCCCGCCGGCGCGACGATTCTGTGCAGGGCGCGCCCGCTCGCGTTTGAAAACTTCATCTCGCAAACGCGTTCACTTGTCGAGAACATTCGTCGAATCGAACCGGACGAGATGTGTAGTGCAACTGAAGTCTGGCACTTCGCCGATGTTCTGACAGACGAACGGGAAGAGTTTGCAAAGCTCGTGGACCCGTTGCTCAACGAAGGCGTGGAAACACTTAACTACGTCGCCACGCCTTACTGCGGCGCCGGCGATTCGGACTGGCTCACGTGGCGTTCGCCCGCTTCTCGAGAGCCAGTGGATCTAAGCTCGATTGAGATTCCGAATTGCCGCGTGTTTACCACATCGATGACTCTTCCCACTTCAGCCGCTGAAGGCCGGGAAGGATTTCTGTACTTCATCAGCACTCTCTTCGATTTGAAAACGGAGCTCGAGGAGCGTCTGCCGGATTACTTTGAATACCAGGCACTCAGATGCCGTGCCGCGGCAGATGCAACTATCAATCTCATTTCGTTAGAACAGGCGGCGAGCGAGATCCTGTCTCTCGCTAAAGACGCACCCAGCGGACGTTATCTCGTGGCATCGTCGCAGAATCATCAGTTGGTGGATGTGTTTGAGAGCCTCGGTATTGCATATAACTTGAGTCTGTTGCCGGAGGAAAATCCGGAAGCACTCAACGCGGTTGATGCTCTGTTTGATCTGCGGCTGATGGGTTTTGCAGAGCGACTTGCGCTGCCGGCGATTGAAGATGGGCGCGATCCAGTGACGTTCGACGTCGACCTGGAACAACTGTTCGACTCCATCCATCGGCAACAGAGTGAGGCCGCAAAAGCGTTTCGCCGCCGCGCAAACGATCCCGTCTCGACTCTGACCAAAAAGCGGATCGAATTGAACGGACATGAGCTCGTCTATCACTCCTCAGGCACTGGCGAGAAGACGGTCGTACTTCTGAACGCAATCGGACAAGGTCCGCAGTACTGGCTGCGGCTGATTGAATTATTGCGGCAGCGTTTTCGAGTGCTGATCTGGGACTTACGCGGTATTCATGTTCCTCCGTACGCCGTTGGAATTTCAGATCACGCAAACGATCTCGAAGCGATTCTTGAGCACGAGGGAGTGTCTGAATGTCACATCGTGGGCTGGTGTACCGGCCCAAAGCTCGCAGTTGAGTATTACCTGCGCCATCCTGAATCCGTCCGCTCAATGGTTTTCCTCAACACTACGGTGAAGTGTTTGGGTAGTCCTGCTGAACTGGACACGACGTACGAACGTGATTTTGAACCGCTCTGTAAAGTCCTGGATCAACGTCCGTCCATGGCGGAGTCGATTAGAGGTTCGTTATCGAAGTCTGGTCAGCCTGACGTCGATATGTCGGCGTTCGCCTCAGGCG
>JBKPNH010000146.1:0-4471 GCA_046732535.1 Acidobacteriota bacterium
CGCGAGAACATCGCCGGCGTGTTGGGAATCGACGCGGCATGCGTGAGTGTGAAAGCGAAAACCGGTGAAGGACTCGATGCAGTCGGACAAGGGCTTGCGGTAACGGCTCAGGCCGCTGTGCTGATGGAGAGCAACTAAGGAAAGCAGCTTGAGACCACAGGACGTCATACGAAAGAAGCGAGACGGTCAGAGCCTGACGCGCGACGAGATCGACTTCTTCATCGGCGGAATCACAAGCGGCCGCATCGCGGATTACCAGGTCAGCGCCTTGCTCATGGCGATCTACCTGAACGGCATGAACGAGTCGGAGCAACAAGCGCTGACGGAGGCCATGCTCAACTCCGGCAACATCCTCGACTTCTCCGACATTCCAAAACCAAAAGCCGACAAACACTCCACGGGTGGCGTGGGTGACAAGACCTCGGTGATCATCGCGCCGCTGGTTGCCGCGTGCGGCGTGTGCGTGCCGATGATCTCCGGACGTGGTCTCGGTCACACGGGCGGGACGCTCGACAAGCTCGAATCAATTCCCGGTTATCGCGTGAATCTCACCGCGACCGAGTTCAAACAGGTGCTCGACGACGTCGGCTATGCGATGGCAGGCCAAACAGCGGAGCTGGCGCCGGCTGATAAGAAGATGTACGCGCTGCGCGATGCGACCGCGACAGTCGAAGCGATACCGCTGATCGTTGCGTCGATCATTTCGAAGAAAGGCGCCGCCGGTCTCGACGCGATGATCATCGACGTGAAGGTCGGTAACGGCGCGTTTATGCGCGAGCCGTCGCGCGCCACTGAGTTGGCGCATGCGTTGGTGAGCACCGGCAATTCATGCGGCATCAAGACGCGTGCGTTGTTGACTGACATGAATCAGCCGCTGGGTCGTGCCGTGGGTAACTCGCTGGAGATCGAGGAGTGCATAAATCTTCTCCGCGGCGACGCACCGCCGGCAGCGCGTCCGGTGCTGGAGTTGTCGCTCGAGTTGTCGGCGCAGATGTTGTTGCTGGCAAACGTCGATCAGACGCCGGAAGCCGCGCACGGGCGTTTGCGTGAAGCTGTCGAGTCAGGTAAAGCGCTCGAATGTCTGCGCCGGAACATCGAGGCACAAGGCGGAGACCCGCGCGTGTGCGACGACCCGGCGGCGTTTCTGCCTTTGGTAACGGAAACCGTTAAGGTAGAATCCCCGCGCTCTGGCTTCATTACAAGAGTCGATACCACGGAAATCGGTCATGCTATCGCAGCAATCGGCGGCGGACGTGTGCGCATCGAAGACACGATCGATTTCACGGTCGGTTTTACATCCGAGCTGAAGATTGGCGACAAGGTAGAAGCAGGTGACGCGATCGGCATCGTCTACTGCGCTGATCGTTCCAACGGCGATGAAGCGGCGCGAAGAATTCGAGCTGCGTATCACGTCGGAGACGAGCCGCCTGCGCAGATCGAAAAGTTAGTCAAGGAAATCATCAACGAATGAAATACAAACTGCCCCTGGCCCTGATTGCGGTTCTTGCTGTCATCTCATTGTCTCTCACCGGGTGCGGCGACACCGCGGCGTCACAGGATAAGTCGAAGATAAGAGTCGGCATCGTTTTCGATATCGGCGGGAAGGACGATCGTTCATTCAACGCCGCGGCGTGGCAAGGCGTGCAACGCGCGGCGAAGGATCTGCCGATCGTCTTGCGCGACATCGAACCGGGAACGCCGAACGCGATCGAGCCCGCGATGCGCGCGTTTGCTGAACGCAACTTCGATCTGATCATCGGAGTCGGATTTGCCCAGGGGCCGATCATGGAGCAGGTCGCGAAGGATTATCCAAACATTCAGTTCGCGATTATTGACGGCATCAGCAAGTTGCCGAACGTTGCGTCGTTGATTTTCAAGGAGCATGAGGGATCGTATCTGGTCGGGATACTCGCGGCTAAAGCCTCGCGCTCGGGAACGATTGGATTTCTCGGCGGCATGGATATCGGGCTCATTCATCGCTTCGCCAAGGGCTACGAAGAAGGCGCGCGTTCGGTGAATCCAAATATTCGCGTGATCGAAAACTACGTCGGCGTCACCGATGGCGCGTGGAACAATCCCGGCAAGGGCAAGGAGCTTTCGTTGGCCCAGATCGGCAAAGGCGCGGACGTGATCTTCACGGCTGCCGGCAACTCCGGACTCGGTGCGTTCGACGCCGTGGAGCAACAGGGGTTGCAGAATGGACGCGCGACTCACTTCGTTATCGGAGTCGATTCGAATCAAAACATGGTCAAGCCCGGGTTTGTGTTGACCAGCATGGTCAAGCGTGTCGACAACGCGGTGTACGACATTGTTAACGACGTGGTGAACCGCCGCTTCTCACCCGGCTTGCACGTCTTTGGGTTAGACAAGGATGGCGTCGGCTATGCGATGGATGAATTCAATAAGGACCTCGTTTCACCCGATGCGCTGGAGGCAGCTGAAGCCGCCAAGAAGAAGATCATCGCCGGCGAGATCAAAGTGACTGACGCGATTGGTGGGTGACAGAATCCGTGTCCAACACGGATTTAATGAATGCTCGAACTCCGACAAATAACCAAACGCTTCGGCGACGTTTTGGCTAACGACCAGGTCGATATCGTCGTCAAGCCAGGGACCATTCATGCCATCGTAGGAGAAAACGGCGCGGGGAAGTCGACCGCGATGCGGATCGCCTACGGTTTCTACACCGCCGACAGCGGACAGATCCTCGTAGACGGCCAGGTGCGCGAGATCAAGTCGCCTCACGATGCGATCGCCCTCGGCATCGGCATGGTCCACCAGCACTTCATGCTGGTCGAAACCATGACGGTCGCGGAGAACATCATTCTCGGCGCTGAGCCGGGCTCGATGCTCGCGCTCGATCTCAGAAGCGCGGCCTCTCAGATCCGCCAACTTTCCGAAGAATTCAAACTTGCCGTCAATCCAAACGAACCCGTCGAACATCTTTCGGTCGGCCAGCAACAACGAGTCGAGTTGTTGAAGGCGCTCTACCGGCACGCGCGAATACTGATTCTGGACGAGCCGACGGCGGTGTTGACGCCGATCGAAGTCGAGGAGTTCTTCGCGATCCTGCGTCGCATGCGCGAGCAGGGAAAGACGGTCATCATCATCACTCACAAGCTGTCGGAAGTGCTGGCGATCTCTGATGAAGTGACGGTGATGCGCGACGGCAAAGTCGTCGGACGCGTGCAAACGAAAGACACGAACGCCGCGGAACTCGCGCGTATGATGGTCGGCCGCGAAGTTCTGCTGCGCGTCGAAAAGACCGACCCGAACGCCGGCCGTGCTCAACTCGAGGTCCAGAATCTTTCCGTCACCACCGTCGACGGAACGAAGCGAGTGAACGACGTGTCGTTCGAAGTCCGCAGTGGCGAGATCGTCGGTATCGCTGGAGTCGAGGGCAATGGTCAGACGGAATTGATGGAGGCGCTCGCGGGACTGATCGAGCCGTCGCACCTGTTTGGGCAAATCATCTTCGCCGGGAAGAACATCAACGGCCTCGGCGCGCGGCTGCGACGCGAATTGGGAATCGCGCACATCCCGGAAGATCGTCATCGACGGGGATTGCTGTTGGATTTCACGCTGGCGGAGAACTCGATTCTTGGCGTGCACTATCGCCCTCCGATTGCGGCGTTCATCGGCGACGTCTTTCTCGACGACGCCGCGATCCAACGAAGGGCGAACGAAATCATCCAGGCGTTTGACGTGCGTCCGCCGAACGCCGCGCTGCCCGCGAGAGCGCTTTCCGGCGGCAATCAGCAGAAGCTGATCATCGGCCGGGAGTATCAACTCGATCCGAAGTTGCTGCTGGTGTCGCAGCCGACGCGAGGTGTCGACATCGGCGCCATCGAGTTCATTCACCGGCAGTTGGTTCGTTTGCGCGATAACGGCTGCGCCATCCTGCTGGTATCAGCGGAGCTGGAAGAAGTGACGAGCCTGTCAGATCGTTTGCTGATCATTCACGACGGAAAAATCGCCGGCGAAGTTGATCCAAAGGTGGCAACCATGGAAGAGATTGGATTATTGATGACGCGAGGACATTAAGATCCGATGCCCAAATTCGCGCGTGAGCTATTTTTTCCGCTGATCGCTGTCGTGGCAGCTTTCATCGTCGGCGGTATCCTCATCCTGCTGGTTGGAGACAATCCGATCGACGCTTACCGGCTGTTGTTGGGAAGCGCGCTCTCCTGGCCAGACGGCATCGGCTACACGCTGTTTCATGCGACGCCTTTGATCTTCACCGGGCTGGCCGTCCTCGTCGGCTTCCGCTGTGGTCTATTCAACATCGGCGCCGAGGGTCAACTCTACATCGCCGCGTTTGCGACCGCCTGGGTCGGAATCACGTTCGCCAATCGATCGGCCTGGTTGCTCATCCCGATGTGTTTCGCGGCGGCGATACTCGTCGGCGCGTTGTGGGGCGCGATTCCCGGCGTGCTGAAAGCGCGCTTCGGATCGCACGAAGTCATCAACA
>JBKPNH010000147.1:0-11590 GCA_046732535.1 Acidobacteriota bacterium
CACGTAAGCGTTCCGGCATCCGAATAGAGTCCGAATTTCAGTCCCCTGGAATGAACGTAATCCGCCAGCGCCTTCATCCCAGAACGAAACCGTTGCGGGTCCGGCAGGATGTTTCCCTGCGCATCGCGATCGATCTGCCAGCAGTCGTCAATGACGAGGTAAACATAACCAGCGTCTTTCATGCCGCTCGTTACCATTGCATCGGCCATCTGCCTGATGAGCTGCTCGTTAACGTCGCAGGCAAATTTGTTCCAACTGTTCCAGCCCATCGGCGGAGTTCTGGCGAGCCCGTTGTCTAGTGAGTAAGCATTGGTCAGTGACACCGCACAGAGCATGATAGCAGCGAGCAGGATGAAGGTTTTCATATCTATCGGACCGGAATCGTTTTTCTTAGTCTCACATCGCTGGAGGATCCGCCGGCCGCAATCTCCATTCGGTCGTTCTCGATGACCCAGCGGTCTGTCTTTGTGGGCCAGTATCCAAGATGTGATGCAGCAAGAGACAACTTGTGAATCGCGCACGACTCATTCACCAGTTGCGTGACTTTTTCTTGAACGTCATGCGGCGGATGAAAACTTCCGCTCGCTGTTGCGCTGGCAAGTCAAGACTTAGGTAAGCTGGCTTTTGCCGATCCTGCGTGAACAATGCCGTCACACTCACGAGGTGGCGATCGACATCAGTATTTGCGGGCCGGTTCTCTTGATCTCTTTCCTTCCGCGAACACAATTGAACAAATAAGTCTCGATTTTGGCCTCCGCTGCGCGAAAAGGGCTGCTGAAAACCGGCATACAACGTGTATCCTTCGCTCGCTCGATGGTCAGTATGCTTTGCGCGTTGCCGGTCAGGATCTCCACGAAGAGCGGACTGTCATCCTGTGGACGCCGCGGCGACTCACACAGCCAGCGTTGAATTGAGTCACATCGAGCACTGAACGCTTCGTTTGCTTCCTGTTCTGAGCAGCGGGATGGTACCCCTCTGGAAGGCATTTCTCGCGCCCTTGAGTATTCGGGCATCGTGTGATTTTTACCGCTGCGACTAAGCCAGTCGAGCATGGTGCGATTACCTCCCGTGTGAGAAAGGCAAGGTGTGCCTGGCGAACCAACCGCTTCAGCGGTGGGACACTTGGCAAATCCTACAACACTCGTGCCTAGGAATTTGAAAAGAACGGATTAGTTGATTGGATTATTAAACTAGTTAGCCAAACAATAATCTGTTGCACCTATCAGAACGTAAATGCAAACGTTGACACGGCGAAGCGAGCCGCCGCGGCGCTGCAGTTGATGGAGGCTACTTGAGGTCTTCCGCAATCATCGCAAATTGTTCCAACGCCGCTTCCAAATCAGCCGTAATTTCGTTCGCAATGACTTCCGGAGCGGGTAGGTTTGCTGAGTCTTCCAGAGCCTCATCTTTCAGCCAGAAAATGTCCAGGTTTACCTTGTCGCGTTTAACCAGTTCGTCGTAAGTAAAAGCTTTGAATCGCTCGCTCTCAGTGCGCTGGTGTCGATTTTTAGGGTTGTAGCACTCCACAAAATCATCGAGGTCACTGCGCTTCAGGGTGTTTTCTTTAAGCGTGAAATGTTTGTTTGTGCGCAGGTCGTAAATCCAGAGTTTTTCCGTCCACGGATTTTCCTGCGCGGGTTTCCGATCGAAAAAAAGCACGTTCGCCTTGACGCCCTGTGCGTAGAAGATGCCTGTGGGCAGTCGCAGCAGCGTATGCACGTCTGCTTGTTTAAGGAGTTCGCGCCTGATGGTTTCGCCGGCGCCGCCCTCAAACAGGACGTTGTCTGGTAACACTACCGCTGCGCGCCCATGCTGCTTGAGAATGGTGAAGATATGCTGCAGGAAATTGAGTTGCTTGTTGCTTGTGCTAGCCCAGAAATCATCGCGATTGATTATAAGCGACTCCTTCGACTGTTCACCCGCCTCGTTAATAATCGTCACGCTGCTCTTTTTTCCGAACGGTGGATTGGCGAGCACGATTTCGTACTCGCCATGCTTACCAGCCAGTGCGTCTTTCGTGACGACAGGGAGCTCAGCGTCAGAAAGCGAGATGTCCCCGTCTGCGCCGCCGATGCCATGGAGAAGCAGGTTCATCGCGCAGAGCCGCGTAACACTATCCACCAATTCAACGCCGAATAGAGTGCCGTTCTTGAGCCGCTTTTTTTGAGCGCGATCAAGCTGGTAGTTTCTAGCGATGTAATCATGCGCCGAAAGTAGAAACCCGCCTGTGCCACATGCCGGATCACAGATCGTATGGCCGGGTTCAGGTTGCACGGCGTCCACCATTGCGGCGATGAGCGGACGTGGCGTGAAGTATTGGCCCGCGCCGCCCTTCACGTCCTCGGCGTTCTTTTGCAGTAACCCCTCGTAAGCGTCGCCCTTCACGTCCGCAGAGAGACTCGACCATTGCTCCTTGTCAATCAAGTCTACGATGAGCCGACGCAACTTGGCCGGATCTTGGACTTTGTTCTGAGCCTTGCGGAAGATGATGCCGAGCATCCCCTTCTGCTTGCCGAGCGATTCGAGGACATGCCGGTAATGCGTCTCCAACTCATCACCGTCGCGCGCCAAAAGGCTCGGCCAGTCGTAATCCTTGGGTACGGCACTAGGCTTGTTAAATGGCGGCCGCGACTGCTCATCCGCCATCTTGAGGAAGAGTAGATAGGTTAGTTGCTCTACGTAATCGCCGTAGGACAAACCATCATCGCGAAGAATGTTGCAATAGTTCCAAAGTTTCTGGACAAGTTGGAGTGCGGGATTGCTCATGAACTAACTATAGTCGGCGGTGCAGAAGGTTGTTGTTCATACGTACTATTAATCACAGCCACAACTGGGAGTAAGAGTTTGATTAACAGATGTTTGTCGGTAGCCAAAGCAGCGATGTCTGTAATCTCTGGCTGCCCGAGCATCGGGATCGGAGTATCAAGTTTGCCGTTTGCCGGAAAATGAACAAGATTGTTACGAATCGCAATGAACGTATCGTCTAATGGTTTCGGAATAACTGCAATTGGCGGGATGTTTCGACTTCGCGCCAACTCAACGGCATTCCGGAGTCCTCGACTGCTTACAAGTTCCTCGGAAGCAATTCGCATGGTCGCTAAGAATGGAGTATTCAGCGTACTGACCCGCACGCTCAACGACGCCATTGAACCCGTCGAACTAACACGCACGTCAACCTCTTCGAACGGCTCTCCGGGGATAGTCGGCAAATCAATAACCGGTTTGTCAGCGCCTGCAACTGCGACTACGATCTTGTCGCTTACGCGTTTCAACTTCCACTTCGCAGATTGGTATTCAATATGTTTCTCGCACCGTGGTATTCCTACGCCTGCTAAGGCGTCCCAAAGAGCAGATTCGTAAGCCATCGTCAACACGGCCAGTGCCGGTAAGATCAGGCCCGCTCGGTAAAGCGAGACGCACCCAGCAACATAGTCAATTACTGGTTGAGGGGTAATGGGGGTACGTTCAGGAGTTGCGGGCGAATACCATTTAAGGGCTGGGGTTTCCTCATCTGAGTCTTCATATAGCCAGGCGACCTGCCAATCACCAACTGTATCCACTTCCAGGACCTCATTGGGAACCTGAGTCTGGATCATCGCCGCGTCGATGACGCTCCTTTTTCCAGCGGCTGGACTGTTAACCACCAGCGCTGAAACTGTATTCAGCAACGGAAATGGCGGGTCAAGACTATGTTCGCAAAGCGCACGAAGATTGCGGTCGAACTCTGTCAGGTTCGCAGCTTTCCAGCTTTCTTCGACCGACCGATTAAACGCCTGCAGCAATTGAACATCAGCTCCATGAAAATGCTCGCGAAGTTTCCGCACAGTTGGGCTTAATCGAGACCAAGGTAGAGTAAACCTTGAGCTCATTGGGACTGCTCCTGGCTAAGCACATCAAGTAAGAGCGTATGTGCCCGCGCCTTCATTATCTCAGCTTCCGCCGCCATCGAATCCGCACGGGCCAAGAGATTCCAAATTTCTGCTACGGCAGTTTTTTGGACTTTCAGCGGCGGTAATGGAATTGATATCGCCTCGATATCCCCTCTTCGCAGAAAGGGTTGGGCTACACCCTTAATCCGTCGCTGCTCAAACTGTTCAATTCCTGCGGGGCTATTGAGGAAAGCTACCAAAAACTTGGGATCTACTCGATCACGATCACGTGTTCGAAGAACTGTTACTGCGTTACTTGCGATTGCCGGTAGAGCACGATCCTCAACGATTGCAGCGCGCCCTAGATATTGGCCCGTCGACGTAATCAGCACGTCCTCCGGCTTGAGCCGGGCGGCTTCCCCTTTACCAATCTCTTCTCGGCTGAGACGAGGAACATTGTCAAGTTCAATGTTAAAACGACGAACGTTGCCGGCCTGAATGTAATTCACTGATAATTGACTTTCGTTAGAAAGAGGATTTCTGCGGATATGTCGTCCTGAAATGATTTCCGCGATATCTGCGAGCTTTACCACAGAATAGCGGTTCGGAGGCGACGCTGGTGACTGCCGCCATGACTCCAACAAAACTCCGGCTACATCTATGCGTGCCGCTGAAAACAGTCGTGAAGAAACCAAGTCGAAACGCGGTCCCAAAGGGTTTTCTGGAACTGGACTGTAAGGTTCGCCCAAGAAGCGAGCAAATGCATGTTGAGTGACGGCAAGAGCTGATCGAAGTGGCACAGCATCAGTCTCGTCCTTTCCTTTTGTCCTTAAATCAGCAACAAAGACCGGGTAGTCGAAGTCTGTTACTCCCTTAGTGAACACAAGGACGGACGCTTGCGCATGACTCCGTGCATTGGTCCATGCACCTGCGGGGAGGCTCACCACCGCCGAGAGCTTGATGGATCCCAAGAGCCAATCTCGGAAGGAAGTCCCATCTTGTGAAAAAAAGAAGCTCTCGGGGAGCAGCAATGCTGCGCGGCCTCCGACTCGTAAGAGATTAATAGCTCGTTCGACGAACGCCATTTCAGTTTTACGTACGTGGTTGCGAAGACCTACCATAGAGGCTCGCGCGCGTCTATCGATTTTGCCAACCGGCGGGTCGCAGATCACTACGTCAAATCTACCGCTGTCTGCTTGAAGACTCTCGACGGAATGCAGGGCATCCCAATGTCTAATGCCACTAGCTCCAAGCCCGGCGAGAATGCAATTTAATTGCGCAACCTCAGCAACTATTCGATCTCGCTCATACCCGATTAAGAAAGGAAGAGGGTTTGCAAAATCTAGTCCGCCGACGATTCGAAAGCTCTCGGGCGTGGCCCAGCGAAGGTAGCTTTCGACAAGAAATTGCCCCGATCCGCAGGCTGGGTCGATAACCCGTTCGCCTGGCTGGGGAGCAACTAAGTCCACAAGAAAATGAGCCAAGGTTGGAGGCGAACACAACTTTTGGTCCGGCTCAATTAGCAAGGGGGCGATTTCCGTCCAGAATAACCGACCGGTCGTCGAGCGGAGCAAGTTGTCACTGGAAATGTGCGCCAATAGATGCAACGCCTCGCGCGCCACGTGCTTTGGAATTATCCATTCGCCTCCATCTATCCATGCAGGGGCGAATGACTGAGAAAGCAGACTCAGAGCCCAAGGTCGCGGATCGTCACTTGTACCAGACCACCAAGTCTCACCGTCACTTCCATGCAACAACCGAGCAACAATAAGGCGAAGAATGTCGCGAGCCGATCTCATCTCGACCCGCACCCCCAGATCCGCTAAGGTCACCAGGGTTGAGCGGACGACGGCACGAAGCGTTCGATCGTTTTCACCGATTGTTTTTTCATCGCTCGCCGCAAGCGATGTTAGGGGCGCGCTTGAGCGTTCAAGAGAAGTGCCTTCATCTTTTAGCTTGAACCAGTGGTGATGTTGACCATCACTAATCAGGAGATGTACTTGGGTGTTGCCGATCAATGCGGCGTAACGAAACGCTTGCTGTACCGCCGGGTGTAGCAATTCGACATCGGTTGGGAGCTGCCGCTTAATCTCCCCAATTATTATCGGTTGAGCCTTTTGTTCGTCACTGTAAACAATTATGTCGGGTTCTGCATTTCCAATCTTCGCCTCAACATCGAAGAATCTGAAACCTAGATGGGAAAGATAGTCCAAAGTCGCTTGTATGGAGAGTTCCGATTCATTCATAGGATTAGAAGCTATAGTTGGCCCATAAACGCTTTTTGCAAAATGGATTGGCGGAGTCGGGAGGCGCGCAGGAGGTTGGCTGCCACCACCGCCTCTAACTCCTCCACCACGCTCAAACGCCGCTCGACTTCCGCCACAATCCGTGACTGCTCGGCAAGAGGTGGTAGCGGGATTGGCAAATCACGGCAAAGTTCTAGCGTAAGGTTTGATTGACCAGCTGTGGTCTTTGCTCTCTGAACTGCCCAACTAATGATTGGTTTTGCTTGTAAGCAAATCGCTAGATATTTTTGACACTCGGCTAAAACAACGCGGAAGCGTGCGATAGCCTGATTGATATTCGCTTCCTTTACTGATTTGGGAACAATTGAGACTTGGCCCAGCGGTGGACCAACAATATTGATGAGAATATCCCCAGCGCGGACTTCTGAGCGTTTAAGCTCAACCTCGTGCGTTTTACGGCTGATGAAAACCGGTTTGAAATCCAGATTCAAAACGCCAGTGAAAGTGAGATTGTAAACCTTAATGAAGGGAACATCGCCCTGACCAGCTTCCATTTTGTCAGACGGTGGCGTAGTACCTTTTGTAATCAATTCACTAAGTTGTTCAGCTTTTGCCCACGTCCAGCCTGCTGGGATCGCCAGCAGATTCGGGCTGTCGGGAGCGGCTGGTTCTTTATATTGGCCCCGGCCAATCCAGTGCTGGCGGCGCACAGCGAGAATCCGTTTGAGCAGTTCTTCGCCGGACTCGAATCCCTTCTGACCTTTGCACGCTACCTGATGAAGATCGGCTTCCGTAGGGACCAGTTTGCCTTCGCAGGCGGCTTTGAGGACTGCGGCGCGATAGCGTTTCAGATTAGCCTGCACTCGCCGCAATGCAGCCACACTCGCCTCCAATCGCGTGAATTGCTTTTCAATCTCCGCCACAATCCGCCGCTGTTCTGGTAACGGGGCGAGCGGAATCTGGGTGTCACGAATGATCGCTTGGCTAATGTTAGGCTGCGCTCCACCTTTACCTTGCTCGACAAGTCCTCGCCGTATGCTCTCGAAGAACCGATACAAATAACGCGTGTCGAGTCCGTCCGGTGGAAAGATGGCACACACCGCTTGATTCGTCGCCGCGTCAATGCCGAGAATGCCGAGCTTGCCGACGGTCGCACCATAGAGCGCAATGCAAAGCGTGCCTTTGGGAAAAACTTTCGCGTTTGACGATTCGATAGCTTCCTCAGTGATTGTTTCACTCGTCTCGTAAACAACGCTGTCGCCAAGTTCTCCCGACTTCACCCAAGGAATTTTGCCACCGTAGAATTGTGGTCTGTCACGGCGGGGGGTTCCTCCGCTAGAGGTCTTGGCGATGTCACCAAGCCGAACAAGTTTCCATGAAGGCGGCAGATTGGTTTCAATGACTGGACTCACGCCGCAAGCACCTCGTTGAGTTCGTCCAGCAGACTTGGCAGTTGCTCGCCGAATAGTTGATGTGCTTTACCAAGTCCGCCACGCTGGTTGAACGGCGCGAATTCAAAATCCTCCTGATCGATGCTCAAGCTTGTGGCAATATGGTCGCGGATGAACTGGAGCCATGAAAGTTGGGCGCTATTGAATTCGACACCGGCATTCGACTTCTCGATGAGCCACTCGTTGAAGCGCGTATTAACGGACTCAGCAAATGGTTCGAGAACCGGAAGTTGTTCCAAAGCAAACCGGACTAGTGCGACAAGGTCGGCAAAGCGTCCGGCCTGCGACCGGCCTCTGACTTTGTCGGGCGCTACGGCGGCGAATGCTTTCCATAGATTGTCCTCGGTCCAGCCGGCATGCTCTTCCCGCAACTTTCTCTCAAGTTCCTTCAGCATAAATTCGGTAAGTCGCTGTTTGTACGGTCGCGAGTAGAGCAACTGAAGCGCGGTTATCTCGGCCTTGTGCTGTTCAATGTATTCACGAAAGGACTTGGCAAGTTTTGCGCCAGCCTCGGTGGTTTTTTGCGCCGGACCAGCGTAAAGCAGTGTGTCTCGCGAAACAATGTCAATAGTCTGTTCGGAGGCTTTCGCGATCTTCTTCAGCAGATTGCGTAGATCGGGATTTGACGCCAGTGGGGCAAGCGCGGTTTTAATTCGCGCCTCACGGACGGCGCTTATTTCCTTTTCCGTCGCCTGAACTGACTCAGCTTTGCCAATCTGGGCATGTGCCAGAATTTCATCCGGGTCAATTGCGGTCAGGATGCTCTTTGAGATCTCGGATAGCGTTTGGCCTTGAGCGACCTTGACGACTTCGACTCTCAACTCTTCATCGAACCTCCGTTCAAGGCGGATAAGGCGCCCTGCCAGAGATTCAACTGCGGCGACTTCAGTGGTACCCAGTGCCGCTGCATCAAGGAGTTTCTCGAAGCTAACTGTAGGCTTCTTTTCCAATGGCCGGGATTCGGTCTGCACTCGTTCGCAAACACCTACAGCATCCACGATCAAGTAACGAGTCTTGCGTTTGACGCCCGGGTTGACCTGTTCCATCTCGGTGTCGGACACCACGCGCACGCCACGCCCCTTCATCTGCTCGAAGAAGTTTTTCGACGCGACGCTACGCATAAATACAACTATTTCCAGCGGCTTAATATCCGTACCGGTTGCGATCATGTCCACCGTTACAGCGATGCGCGGGTTATAGCTATTTCGAAAGGCGCTGAGGATCTGTTCCGGGGTGAGGCTGGAGGTCCTGACCCAAGTAAACTTCCTGATGACTTCGCCTTTCTCGTCCTTCATGACGTTACCGTGCTTGTCTTTGGCATCTTCCTCCAGGCGCGTAAATCCGGTGCGATAGGTGATTTTCTGACAAAAGTCGTTTCCCTTGTCGAAGACCTCGCGGCAGATGCGAACGATGTCGTCTGCGTGTGAATCGTCCTTAGCGAAGATGAGTGTCTTGGGAAGATCGGTACGCCCAGGAAATAACTCTGTGAATGCCTTGTCGCGGAAAGTGGCGAGCACGGTGCGAATCTGGTCGGGCGCCACTACGTCGCGATCGAGGTCGGCCTGGTTGTAAGCGAGGATTTCGTCTAGCTGTTCCCAGCGGACCTTCCGCGTTTGACGATCGCGCTTGTCGACATAGAATCCGGCCTCCACGCTGCTGCCTCCCTGAGTGATCGCAGTTTTTATCCGGTAGATATCACATCCAACATTCACGCCATCCGCAACAGCTTTCTCGTGGTTGTATTCCATGACGAGATTCTGCTGAAAGAAGCCGAAGGTTTGCTTTGAAGGCGTAGCAGTCAAGCCGATGATTGAAGCGTCAAAATATTCGAGTACCTGCCGCCAGAGATTGTAAATAGAGCGGTGGCACTCGTCGGTGATGATGAAGTCAAACTCCTCGCTGGGAAACGCGGGGTTGTACTCTACGGGCACAGGTTTCTTGAACAGCAATTCAGCGGCTTCGATCGGCAGGTTGTCCAGGTCCGGTGAGGGTTCGGTCTCACCCTTCAGCATGGAGTAGATGCGCTGGATTGTCCCGATGACGACGCGGGCGGAACCGTCGAGCGTGTTGTTGCTCAGACGCTGGACTATATATTCCTGAGTGAACTTGTAGTTGTTTACAGGCGAGACGAACTGCTGGAATTCCTTGAGCGTCTGGTCGCCAAGGTTGCCGCGATCCACGAGGAATAGTACTCGCTTCGCCCCGGCGTATTTTACGAGGCGATAGATGAAATTCACCGCAGTGTAGGTCTTGCCCGAGCCGGTAGCCATCTGAATGAGTGCACGCCGACGACCAGCGACAAATGAGATTTCGAGATTCCTGATGGCTTCGAACTGAGCGGGCCAAAGATTACCGACCGCGAGTGGTGGAAATTCGCGGAGTCGCTGAGCCAGCGGCTTGCCTCCCTCGATCACTTGCTGCACCCAACCGAGCAGAGTCTCCGGGCGATGAAAGGAGAACACGCGGCGACTACGCGGGACCGGATCGAGACGATTGGTGAAAAAAGTTTCCGCGCCCGTGCTTTCGTAACAAAAGGAAAGTGGAGATTTCCATGCGGGTAATCCGAACGGGACACCAGTGACGTATTTGTCGGACTGTACCTCCACGCTGGTGAGCGTAATGCCTTCGGGCTTGGCTTCGATTGTGCCGATGGCTTTACTGTCCACGAACAGAGTGTAATCAGGCTTACCCGTATCAAACTTTAGTTCGCAGATGGCAACTCCGCGGCCGGCAGAAAGATTTATTTCATTCTTCGTTTGCACGATCCAGCCTGACGAGATGAGTTGCGCGTCGATCTCTTCGCGGGCTTTTTCCTCGGGATTCTTCAAGCTAGTTTTCGAGAAATTAACCGTAAGGATTGCGGCATTGAGTCTGTCCGTTAGGGGTATGAAAGAAAAGGGCAAAGAAACTTCTATGCCCCTTTCGACCTTCAGAGGATCTTTGAATACTTGGCTGTCAAACTATTAGTTTCTGATCAAACTGCCGGATTATCTCCTCCGTGTACCACTGGACGTCTGCATGGGGCGGACGCTCAAAACTCACACAGCATCGAAATTTTCCGACCTCGTCAAAAAAATCGGCCTGCCACTCTGGCTCTTCCGTTAGCGAATTAAGAATCGGATACGATACATCACTTCTCCAATTCAAGCTCTTTAACATTAAAGCAGCTTTACAAGCTTTCCGAATCTCATTAAATGCTATCTCATAAAAGTCAAGATAAGAGTCCATCTTGTTATTGTCCTTTCCGATCTCTGAAGGACGAATGGATCATATGCTGAGGCTTCCTAAAGAATCAATGGCGATCGCACTCTCGCCCGACCATTAGAATCAACTACTTACGGCTACCTGCAAAGGCGGCCATTCTTGTTTTGTGGCCTATTTTGTGGACAAAAATATTTGATTCACGGAATTAACCTATATTCGGTGACGTCACCATCTGCAAGAATCCGCCTAAAAACGAGCAAAGTCGAAACTGATCCTTCACCGATGGTCCAATTCTTCACCCCTCGGACCGTGCTTTTTAAACGGCCGCAAATCTTGCGGCATCCAGGCTTAGTAGGCCTTCATTTGTCGTACGTCGCGTCACTGATATAGTCACTATCATGACTGAATTCATAAAGAAGGCCCGAAACGGACTCATACCTCAGCCAACTCAAAAATCCTTTGACCTAACAATCTGGGACGATGCTTTTTTGAGAATCAATGAGCCTACAACCGAGGACATTCGATTGCATGAAATCAAACGCGTCTACACCAATCCTCAAAAGAACAAGCAGGGGAGCACGTGGCGAGGCGAGCAACTTGTCGAATTCGGTAGAGGTATTACTACCCACTCCAAAGTAAGCATACTTTAAATGCCAAAATTCATACCTGGCCTCAAGCTCTGCGAGCTCTTCTACCAAGACCAGTTGAGGCCAATCTTAAACAAAGAATTTCCAAAACTGCGCTACTCCGCTGCCGTGATCGGATGGGGTTCGGAAGTACTCGGCTTCGATACCGCAATATCACGCGATCATCATTGGGG